>DATBZH010000108.1:0-234663 GCA_036513255.1 Candidatus Sulfotelmatobacter sp. | reverse complement strand
GAATTCGGCACCGCGCCGCGCGACCTCCTCCGCGGGCCGGGCACCTGGCAGGTTGATCTCGGCGCCGGCAAGACGATTCCGCTGACGGAGCGCGCAAGCCTCGAGTTTCGCGCCGAGTTTTTCAACATCTTCAATCACCCGCAGTTAGGTTTGCCGCAGTCCACTTTCAACCCATCGAACACTACGGGGTTCGGCAGCATCATCAACACGGTCAACACAACGACGCCGATTAGCCCAGTCGGGTCCGGAACTCCGCGTGAGATGCAGTTCATGCTTCGCTTGGCTTTCTGACCAGGACTTCATTGGCCGGTAATTCGATAGTGCCGATCATCTATGATAGGTCGCTCAAGAACAACTTGAATGAATAGGGAGCGTAGATGCGACGTTTTGGTGTTACGCAGAAATTGGCGTCGGCTGTGTCATGCGCTCTTCTCTTCACGGCTTGTTTTTGTCGGGCCTCCGACGAACCAGCCAAACCTGCGGGTTCGGTTGCGGCAAGCTCCGGGCTTTACGTCAAAGTGCAACTGAGTGGCCCGGTGAAATTTTCAAAGTTGAAACCCGGCGATATCGTCGAGGGTAAGTTGACCCGAGACGTCTATTCTGACGACCACGCATTGTTCATGGCCGGAAGCGCCGTGCGCCTGACCGTAGACAGCATGGGAAAAAGGCGCAGGATTCCAAATGATCATTGGCCCGAGGTTATCAAGCTGTTTACACCACGTCACGAAAAATTTCCTGTGTTCAAAGCTGCGTCTGTGACCGGCGCTGGCGGCGAAAGCCCACTGCGGGTTTCGTTGATCTCGGTCAGCCGTCAACGCGAGGTGGTAGCTCAGGCGAAGAAAACAAGACCCGTTCAAGGCGGTGGAACCGAGGGAAGCGCCGTCCAAGTCGGTCCGCCAAAAGGAGAAGAGCGGACAAAAAAGCAATCGCTTCCTACAACAATGATACTCGAGGCTTTCCCGGTAAACGACTGGAAACCAGATTCCGCGAGGACCGAGTTCAGGGCTCGACCTGCCGAGGGTCCCCAGGTTCTTCCGGCTGGAACACGGTGCAAGATTCTTCTGCTCAGCGATGTGAGCGCTTCCAAGAGCAATCCGGGCGACGTAGTGCAGGCGCGGTTGCTCGAACCTGTGCTTTCTGATTCGCATGTGGTGTTGCCCGCAGGCAGTTTGGTTGAGGGCAAAGTGGTTAAGAAAATTCCGCCCCGTATGCTGAGCCGCGCGGGATCGCTGTACCTGACATTTACCGGCTTGACGTTGCCTGGTGGAAACCAATTCCCCATTGCGGCAACGCTAGCGGGGGCCGAACTGGACCAGAGATCGCACACCAAGATCGATAAGGAAGGCGGACTTCACGGCGAGCGTCCGGGAAAAGCCTGGATGGCAATCAATCTTGGCGTGACCGCCGGTGTAGGCAAGGAAGCCGACGATACTTTCCAATTGATCTTCGAGGCGATTGTCTCGAGTGCCACCGATGCGTCAACGGCGGGACAGGCGCGGATCATCTCCGGTTGCGCTTCCGCCATCTACCTGGCGACGCGCCACGGGAGGGACGTGATTTTGCCTCGATTCACGGAGATGAATATTTCGCTCGACCGGCCACTGTCAGTGAGCAGGGCAACGGACTGAGCGGTCCCGACGAAATCTGCGCACAGTAACCAGCCACGTTCCAGCCGACAAGGTATCGTGGTGCTGTCCGCGACCGCCATTTCTTCCAACTCCTGTAGCATGGAATCTCCGATTATTTTCTTAGCGCCCGGGATGCATGGGCCGCGTGGAGCAAAATAATATCCCAGACCCAAGGCTGGGACATGCCAGCATGAATTACGACGCAATTCTAATCGTTTCTTTCGGCGGGCCGGAATTCCGCGAAGATGTAATTCCTTTCCTCGAAAACGTGCTGCGAGGGCGAAATGTGCCACGGGAGCGCATGTTGGCCGTCGCGGAACATTACTATCATTTCGGCGGGAAGAGCCCGATCAACCAGCAGACACGAGATCTGATCGCCGCATTGGGCGCGGAGCTAGCGAAGAATGGGCCAAAATTGCCGGTGTATTGGGGCAATCGGAACTGGCACCCGATGCTGCCTCAAACGCTGGCAAAGATGCGGGATGACGGTATTGAACACGCATTGGCTTTTGTGACGTCGGCTTACAGTTCTTATTCCGGATGCAGGCAATATCGGGAAGACATTACTCGCGCGCAAGCGGCAGTTGGGCGTGGAGCGCCAGCGGTAGACAAGCTGCGCGCTTTTTTTAATCATCCCGGATTTCTGGATGCGATTGCGGAACGGGTGGAGGGGGCGTTGCAAGCGTTGCCGGATGGCACTGGTCAAAATATTCAGGTTGTTTACACCGCCCACAGCGTTCCCACTTCGATGGCAGAGACCAGCGACTACGTGCGGCAACTCGAAGAAGTGAGGCGCATCATCTCAGAGAGGCTGAGAATTGGAAATGATGCTCTTGTGTATCAAAGCCGTAGCGGTGCGCCGCGGCAGCGGTGGCTAGAACCTGACGTTCTGGATCATCTACGCGAGGTGAAGTCACGCGGACTAGCCAGCGCCGTCGTGTTGGCGCCGATCGGATTTATTTCCGACCATATGGAGGTGCTTTACGACCTTGATGTAGAAGCGCGACAGTTGGCCGAGTCGCTCTCGTTGCCTATGGTTCGGGCGAAGACGGTGGGAGTGCATCCTAAGTTTGTTGCCATGATTCGGAAGTTGATTCTCGAACGGATGGACCCTGGTCTGCCGCGGCTGGCTGTAGGACACCTCGGGCCTCGCTCTGACGTTTGTGGTGGTGATTGCTGCCTGGCCCCGCTTCGAGGAGAAGTGAAAACAAAACCTTAACCACAGGGACACAGAGTATTACGGGGTAATTCTTTAGGCGGGAACCTTGGGTTCTTCGTAGTCAGTGGCTTTGGGTCCGGCTTTCGCGAGATTCATTGTGTTCAGGATCGCGTCGATGACCGATTCATTGCCCATAGCCGTGTTCAGCATCATGTGGTAGAGAGAGCGCGTCGGCCAGTCGGCGTTGAAGTAGTGCTTGATGTAGGCCATGCGTTCGCGGTCAACGGTATCGACCAATTCTTCCGCTTGCGACTCGCTGTTTCTGTCTTCCAAAAGGCGGCGGATTTTTTCCGCGCGCGGAGCATATAAGAAAACATGGAAGGCGTCCGGTTGCTGGCGCAAGAAATAAGGAGCGCCGCGGCCTACAACAACCGCGTTACCTTCCCGCGCGATGTCAACGGAGATGCGCTCCATCATGGAAACCATGCAGTCGGTATCGAAGGCCTGGTCCATAAGATGTGAGCTTCGTTCGTGACTGCCCCGCCAGAATGTTTTGGCGAAGCGGTAGAAGCGACTGTCCATGCGCTCGTCGCAACGCTGGACCTCGCACGGGTCCACGTTGGCGAGGTGGGCAATTTCTTCCGTCAGACGCTGGTCCCAAAGCGTCCACTTGAGACGCTGCGCGAGTTGAGCGGCAATGGCGCCGCCGCCACAACCGTACTCGCGCTCGATGGTAATAAGACGGAACATAATTCGAATCTAGTGTACCGCTATTCCGCCGCCGGGTTTCGATTTTTTCATGAGGAAAACGACGGGAATCATGCAGAGAATTGCGACGCCGAGGACCCGGAAACAGTCGATGTAGGCCAGCATCGTGGCCTGCCGTCCGACTACGCCCTGAACCAAGGCATAAGCCCGTTGGGTAGCAGCCGCGGAGCTTGCTCCGTGAGCGCGCATTGCCCCGGAGGCGCCGGCGACCATCGACCGCAGGGCTAGATTTCCGCCGCTCAGATTCGCTGCCATATTCGACAGGTGTACTTGAGTCCGGCGGTCGAGCAGAGTCGTCACCACGGAGATGCCTACGCTCCCACCCATGTTGCGAGCGAGGTTCATTAACCCCGAAGCGGCGTTGTTTTTATTACGCGGCAGAAAAGCGTAAGCAGCGGTATTGATGGGCACAAACAGGAAGGCCATGCCAACGGCCTGTATGATGCGGGCCGTGGCGGCAGTCCGGAAATCAATTTCGAGATCGAAATTCGTCATATGGAACAACGAACCGGAGAGCACCACCAGGCCGAAAATCAGAAGCCATCGGGGACTGAAGCGCGACAGCAAGAACCCCACAAGGGGCAGCAGCAGCATGATTGCAAATCCGCCGGGCATGAGGGCGAAACCGGCCTGCTGGGCCGTATATCCGAGCAATGTCTGCATGAACAGCGGAAGTAACAAAGTGCTTCCCAGCAGAGCAAAGCCCAACATGAACATCAAGAGATTGGATATGCCGAAGGTGCGTTCGCGGAATAAATGCAGATCGATGATCGGGTCTTTTTGTCTCCATTCCCAAAAGATCACAAAGATAAGCGAAGCGGCCGCGATCAGAGAAAGGATCAGGATGAAATGCGAATCGAACCAATCGTCGCGTTGGCCTTTATCCAGGACAACCTGCAAGGTGCCCAAACCCAGAGCGACAAAGCTAAGGCCAATGTAGTCGATGTGCGTTTCTTTAAGTTTGCGGCGTTTAAAGTCGGGCGGGTCTTGAATGAGGCGTGAGGTAAGGAGAATCGATAGAACTCCGACCGGAATGTTGATGAAGAAAATCCAGCGCCAGGTGAAGTTATCGGTGATCCAGCCGCCCAGGGTCGGTCCGATCGCAGGAGCAGTGACCACAGCGATGCCGTAAACGGCGAAAGCCATGCCGCGCTTCGCGGGCGGGAAAGTATCGGCCAGTATCGCTTGTTCGCTCGGCTGCAATCCGCCGCCACCAATGCCTTGCAGCACGCGGCAAATAATCAGCGTGGCCAGGTTAGGCGCCAGTCCGCACATAAATGAGCTGATAGTGAACAGGGCGACGCAGCTCATGTAAAAATTCTTGCGGCCCATTATGGAAGATAGCCAGCCGCTAAGGGGCAACACGATTGCATTTGAGACAAGATAAGAAGTGAGGACCCAGGTGCTCTCGTCCTGGCCGGCGGAAAGACCGCCTGCAATGTGAGGCAGGGCTACATTGGCGATGGAAGTATCGAGCACTTCCATGAACGTGGCCAACGTGACCGCCAGCGCAATAATCCAGGGATTAACCGCCGGACGCCAGGTATCGGCATTGTCAAACGAGGCCGAAGCCGAACTCATTGCCCGATCCACACCTTAGGCTCGACCGACATTCCCGGGCGGAGTTCGTGGTCTTTGTTGGCTCCCGGCTCGAGCACAATCTTGACCGGGATGCGCTGCACGACTTTCACGTAATTGCCGGTAGCATTTTCCGGAGGCAGCAGGCTGAAGCGGGCGCCGCTGGCGCCGGCGATGCTATCGACCTTGCCTTTGTAGTCTCGTCCAGTGGCGTCGACTTTGATGTCCACCCTCTGGCCGATTTTCATCTCGCGCAGTTGCGTCTCTTTGAAATTCGCCGTGATCCAGATGTCCTCGAGAGGGATGATTTTCATGAGTTCCTGACCGGGCGCCACATTCTGGCCGACTTCCACGGTGCGGTCGCTCACAATGCCGTCAACCGGCGCGACGATTTTTGTGTATTGCAAGTTCAATTGCGCCTGATCGAGATCGGCTTTCTTGCGCTGCGCCTCGGCTTCCGCCGAAGCAGCGCGTGCGCGTATGATTTCCATCTGTTTGGGAGCCGTATTGGCATAGCGCCAATTAGCTTGAGCCTGAATCAGCTTTCCCTGGGCCTGGGTAACTTGCTGCTGCGCCGCATCCGCGCTGGCACGGGCGGAGTCGACCGCCGCCGTGCTGGCTTTGGCCACTGCGGTGGCCTGATCGAATTGTTGCTGAGAAATTTCCTGTTTGCCCACCAGTTGCGCATAACGGCCGAGGTCGTTCTGCGCTTTCACATCGTTGGCTTGCGCCTGTTGCAGTTGCGCTTTGGCAGCCTCGAATTGTTGTTTTGCCGCCTGAATTCCAGCGCGCGCGCTGTCAACATCCGCCTGTGAGAACGATACCTGACTCTCGGTATTGACTGACGTGATGGGAACATTCACGCCGGCGGCCACCGCGGTCGCCTTCGCGTTGTCATAGTCGGCTCGCGCGCTGTCAGAGGCGACCTGGTAATCGGCAGGATCGATTTCGACAAGCACCGTTCCCGCTTTTACGTATTGATTGTCCTGCACGTTGAGGCTTACCACGTGGCCGGAGATCCGCGTGCTGATGGAGTTGACGTGACCATCGACCTGCGCATCGTCAGTATTTTCATAGCTGGTAACGTAACGGTAGATAAAAAACCCAACGACCAGCAAGACCACGACACCGATGATCACGGCAATGCGAAAACCCGGAGTGCTGGTACGCGAAACGCGGGTGTGGAAATCCCTCTCCGTCGCAGGCAAAGGTTTGGAACCGGACTCCGGCTTCTCCGATTGAGCGGGAGGATTTTGGGTGGCTTGTTCCATAGGCTATTGATTGCCTTTCAAAAATCGCTTGACTCCATCTTCGGCGTCGCCGATTGCACGGGCCAGTTCTACCTTGGCGAGGTTATGCGCGTACAGGCTCTGAATGTAGCTCTCATGGGCGCTTGCGACCGCTTCCTGCGCCTGCACAACTTCCAGGTTGTCCGTGACACCGGCGGTAAAGCGATCCTGCGATTGGGCCAGGGCCTGTTCGGCCAGATCAACCGAGCTGCGCGCGACTTCGACCTGCTGCGCCGCGGAATTCAAATCGAGAAGGGCCGCCCGGACCTCGTAATCAATGCGACCGCGAACATCGCCCAGTTGCGAGCGTGCCTGTTTGAGCTGGGCTTCCGCCTCGAGCACGTCACTGTGAGTTTTTCCTCCGGCAAAGATTGGGATATTGAGACTGCCAGCTACCTGCCAGGTACCGTTAGAGTGGGCTGGCGTAACCCCGATATCGCCATAGTTGGCATTCATATCGAGAGTCGGAAGATGTCCCGCGCTGGCTGCGGTTCGCAAAAGCTCGGCTGAACGCACCTGAGCGAGGGCCGCTTGATAATCCGAACGAGAGGCATAAGCGCGTTGCAAATAAACATCCAAAGGCTGAGCGGTAAGAGCGTGATACGGCGCTTTTTCCGTGAGCAGGAATTCCTGGCCGGGGGGCAGGCCGATCACTCTGGCAAAGCCGAGCTTTTGCCGGGCGTAATCGTTGCGCGCGACGATGAGCTGTTGCTGGCGAGTTTGCAGTTCGACCTGTGAACGCAGGGCGTCGATGGCAGGAGTCAACCCTGCTTTCAGTTGATCGGCGGCCTTGTCGTACAAGGCCTGGGCATTCTTGACCTGAGCTTCCGTGGTCTCGATGCGCGCGGCAGTGGCGATGGCTTGCAGATAAGAGTTGCCTACCGCCAGAACTACGAGTTCTCGCGCATCTTTGTACGTGTAGCGAGCCGCCTTAAGTCCTTCCGCGGCCGCCCGTTCCTTCTCAATGTTCTTGAAGCTAAAAAGCGACTGACTGACTGAGACGCGAGCGTCGAAGTAGTTGAACGGGCCAATCACCGCGGGAACAGCAACAGGGAACACACCCGGTTTGAAGATCTTGCCGAAGCCGAGGGCCGCCAGACTTTCCGTCTGAACGTTCTCCAAAACCTGCCCTTGCACGTTGGGCAACAGATCGCTGAGCGCCTTCCATCGCTCGCCGCGAGCCATAATGGCTTGATCCCCGGAAAGCAGCAGGCCAAGGTTGTACCGCAAGCCGCGATCAATCGCATCTTTGAAGTCGATGGGCAGCACTTCGGCGGTCGCTTTGCCGGAAGGCTCGCTTCCTAGGAACGGGCTTTGTGAACCGGGCAAAGAAATGGAAGGCGTAGGTGCCGATCCGTCGGTCTGAGAAAAAAGATACGACGACGCCATGAACTGCAAGCAGGCGAGAAGCACCCCTGGCAGAATTTTTACGGTGCGCCACATTCCTGGATCTGGAAACATCCCGCCAACGCAAAATCGCGGGACACCTTTCACGAAAATAGCATAACGTCTTGCTTTTGATTCGCTTGGCCCGGTTGGCGATGCAAAACGATTGGACTCCGATCGAGACTTGATCCCTAGCCCTAACCAGCGACCGTCAGCGTACTGACTCAGAACCCCAATTCGATTCTTCCGGTTGCCGAGAGCGCCTTCAGTGCAGGAAGAACTCCGAAATAGCTACCATTAGAAGGACCTCAGGTCGTTTCGGTTGGTTTCAACACGTAAATTAACTCCCTCCTTTACCCAAGGGCAGGATCGACCCCGATCTCCTGCTTTGCGCCTCAACTGCCGACTCTGGGGATCGAGATCGCGGGAATGCGAAAAGTTCTCATCGCAGGTGACTTCGGTCATCTTGAATGTAAGTGACTCCCGATACATCTTGGAGAGACGCCGCATCCGCGACAAGCGCAGTTCCGCGGTTATTTGGAACGACAAATATTCTTTTATGAGCAATCTGAATTCCTCCGAGCCCAAAGCAACCGACTGGACCAGCATACTTTCCGACCCGGATTTGGTTCGGCATGTGGGAAAACTGTTGCAGGCCTACCGGGAAGCAGTGCCCGAAGGACGAGAAGAAGCCTTGCTCAAGGCGATGCAAGAAATTAAAGCATCTGCCTCAGGGACGGGTACAGCTTTAGTACAAGCGCAGCGGGAAGCTCGGAGCAAGATTCAGAAAGAGGCGGAGCCTACCCCGCCCGCAACCTTAACGGGTCCACCCTTTGAGCCTGATATTTTTACTCCCAACCCGGTGGGAGACCGTCGTCATCATCCACGAGTTCGATGTTTCGTGGCAGTGGAATTGCATGTAGACGACGCAGAAAAGCCGATCTGGGGCAATCTTTTTAATACCAGCGTCGGAGGGTGTCTGGTGGAGACCGTGGAACCAGTAAAGAGCGGGGCGAAGGTCGAGATCGGCCTCTGGCTGGCCAACGGCAAGATCTGGGTTAAGGGTTTCGCACTAACCGGAATTGTTACCCGAAGTGCACCCAACACTGGCGTGCGCCTGCGCTTTGACGCTATGGGAGCCGGTGAACGCGATAACCTCCGGCAATTCCTTAAGTATGTTCAGGAAAATGCCCGCGCCAAGCGCAGTGAAAACAGCTATATGGAATTGCTGAAGTAGAACGTTCCAATCGCGTCCGGCAGTTCTCCATTAAAGCCCATTCATCCAATTTTCACAGAACCACGAAACCCTTCCGCCTGGAAATTGATACACTCTCAGCATACTGAACCTTTTTTGTGACGGGTCACTCTAATTTTGTATGACTGCCAGGTCCCGCACCGGACCTCGCTTCAGCGGAAGGAAAGACTGCATGGTAGCCAGTGAACAAACCTTGGTGACGGGCACGCAACTGGAAACTCTTTGTATCAACACCATCCGCACCCTCGCCATCGACGGCGTGCAGCAAGCAAATTCCGGCCATCCGGGCGCGCCCATGGGCTTGGCGCCGGTTGCCTATTGCTTATGGCAGGATTTTCTACGCTATGACCCCGCTGACCCGACCTGGCAAAACCGCGACCGTTTCGTTCTCTCGAACGGCCATGCTTCGATGCTTCTGTATGCGATGCTTCACTTGGCCGAGGTTCGCGACGTCGACGAAAACGATCAGGTATTAAAAGAGCTGGCCATGCCCATGGAAGAGATCAAGCGCTTCCGTCAGTTGGGCAGCCGGACACCGGGGCATCCCGAATCTCACCTCACGACAGGCGTAGAAACGACAACGGGCCCGCTGGGACAGGGCATTGGCAACAGTGTGGGTATGGCGATCGTCTCAAAATGGCTGGCTGCGAATTTCAACCGGCCCGGATTTGAAATCTTCGATTTCAACGTCTACGCGATATGTGGCGATGGCGATTTGATGGAGGGAGTTGGCGGAGAAGCGGCTTCACTCGCCGGACATTTGAAGCTTTCGAATCTCTGCTGGATCTACGATCACAATTCGGTCACGCTCGACGGGCCCGCAAGTTGGTCGTACAGCGACGATGCGATGACACGTTTCGTCGGCTATGGATGGAACGTCACGCGAGTGTCGGATGCAAACGACCTGGAGATGCTGAAGCGGGCCTTCGAGTTTTTCGCCAAGACGACGGACCGGCCGACCCTGATCGTCGTCGATAGCCACATCGGCTACGGATCGCCTCACAAGCAGGATACGAACGCGGCTCACGGCGAACCTTTGGGCGTGGAAGAAGTCCGGCTGGTCAAGAAATTTTACGGCTGGCCGGAGGATGCGAAATTTCTGGTTCCCGATGGCGTGCGCGAGCATTTCCGCGACGGTATCGGCAAGCGCGGGCGCGAGTTGCGTGCGCAGTGGACGAAATCGTTCTCGGAGTATTCAAAGAAGTTTCCGGAACTGGCGGAGCGGTTGCACTTGATGCAGCGCCGGGAACTGCCGGATGGTTGGGACAAGAATTTGCCATCGTTTCCGGCGGATGCAAAAGGCCTAGCGACCCGCGACAGCGGAGGCAAAGCGGTAAACGCCCTCGCGCAGAATATTCCCTGGATGATGGGCGGCGCGGCGGACCTCGCGACCTCGACCAAGACCAACTTCACGTTCGACGGAGCCGGCAACTTTCGGGCCGCTGACTATGCCGGCCGCAATCTGCACTTCGGCGTGCGCGAGCATGGAATGGGCGCGGCAGTGAACGGAATGGTCGTGTCCGGCGTTCGAGCTTTCGGCGCGACATTCTTCAATTTCAGCGATTACATGCGCGCCAGCATCCGCCTTGCGGCGCTGATGGAGATTCCTTCAACTTTTGTTTTCACCCACGACTCGATTGGACTGGGCGAAGACGGTCCCACGCATCAACCCATCGAACAGCTAGCGTCGCTACGCGCCATGCCTAACCTGCTCGTGCTGCGACCGGGCGATGCGAACGAAGTAGTGGAAGCATGGAAAGTGATTGCGCAGTTGCAGCATCAGCCGGCGGTGCTGGTGCTGACACGGCAGCCCGTGCCCACGCTGGACCGCACAAAGTACGCGCCCGCATCCGGCGTGGCGAAGGGAGCTTATGTTCTGGCCGATGCTCCGGGTGGCAAGCCGGATGTGATTCTGATGTGCACGGGAAGCGAAGTTTCCCTTTGTGTCGACGCATATGAAAAATTGCAGGCGGAAGGCGTTAAGGCGCGAGTGGTCAGCATGCCATCTTGGGAGATTTTTGAGCGGCAGGATGCGGCTTATAAAGAAAGCGTTCTGCCTGCGGCCGTAACCGCGCGAGTGTCGGTGGAAATGGCCGCTACATTTGGATGGGACCGTTACGTCGGCCCCAAGGGACGAAGTATTGGCATGCATCGCTTTGGCGCTTCTGCGCCAATAAAAGATTTGCTGAAGTTTTTCGGATTCACGGTCGAAGCAGTAGTTGCGGAGGCGCGAAAAGTCCTCTCGGCCAACTGAAGCGCCATCGCCCGAAACAAGTCCGCTTAACCAACCGCGCGCGAAAAGCTAGTTCAGCGCGCAGCATCATGGAGACGATTATGCAACCAACCGGAGTTCTGGAACCCACCTCGAAGACGACGAATCCTCTGAAAGAACTTTTGAATTACGGCCAGTCGATGTGGCTGGACTACATTCGCCGCGACCTGCTGACCACAGGCAAGCTCAAGCAGATGATCGAAAACGACGGATTGCGCGGCATGACTTCGAACCCGTCGATTTTTGAAAAAGCTATCGGCGAGAGCTCGTTGTACGACGATATGCTTAAGTCGCTGTCGTCACGGACTGATCTCGATTCGACTGGCCGGTTCGAACTGATTGCCATTCGCGACATTCAGGACGCGGCGGATATCCTGCGCCCGGTGTATGAAAGCTCGAAGTTTCGCGACGGGTATGTCAGTCTGGAAGTTTCTCCTTATCTCGCACGTAAAACGAAAGAGACGATCGACGAAGCCCGCCGCCTATGGAAGTCGGTGCAGCGCGAAAACGTGATGATCAAGGTTCCGGGCACGGCGGAAGGATTACCGGCGATCCGGCAGTTGATTGGCGAAGGAATCAACATCAATATCACTCTCCTGTTCGCGCAGGATGTCTATGAGAAAGTTGCTGAAGCCTATATCGCCGGATTGGAAGATCTGGGGGGACGCGGCGGAAATCTGAAGAAGATGGCAAGCGTGGCGAGCTTTTTCATCAGCCGTATCGATTCGCTGGTGGATTCGAAAATCGAAGAGAAGCTCAAAGCAACGAAAGATCCCCAGCAGCAAGCGTTCCTGAAGACCTTGCTGGGCAAAGTGGCCATCGCCAACGGCAAGCTGACCTATGCCAGCTATCAGAAGATTTTCAGCGGTCCGCGTTGGGAAGCGCTAGCAGCTAAGGGCGCGCAATCGCAGCGTGTGCTCTGGGCCAGCACCAGCACAAAGAATCCGGCGTATCGCGACGTTCTGTACGTGGAAGAGCTCATCGGACCCGACACCGTCGACACAATGCCTCCAGCCACCATCGATGCGTTCCGCGATCATGGCAAGTTGCGGCAGAGCCTGACCGAAGACGTAGCCGGCGCAAAGAAAACCATGGACGATCTGGCGGCAGCGGGTATCTCGATGAAGCAAGTTACCGACAAGCTCACCGACGACGGTGTCAAGCTTTTTGCCGATGCTTTCGACAAATTGCTGGCAGCGGTTGCAAAGAGCACCGGACAAAAGAGCGCGGGGCAAAAAGGATAGCGACCGTGAGCCGACTGAAGACTTTCGTCCCCGAACCGTTAGCGGCGGCGGTAAGATCGGGCGCGATTCAATAAGTCTTTTCTTGCGACTCAACAGCGATACAGCAACATCAGGAGCAGATCGATGCAAATGGGAATGGTAGGTCTAGGTAAGATGGGCGCGAACATGACGCGCCGCTTGATGAAGGGCGGGCACCAGATTGTGGTTTCCGATTTGAGCGCCGACACAGTCAAGGCGCTGGGCAAAGAAGGCGCAACCGAGAGCGGCTCTCTGGAAGATCTCATCAAGCGTATGACGCCGCCACGCGCAGTATGGATTATGGTGCCCGCCGGCGGCCCGACCGAACAGACCGTGCAGAAGCTCTCGCAATACATGCAGGCGGGAGACGCCATCATCGACGGCGGCAACTCGTATTTCAAAGATGACGTGCGCCGCGCAGCGCAACTCAAAGACAAGGGCATTCACTATGTTGACGTCGGCACCAGCGGCGGCGTCTGGGGTATCGACCGCGGTTACTGCATGATGATTGGCGGGCCGAAAGAAGCCGTGCAGCGGCTTGATCCGATTTTCAAAACGCTCGCTCCGGGCAAGGGCGATATTTCCCGCACGCCGGGGCGCGAAAAACTGGGAGGCACCGCCGAAGACGGTTACATTCACTGCGGGCCGTCCGGTGCTGGCCACTTTGTGAAAATGGTGCACAACGGCATCGAATACGGCATTATGCAGGCATATGCGGAAGGCTTCGACATCTTCAAGAACGCCACCAGCAAGGAACTGCCCGAAGAACATCGCTACGATCTGAATCTGCCTGATATCGCAGAGGTGTGGCGGCGAGGAAGCGTAGTGAGTTCGTGGCTGCTCGACCTCACGGCGATGGCGCTGACGGAGAATCCCACGCTTTCCGAGTACGAAGGCTACGTGCAGGATTCCGGCGAAGGCCGCTGGACCATTCAGGCGGCGATTGAAGAAGCGGTTCCGGCAGATGTCCTGACCGCTGCGTTGTATGTTCGCTTCCGTTCGCGTCAGCAGCATACGTTCGCCGAGAAGATGCTCTCCGCCATGCGGCAGAAGTTCGGCGGGCACATCGAAGCGAGCGCCGCCGCCGCGAAGAAAAGCGCCTAGTTCCGTTTTGTTTTTCTTTTTCAGCACGACTTCTGAGGACTTTGAAGATGGCTCAACTTGTGGAACAGCCGGTGGCCAGCTCTCGCCGTTCGGGTAAGCAGGGCGACCCCTGCGTGATGGTGATTTTCGGAACGGCGGGCGACTTGACCGGACGGAAATTGATTCCCGCTCTTTACAATCTGGCCTCGGCTGGTTTGCTTTCGCAGGATTTTGCCGTGGTTGGCGTAGCGCGATCGCAGAAGTCGAACGACGACTTTCGCAAGAAAGTTCACGATTATGTGAAGGAGTTCTGCACCGACTGCGTGGACAGCAAAGTGTGGGAGTGGTTTCAAAGCCGGTTCTACTACTTTGCCGGAGATTTCACGGACGATAAAATCTATCCTCAGTTGAAGGAATTTCTTGCCACAGTCGACAAAGATCACTCCGCGCACCAAAACTTTTTTTATTACCTGGCGACATCGCCCAACTATTTTGGGGGCATCGTGGAGAAGCTTTCCGCCGCCGGCATGATGGAACAAAGCCCAGACCACTGGCGCCGCGTAATCATTGAAAAGCCTTTCGGGCACGACCTGGAATCGGCCAAGGCGCTGAACCAGCAAATCCTTAAAGTGGCCGACGAAAAACAGATTTACCGCATCGATCATTACCTGGGCAAAGAGACGGTGCAGAACATCATGGCATTCCGTTTTGCCAACGGAATTTTTGAGCCCATCTGGAACCGGCGTTATATCGATCACGTCCAGATTTCGGTGACTGAGACAGTGGGCGTAGAACAGCGCGGCGGCTACTTTGACCACGCTGGCTCGTTGCGCGATATGGTTCCCAACCACATCATGCAACTGATCAGTTTGACGGCGATGGAGCCGCCCATTTCCTTTGAGGCGAACGCGGTGCGCGATGAGCAGGCTAAAATCCTGCACGCCATTCAACCCCTCGGCGACGAAGACGTTTTGAGTCGCACGGTGCGTGGACAGTACGGCGAAGGAGAAATGGATGGCGAGCGCGTCCCCGCCTACCGCGCCGAAAGCGATGTTCCTCCCGATTCGCGGACCGAGACTTTCGTAGCGATGAAGCTTCTCATCGACAACTGGCGCTGGGCGGACGTGCCTTTTTATCTGCGCACGGGCAAGCGCATGCCGAAGCGCAATACCACAATCGTGATACAGTTTCGGCGCGCGCCTTTTGTATTATTTCGAGATACGCCGGTCGATCACCTGATGCCGAACCAGCTCGTGCTGCACATCCAACCCGAGGAAGGAATCTCCTTGCGCTTCGCGGCCAAGGTCCCCGATGCGGTTATGCGCCTGGGCACGGTGGACATGAATTTTGAATATCAGCAATACTTTGGCAAACAGCAGCCCAGCACGGGATATGAACGTCTGCTGCACGACTGCATGATCGGTGATCAGACCCTGTTTCAACGCGCTGACATGGTGGAAGCTGGATGGGCCGTGGTCAGCCCCATGCTCGACATCTGGAAGGCGCTACCGCCGCGTAACTTTCCCAACTACGCGTCTGGCACTTGGGGACCGAAGGATGCCGACGAGCTGTTGGAACGCGACGGGCGCCGCTGGAGGAATTTCGAGAAATGATCCTGGCCGGCGATATTGGCGGTACGAACGCTCGGCTCGCCTATTTTCAATCATCGAACGGGCATTTCCATCTCGTCTCTGAGCGCGTTTTCCCCAGCCGCGAACACAAGGAACTGGGCGAGATTGCGGTTCAGTTCGTGCAAGAGTCGGGAACACGCCCCGATGTCGCCTGCTTCGGAATCGCCGGGCCGGTGCGTCACGGCAGGGTGGAGACTTCAAATCTGCCCTGGGTAGTCGAACAATCCCAGCTCGCCAAACAGCTCAAGGTACCCGCGACCTTCCTGATCAATGACCTCGAGGCCAGCGCCTGGGGCGTGGGCGCTCTTGAAGAATCGGACCTGGTTCCCTTGAATCAAGTAACCGGAAAAGTTGTAGGCAATCAGGCGGTGATTGCGCCCGGAACCGGCTTGGGCGAAGCGGGTTTGTTTTGGGATGGAACCCGGCATCACGTTTTTGCTTGCGAAGGCGGACACACCGATTTTGCGCCGCGAGACGATGTGCAGATCGAGTTGTTGCATTTTCTACAGGCCCGCTTCGGGCACGTGAGCTACGAGCGAATTCTCTCCGGGCCCGGCTTAGTCAATGTGTATGAGTTCCTGCGCTCTTCCGGCGGCGGTTCGGAACCGGCGGAACTTCGTCATGAGATCGATGCGGGCGACGCGGCGGCCGCGATCTCGCGCGCTGCGATGAACCGCACCTGCGGGCTGGCAGAGAAATCGCTGGAGCTTTGGATTTCCGTGTATGGCGCGGAAGCATCCAACCTGGCGCTGAAAGTGATGGCCACTGGAGGCCTGTTCCTGGCAGGAGGAATCTCGCCCAAGATTCTGTCCCGTTTGCAGGAATCGCTTTTCATGCAGAATTTTTTGGACAAGGGCCGTATGCGCCCGCTGATTGAATCGATTCCCGTTTGCGTAGTAACCAACGACAAGGCCGGACTGCTGGGCGCGGCCCGGTGCGCCGCGCAGAATGGGAAGTCCTAGACTCAAGCTATGAAATCCTCCCCGAGCATTCGGAAACTGGCCACGCCTCAGGAATTGTTTGCCGCCGCCGCGGAAGAAATCGTGCTTGCCGCCAATGAAGCGATAGCACAACGGGGACGATTCACGATTGCTCTTTCGGGCGGCTCGACGCCTAAGAGTCTGTTCACCCTGCTGGCCAGTAATGCGCGCTCGTCTCTCAACTGGGAGCAGACATTCTTTTTTTGGGGAGATGAGCGGCACGTTCCTCCCGATGACAAGGACAGCAATTACCGTATGGCGGAGGAGGCAATGTTGTCGAAGATTCCGGTATCTTCGGCCAACGTATTTCGGGTTCCGGCGGAAAATCCCGATGCGGATGCGGTTGCGTTGGCGTATGAACAGACACTGCGCAAATTCTTTTCTTTGGAACCGGGGCAATTCCCGCGCTTCGATTTCATTCTCCTGGGCATGGGCCCCGATGGGCACACCGCATCTCTCTTCCCTGAAACTGCGGCTCTGACCGAAACATCTCGCCTCGTGGTGGCGAACTGGGTGGAAAAACTGAAGGCCAGCCGGATCACCTTTACCCTTCCGGTCTTGAATGCGGCGCGGCGAGTTGCATTTCTAGTGAGCGGGACGGATAAGGCCGCCGTGCTGCGAACAGTGTTGCAGAGCGATGCTCCAGGCGAACAATACCCTTCGAAGTTAGTCCAGCCGGATGATGGCAAACTGATTTGGTTCGTGGACGGGGCCGCTGCCAGCCAATTGGCGGATGCTGCGTAACCGCTTCCTGTTATCAACTTGCTTCTAGAAAACGCCTAGCCTCGCCAGTTGCCAATTTCTTTCAAGCCCCGTCCCAAAGCGTGCTCGAACAGGCGCACGAGATGACGGCTGTGTTCAAACTCATGGATGTCGGCCCATACTTCCGCCTGCCACGATTTCTCGTGCGCAGCCGACTCGCCGCAAGTGGCGCACCGCGTGTGCAGTGTAACCGGCCCCGTTTCCTCTGGTTGCGTAGCGCCATCTAGCTCAATAAAAATACTGCGCACCTCCTGGATTTCCTCGTTTTCTCCCAACATGTGCTCGTAGCGAAGAAGGTACGAAAATCCAAGCTTGTGCGCTTCCGACTCGGCTTCCGCGCGGGTGTGAAAAGGTCCATACTCCGCGCGCAACTGCTCCGTCGAATCGCAAGCCATCCAAAATGTTTCTTTATGAGCCATATTACGCACCTGAAACATAGAAACGGAAACCTAGAGCCTGCAAGCCTCGCGGTCGCGTATCCAATTGCCAGTTGCAATTCTCGCGCCGCACGGCTGTTCGGGAAACCTACTGATGCGCAATGGGTTACGCGAATTTAGCTCCATCGGCCGGAGACCTACATGAAACTGTTTGCAGACTCCGGCCGCTACATAGCACGCCACAATCATCCCGCCAGATCCAAATCGCTGGCGACTGCCTGGCTGTGGCCGTGCGGAGCCCAGTTCTTGCCTCCATGGCTGGCGACATACATCGCAAGTTCCAGCCGGCTCCAAACGCCCAGTTTGTCGAAGATGCTGCGCAAATGATTCTTGATGACCTGCTCGCTGGTTCCCATGACCTTGCCGATTTCGCGATTGGTCAACCCCTGCCAGACCAGGGTTGCGACGTGGGTTTCCTTGGGAGTAAGTTGCTCTCTTGGCATCATGACCTTACTTCCTCCTCCTTGGTGAACATGGCAATGGCGAGTTTTACACGCTTGCGGCCATCGCGGATGCCGGCGCGCAGAAACAGCGTGCGAAGATGTTGTTTTACGGTGCGCGGGCTGATCTGTAACTGGCCCGCGATTTCCTTATTGCTGCACCCCTGGACCAGCAGGCTCAAGACCTGTTGATCGCGCGGCGTGACTTTGATTTCGTCGAGATCGACCACCTTTTCCTCCTGGGTACCGAACGCTTCGTGCATCTCAGTGATTGCACGAGCTTCGCCATTTGATCGCCCTCTTCCATGCCCTGCCCTTTAACACTCTGGAGTTCTAGCACTTACGAGCAAACCTTTCCTCTTTCAGATAGCTTTCAGGAAACCGGTGGTAAGCTGGCCCAGTTCCACATTGGGCTCCCGCTGGCAACTGATAGCAGAGATAGGCGTACGACAAACGATTCACCCGGGCTTCATCGTTGCGCGGATGACCACACACAGGATGGTTCCAAGACTGGTTCGCGAACCGCATATGACTTTTGTTGTCATATACTTTGGGTTTCACGCTTCTGAACCTTGTGGTTTTTCGGGGTGCTGCTCATGATTTCTGCAATGGCTTCCTGCAAGACGATGGGCATCTCGTTCCAGAGTGGGAAGACTTTTTCTGCCAGAGTTCTCTTCTTGACCTTGGTTTTCTCGACAGCCAATTTTGCACAGGCCCAGTCGTCGAGCGTCGACCTGGAAGCGCAAAAAAATCTGGGATCGGCGAACGGTGACACGCCCTTGACTATTACCTTTCAGGATGCGCTCAAGCGGGCGGAGAGCAACGATCCGCAATACCGTGCGGCGGTTACGGACCTCGGAATCGCGAGAGAAGACAAAGTGCAGGCGCGTGCGGGAATACTTCCGTCGGTCAACTACAACACGTCGTTTATTTACACCGAGGGCACTGGACAGCCCGCAGTGTGCGCGGCAAACCTCACCTGCTCCGGCAGCCGGTTCGTCGCCAATAACGGTGTGCATGAATATATTAGTCAGGGTGACGTACATCAGGCCGTTTCGCTGACCACCTTCGCCGACTATAGACGGTCATCCGCAGCGCTGGCGCAAGCCCGCGCCAAGGCGGAGATTGCCACACGCGGATTGGTGGTTACAGTTACGCAGGCTTATTACGGGCTCATTGTTTCCCAGCGCAAGTACGCCAGCGCACAACGAGCTGCGACTGAAGCCCAACGGTTCCTTGGCATCAGCCAGAAGCTCGAAAACGGTGGTGAAGTGGCCCGCGCCGACGTGATTAAAGCCAGAATTCAAACTCACCAACAGGAGCGCGAACTGCAGGAAGCGCGGCTCGACATGGAAAAGAGCCGGCTGGATCTGGCCGTCTTGCTGTTTCCGGATTTCAATCAGAATTTTACGGTGGTGGATGATCTCCAGAACCCGGAACCTCTGCCATCTTTTTCCGAGGTCGAAGTGGCGGGGAAAAAAAGTAATCCTGAGTTGCGCGCCGCATTGTCGGCGCTGGAGGCCGCCAACCACGAGGTCACGGCCGCGTGGGGAGGATTGCTACCTGCTCTGAACGTCGATTACTTTTACGGCATTGACTCCAACAAGTTCGCCATCCGTACCGATGGCCTTCGCAATCTTGGCTATTCGGCGGTCGCCACTCTACAAATTCCGATTTTCAGTTGGGGCGCCGACCGCAGCAAATTGAAGCATGCGGAATTGCGCCGCGATCAGGCACGCGTAGAACTAAGCTTTTCGCAGCGACAGTTGCTCAGCCATCTGCGGGAGTTTTACAGCGAAGCCGACACTGCACGGTCGGAACTGGATTCGCTTTCCAGTTCCGCGGAACTCGCGGCGGATAGCCTGCGCCTGACCAATTTGCGTTATCAAGCGGGAGAAGCCACCGTACTCGAAATCGTGGACGCGCAAAATACGCTGACGCAAGCGCGAAATGCCTACGATGACGGACAGGAGCGATTTTGGGTAGCTGTGGCCAACCTGCAAACTCTGACGGGAAACTTCTAGTCCGAATGAATCGCCATCCAGTCACACTGTTCCTTAATTCGGCCATCGGAAATTCTTCAGACTGGCTGCGATCACTTCTGATAATGGTCTTGACCGCTGGCTCACTTTTTTTGACGGGTTGCGCCGCAGGCAAGACCGAAGGCGAACCGGTTGTGACGGTGCAGGTCGTGCCTGTCGAAAAGACCACGATTGAGCACACCATCAGCGCTGAGGCGATCCTATCTCCTCGGAGGCAAGCGGCGATTGTGCCGAAAATCAGTGCACCAGTGCAGAAATTTCTGGTCAATCGTGGCAGCCACGTGCATCAGGGCGAGTTGCTGGCGGTGCTGGAAAATCGCGACCTGACAGCGGCGGCTCAGGAGAATAAAGGCGCTTACGATCAGGCACAGGCGACGTACGAGACCACAACGGGCGCCAGCCTGCCCGAGGAAATCCAAAAAGCCGAAGCCGAAGCGCAGCAGGCCAAGCAATCGCTCGATGCCCAAGAGAAGGTTTATCAGAGCCGGCAACAACTCTTCGAGCAGGGAGCGCTGCCGCGCAAAGAACTCGACCAGTCGGGAGTCGATATCACGCAGGCGCGTAACCAATATGCGATTGCCAAAAAGCATCTGGATGCGTTAATGGCCATCGGCAAGCAACAAGAATTGAAGGCCGCCGCCGGCCAGCTCGAATCGGCGAAGGGAAAATATCTCGGAGCGCAAGCGCAGCTCAGTTATTCCGAAATTCGCAGCCCGATCGATGGAGTCATTACCGATCGTCCCCTGTATCCGGGAGAAATGGCCACAGCCGGTTCGCCGCTCCTGACCGTCATGGACATTTCTTCTGTCATTGCCAAAGCTCACATTCCGCAAGCCGACGCCGCAAGGTTGAAAGTTGGCGACGAGGGCACGATGACGATTCCGGGAATCGACAAACCGATCACGGGCACGGTCACCGTTGTAAGCCCTGCGCTCGATCCCAACAGCACCACGGTGGAAGTTTGGCTGGAAGCGAAGAATCCTCAGCATCAGTTGAAGCCCGGAACCAGCGTGCAGCTCTCGCTGACCGCCAAGACCGTCAAGGACGCTCTCGTCGTTCCTGCCGCCGCGGTCATAGCCGCACCTGATGGCTCAACGGCCGTCATGGTCGCGGGAACGGATGGCCGCGCCCATCAAAAGGCGGTCAAGACCGGCATTCGCCAAGGCGATGACGTGCAGGTTGTCCAAGGGCTCGCGATGACCGACAAAGTCATTGCCAGTGGCGCATACGGCCTGCCCGACAACACTAAAATCAAAGTGGAAGCGGCGAAATCGGCCCCTGCCGAAGAACCCAAGCCTGCAAGCGAGGGCTCCAGTGAAAAATAAACGCGCCGGAGCGTTTGCGTGAACTCGCCGAAAGCCGACCACTGGATTGCCCGGCACTCCAGACCGGTCATTTTTCTGATTCTGACACTGGCGCTCTTGGGCGCCTATCTTGCATTCACGATCCCGATATCAGTCTTTCCTTCTACAAATTTCCCCCGCGTACTCATCGGCGTCGACAACGGAGTGATGCCTATCGACCAAATGATGGTCACGGTGACCCGGCCTATAGAAGAAGCAGTTAACAGCGTTCCCGGCTTGCTACAAGTACGCTCCATCACCAGCCGGGGATCCGCCGAGGTCGACCTTTTTTTTCGCTGGGATGTGGACATGTTCCAGACGCTGCAATACGTAAATGCTGCGCTCTCCCGCGTACAGCCCGAGCTTCCCGCTTCCGCCAAAGTGGAAGCGCACCGCATGACATTCGCCAGCTTCCCCATCATCGGCTACAGCCTGACCTCCGACACCATGCCGCAGACCAAGCTGTGGGAAGTGGCAACGTATGAAATGAAGCCGCGGCTCAACCGCCTCGATGGAGTCTCTACGGTCGTGATTCAGGGAGGCCGGGAGCCGGAGTTTCACATCACACCGGATCCTTCGAAGCTGCTGGCCGCAGGCGTTACGGTTTCCGACATTCTGGAAGCTGTGAGGCGCACAAACCTGATCGATTCGCCGGGATTGCTCGAACAAAATCATCAACTCTACCTTGGGCTGGTAAATGGCCAGGTGCGCACTCCCGAACAGATCGCAAATGCGGTCGTTAAAAATACTCCAGCCGGTATTCCTGTACGTATCGGAGACATCGGCACGGTTGCTCCCGGCGTAAAACCGATTTACACAATCGTGACTGCTAACGGCAAGCCAGCGGTCTTGCTGAACATCAACCGCCAGCCGGACGGAAACACGGTGCAGGTGGCACAGGAGGTTCACGACGAGATTGAGCGGATTCGCAAGACTCTGCCTCCCGGAATCCGAATCGAGCCTTTCTACGACCAGTCAATTATCGTCAATGAATCGATCAAGAGCGTGCGCGATGCGATTCTGCTGGGATTGATTCTCGCTTCCATCATTCTGGTGGTTTTTCTGCGCGACTGGGGAACGTCGCTGGTGGCGGGGTTGGTGATTCCAGTGACCATCGCAGTTACGTTTATCGCGCTCAAGGTCATGGGCGAGACATTTGACTTGATGACGCTGGGCGGACTGGCTGCGGCCGTCGGCTTGGTTATCGACGATGCGATTGTAGTTGTCGAAAACATTGTCTTGCATCGCGACACGGGGCAGGGCCGCGTCGAAGCAATCGAAAGCGCCCTGAAGGAAATAACAGTTCCCTTGATCGGCTCGACAATTACGCCGGTCGTGGTTTTTGTTCCGCTGATCGTAATCACTGGCGTCACCGGAGTTTTTTTTCGTGCATTGGCAGTGACGATGACGGTCGCACTTCTCACTTCTCTTGGCCTGGCGCTGACCTGGACGCCAGATCTCAGCCAGTACTTGATCCAACGCCGCCGCGAAACCAATGGGGGAGAGCGCTCGCGATCCCAACTACACGAGACGACCATATCGGCAGCTTCGACAATCGGCCCTGGAGAGCCCGATGCACAAAAGCTCTTAGCGACGGAAGAAGCTCATCTCGGCGGATTTTTTCTGCGTATCGTGAATTTCCACGAGCGCTGGTTGCGGCGAGCTTTAGAGCGGCCTCGTCTCCTGTTGATCTTCAGTCTTGCGCTCGTGGTTGTCTCTTATGTGTGTTATCGCTTTTCCGGTTCGGACTTGCTGCCGGAAATGGACGAAGGCGGCTTCGTTCTCGATTACATAATGCCGGCAGGCAGCTCGCTGGCGGAAACCAATCGCGTGGTTGGCCACGTCGAACAGATGCTCCGCGAGATTCCTGAAGTGGAAAGCACCTCGCGGCGCACTGGCCTGCAACTCGGCCTGGCTGCCGTGACAGAAGCCAATACCGGCGACGTTCTGGTGAAGTTGAAAAGCAAGCGCGACCGGGGTATCGACGAAGTCATCGCCGACATGCGCGCGAAGATCAAGCAAGAAGAACCGGCTCTGGACGTGGAATTCACGCAGGTGCTGCAAGACATGATCGGCGACCTAACCTCGGTTCCCGAGCCGATTCAGATCAAATTGTTTTCGCCAGATGCCAAACTGCTCGAAGAGTGGGCACCCAAAGTAGCCGATGCTATAAGCCCGGATGAAAAAACTGGAAAGGGCGGAATTAAAGGCGTAGTCGATGTGCGCAATGGCATCGAGAATACGATCAGCGGTCCTGCGGTGACTTTCAACGTCGATCCCAGCGTTGCAGCGCGCGCCGGATTCACCGCCGAAGAGGTGGCTCTCGATGCGTCAGCGATTCTCGAAGGCGAACCAGCGCCCACCCCCGTAGTCACGAACGACCGCGCCTACACGTTGCGCGTGCGCTTTCCCGCCGCCAACCGTGCCTCGCTCCAGGCCATGCGTGACACGCTGCTGGTGAGCAGCACCGGACACACGGCCACGCTCGGCGCCCTGGCAAACATGATTGAAATCCCCGGTCAAACCGAAATTCGCCGCGAGAACCTGCAGCGCGATGTAGCAGTCACGGCGCGACTGGAAGGCCGCGACCTGGGCAGTGGCATGGCCGACGTCAAGCGTGTGGTTGCCGGGTTGCACATCCCTTCGAGCATTCGCGTCGAGTACGGCGGAACATACGAAGAACAGCAGCGCTCATTCCATGATCTGGTCATGGTTCTGGTTCTGGCGATTCTTCTACTTTTCATCGTGCTCTTATTCGAGTTTGGGACATTCGCAGCGCCGGTTGCGATTCTTGCATCAGCGCTGTTGTCTACATCAGGAGTCTTCATTGCCCTGCTGATCACGAACACCACATTCAATATTTCCTCCTTCATGGGGATGATCATGGTGATCGGCATCGTGGCCAAGAATGGCATTCTTCTCCTAGATGCGGATCAGCGAATGCAAGCTTTAGGAATGACCGCCGAAGAGGCAATCCTACAGGCGGGGCGGCGGCGCTTGCGACCGATTGTCATGACGGCCATGGCCACCGTCGCGGGGATGCTTCCTCTTGCCTTTGCCCTCGGCGCGGGCTCGCAAATGCTGCAACCGCTGGCCATCGCGGTGATCGGCGGCGTGCTGGTCTCCATGGTTCTGTCGCTTATCATCACACCGGCGGTGCACTTCTCCCTGAGCGGCAAACGCATGCAAGCAAATTGATCTCGTCGCAGACAACATCATCAGCCACGCCGCTCTCCCCTGAGATTACGAAGGTCATCTCCGGTCGCGTATGCATTAGTCTCTAGTCGCCGTTTGGCGTTATAAACTATTGACGGGAGGAGGATCTGTGTCCTCCTTTTTTAAGAGCAGGAGCGTGGCATTGGCTGCGGTTAATTTCCCGGTACGCGTAGTCCTACAGTGTTCCGATGCTGCGAAAGGATTTGCAATAAAATAGGGGCAGTCCCGGCTCGTCGCGGCTTGACCCTGCACAACGGACGGCCGGTGATAGTGGCGAAAGAAATCGTGTCGGACGAAAAACACAAGCCAGTTCTGAACGAGGAAATCCTCGCCAAACTGCTGGAAGCGGCCTGGGTGCTGCAAGAGCACAACCGGGCACAGCAGAAGGTTGACCTCAGCCTGGAATTGCACAGCGAGCAGCTTCGAGAGCAAGAACAAGCAACCCGCGCTTCCGCATCCGCCCCGACAGCTTTCCAGACAAGTACCGAACCTTCTTCTGCCGGTTCGGTTTCGGAAGACTACACTTCCACCCTCGCCAAGATCGTCGAAACGCAACATCAAATTCAGTTGCGCCAGCTCGATTTCGAAAGCTCGATGGCGATGGTCCTAGAGCGTTTGGTCGACATTACAAAAGCAAGTGGCGCAGCCGTCGGACTTCTGCAGGAAAAAAAGGTCCGCTACCCAGCAGGCACCGGCCCAACCGCTCTTCCGCGCGGTACTGAAGTAGAAAAAGAGCGAGCGCTTTGTTTCGACTGCCTCCGCACCGGACAAGTGGCTCGCTGCCCCGATATAACGTCCGAGTTCCTGCTCGACGTGGAAGAGTGCCGGCACCGCGGAATTCAAGCTCTGATAGCCGTCCCCGTCTATCACGACGGAGGGGTGGCCGGAGCGTTGGAGCTTTACTTTTCCGCGGCGAATGCTTTTCGCGAAGCGGACGTTCATAGTTGCCAATTGATGGCCGGGTTGGTGACGGAAGCCCTGGCGCGAGACGAAGAGGTAACCTGGAAGAAGTCACTTGCCGAAGAGCGTTCCGTAATGCTGGAGGCTCTGGAAAAAATCAAACCCAATCTCTCCGCTTTGGCCAGAGATGCCGGAACAGATGCATTCGCGGCAAACAGCACTGATGGGGAAAGCACGATTTGCAGCTCTTGCGGCACTGAGTTGGTGGCCGGAGAACAGTATTGCGGCACTTGCGGGTCGCCACGAACCAGCGCAGAACCGGCTCTGAGCTTGCAGAGCAAGCTGGGCTCGTTCTTAAAAGCCTTGCCCGCGGAGAAGGGAAAAGAGGCTGGAGCCGACTACCGTCACGACGATCCGTTCTCTCCGGTCCCGCGAAAGAGCGAGATGGCCAGTTCCTCGTTAAAGCAACCCGAGAGTGCGCCACAATCGCAGGAATCGGGAATTTCCGAACCCTCGACTAATAAGGCTGATAAGGAAAACACAGAACCGAAACCGGCAACTGGGGCGACGGCTTCGACGACAACTGAAGACAGCGCCGCCTGGACCTCAGCTGCAAAAGCCAAAGACTTCCTGGACCAACTTGCGGATGCCCGCGGAGAGAGTGCATTTGGCCGTTTCTGGAGCGCACGGCGCGGTGATGTTTATCTTGCGGTTGCGGCAATTCTGGTTGCCATCGTGATTCGCTGGGGTATTTGGTCTGAGCACTCAGTGAGCGCTACCGGAATTTCAACTACCTCGGGAAGCGCACAACAGCGCCAACAAGACCCAGCCGCCGATCTGTCTCTTTTCGACAAGATGCTCATCAGCATGGGTCTGGCAGACCCGCCGGAAGCGCCGCAAGACAAGGGTAATCCTTATACCCAAGTGTGGGTCGATCTACATACGGCATTGTATTATTGCCCAGGGGCCGACCTTTACGGCAAGACACCTAAAGGCCGATACGCAAACCAGCGCGATGCTCAACTCGATCAGTTTGAGCCGGCCTACCGCAAGAATTGCGACTAAGACTCCGCGGCCAAGCGAGCGACCGATTTCCACAGAGCCGGATTGACAACCTTGCAGTCCGGGAGTGCAATCATAGCCTTAACCGCTCTGGGGGTGACCAGCGATTGGCGCCAGGCAACAACAATTCGAACCGCAACAGCACCCTGCCCTTGCCGGAACTGAACCCTCTTTTAAACCCAGTGCTTGGTGCACACATGGGGCGATGGGCCGAAGTTTACTTTACTTCTCCACCGGAGAAACGCGACGAAGCGGTGTTGGAGTTGCTGCGCGAACTACAGGGCGAGGTTGAGCCTCCCCAGCGTGTCACCAGTTCGCCGGAGCCCGGCGTACAACCGCGGCCCGTAGGATTGCCGAGGGAACGAACTCCGCATCAGGAAGCTGAATCGGCGTGGATCGTGTGCGAGTCTTGTGGCGGAAGAAACGGTCTCGGGAACCGATTTTGTGGCATGTGTGCCGCGCCTTTGGCGCAGGTTGGCTCTGCCTCTTCCGAACCATCAACCCCAACAAGAGGAATGTGGGGCGCGCCGGTCGTGCGCGATGCTGTGGGCAGCGACCGGCAAGAGAATGATCAAATTGCGAGTAGCCGGTTCGAGAGTGATCTGCACGAGAGTCACCAGCGCGAGAGTGGGCCGCGCGAGAATGATCCCCCCGAAAATGATCTGCGCGAAATCGACCGATATGCGGGCGGCCAGCACGACCGGGAATTCGCTACCTCGGACGAGCGCGTCCCGTCCGGCCAGTATATGGCGGCCGCAACCGAACCGCAGACGTGGCCACAAAGTACTTGGCCGACGCGTCCGGACGTTCCAAGTCTGATCCCCGAGTACGAAGAAGCTCCAAATCGCCGTCGCTTGCTCGTGGGTGCCGCACTGGGAATTCTGATACTTGGCTTGGTGTACGTGGCATGGAAGGGATCCTCTACCTGGTCCGGAACCTCGCACACTTTGCCGCAAGCCACTCCACCGGTTGCGGAAACACAACCAGCAGCGCCCGATCAGACGCCGCCTCCAGCAGCGCAGGCCGAGACTAACGCGGCTCCAGCTTCGAATACTGCGCCCGCTGTTGAACGAAAGCCAATAACGGCAGCAAGCCGCCCCTATCGGAAGTCGGCCACGGAGAGAACAGAACCCAGCCCTGCGCTGCCTGCAGCCTCATCCAGCGACACTCCAGGGCCCATCGTTGCGTCATTGCAGGGCAATGGCTCGGAAGAGTTAACGGTTGCGGAAAGTTACCTGAATGGCACTCGCGGCAGAACGCGCGACACTGCCGAAGCCGCAAAGTGGCTCTGGCGATCCTTTGGCAAGAAGAACGCGGCAGCGGCTCTTCTTCTCTCCGATCTCTATATTCGCGGTGACGGCGTACCCAAGAGTTGCGATCAGGCCCGGTTGCTGCTTGATGCTGCCGCACGCAAAGGGGCTTCCGGCGCGGCCGAAAGGATTCAGAGCCTTCCTTCGCTCGGCTGTCAGTAGATCTAAAGATCTAAGCCGTCGGGCCGTACCTCTTCCGGGACAGAACCGGGTTTGGCGGGTGCCTCCTGCGGCCAATGATTACGGCTCGCGTTGTCCGCAGCAAACTCCCGCCCCAGTCGGATCTACTGCGCCGCCAGCATGGGCTGAATTCGTCGCGACTCATACCACAGCGCGAGTTCCACGCGGTTCCAAAGACCCAGCTTGTCATAGATGACGCGAAGATAATTCTTCACGACATGTTCAGTTGTCCCGATCGCATCGGCCACTTCGCGATTCTTCAGGCCTTCGGCGACAAGCTGGATGACACGTTGTTCCCGTTCACTGGGGACACGATTTCCATAGCGTTCATTGGCAGACATGTTTGCCTCCTATAAAGCAGGGTGGCGAGCTTAACTCGCTTGATACCGTCGGTAATTCCGAAACGGAGGAATAACCGGTTAAAGTGCGCTTTTACGGTTCTACGCGCCATTTTTAGCTGGCGGGCAATTTCGGCGTTGTCGCAGCCCTGCAAAAGCAGCTCAACAATTTGCTGTTCGCGCGGGCCGAGCCGAACGGACTGTTCCCTCATCAGTTCCCCCTGTTTTGGCTTCGCCTCCGCTCCCAGCCTCTAGAGCGGCGAACTGTTCCAGATTCCATAGCATCCACAATGCCACTTTGAGACATCCTTGGCTGTGACGACAGAACACTAATTTCCACAGGCACTTGCGGACAGAGTTATTGCTCTCAAAAACCGGAAACCGTGTTTCTCAAAGACCTGTCCCCGCCCGGTACCCCGATCGAGAAAACTCAATAAACCGGGAAAAACGGAGCAAGCCACCGGGTCGATAAATTACTCCTGCTCCTTTCCAGGTGACAGAGCGCCTTTTTATTGCACCGCCCAGTGAACCTGGCATGGAAAATTAGGGAAAAGAACGAATCTCTATGATTTATTTAGGACTCAGGTCAATGCCTTAGACGAAAATTCCCGCTCTACGGTGATCTCCTGCACAAATTACACGACCCACCTTAGGGAGCCTTGAAGCGTTCCGGAACGAGAATCCCCCCAAAAAATAAACTGGGCTCTCGAAGAACTGCTTCGCCCAAGGCAATTTCCAGGAATGTTCCTCAACGCAAAAAGGAGCTAACGGGACGAAAGGCGGGTGGCGAGCCTGAAAGACTCTCTAACAAATTGCTCAAATTATACACGGTCCGCCCCGATGCATGCGTGAAACTCGCCGCCGACTTTGTTTAGCCTCAATGTACAACGGCACGACAACATGTTGGTCACCCCTGGAAACTTTCCGGTAGAGTTGAGTAGCTAGATTTCCAACGCGAGGCCTCGAATTTTGGAGATCAAAACTTATTCCTATGGCGAAATCGAAAGCGCCCGGAACTCGCGTGTCTTACCGGCTGAGGAAATCCACGTATGGTACCGGCTGCTGGACCAGCCAATTCCAGATGCCACCGCACTTTCTGAACTCCTATCGGCTGATGAGCGAGAACGAGCTCGCCGGTATCGCTTCGATCAGCATCGGAATGAGTTTATTTTGACGCGGGCTACGCTGCGCATTTTGTTGGGATCCTACCTTGAGAAGCCCCCGGAGCATCTCGCCTTCTTCTATTCGGCTCAAGGAAAACCCTCTTTGGCTAACCAACCAACGGACCTGTCTTTCAACGTTTCGCACACCGAGGGGCTGGCCGCTCTGGCCTTTGCAAGAGGACGCGAAATCGGTGTGGACGTGGAGAAGCTGCGTCCGGAATGCGATGCGGGAAAGTTGGCCCAGCGATTTTTCTCGGCGTCGGAGCGCCAGGCTATCTCTCATCTTTCGGGCCGCGCTCTTCACGAAGCTTTTTTTCGCTGCTGGACGCGCAAGGAAGCCTTCATTAAAGCTAAGGGCGGAGGCCTGTCGATTCCCCTCGACCAATTCGATGTCGCCGTCGCAGAGGGTGAGCCGGCAGCCTTGTTAGGAACGCGCCCCGATCCTACAGAAGTCAACCGTTGGATGCTTCAGGATTTGCCCGCGACAGCTGGTTATGCTGGGGCACTGGCCATTTCTGTTCTGCCAGTGGAGCGGGGCTCGGCAACCGAAAATCCGGGTGTCCCAAGATTTGCGCGGCTTGAGTAGTCTGCTTTCCCAGGCCCAGGGCAAAATACTGTATATCGACGACGATTTTGTATGACAAATTCGCCGAAGCTTGGCACAGGTGCCACGGAATTACCATCGGTGAGCGTGGTAATCCCCGCTTACAACGCCGCAGCTTATATCTGCGCAACTCTCGAATCTGTATTCGCACAGACGTTTTCCAGCTTTGAAGTGGTTCTCGTGAACGATGGTTCTCTCGACAGCGACGCTCTGGAACAAACCTTACAACAATATTTGTCTCGCATCCGCTACTTAAAGCAGGCGAATCGCGGGCCCAGTTCCGCGCGCAATGCTGGAATTCGAGAAGCCCAAGGCCGCTACGTGGCCTTTCTGGATAGCGATGACGTTTGGCTGCCGCACCACCTTTCACGGCAAATGGAGATCCTCCAACGCAGCCCTGAATTGGGGCTGGTCTATTCGAACGCCGTTCATCTCAAACAGGACCGACCCGTCGGAGTGGCGTTTGAAACCGTGCCGCAGCACGGTGAGCCAACGCTCGATGCTTTGTTGGCTGAGCGCTGCACCGTCAATACTTCATCAGTCGTAGTGCGGCGAGACCTTCTTTTGCAGGCTGGTTTGTTCGACGAAAGCATGAACCGTTGCGAAGATTTCGACCTGTGGTTGCGTTTGTCCGTCGCCGGCGTCCGCATGAGCTATGACCGCGAGATTCAGGTTTGCCATCGACTCGGCGAAGGCCTCACTGCAAACATCGTTCTCATGAAACATGGATGCGTCCGTGCTTACCAGAAAATGGCCGCAAGGCCGGAACTCAGCGATGATCAACGCAGTGTGATAAAGAAAAAGCTGAACTCCCTGGAACTGGAAATTCAAACTGAAATGGCAAAACGCTCGCTGGTCGCCGGCCAATACAAAGATGCATTATCAGCGGCCGCGAAAGCAAGTTCGCTTGCACCGGGATACAAGCTTCGAATGGCCATGATTGGCCTTAGGTGCTGCCCCGGCTTGCTTCGGAACGCATACTCCGTCTACCTTCGACTTTTGCAGGCTTTCAAGCGGGTAGCGAAGGCGCGTTCGATGAACGAGATACAAATAGCGGGCAAGATTGTAAACCTCGATTCTCTCATCGGGCATCGGCCCCTGTCACAGCCAAACGCATCTGGCAAGTCGAGGATCTTGCAGTGACGTTAATCGAAAACTTACGAGGATCGTCCCCGAGCGGCACAAGCAGACAAATTTCTCATCGCGGAACAAGCATGCACGATTCTAATCAGCGCTGGCGGCGGGCAGGGCGCACGCTCCTGCAGGTAGGCCGTGTCCTCGCGGGTAGACAACTGGCGGGCCGAAATCTCACCGTGTATCCCGACGACGTGCTTCTCGTTTCCTACCCGAGGTCGGGAAACACCTGGGCGCGTTTTCTTCTCGGAAATTTAATCAACCACGATGATCCCGTCACCTTTGCGAACATCGAATCGCGCATCCCGGAGATTTATTTCAACTCCGATCGCGTCATGCGCAGCCTGCCGAGTCCGCGCCTGCTCAAGAGCCACGAATGTTTTCAGCCGCACTATCGCCGCATCATCTACATCGTGCGCGATCCGCGCGACGTCGCCATCTCCTTCTATCATCACAACGTGAAGGCCGGAAACATTCCGGATGGCTACCCGATGCAGGATTTTATACCCCGCTTTATCAATGCTGAGTTTGATGCGAAGTGGGGATCATGGTCCGATCATGTGCGTAGTTGGCTTCTTTTACGGCAAGGCCAGCCTGATTTTATTTTGTTGCGCTACGAAGATATGAAACGCGAGCCTGCACGGGAATTAGAAAGAGTCGCAACCTTCCTGCAAAGACTTTCGTTCGCTGTCAAAGCAGGCCCAGAAGAACTACAGCGCGCGATTGAGTTGAGTTCGCCGGAGCGCATGCGCGCGCTGGAACAACAGCAAGCCGGCAAATGGGCAGTCACCAAAAACACGCGTCCGGACAAGCCCTTTATTCGTTCGGCAACCGCGGGAGGATGGAAGTCGCAACTTCCGGAGGAATCGATAGCATCGCTGGAATTGGCCTGGGGCAATCTCATGCGAAGTCTGGGATACGATCTTCATACCTCAGTCATACCCCTCGATGTAAAACTGCCAACATTTTTCCCTGCCGCCTCGCCTTAGCTTATTCTCCGTCTATGGCGAGTCCTCCCGCACAATGTGAGAGAATCGGCAATTAACAGCATGAGCGTAATGCCCAGGCTTGCCGCGTTCTTCAAGACTTCTCTGCGGAAAATGATTCCCGGGAACCTGCTCAAAGAGCGAGCAGTCATCATTCGCCTTGGTCCTGGCGCCGGCCGCATCTACGCGCGAATGCGCTCGCTCGAGACAATCGGTGTAACCCCGATGAATAAACGCCTGGTTCCCGCGGATGCTCGATCCTTCGTATTTGTCTGCTTCGGAAATATCATGCGAAGCCCTATGGCAGATGCATTGCTGAAGCAGGCGGCCGTGGAGGCAAAAACGCAGATACGCTCCGACTCCGCAGGCTTGCACGCGATTCCCGGTAACCCCGCGCATCAGTGGGCCCAAACTGCGGCGAGCGAGATGGGAATTTCTCTAGCCGCGCACCGGGCGAAACCACTTACGGGTGAAATGGTCGAGCAAGCAGATGCGATCTTCGCAATGGATCTGCAGAACCTGGCGGAACTGCTGAATCTTTACCCGCGCTTCAGGGCCAAAATCTTCATGCTTAGCGCGTACGCCCGCAATCCGCTACTGCGCGAGATTCCAGATCCGTATTTCGGAGACCTCGACACAACGCGCCAATGCTATCGTGTTTTGCAGACTTGCGTTCGTAATCTGCTGGCATCCAGAGTTCCTTAGGCAGGGAATCAACTCCGCAGCGTTTTTCCCGTCTTCAGCGTGAACTGAATTCGCTCTTGTGTCTTTTTCTCGCCACACAGCGATTTGAATCCCTCCCGCTCCAGATCGAGGATGTACTGCTCACTCACCGGCGTGCCCGGCGTCACATTGCCGCCACAGAGAACTTCGGCGATCTTGTGTCCGAGTTTCACTTCGTAGTCGGTGATGTAGTCGCCCTGCCGCATGAGATGCACACCCATCTTCAACGCGGCCAAAAGGTTTTCGCCCGGTGCAGGAATGTCAGTACGAGGAACAGGCGACTCATATCCCGCGCGCACAAGTTCAAGCGCGCGGGCCTTGGCGTCGGACAGCACGCGCTCGCGGTTCATCGTAATGCGATCGCCACCGGAAAGAAATCCGAGCCCGCGCGCTTCCTGCGCCGAAGTTGCGACCTTCGCGGTCGCAATAGTTTCGAATGCGCGTTTCATAGCTTCCAACATTTCGACAGAGCCGACAAGCGATTCAGCCGAACTCTTGCCATGCGCTGAGGCCGCACTGTCGACGGCACGCAGCAAAATTTCCTTGCACCCTCCGCCGCCAGGCAGCAGTCCGACACCGACTTCCACCAGCCCGGTATAAAGCTCTGCGTGAGGCTGCCGCGCCGCGGCGTGCAAAGAAATTTCCGTGCCGCCTCCGAGGCACAAGCCGAACGCACCGACCACAACCGGCTTCGTCGAAAACTTGATGGCCTGCGTCATGCCCTGGAACTGCCGGATCGCCAGATCAACGTCGTCCCATTCCTCTTCCTGCGCGCTCATCAGAAGCAGCATCAAGTTGGCGCCGACCGAAAAATTCGTCGCGTCATTCGTGATGACGAAAGCGTCGAAGTTATCTCCGGGACTATTCGGTTTTAGGATCTGACTGATAAAGCCGACGATGTCGGTGCCCAGCGAATTCATCTTGGAATGAAACTCGATGCAGCCGACGCCATCGCCAAGATCGACCAGCGAAGCTCCAGAGTTTTTCTTGACCACACCATTGGATTTTTTCGCAACCGCGACCGACCAAACGCCGACGGGAACTTCCACGGGTTGCCTGTCGCCAGTGGTTAATTGCCAGAACTTGCGGCCCGATGCAGCTTTGGATTCGTCCGCGTACCAGGATTTTTGTCCCGCCGCCAGCAACTTTTCAACATTCTTGGCAACTGGCTTGCCTTCCTTTTTCATGCGAGCAACGGTGGCTTCGACGCCAGTAGCGTCCCATAGTTCAAACGGCCCCAGTTCCCAATTGAAGCCCAGGCGCATCGCGCGGTCGATTTCGACAATCGAATCGGAAATTTCCGGGACACGGTTGGCGGAGTATGTCCAAAGATCCGAAAGCAACGACCACAAAAACGCGCCGGCCTTGTCGCCTTTTTGTGAGCCGCTATCCATGCCAAGCATCATGCGCAGCCGCGCCCCGGTATCTTCGACATTTTTCGCCATGTCGAGCGCGGCAAATTTTGGTTTCTGCCGCGGATGATACTCGAGTGTCTTCCAGTTGAGAGCAAGGCGTTCATCTTCTTTGCCATCACCGATTTTCGCTTTCTTGTAGAAGCCACCCTTAGTTTTGTCGCCTAGCCATTTGTGGTCGACCATTTGCATGAAGAAGCCGGGCAACCGCAAGTCGCTGCGTTCGTCGTGAACATTCGCCGTCATGTTGCTGACGACATGACCGAGAATGTCGAGACCGACCAGATCAATCGTGCGGAACGTCGCCGACTTCGGCCATCCAACAGCTTGTCCTGTGAGCGCATCGACGTCTTCGATGGTGAGGTCCATCTCCTGCATCAACCGCATGACGTTCAGCACTGAAAACGTCCCGATGCGGTTGCCAATGAAATTTGGCGTGTCTTTCGCCATCACCACACCTTTGCCAAGTCGCACATCGCAAAAGTGCGAGACGGCATCGATCAAGGCGCGATCGGCATCTGGAGTGGGAATCAATTCGAGCAGGCGCATGTAACGCGGAGGGTTGAAGAAGTGCGTTCCGAACCACGCCTGCCGAAAGTCTTCGGAAAACCCTTCCGCGATCTTGCCCACCGGAAGCCCGCTGGTGTTGGTGGTAATAATCGTGCCCGGCTTGACGATGGCTTCGATTTTCTTCAACAGAGAGCGTTTGATGTCGAGGTTTTCAACAACGGCTTCAATGACCCAATCGACCTCGGCCAATTTTTTCAAATCGTCTTCAAAGTTGCCGATGCTGACAAGACGCGCCAGAGACGGATCCATGAAGGCGGCGGGCTTTGATTTTTTCGCGGCCTCAAGACCCGTGGCAGCGATCTTGTTTCGCGCCGATGCGTCTGTCCCCGGCGGAACGATGTCGAGCAACAAACTCGGAACGCCCGCGTTGGCAAATTGCGCCGCGATGCGCGCGCCCATGGTGCCGGCGCCAAGGACCGCGATTTTGTTAATGCGCTTCATGATCAAACTCCATAGGAAAATCGTTCAACACAGGGAACACAGAGAAGCACAGAAACCCCAGTAAGCACCATAACGACGAACTTGTAATGGTAATCGGCTTAGGGAAGTTTATCTATGGCCCAGTCATTGTTGCCGGTGTTGAGAACAACGATCGTTGAAAAGCGCCGTTGCGGTTTCTTTGGCGAAGTGCCGAGCAGGACGACGGGAAATTCACATCGTCCGCGACGCAGAAACTTACCGCGGTCGATCTCGTAAGCAACTGGGGCAGAACTGGCAAACAGCCGATCAAGCTCGTCGCGATTTGTGTTGTTCTTGGCATTGCCGGTCAGCATCACCGTGCCGCTTTCAATGTCTCCGCCCTGCCAGGCTTGCAGAAAACGGTCAGCGGCCGCGAGTGCATGCGCGTAATCGGCGCCGGTCGCGGAAGATTTTGTGGGCTTCCCCTTGGTTGCGGCGGCGAGCGGCGAAGCACTTAAAGTCGTAAGCAGTAAGCAGAAAAGAATTCCTGACACAATTCGCACGGATAGGCCGGACATAAAATTTATTATGCGGGAATCGGCGCTGAGCCTGGCAATTGGAGGAACCAGTTCAGTACTGAGTTTTAAAGATCCGGTTCTAAAGATTCTGGTTTCAAAAATCTGGATGAGCGGCGAGAAACTCGCAAGCTTTGCGCGCCATCTGTTTCTCGCCGCGATAGGCGAGCAAAGATGCGGCATCTTCGAGCGGCACCCAGCGGGCGCGCGCAACTTCAATGCGCATTTCGGCGGAGATGTCGTTAATGCGGCCGGACTCGTAGCGCAGCATAAAGAAGCTGACGATTTTGAAGACGCGAGCACCGTCTCCCCATGTGCGCACGTAGACATATTTGATATCAGCCAACTTGGTGACAAAGCATGCCGTAATTCCAGTTTCCTCTCGAACCTCGCGCAGCGCCGCTTCGAGTGGCTTCTCGCCGGGATCAACCAGGCCTTTGGGCAAAGCCAAAACCGGCTTCGACTTTGATCGACCGGGCTTAGTCTTCGCTGGCTCGGGAGCCGATTCCGGTGCGCTGGCAATCGGGGCAGCGGGCAGCTCGATGACGGCTATCCACCAGATTCCGCCACGTTTACGAAGCACCACACCGCCTGCCGAAATCTCTCGCACCATACTATTCGCAACTTAACAGGATTACATGAGTTAGTCACTTGTAGTACTGGAGTTCCAAGAGAAGATTACCCTCCCCTTGGTAATGAGAAGGTGGCACGGATGTGCTCTACAGCCTGTGGGACGAATGTGGCATCTTAATGAGTGTAGGAATGGGTTCTGGCAAGCGATTGAAACGCGCGAGATGTTCTTGCCGGAACCGGAGTGAGCCGTGAAGAGGCTGGGAAAAATCATCCGGTCGATGCAGGCGCTGGGGCGGGAATTTTCCCGCAAGAGCCCGGCAGAAGGGCAGCAGACACCTGCAATCGGTCTGGCTCTGGGCGGAGGATTTGCCCGCGGCATCGCTCACATTGGAGTTCTGAAAGTTCTGGAAGAAGAAAATATTCCCGTGCGCGTGGTCACCGGAACGAGTGTAGGCGCGCTCATCGGAGCAGCCTATTGCAGCGGACTTTGCTGTGAGGAACTGGAACAGGTCGCGCACGCGGTTCGCTTCACCACGTTCGCGCGCTGGACGCTTTCGCGTTACGGCTTCGCTTCGAACGACCGCATGGTTTCGTTTCTCGCTCGAACGTTGAAAGTGAAGACCTTTGAGGAGTTGCGGATTCCCTTGGGCGTGAGCGCTACGGATTTCAATACCGGCGAAGGCGTCGTTTTTCATTCAGGTCCGCTAATCGACCCGATACGCGCCAGTTGCGCTTATCCCGGGATGTTTTTGCCGGTGGAAATTCGTGGACGTTATTTGGTCGATGGAATGCTTTCGCATCCAGTGCCGACGAGGCCGCTGCGAGATATGGGAGCGGAGCGTGTGCTGGCTGTGCATTTGAAAGGCACGTGGGCCAAGGGCGGAGCGCCGCGGCATCTGTTCGATGTGATTGGACAATCGTTTGCCATCGCGCAGGATGCGATGTCCTCGCTATGGCGGGGTGCGGCCGATCTGGTAATCGAGCCTGACGTAGCGGGCTTCGCTTACGACGATTTCAAGCGCGCCGACGATCTTATGCATGTGGGAGAGGTCGCTATGCGAGAGGCGCTGCCGGCAGTGCGGAAATGGCTGGAGATGCCGGTGGAAGAGACCGCGAAAGTGAACCCTGTCGTTGCGAGACCCGCACCCATGCCCGCCGATTAACCGAAGAAAAAACGATCACTGTGGCTAAATCACCCAAGAAATCTAAACGAGTTGCTAATTCCGGCAGTAATGAAGCGAGGGTAAACGGCTATCCGACGCGGCTGCGGACCGTCCGGCTCGGTCGAAGGGCTTGGTAGAGTTTTTTCGCGATTCGCCGCTCGTTGGCGTGGAGATCGATTTAGAACGCGATCATAGTCCAGCGCGAGACGTCGATCTATTCTCGAAAGATTAAAGCCTCTTCGCAAATTCTCTTCCACGCATTCTCCACATGCCGCGCTTCGGTATTGGTCTGCCCCACGCATAAGCGCAGCGTGAACTTTCCGTTCAGTTTGGTGTGCGTGAGGAAGAGATCGCCACTGCGGTTCAGGTTGTCCATAATTTGCTGGTTTACGGCGTCTCCGCCTTTGTGGCGAAAGCAAACCAGATTCAACGGAGTTGGCGCGGCGAGTTCGAAGCAGGCGTCTTTTTCTACCCACTCTGCGAATTGCTGCGCCAGTTCGACGTGGCGGCGAATGTGGTGTTGCAGGCCTTTGATGCCATAGTGGCGAATTACGAACCACAACTTGAGCGAACGGAAACGGCGGCCGAGTTGGATGTGCCAGTCGCGGTAGTCGAAAACCGCACCCGATTCACTAGCCTGGTTGCGCAGGTATTCGGGCAGGATGCTCAGAGTCTGAATCAGCGCTTTGCGGTCGGCGACCCAGAAGCAGTTGCAATCGAAGTTGGTGAACATCCATTTGTGGGGATTGAAGTTGTAGCTGTCGGCGAACTCGACTCCGTTTTGCAGGTGGCGGAATTCGGGGCAGAGTGCGGCAGTGCCCGACATGGCAGCGTCGATGTGTAACCAGAGATTGTGCCGGCGCGCGATGGGCGCAATTTCAGCAATCGGATCCATGGCATTGGAAGATGTTGTGCCGACCGTGGCACAGACGAAACAAGGAACGAGGCCGGCCCGTTTGTCGGATTCGATTTGGCGGGCGAGAGCGTCGGGGCGCATAGCGAAGTTATCGTCGACTTCGATGAGGCGAAGGTTGTCCACGCCGATGCCGGCAATCATGGCGGCTTTTTCGAGCGACGAATGCGTTTGCGTCGAAGCATAGGCGGTGAGGCGGCCGTCGCATCCTTTTTTGTTGCTCGTGTAGCTGGTGGCCCGCTCGCGCGCGGCTAGCAGTGCGCAGAGTGCGGCGCTCGACGCGGTGTCTTGAATGACGCCGCCGCCGGTGTTCGAAGACAGAAATTTTTCGGGCAATCCGAGCATGGTCACGAGCCAGTCGAGAACATGAGTTTCGAGTTCCGTGCATGCCGGGCTGGTGGACCACAACATGCCTTGCACGTTCAGGCCGGAAGAAAGAAGATCGCCAAGAATTCCGGGGCCGGAGGCGTTGCAGGGAAAATAGGCGAAGAAATTTGGCGACTGCCAATGGGTGATGCCGGGGAGGATCAGGTTCTCGACGTCTTTGAGCAGCGCGTCGAATGGCTCGCCTTGCGCGGGCGGATTCGCTGGGAGCGATGCGCGAATTTCTCCAGGCTTGACTTGCGATAGCACGGGGAACGATTCGATGCGGGAGTGGTAGTCGGCAATCCAGTCGATCATGGCATGGCCATGGCGGCGGAATTCGTCGGGCGTCATGTGGAAAGATTTTTCGGTGGACACGGCTTCTTCCTCTATTGTCGATCAGTGCAGATCGTATCAAACGGGGTGGACTCGATACGGACTAAAACCTTTAACACAGAGGCCACCCTTCGACTCGCTCAGGCAGGCTGCGGATCACAGGGCAAAGCGGGTCACGAGATTTGGCCGAAATAGAGTCGCGTCTTGTAATCGAATGTGGCCCGGCCCTTCACTGCATGCGCCTCGAAGATGCGCCGCAAGTCCCGCAACATCGGTGCGTGTTGCGGATGGTCCGGTCCCGGCGCGTAGGACGAGGACAGCAGGCGGCCTTCGATGCCCGCGTAGTCGAATTCCTGGCGCATAGGGAATGTTCGCTCCTGGAACGGAGAGGGATCGAAAAATTGGTTCACTGCGTCGGTCGTGCGCTCGTGGCGAATGTCTTGATAGTCGGTGCCGTAGGTCAACAACAGTTGTTCGTAATCGCGCAGGAACGGGGTTGAATCTGTGAGGCGCTCGTTCCACAGCAACACCAGCCATCCTCCGGGTTTGAGAATGCGCATAAACTCTTGCCGCGACTGCTCGCGGTTGAACCAGTGGGCGGCTTGGGCTGCAGTCACAAAATTCAGGCTATGATCCGGCAGCGTGGTGGACTCCGCTGTGGCCGCGATACTCGTGAAATTGGAAAAGCTGGCCAGAAGCCGCTCCGCCGCCTGGCGCATCTCGGCATTCGGTTCGACGCCGACGACGTTGTTGCCGTTTTCGAGCAACAGGCGGGTCCAGATGCCGGTGCCAGATGCGATGTCGGCGATGCGGTGCTCGCGCTTCAGGTCGCATTCGGACTTCAACGTTCCCACGACCTGCCGCGGATATCCAGGACGATAGCGGATGTAATTGTCGACGCGATCAGAGAAGCGGCTGGTAGCGTTGGATGCGGGCATGGCAGCTTTAGCTTTCCAGATTATTCTAACGGCGGAGTTCAAAGTTTCAAGGTTTCAGAGTTTCAAAGTTTCACGGACCCCAGAGTTCAAGGCGTGCACGGACACAAAAGAAATAGCAATGTGGAGATCTTCTGATCTTGAAACTTTGCACCTTGCAACCCTGAAACCTTGAAACTTTGAAACCTTGCCCCCGCGCCGATGGTAACCTCCGCCCAGGCCGTGGAGTGCGATACCATTTCAATAACTATGCGAGTCGTGATTAAAGTCGGTACCAGCCTGATTGCCCCCGGCGGGCAGATTGACGCCAATCTACTGCGGGCAATGGTGGATCAGTTTGATTTGCGGCACAACGAGTATCTCGTCGTAACGTCGGGCGCGATTGCCGCGGGGATCTCTGGATTGAGTCTGCCGAGGCGTCCGACCGATGTGCCCGGCATGCAGGCTTGCGCAGCGGTCGGGCAAAGCAAGTTGATGCACACCTACGAACGCCTATTTTTTGGCAAGAAGGTAGTGGCGCAGCTTTTGTTGTCGAGCGACGATTTTACGTCGCCAGTTCGATACAGGAACCTGCAGAATGCGCTGGCCGAATTGTTGCGGCTCGGAGTGGTGCCGATTGTGAATGAGAATGACAGTGTGAGCGTGCGCGAACTGGTGGGCGCGTTTGGCGACAACGACGAGTTAAGCGCGCTGCTGGCGACTGCCGTGAAAGCCGACTGGCTATTGCTGCTCACGGATGTGGACGGGTTTTTTGTGCCGAACGGAAGCAAGAAGCCTAAGTTACAGCGCGTGGTGCGCAAGCTGACTCCGGCGCTGGAAGCACAGTGCAACGGCAAGAGCAAGCTGGGACGCGGAGGCATGATTTCCAAATTGCGGGCCGCAAAGATGGCCAGCGAAGCGGGAGTTCACGTGGCGATCGTGAATGGGCGGCACCCGCACGGGATTGCGCAGGCCATGGACCGCAAAATTGGAACATATTTTCCTCCGCCGAAGGTGGAAGCGTAAATGGCGACGGTTGCTTCCAATGCGTTATCGACACAGGAAAAGCTGCTGCGCGCGCGCGGAGCTGCGGGAAAGCTGGCTCAGCTTTCTACTGAAAAGAAGAACGCGCTGCTCCTTTCGATTGCAGATGCCATTGAATTCAGCACAGAGGGAATTCTGGCGGCAAATAGCGCGGACATGGAGAGTTCGGGTCTCGAAGGGGCGATGCGAGACCGACTGTTGCTCACGCCGAAGCGCATTCAAGAAACGGCGCAGGCCGTGCGTGACGTTGCCGCACTGCCGGATCCCATTGGAGAAACGCTGACGGAGTGGACGCGGCCGAACGGCCTGCATATACGCAAGGTGCGCGTGCCGCTTGGAGTGATTGGGATTATTTATGAGTCGCGGCCGAACGTTACGGTGGACACTGCGGTTCTCGCGTTGAAAACAGGCAATGCCATTGTGCTGCGCGGAGGTAAGGAGGCGGCGCAAACCAATCAGCGGCTGGTGGAGATCATGAGCGGAGTTGCCGGCGTGCCTGCAGGCGCGATCGAACTGCTTGATTCGAGCACGCGGCAGACGGTGCAGGAGTTGATTAAAGCTCGGGGATTGGTGGATGTGATTATTCCTCGCGGAGGCGCGGGACTGATCGCGTTTGTGACGGAGAATTCAACCGTGCCGGTGATTGAGACTGGCGCTGGAAATTGCCACATCTTTGTCGACGAGTCGGCCGACCTCGATATGGCCGACAGGATTGTGATCAACGCGAAGACGCAGCGGCCGTCGGTGTGTAACGCGGCGGAAAAACTGCTGGTGCATGAAAAGATCGCGGAGGAATATGTGCCGCGCATTGTGAAGAAGCTGATCGAAGCTGGAGTGGAAGTTCGCGGCGGTGAACAGGCGCGCAAGCTGGCCGGTGGATGGAACGTCGGGCCAGTCGCAGAGAAAGAATGGTATGAAGAGTATCTGAGGCTGTGCATGGCCGTGCGCGTGGTGGCGAATGTAGATGATGCGGTGAGTCACATCAACCATTACTCGACCAAACATTCTGATTCGATCATCACCCGCAACGAAACCAATGCGCGGACGTTCTTGCGCGGCGTGGATTCGGCGGCGGTTTACTGGAATGCTTCGACACGCTTCACCGATGGCGCTGAGTTTGGCTTTGGCGCTGAGATGGGCATCAGTACCCAGAAGTTGCACTGCCGCGGGCCGTTCGCGCTGGCGGAGCTGACTTCTTCGAAGTACGAAATTGTCGGGACCGGGCAGGTTCGGTAGACGTGTCGTCGCTAAGAAAGGCGGACCTGAGCCTAATTGCTTATCTGGGGCTGCTCCTACTTCTCTTCGTCCTTCTTCCAGGGTTCGTTCACCGAAGGGAATTCGATCAAGCCTTCAGCGCTTGGCGCACGAGCAGATCTCCCATAACGAGGTAGTCTTGCACGTCGAACACCAGAAGAATCGATCTTTCAACTTAAGATAGCGGCGACGGGAGCTCTCATTCTTTGGGCCGCTGGCTCGGCAGGCCACACAGTTGCTCGTCGATTCCGGCGCTAGAACGATTTCCTTAACGCCAGACGGGAACCCGCATCACGTCGAAGTGATGGTCGTAGGTCCAGACTTCCAGATTTAATCGGGTGGCCAATGATGCAAGGGTGGCGTCGAACAAAGTGATTCTTTGATCTGCACGTTCTCGAATTCTTGTGAACGCCTGCCGGTAATCTTCTGGAGTTGGATTGATGAAAACCGCATCCGCCATGTATTTAAGCCAGGCCGAAGCGCCATTGCTACCCATGCGAAACAGCACCAGAGAGTGGGCTTCAAGCAAGGTGGGATAAGACACCACGACCTCCAGCCGAGAACGAGCAAGCTTTTTCAATTCCTCAAGTGCCTGCTGATGATGCGCATCGGCATCGTCGGCGGCAGCATACAGCGGACCAGCGTCGGCCAGGACCGCGCGCATTACTTTTTGATTCCCGCGAAATACAAATCGTGATTCTCACTCACATCGCTACGGCCACTATGCCCCACCGCTTTTATTCTTAACGGACGGTAGGGACGAAGGAACCCGCGCTCACGCAAATATTCCCGCAAGGCCGTCTGCATAATCGTGGTAAGCGCAGGTGCGACGTCTTGTGTACGAATGTAATCGTCCAGCGCTTCGGCCAAGTCGTCCGGAAAAGTGACGGTCGCTCGTTTCATCCTCAAGATTGTAGCATGTGCGGTGAAATTGGTGAAACATATTATTGTGGTGAACATGGTGACGCAAAAGTCCCGGGGGGACAAAAAGTAACGCGATCGCAACCGTCTAAAATTCCCTGTGCTACGGTACTAGTCTCCATGAAACTCATTTCTGCGGCTTTCCTTTCATCAGTTGTTTTGTTAAGCAGCCTGCCGGCCAATGTCAGCAATGCAAACGCCGGCGTCGGCACTGTACAAACCATCTTCGGCTTTCGCGACGCATTTGCCGAGAATGCAATCGAGTCCAGATTCCTCGCCGTGCCCGATCCAAAGTTGGCTGAAGAACATCTGCGCATTCTGACGCAGGCGCCGCACATGGCCGGAACGATCGAAGACAAGGCCACCGCCGACTATGTCGCGCAGAAGTTTCGCGAGGCGGGACTGGATACCGAGATCGTGGAGTACAAAGTGTGGATCAACTATCCCACGGAAATCAGCGTGGATGTGACCGAGCCGCCCAGCGTAAGAATGCATGGGCCAACGCGGGAGCACGTTGATGGCGATTCCTACGACAACGATCCGCGCATCGTGACTCCCTTCAATGGCATGTCGCCGTCGGGCGACGCGGAAGCGGAAGTGGTCTACGCCAACTACGGGACGCCTGACGATTTTGAGAAGCTGGAAAAGCTGAAGATCGACGTGCGGGGAAAGATTGTGCTGGTGCGTTATGGCCAGAATTTCCGCGGCGTCAAAGTTTTTGTCGCGCAGGAGCATGGGGCGGCTGGCGTAATCATCTATTCCGATCCTTCCGATGACGGCTGGAAGCGCGGCGACAAATATCCGCAAGGCCCGTGGCGGCCGGACACTGGCGTGCAGCGCGGCTCGACAGGTTTCATGTTCGAATTTCCGGGAGATCCGACGACGCCGGGAATCGCATCGGTGCCTTCGCTGCCAGAGTCAAAACGAATTTCGCCGCAGCAATCGGCGCAGATGCCGAAGGTTCCAGTGACGCCGCTTTCGTATCACGATATCTGGCCGATCCTGGAAAATCTTGGCGGGCCGGATTCGCCCCGCGAGTGGCAAGGCGCGCTGCCTTTCACCTATCACGTGGGTCCGGGCCCGGTAAAAGTGAAGATGCACCTGAAGCAGGATTATCAATTCCGTTCTTTGTGGGATGTGATTGGTCGCGTACCGGGCACCGAGTTGCCCGACGAGTGGGTCGTTGCGGGGAATCATCGGGATGCGTGGGTGTATGGAGCAGTCGATCCCAACAGCGGGACAGCGGCGATGCTGGAAGCGGTACATGGGATTGGAGAGCTGTTAAAGTCGGGCTGGAAGCCGAAACGCACGATTGTATTCGGAAGCTGGGACGGCGAAGAAGAAGGACTGATGGGATCGACGGAGTGGGTGGAGCAGCACCAATCGGAGTTAGCCTCGGCTCCTGCGTATTTCAACATGGACGTAGGCGTGTCCGGATCGAAGTTTGGCGCGTCGGCTGTGCCCAGCCTGAAACAATTTCTTCGCGACGTGACCAAATCTGTTCCGGCCGCAAAAGGCGGAACGGTATATGAGGCGTGGCAGAAGACGGCGCAGCCCGACGGCTCCGATGAGGCCACGACTGGAGCGTACAAACTTCCGGCGGCACAAGGAAGGTCCGACGTGCCAGTGGGCGACTTGGGCAGCGGCTCAGACTACACTGCGTTTCTGCAGCACACGGGCGTGCCTTCCGCGGATATCGGATCGACGGGGCCGTACGGCGTTTATCACTCGACGTTTGACGATTTCGCGTGGTTCAAAAAGTTCGGCGACCCCGACTTTGCGTATGAACAACAAATGGCGCGAGTGTTTGGCCTGGAAGCGTTGCGCATGGCCGAGGCTGACGTGCTGCCCTTCGATTATGAGGAATACGGGAAAGAGGTTGCGGCTTATCTGGATGCGGCGAAGAAACGGGCGGATACCAAACTCGATGATCGGGCTTTGGATTTCAAGCCAGTCATGAATGCGGCCAAGCATTTTCAAGACGCGGGCGCGAAGATTCTGGCCAAACAGCACAGCGCACCGCGCGACGCCGCGCGGCTGAATAAAGCGTTAATCAGCGCTGAACGAGCCTTGTTGGTTCCGGAAGGCTTGCCGCGCCGTCCGTGGTTTCGGCATGCGATTTATGCGCCGGGAGAATACACAGGCTATGCGGCGGTGGTGATCCCGGGCGTCAATGAGGCTTTGGACAAAGGCGATGCGGAGCGGGCGAGGCAACAGCTTGCGGTGCTTGCCGAGGCGCTGGAGCGGGCGGCGAAGGCACTGGAAAGTTACCGCTAATCCCGCCATCTATTGACTAGTCATCTGACTAGTTATAGAATGTCTTTTGGAGGGACAGATGCATGGGTTCCTGGCAACTACAAGATGCGAAAGCCCGATTCAGCGAGTTTCTCAATGCCGCGTTAAAGGATGGGCCTCAAGTGGTAACGCGCCGGGGAGTCGAGACCGCTGTCCTTGTCCCCATCGAGGAGTGGCGCAGGACGCAGCGCGCCAACCGTCCAAACATCAAGGAATTACTCTTGAGCGGACCACGTTTCGAGATGGAGATTCCCAAACGCGGCCGCGGAAGAAGCAGACGCGCAATTGATTTCAGCGGCCCTGAATTTCGGTGATCCGATATCTGCTCGATACCAACGTAGTTTCGGAGTTACGCAAGACTAAGCCTCACGGGGCAGTCCTTGCCTGGCTCGATACGCTGCGGCCCGAACAGATTTTTCTTTCATCCTTCACTTTGGGTGAAATGCAAGCCGGTGTGGAAAAGACGCGGCAACAGGACAAGATCAAAGCTCTCCAGATCGAATCCTGGTTGGAGGAAGTCGAGTCGTTGTTCTCATTTCTGCCTGCTGATGCAGCTTGTTTTCGAGAGCGAGCAAGGTTGATGAAGCATCAGCCTGATTCCTTGCGAGACGACGCGATAGTGGCCGCCACCGCTTGCATACACGGCCTGACGGTTGCGACGCGAAACGAAAAAGATTTTCAGCGCCTTGGCGTCGAAGTCTTTAATCCATTCAAGTTCAAAACGCCATGACTTCCGCTCACGCTCTGGGTAGTTTTCTGCGCACGCTGCCAGCCTCGGCGGCCACTACTTTTCTTGCGTTGTTTCCCATTGTCGATCCCTTTGGCGGCGTTCCCATTTTTTTCACACTGACTTCTTCGTGGGACTCGCGCGACCGCAGCCGCACGGCGTGGAAGACCGGCATGTGGGTGTTCATTATCCTGGTGACGTTTCTTTTCTTTGGCCGGTTCGTGCTCTATTTTTTTGGGATTTCACTTCCGGTGCTGAAGATCGCGGGTGGACTTATCGTGGCCAACACCGCTTGGGGAATGGTGACTTCAACGGCCCGCATCACGCCGGCCGAGAGTCACGAAGCGGAAGTGAAAGAAGACATTTCTTTGACTCCGCTGGCCATGCCGCTCATGTCGGGACCGGGCGCAATCGGAGTGGTAATGGCGTTGGCGGCGCACATTGATAGCAAAGCTTCTTATCTGGGTATGATCATCGGCATCGGGGGCATCGCGCTCAGCGTCGCTTTGTTCTTCTGGCTGGGAGGACCGCTAGTACGACGTTTGGGGCCGAGCGCGGTCGGTGCCATTAATAAGATTTTTGGTTTCCTGATCCTGGCCATCGCGGTGCAACTGGTGTGGAACGGCATTGCCGACTTCAAGAACTAGTCCTGTTTGCGAGAAGGTACATCAGCTATCGGCGATTTCGTACCTACCATTTCCTTCACTGCGCGCATTAGAATAAGCAGTGCTCACCTACGCACCGTCTGCAATTTTTGCGAGGACCTAACCCATGGCAACCACGATCGCAACACCTTCCACCAAAATCTCCGGCGGAAGCTTTTTGCTGGAAGAACGCCGGACTGAAGAAGTATTCACGCCGGAAGATTTCAGCGAACAGCAGCGGATGATCGGACGGACGGCGGAAGAGTTTGCCGTCAATGAGATTCTGCCCAACGTGGAGAAGATGGAGCATAAGGATTTCTCCATCTCCCGTGACCTGCTGAAAAAAGCGGGCGAGCTGGGACTGACCAGCGTTGAAATTCCCGAGGCCTATGGCGGCCTCGAAATGGACAAAGTTACGGCAGCGGTGATCGCGGACAACATCGCGAAATATGCCGGCTTCAGCACCACATGGGGCGCGCACAGCGGAATCGGATTGCTGCCTATCGTTTACTTCGGGACAGAGGAGCAGAAGAAGAAGTATTTGCCCCGGCTGGCTACGGGTGAACTCGTGGGAGCGTATGCCTTGTCGGAGGCTTCGTCCGGCTCCGACGCCATGAACTGTCGCGCACGGGCCGAGCTTTCGGCCGACGGCAAACACTACGTGCTGAACGGCGAGAAGATGTGGATTACCAACGCCGGGTTCGCCGACTTATTTACGGTGTTCGCCAAAGTCGATGGCGAGAAGTTTTCGGCATTTCTGGTGGAGAAAGCTTTCCCCGGATTCTCGATCGGCGGCGAAGAGCACAAGATGGGCATTCGCGGCTCATCTACCTGCCCGATCATTCTGAACGACTGCAAGGTGCCGGTGGAAAATCTGCTGGGAGAAATCGGCAACGGGCACACGATTGCGTTCAACATTTTGAATGTGGGCCGCTTCAAGCTCGGCGCGATGTGCGTGGGCGGAGGGCGAGTTTCGCTGGAACACGCAGTTGCTTATGCAAAACAGCGCAAGGCCTTCAACAAAGTGATTGCGGACTTTGGCCTGGTGCGGGAAAAGATCGCCAACATGGCGACGCTGATCTTTGTGGGCGAAGCGCTGGTTTACCGCACGGTAGGGATGATGGACGTGGCGCTGGGCGAGGTCGACAAAACCAGCCCCGACGCCGCTCGGGACACGCGGAAGGCAATCGAGGAGTACGCGGTCGAGTGCTCGATCATCAAGGTCTGGGGCTCGGAGATGATCGACTATGTGGTCGATGAAACCGTGCAGATCTATGGCGGATACGGATTTGTCGAAGAGTATCCCGCAGAGCGGGCGTATCGCGACGCACGCATCAATCGCATCTTCGAAGGCACCAACGAAATCAACCGGCTCATCATTACGGGATTCCTCCTGAAACGAGCGACGAGCGGACAGTTGCCGCTGATGCCTGCAATCAAGAAACTGATGGATGAAGTCTTATCCGGTCCGTCGGTAAGCGAAGACCTGGATGGCGTGTTGGCCGATGAACGCAAATTGGTGACGCAGGCCAAGAAGCTCGGCTTGTTTGCCGCGGGCGCCGCAACGCAAAAATACATACAGGCGATTCAGGAGCAGCAGGAGATCATGGGCGCGATCGCCGATATGACCATCGAAACGTATGCGATGGAGTCAGCGGTGTTGCGCGCGCAAAAGATCGCTGAAACCAAAAGCGAAGCCGCAGCAGCTCTACCGATTGCTATGGCAAGAATTTATGTTTCGCAGGCAATGGAGAAGATCGAGTCTGCGGCGAAGAAAGTGATCGCGGCGGTGGCCGAAGGCGACATGCTGCGCACTCAGTTGGCAATTTTGCGTAGACTGGCCAAGTATGAACCGTTCAATACGATTGACCTTCGACAGCAGATCGCGCAGAAAGTCATTGAACGCGGGAAATATACATTGGCCTAAGGCCACAAGGATTGCGTCCACACGTTCGCCCTAGGGTAGAAAGTCTCCATTCACAAGCTTCAATGACCACCATTTAAGGCATTCACCTTAGCCTCTAAGAGCCTTGGCGTTTCTGCCCTACAATACGGCAGCATGTCTTGGGGCTTTGTTGTGAGAATTCGGCGGCTTGCGGCGGGAACTATGGCTGGGGTCGTCATTTCCATCTTGACGGCTTGCGGCTCGGGCGGAACCCCGCAGGCGGCGCCGCTTGGCGCAACCGCTCCGGCTATTTCTACCCAGCCTTCCAGTCAAACTGTAAATAGCGGGCAGACAGCTACTTTTGGCGTGGTGGCTTCGGGAACCACTCCGCTCAGCTATCAGTGGAAAAAGAGCGGCACAAATATTTCCGGCGCAACTTCGGCCAGTTACACCACTCCCGCAACGACTTCGTCCGACAACAGTTCACAATTCGAAGTTAGCGTCAGCAACTCCGCCGGGAGTGTCACTAGCACTGCGGCGATGTTGAACGTGAACTCACCGCCTGCGATCACGACACAGCCGGCGAGTCAAACCGTTACCGCCGGTCAGACCGCCACATTCGCTGTCGTCGCCTTGGGAACAGCTCCGTTGAGCTATCAATGGCAAAGAGGAAGTGCCAACATCGCCGGTGCGACCTCCGCCAGCTACACAACGGCTGCGGTTGGGTTATCCGACAACAGCTCACAGTTTCAAGTTGTCGTCAGCAATATGGCTGGGAGTATTACAAGTGCTGCGGCGACTCTAACCGTAACTTCGTCGCCGTCGATCACGACGCAGCCGGCGAGCCAGACCGTCACTGCGGGTCAGACAGCTACGTTCGCCGTGGTTGCCTTCGGGACTGCGCCGTTGAACTATCAGTGGCAAAAAGGAGGCGCCAACATCTCCGGTGCGACTTCGGCCAGCTATACGACGCCCGCCACGGTTTCTTCGGACAGCGGCTCACAATTCCAAGTCACGGTCAGCAACGCGTCGGGAAGCATCACCAGCACAGCGGCGACTTTGACGGTGGATTCGCCTCCATCCATAACGACGCAGCCCGCAAATGAAACCGTCACGGCGGGACAGACGGCGACGTTCTCCGTGGTCGCGTCGGGAACCGCGCCATTGAGCTATCAATGGCAAAAGGCAGGCGCGAATATTCCCGGTGCGACCTCTGCCAGCTACACGACGCCAGCGACTTCTTTTTCCGACAATGCCTCGCAGTTTCAAGTTGTGGTCAGCAACGTGGCGGGAAGCATCACCAGCACGGCGGCGACATTGACTGTGAATTCTCAGCCGTCAATTACGACGCAACCTGCGAATCAGACCGTTGTCGTTGGACAGACCGCCACCTTCATGGTAGTTGCCACAGGCACAGCACCGCTGAGTTATCAGTGGCAAAAGGGCGGCACAAATATCTCAGGTGCAAACTCCGCGAGCTATACTACGCCGGCCACCGCGCTTACCGATAGCGGATCGCAGTTCGACGTGGTGGTAACCAACTCGCTTGGGAGTATGACGAGTAACACCGTCACGCTTACCGTAAGCGCGACGCCCGCTGTCGAGGTCACTACTTACCAATACGACAACACACGCGCGGGCGTTAACCAACAGGAAACAACGCTCACACCCGCCAACGTCAACTCGGCGATGTTTGGGAAGATCGGCTTCTTTCCCACAGATGGCTTAGTGGATGGGCAACCACTGTATCTTTCGCAGGTTACGATTGCGAACAAGGGAACGCACAATGTCGTCTACACGGTGACCGAGAACGACAGCGTTTACGCCTATGAAGCCGATCACGGAAATATTCTGTGGCAAGTTTCGCTGCTGGCCACGGGCGAAACTCCCAGCGACGATCGCGGCTGTACGCAGGTCACTCCGGAAATTGGAATCACCTCTACACCCGTGATTGACCGCAGCCTTGGACCGAATGGCGCCATTTATACCGTCGCGATGTCGAAGGATTCGTCAGGCGGTTACATTCAGCGCGTGCATGCACTAGACATCACGACGGGCGCGGAATTATTCGGCGGCCCGGTCGTGGTGCAGACAACATTTCCCGGCACAGGGGCGAACAGCAGCAATGGCAGCGTGATCTTCGACCCAGCTCAGTACAAAGAGCGGGCTGGCCTGACGCTTTCAAATGGCGTGGTGTATACGACCTGGGCATCGCACTGCGACGCATATCCATACACGGGCTGGATCATCGGATACGACGCAACCACGTTGGCGCAAACACAGGTATTGAACATCACTCCCAACGGAAACCTCGGAGCCATTTGGATGGCGGGCGCCGCTCCAGCAGTCGATTCGGATGGCTACATTTATTTTCTTGATGGCAACGGAACATTCGACACCATTCTGGGCACAGACGGATTCCCTAACCACGGCGACTTCGGCAATAGCTTTATCAAACTTGCTACAACGGGAACTCTCGCCGTGGCCGATTACTTCACAATGTCGAGCACGGTGGCCGAATCTAATGTTGACGAAGACCTGGGCTCAGGGGGAGCGGCCGTACTGCTTGACGTAATGGACAACAGCGGGAACCTTCATCAACTGGCGGTTGGCGCGGGTAAGGATACAGTCATTTATGTCGTGGATCGAAACCTGATGGGAGGCTTCAACCCCACCACCGACAATATCTATCAGGAAATTTCCGGCGCTCTAGCTAAGGGCGTTTTTGCGAAACCCGCGTACTTCAACGGAGCAATTTACTTTGGCGCCATCGGTGACAGCATTAAAGCTTTCACGATTTCCAATGCTAAGCTTGAGACGCTCGCGAATTCGCAAAGCGCTGGGACATTTCAATATCCCGGAACCACGCCGACAATTTCCGCGAACGGCACACAAAATGCAATTCTGTGGGCGGTAGAAAACAGCAGCCCAGCTGTGTTGCACGCCTATGACGCAGCCAATCTGGCGACCGAGTTCTACAACACCAATCAAGCCGGCAGCAATCGCGATCATTTCGGCAACGGCAACAAGTTCATCGTTCCGATTGTCGTGAATGGAAAAGTGTTCGTGGGCACGCCGACGGGCGTGGCAGTTTTTGGATTGCTGCCTTGAATTTCTAGGCACAGCCGAAGCAAACAGTAGTACCATTTCGGCCATGCCACTAAACCCTCTCTCGCGGCGCTCTTTTCTCGCACTATCGGCCATGCTTCCTTGGGCATTCTCTGCTCAAGCATCAACCACAATTCCCATCGGTCTTGAGATGTACTCGGTGCGCGACTCACTGAAAAAAGATCCCGAGGGCACTGTGCGCGCCGTCGCGCAGATGGGATACGCGGGAGTCGAATTCTACGCGCCGTACTTCGACTGGACCGAAACCCAGACCAGGCAGATGCGAAAACTGCTCGACGATCTTGGCATTCGCTGCTTTTCCACGCACAACAACGAAGCGTATCTGGGTTCGTCGAACATTACGCAGACTCGCGACAGGAACCTGATTTTGGGCAGCAAATACGTTGTGCAGGCGAGCACGACGCCAAAGACTCATCTGGATGAGTGGAAAGCGGTTGCGGATGGATTGAATTCAGCCGCGGAGAAGCTTGAACCTGCGGGCCTCAAGGCCGGCTACCACAATCACCAACCGGAGTTCACCGCTATTGAAGGACGACGACCCATCGAAGTTCTCGCGCAGAATACGAAGCCGTCGATCATGCTCCAACTTGATGTCGGTACGTGTCTCGAAGCAGGTTCGGATCCAGTGGCGTGGATTCGAGCAAATCCCGGCCGGATTCGATCGCTACATTTGAAGGATTGGTCGTCGGACGCCGGGAAGGGTTACGCAGTTCTATTTGGCGAAGGCAAGGCGGATTGGAAAGGAATCTTCGAGGCTGCGGAAAATGGCGGCGGTGTTGAATATTACCTAATCGAACAGGAAGGCAGCCGATTTTCCGACCTGGAAGCCGTGCGCAAGTGTCTTCAGGCATTCCGCGCGGCGCATCCTGCCTAAGATAGCCAATCAGACGAGATGGTGAGAGCGAATCGCTATTCCAAACAAAAATCATTCCACTAAATTCTTGGGAGAGCACGCGAACTTGAAACGAATTATTTGGATCGCTGGGACGATGTTTAGCTTGATGACAACATTAATGGCGCAATTAAATTCAGCCGCGCCTCAGGACTCCGCCACATTTGACCCCGATGGCACGGCGCACATTACACGCGTGGTTCCTATGCCGCCCACCGTAAGCCCAGAAGCTCAGAAATGGTTGGCATCCCTCACGCAAAAGAAATCCGCGCCCGAAACTCTTGCGGAGCGACGAACGCACACGGATGCGTGGCGCGCGCAGGATTCCGCCGAGGCTCGCAGGCTTTATCCCGTCAATGTGGAAGAAACAACCACCGCTGGCGTGCGTACCGACATCATTACGCCGCTAGCGACTCCCGAACAAAATCGCGGTCGTGTTCTGATCAATTTGCACGGCGGAGGCTTTAACTCCGACTCTGGATCGTTGATTGAAGGCGTGCCAATTGCGAATCTGGCGAAGATCAAAGTCGTCTCGGTTTATTACCGCCTCGCGCCTGAAAATCCCTTTCCCGCCGCAGTCGATGATGTGGTTGCTGTATACAAAGAACTTCTGAAAAGTTACAAGCCTCAGAACATCGGGATTTTCGGTACCTCCGCAGGAGCCATTCTGACTGCGCAAGTTACCGTTCGGTTCAAGCAGTTGGGTCTGGCTCTTCCCGGGGCGCTGGGAATTTTCTCAGGACTCGCGGATTTCAGCCGACCGGGCGACTCATGGCAACTCTTTACCCTAGATGGATTCCCGGGAGCCCTAAAGCCGACTTATCCGAATCAACTCCCTGACGATCCTTACGTGGGAAAGACCAATCGCAAAGACCCAGTGCTGTCGCCGCTTTTCGCTGACCTGCACGGCATGCCGCCGAGCTTACTCGTTACCAGCACGCGCGATATTTTGCTCAGCGGCACTACGATTTTTCACCGCGCTCTACTTGGCGCAGATGACGACGCGCAACTTGTCGTCTTCGAGGCGTTGCCGCACGCTTTTTGGTATCACTTCCAGTTACCTGAGACAACCGAGGCGCTGGAGCTGATGGCGAAGTTCTTCGATGAGAAACTCGCACGATAGAATTTCCCGGCTTCATTGGCGCTTCGAATATCGGAATGAAGTTCGGTCTACTTGCCAACCTTCTCTTCAGGAACCAGCATGTAGCTGACAAATGCAACCTGCTTGCTGTCTGGCGACCACGAAGGAACGTTGATCGTTCCCTGCCCACCGAATAGTTTCGCCAACACAGTGATCTTCTGGTCGGCAAGCGATATGAGCCGCAGCATCACATCTTTGTTTTCGGGATGCCCGGTCACATCAGCTTCATAGCTAAGAAAGGCCATCCACTTTCCGTCCGGCGAGATGTGCGGGAACCAGTTATTGAGATCATCAGAAAAGACCTGCTCCTGACCACTGCCATCCGTCTTCATGCGCCAAATCTGCATGTGTCCGGTGCGCTCGGAGTTGAAATAAATGTACTCGCCATCGGGTGAATACTCGGGACCATCGTCCAGGCCTTTCGCTGTGGTTAGGCGCGTCTCTTCGCCGCCGGCCGCAGAAATTGTGTAAATATCGAAATCGCCGTTGCGTTGCCCGACGAATGCCAGCGTTTTTCCATCGGGCGACCAACCGTGCCAGTACGAGGGTGCCTTCTGTGTGATCCGCCGTGGAGTCCCGCCAGCAATGGGAACGATATATACGAGCGAGTTGTGTTCTCCCTGCGAATTATCGCTGATCGCGAGTTGTGTGCCGTCTGGGGAAATGCCGTGGTCGTTATTGCAGCGAGTCGCCAAGCCTGTATCAATCGATGCCGGGGCACCGCCACTCAGCGGCAGCCGTTCGATGTGACCGTCGCGGTTGAAGAGAAAGGCGCTGCCGTCGCGTGTCCAGTTCGGAGCTTCGAATCGACCCGGCGCAAGATACGCCACACGCCGGTCGCCGGAAGAGATCGCAACCGTCTCCAAAGCGCTGTAGAGCTTGGGTTGCCCAGCCGTTGCAGTAGTCGTGGTTAATTCAACATTCGAGAACAGCGCGTTCTCTATGACGTCTTTGTCGTGCGAACACACGCCGATGCCGACATAAAACGTCCCTTGCAACGGAACGCGGAGCCATCCGCCGGCGACTGTAGGTTCGCCGCCATCGGCGGCCAGCGCCATGTAGACATAGTCCCCACGCTTGACGATGCGCAGCCGCTTCGGCGCCGAGATGTTTGATTGGATCTCTCGTGTCACCGCGCCCGTCTCGTCACGAAATTGCAGCGCGGTCATGCCGCTGGCATGCAACGCGATGTCGGCATAGACCGAATCCGCATCCAGATTCTTGCGAAACATCACGACGGCTTTCTTGTGCGGGTTTCCGGTGGTGGTTGCGAATGAAATGTCGGCGGTCAAACTAACGTCGCCGGACATCTTCTTCCAGGCGAACTGGAAGGCGTCCGCCTTGAACCACATGTTCTCGCCGCTGCCGGTGATGGAGTAAGTTCCCTTCGCCGCGTCGTAATCGACAGAGCCCGGATGCAGAACGGTTCCCACGTCAGCGTGACTCTCGAAGATTCCCACTGGCGATGCGTTCTGGGCGAGTAGGCGAGGACTTGTGCAGAGAAGAGCAAAACTACAAACAGCAGCGATCAACATTGACTTCCGAAGTCTATGCACGAAGTCCTCCCGAAGATGCAATCTCGCCCAGCGGCAAGATTGGCAATCGGGCATTGTAAATCGGATTCGATGTAGGCGCTCGTCGTGTCGCCCTATTTCCTGGTACCAATCGGCAGCCGGTTCTGATAGAAAGTCAGCATGAAAATGAGGCGCTTCGCTGTTGCCGTTTGCTTTTTCGTTTCGCTGTTTATCCCTCGTCTGTTCGCGCAGGAAAAAGCCTCTCCGTCCACGAAGCTCGCGCCCAGGCCGCCGATGGGCTGGAACTCCTGGAACAAATTCGGATGCAACGTCAGCGAACAGATGATCAGGGACATGGCGGACGCCGTGGTGAAGTCCGGCATGAAAGACGCCGGCTACGAATATGTCAACATTGACGATTGCTGGCAAGTCAGCCGCGACGCCAGTGGCAACATCGTGGTCGACCCGCAACGATTTCCGCACGGGATGAAGGTGGTTGGAGACTACATTCACTCGCTGGGATTGAAGTTTGGTGTTTACTCCGACTCTGGCTCCAAAACGTGTGCCGGACGTCCCGGAGGCCTGGGCCACGAATATCAGGACGCCATTCAATACGCGGCATGGGGCGTTGACTATTTGAAATACGATTGGTGCAGTACGACGACGCAGGATGCGAAAGCTTCCTACGCGAACATTCGCGCGGCGCTCGATACCGCAGGGCGCCCAATCGTGCTCAGCATCTGTGAGTGGGGCACGGCCAAGCCGTGGCTGTGGGGAAAAGAAGTCGGCGGAAATCTGTGGCGCACCACCGGCGACATTCAAGACCGTTGGGGAGGTTCCGCCAAGTGGCCCGATGGTAGTTGCTGCTCGAACGGGATGCTGGCAATTCTCGACCAGCAAGTTGGTTTGCAGTCATATGCTGGGCCCGGGCACTGGAACGATCCCGACATGCTGGAAGTTGGCAACGGCGGCATGACCGATACCGAATACCGCACGCACTTCAGTCTGTGGGCGATTCTTGCCGCGCCGCTGATTGCGGGCAATGATCTGCGCGACATGCGGCCGGAAATCCACGACATTCTGACGAACAAAGAAGTGATCGCAGTGGATCAGGATGAAGCTGGCCATGAAGGCGAGCGCGTAGCGAAGAACGGTGATTGGGAAGTTTGGGCGAAGCAAATGAAAGATGGAAGCCGCGCCGTGATTCTGCTGAATCGCGGAAGCTCGGAGCAGGAAATCCGAGTGAACTGGGAAGACTTAGGCTATCCGAGTCACTTCAATGCGTCCGTGCGCGATTTATGGCAGCATAAAGACCTGGGCAAGTTCACCGATAAATTTTCGGCTCCGGTCGTTTCGCACGGAGTGGTCATGGTCACTGTGAGGCCATAAGGGAGCCCCTACCCGCACCACCCTCTAACTTGACTAGCTTTCCGTTATTCCTTCGGAAAGTTCGGGTCAGCTTTTACTTCTTCGATCTGAGCGGTGTGACGCGCGCTGTGGGTCGAAATCAGCAACAGCCACTGATAGCCGTCTAAAGTCCCGAACACCGGATGATCGAAGAAATGGTCGCGCAGGTCATCATTTGTTGTGCGGATGTAATCCATGTTTGCCTTGCGGCTGTCCTCGAAGGCTTTCGTTAAATCGGCTTCCGTCGCCCAACGGCCGGTCGGGCGCAGAAATTCCGGAGCTTGCGCCTTGTGGCTGCGGTCCGGCACTCTTTGCAAGATAATTTCATCTTTCCCTTTTACCTGGGCGCGCTTCTCCGGAGTCGCCGGAGACTGCATGGCCTTCTGCACCAAACCGAAGATGGACGACTCGGAGATAGTGATGTGCTCGGCGACCTCCGCTACCGACCAGCGGTCGGGTGCGGGTTTGAACGTCCATTGCTTCTGCGAAAGTCCGGCGATGGATTTTAGAAAATTATCGCGTGTGGTCTGAAACTGCTGTAGAGCGGCTTCGCGTTCCTGGGCCGTCAACGCGGTTTGAGCGGCAGCAGAAATTCCAATCAGACAAACTGATACCGCCATTACCGTCACAATCCTTTTCATTTGCATGCATCCTCCCGTCGTTCGGACAATGAATACCGTCAGCGATTGTAAGACATAGGTCCGTAAGAGCATAATTGCCACTTCGCTATCCATCAAGGGTTGCATACGTCAAAGGAATGACCGCTGTATACAATGGATTTCGACGCAGGAAGAAATCACGGAGAGATTTATGAAAAGAAACGTCGCATTCTTTACCGGCTTGTTGTTGACTTTCACACTCGCGGCCGCTTGTCAGAGCCGACCCAGCCCCGCCGCGTCTGCTAACTGTGATCTTGGCGCCAGCAAAACGATCAAGACCAACTATTCGAGCCCGCGTATGAAAGGGCGAAAGATTTACGGGGATCTGGTTCCCTTCGGCGAAGTTTGGCGAACCGGCGCCAACGAAGCAACCACGTTCGTCACCAGCGCCGACGTTAGTGTTGGCGGCAAGACTGTGCCAGCCGGAAACTACACGATCTTTACCATTCCCGCCGCCGACAAGTGGACACTCATCGTCAACAAGAAGACCGGCGAATGGGGCATCCCCTATAAATATGAAAGTGACGAACTAACGCGCGTCGATATGAAAGTTTCGAAGCTGCCCTCGCCGGTGGAAGACTTTAAGATTTCCTATTCGAAGAGCGGTACTGGTTGTACGCTGCAAATCGACTGGGAAACGACGCGAGCTTCGGTGGACATCTCGGCAAAATAAGTTCTGCGCTGCCCACGCCACCGATTCGACGTTCAAAGGACGCAGCGCGAACAAAGCCGCCGCCAGAAAACTTGCTCCTAACCATTTGGTTGCTTAAGACAACAACAGAAAAACAAGAACCGCGTTGAGGCCGTATGTGGCGATTATATGAGCAGCAAGGAATGCGAAGGGCCAAGCGTCGCAGCCGTCAGTAACGGTGGTAATAAATAAGCGGACAACTAGCTCTGCGGTTTCCACCTCAGCACCGGCTTTCTGGCGGCGGCGGTTTCATCCAGGCGCGAAACGCGCGTCGAGTGGGGAGCATCGAGAACTGTTTGTGGATTTTCTTCCACTTCCTGCGCGATTGATTTCATCGCGTCGATAAACAAATCCATTTCTTCTATCGATTCGCTTTCGGTCGGCTCAATCATCAGTGCGCCGGGAACGATAAGCGGAAACGCCGTCGTGTAGGGATGGAAGCCGTAGTCGATAAGGCGCTTGGCGATATCCATCGTCTTCACGCCTTTCTTGGCTTGCACTTTATCGCTGAAAACGACTTCGTGCATCGTGGGCGTGGAATAGGGCAGATCGTAGGTCCCCTCAAGTCCATGGCGAATGTAATTGGCATTGAGCACGGCGTCCTCTGTGGTTTGCCGCAAGCCGTCGGGACCATTGGCCTGGATGTAGGCGAGCGCACGAACAAACATTCCGAAGTTGCCGTAGAAAGCCCGTACGCGCCCTACCGTTTGCGGGCGATCATAGTTGAAGCCCAGTGTGCCATCGGCCTTAGTGACAACGATTGGGGCAGGCAGAAACGGCTCGAGAATTTTCTTAATCGCCACCGGCCCGGAACCCGGACCGCCGCCGCCATGTGGAGTTGAAAATGTCTTATGCAAATTGAGGTGCATCACATCCACGCCGAAATCGCCTGGCCGTACCTTGCCGACCAGCGCATTCATGTTGGCGCCGTCCATGTAGAGCAGACCACCTTTGGCATGCAGAATGTCAGCGATCTTGTGGATATTCTGCTCGAACACCCCCAACGTGTTGGGATTTGTGAGCATTAGAGCAGCCACGTCTTCATTCATCTGCGCTTCGAGCGCGGCAATGTCCACCATGCCCCTTGAATCGGATTTGAGATTCTCTACCGCATAGCTCACCATGGCTGCGGTCGCCGGATTTGTGCCATGTGCGGAGTCGGGAATAAGAATTTTCTTTCGCGCGTTGCCCTGCGATTGATGATAGGCGCGCACCATCAGCAATCCCGTCATCTCGCCGTGAGCGCCAGCGGCAGGCTGCAGCGTGATCGCATCCATGCCGGTGATTTCGATCAGGATCTCGCTCAGAGTTTTTAGAATTTGCAGCGCGCCTTGCGAAATTTTCTCCGGCTGGTAGGGATGCCCGTTAGCGATTCCTTCGACGCGCGCCACGACTTCGTTGACCCGCGGGTTATATTTCATGGTGCAGGAGCCGAGTGGATACATGCCGAGATCGATGGCGTAGTTCCATGTGGACATGCGGGTGAAGTGGCGAATGATCTCGATCTCGCTTACTTCCGGCATATTGCCCAGATCTTTTCTTTCGGAGGAACCGAGCAGTTTCGAGGTATTCACTTCTGGCACATCGAGCGGCGGCAACTTCCACGCGGCTTTGCCGGGCGATGACTTCTCGAAAATTAGATCTTCGTTCTGACTGACCTGAGGAGTCGCTTTCCGAATGGAAGGTTTCATCGTGCCACCTCTTCCACTTCTTCTTTGGAAGATTGTGTCGAACTTTCACTCTCCGCGACAACACCTGCGGCGGTGTCGATCGCCGTTCGAGCCGTCAGTTCCGTGCAGCACCACAAAGCCGCATTACCCAACTCCGGATAAAACTTTTTCAGCGGCAGGCCGCCGACAATCTTGTGGCCCAGCAACCGGCTGTTGATAGCGCGGGGATCTTCGGTCGACTCGAGCACGAACTCGTTAAACCGCGGAGATGCGTTGAACAATATCTTCCCTTGTTTGCCGAGTTGGTCCGCCGCGTATGCCGCCTTTGCCAGATTGTGCCTGGCTAATTCCTTGAGGCCGACTTTGCCATACACAGTCATGAAGATGTTGACCATAAGCGCGACCAAAGCCTGGTTCGTGCAGATGTTGGAAGTCGCCTTCTCGCGGCGGATGTGCTGTTCGCGCGTGGCCAGCGTCAGAACAAATCCGCGCCTGCCTTGCTTATCAGTGGTTTGGCCGACCAAACGGCCGGGCATTTGCCGTACGAATTTTTCGCGAGTGGCAATCACTCCGCAGTAGGGGCCGCCGAATCCCAGCGGCACTCCAAACGATTGCGCTTCCATAGCGATGATGTCGGCTTCGCGCGGAGGCTCGACGATTCCGAGCGAAACTGCCTCGGCAATGGAAACTACCAGCAGCGCGCCATTCTTATGGGCGATTTCGGCGACGGCCGCGACATCTTCGATCGTGCCGAAGAAATTAGGAGACTGAATGAGTACGCAGGCGGTCTCGGCGGTGATCAATTTTTCCAGATCTCTTAGATCCAGACGGCCGCTGTCATTGAAGTCCGCAATAGCAACTGGCATTCCCTGATGCGTGGCATACGTTGCCAGTACTTCCCGATACTCAGGATGCAGGCTGCGTGCAACGATAACCGATCGGCGTCCCGTGAGGCGCACCGCCATCATCACAGCTTCAGCCGCAGCGGTCGAGCCGTCATACATGGAAGCATTCGCCACTTCCATGCCCGTCAATTCGCAGATCATCGTTTGAAATTCGAAAATCGATTGCAGAGTGCCTTGGGAAATCTCCGCCTGGTATGGCGTGTATGCGGTGAGGAATTCGCCGCGAGAAATCAGCGAATCGATAATCACAGGCCGGTAGTGCAGATATGCACCGGCGCCCAGAAAGCTGGCATAGCCCTCGCCGTTTTCGTGAGAGCGCTGGCGGAAAAAGTCGACAATTTCCGATTCAGCCATCTGGCGCGGAATCTTCAGGTCGCGCGCGAGACGATATTCCGCGGGAATCGGGGCGAATAATTCATCAACCGAACGCAGGCCAATAGCTTCCAGCATGGCTTCGCGGTCGGCAGGAGATTTAGGCAAATAGCGCATGGATTCTAATTAGATGTAACTCGAAGCCCGTTGGATTGTGATCGCGTTCCGCCCTCAGACTCCGGACCTGAGAGCAGTAAAGTCCGGGGTCCGAGGTCTGATGTCAGCTTCATTTCCCCGCTTCTTCCGCCACGAACTTTTCGTAATCGGCAGCCGACAGCAGCCCCTCGAGTTCACTTGCATTCTTCAGCGTGAGCTTCAGCATCCACGAACCGTGCGCGTCTGTATTCACTTTCTCCGGCGACGTGGCCAAGTCGCCGTTGATCTCAGTTACGGTTCCAGACACCGGCGCATACAGGTCCGATACAGCCTTCACCGATTCAACCGTACCAAACGTCTTACCTGCTGAAAGTTCCGCACCGACCTTGGGCAATTCAACGAAAACAATGTCGCCCAATGAGTTTTGCGCATAGTCGGTAATGCCGACCGTAGCCGTGGTGCCGCTGGCTTGAACCCATTCGTGCTCTTTCGTGTATTTGAGATCTGTCGGATAGGCCATAGTACGTTTCAGCTCCTGGACTTTACTGGGTAGCGCCGGCCTCTGGCCGACTGTCACGAAAACCTTTCTCTCGCAGTGTACCGGCGCAGACGCCGCCGAGACAGCCGCGCTACGATTGCTTCTTCGGACGTTTATAAAATGGGCTGGGCACTACCACCGCGCCCACACCTTGACCGCGAACCTCAACATTGACTGCCGTTCCTACAGACGCAAACTCCGGTGGAACATAAGCCATGGCAATATTCTTCTTCAAAAATGGCGCCGGAGATCCACTTGTGACGTAGCCGATTTCTTTGCCGTCGCTGTCGAGCACTTTGTAGCCGTCGCGCGCGATGCCTCGCTCCGTCATTTCCAGTCCAACCAACCTGAGCTTCACCCCGGCGGCTTTCGCTTTCTCCAGTGCTGCACGACCAATGAAATCAGGCTTCTCCATCTTGCAGAAACGGTCGAGGCCAGCTTCCCACACATTGATCGTATCGGAAATCTCGTGCCCGTAGAGCGAGAGGCTGCCTTCGAGGCGCAAAGTATTGCGTGCGCCCAATCCGCAGGGCACAACACCGAACTCTTTGCCTGCGATTAAAATCTCGTTCCATACGCGCGCGCTGGTCGATTCATCAGCGGGGACGTAGATTTCGAAACCATCTTCCGCGGTATAGCCCGTGCGTCCGATCAGTACATTGGGAATTCCGCATAGAGTTCCATGCGTCACCCAATAAAACTTCACCGCGCTCAAATTCGCGTCGGTCAACTTCTGCACCAGGTTCACGGCCTTCGGGCCCTGGATCGCAATCTGCGTGTAATCATCGGACAGATTCTCAACTGCACAGTCGAATTGCCGTGTGTTGTCGCGCACCCAGTTGAAATCTTTTTCGCGCGTGCCGGCATTGATGACCAGCAGATACTCGTCGTCTCCGAGGCGGTGAACGATCACATCATCGACGAATGTACCTTGTGGATAGAGCAGCGCCGAATACTGCGCCTGGCCTACCGCAAGGCGCGATGCATCATTCATGGAAATATGCTGCACCGCGGCCAGCGCCTGCGGTCCCGCCAGCCGAATGTCGCCCATGTGGCTGACATCGAAGATGCCCACGCCGGTTCGCACCGCCATGTGCTCGTTGATAATTCCGCAGCCGATCGAAGCGGGATATTCAACCGGCATGTCCCACCCGTTGAACTCGACCATCTTCGCGCCCATCTGGCGATGGACGGCGTTCAGCGCGGTTTTTCGGATGGCGGCAGCGGTCGCTTCAACAGCGGACAAGCTAGACCTCAATCAGCGTAGGGATGGTGTGACTGATTACCGTAACACGCGGTTTTTCGGCGGGTCAAACGCGAAGAGCTTTCAAACGCAGAGTACGCTGAGCCCGCAGAGAGACCGAAGTCTAGAGCTTTCGTCGCTCCCAAGTCCTCGGCCTACTCTGCGTTAAGACATGGTTATCTCCCGAATTGCACTGTAACCCTGGCCCCGGCGGTCACGTGAGTGCCTGGCGGCGGAGATTGCTGGCGGGCTAAGCCACTGCCGACAGCTTCAAGTTGCAAGCCGACATTTTGGGCCGCTTCCACGGCGCCGCGTACCGTCTTGCCTACAAACGATGGCACTTCGATGCCACCTTGCTCGACTTCAAGGACCACGGTGCCAGTCTCAGCGGCTTTTGGCTGTGCCACAGCGGTCCCTTGGGTGTCAGGAATAGTCGAAGACGGATCATGGCTCGGTGGTGCTCCGGTCTGGCCTGGCGTGGGCTCACTTTCTCGGATTGCTGCTTGGACCATGTGTGGATTGGTTGTACTAGCGATCGCGGGCGTGGGTGCCCGCGCCACATGAACATTTTCCGCCGAAACAGAAGTGTCCCCGTTTACCTCTGCTGTTTCCAGCGGCTCACCCGGATGATCGGGCGTGCCTTCCTCCAGATCTTTCTCTTTTGCCTTTGCCGCAGCCAAAAGCAGTTGGTGCTGCGGTGCCAGCGGCAGGTCATGAGGTACGTGCAGATATTCGAGCACCTGTTGCGCGATGCGATGAAATACCGGGGCTGACACTTGTCCGCCCTGGTGCAACCCGACAGCAGAATCCAGAATCACCGCGACCACAATCTGCGGATTGTTGACTGGAGCGAATCCGGCGAATGAACCAATATATTTTGTCTTCGAGTACGCGCCGGTCGCTGGATCCACTTTTTGTGCCGTCCCCGTTTTCCCCGCCGCTGAATAGCCTTCCAGAATCGCTTTGCGGCCTGTGCCTTCGAGCACGACTTTCTGCATCATTGAGCGCATCTCGGCCGCGGTGTAAGAAGAGATCACGCGATGCGAGGCTCCGGGATGAAACGCCACGGTCTGCGGCGTGCCGTTAGGCTGAACGGTTCCCGCGACGATTCGTGGCGCAACCCAAACGCCGTCGTTGGCGAACGTTGAGATCAAGCCGGTGAGTTGAATCGGAGAGATGCCGATTTCCTGCCCCATCGAGATGGCGGCAATCGAAACCTTCGACCAGCGTCTAACTGGTTTGGTGAGACCGCGGGTTTCGCCGGGCAGCTCAATTCCTGTTTGCTGCCCGAATCCATAAGCTCGGATGTATTTGTAAAAGCGATCTTCGCCCAGACGCAACGCGATCTTGATCGCACCCACGTCGCTGGACTCCGCGAGCACGCCCCATACGGGCAGGAGGCCGTGAGGCTTGGAGTCGCGAATACGCATGCCGTTATAAACGATCGATCCCATCTGGCAGTCGAAAATCTCGTCGGGGTTCGTCAGCTTCTCTTCGAGCGCCGCGGAAATGGTCACCAGCTTGAAGGTCGATCCCGGCTCGTAGATGTAACTCACAGCGCGATTTGTCAGGGCGCCGGGCGTGATTTGCTTCCGCAGATTGGGGTTGAACGTTGGCCGGTTGGCCAGCGCCAGAATTTCTCCGGTGCGCGGATTCTCGACGATCACTGTGCCAGCAATAGCCTGGGTGTCGTGAATAGCCTGATCGAGCTCTTTCTCGGCAATGTACTGAATATTTTTGTCGATGGTCAGGACCAGGCTTTCGCCCGGCTCCGGCTGTTTTTCCACGTCCGAGAACCAGCGCTTGCGTGCATCGACGGAGATCAGCATTTTGCCCGGCTTGCCCTCGAGTTCATTCTCGAACTCGTGCTCGATGCCGCTCTGTCCTGAATCCTCCATACCGACGGTGCCTACAACCTGCGCCGCCAGATCGCGCGCCGGATAAAAACGCTTCGGTTCTTTTTGGAAGTGTATGCCTTGAAGGTTCAGCGACTTAATGCGGTCGATAGTTTCGTCGTCGGCTTTGCGCGCCACCCAGCAGAAAGTCTTGCGGCTCTGGCAATCGGCCAGCACGACGTTGCGATCCTCTCCAGTGATGCGCGTTATCAAGGAAACGGCAGTGGGCAGGTCTTTTACTTCCGATGGCACGGCGAAGGCGGAGTCTACTAAGACCGACATCGCCAATTCGCGGCCCACGCGGTCATAGATAACTCCGCGTTTGGCGGCGAGAGGAATCGCGCGCTGTTGTTGATGCTCCTGCTGCTTGACGAATTTGCCGTAGCTGAAAATCTGAAGATAAACGAGACGTCCGCAGATGGCCACGAACCACAAGAGCAGGCAAGCGCCCAGTATCCGTAAGCGGGAGGAGTTGCCGGAACTGGAGTTGGTGGGCATGGTAAACAGCAACTAGCACTCAGCGATCAGTATTCAGCCCTTCCAGGTTCATTTGAGAGTTAAGGGACGTGTGCGTACTGAATGTAACCCTTTTGCCCGGACATTCAGCGGCTGGCTTTCGCAGTTTGTCAGCGTAGGAGCCGACGGGTTGAATGCTGATTGCTAAGTCCTGAATGCTTCTACTGCCCTGGCAAAATCATTAGCGGCTCCGCACTCGCGACGACTGGACCTTGCGCATCGGCGGCAGAGTTATCCAGACGAATCACCTGACCTGGCTGCGGCGGCACCAGGCCCATGCGGCGTGCCATGACATCAATGCGTTCGGGATCGCGCAGCGAAGCGTCTTCGAGATGCAAGGCGCGATTCATCTCATTCAAGTTGCTCAGTTCGCGCTTGGCCGATTCAATCTGATAGCCGTATTCGATCGCCTTGAAATGCTGCCAGGCATAAGTGAAGACAAGCAGAAACAGGCATGCCAGCGCCGTGCCGAATTGCTTCATCTCACGGTTGCGCCGCGGGTCTTCGACCTTGACGAGTCGAGAATTGTCGATCACTTTGGAAAAGTAGACTTCTGGAGTGCCCGCCCAGAAACGCTGCCGTCCGGCCGAATATCCTGAGTCTTGCGTTACCGCCATGCGAATTGCCGCCGCGCTCGCCGCCATTTGCCGCCCCCTGTAGCGCCCTGGTTTTGCTGCTCTTGTGACCCTATTTGTTATGCCGCCCCGGCAAGAACCTGCTCACTCCACATCGATGGCGACTGCAACTCAAACAGTCGTTGCAGTTCCATTTCGTCGGCAAATCGTTGTTGTTGTTGCAGCCCCAGCTCGGCCCGTTCGACCGTCGCCATCAGATCGCGAATCAATGTGCCCGTGTACATTGTTTCAACCTTTGTTTGGATTCCTACCAAGAACCCGTGCCGAACCTCGGACCTCAACTGCCCATGCTTTAAGGTCCGACGTCCGACGTCCTTGCTGCTCCCGCCCCAGCGGATCTTCGTCCGCATTTTTTCAACCTGATCTTTGGTCCCGGCACGCCACTACAGCTATGCCGGGCACTCCGGCAGGTTTTCCGGAGCTAAAATCGGACCTCAGACTTCAGACCTTGCATCGCGTGAACTCGCGGCCTTTGTTTTAGCTGAGGTCCGAGGTCCGAGGTCTGAGGTCTGACGCCTGCCTTCAGATTCTTTCCGCCGCCCGCAACTTCGCGCTGCGTGCCCGAGGATTGCGATTGCTCTCTTCTTCCGATGCGATTACAGGTTTCTTTGTCAGAACCCGGAAGTACTTGTCCTTCGTCGCACCCTCGCGGAAGGCATCCTTTACGATGCGGTCTTCCAGCGAATGAAAACTGATCACCACCACGCGTCCACCTGGCTTCAGAATCCGCGGCGCCGCTTCCAGCAGCGCCTTCAGATCGTCCAGTTCGCGGTTTACGAAGATTCGAAGAGCTTGAAAAGTCCTGGTCGCAGGATGAATTCGCCTCTGTTCGGAATTCATTGGCCGGGCCGCGGCTGATATGATCTCCGCAAGATGTGCGGTAGATCGTATCGGCCGCGACCGGACAATGGCTCTGGCGATTCTCCGCGACCTCCTTTCCTCTCCGAATTCGTAAATCACATCGGCAAGCTGTCGCTCGTCGAGGTGGTTTACCACTTGTTCGGCGGTACGCTCGGATTGCGGGTCCATCCGCATGTCGAGCGGTCCATCCGCCTGAAAACTAAATCCGCGTGCGGCATCGTCAAGCTGCAAGCTGCTGACTCCAATATCTGCCAGCAGGCCGTCGGCCCTCAGACCTCGGACCTCAGCCAAACCCGCAAACGATGCTTGCTTCAGCTCAACCCTGGGCCAATCTACCTGCTGCTGCTCAGATTCGCCGAAGCCGGAAGCCCGAAGCCGGAAGCCGGCTCTCTCCAACGCCGCCGGATCCTTATCGAGGCCAATCAAATGTCCCGGTGCGCCGAGGCGTTTTGCGATTTCGTAACTGTGTCCGCCCAAGCCCACCGTGGCGTCGATATAAGTCCCGCCACGCCGCACGTTTAAGAATTCGATCGCTTCTTGTAAAAGAACCGGAACATGATTTGGTGAAAGATGACTCGCTGCCCTTCCACCGCCATGCCCATCCCCCTGAGGGGTATTTGTTGAACCCTCGCCCACTAGATGCCCAGTTCGTCGAGCGTCTTCTCATCGTCAGGCGTGAACTTTTCCTGCTCCATCTTCAGCTTGTAAGCCTCGATGGTCCGCACTTCCAAGTAAGTCTGATAGCCGGTCACTGCAACCTCGCCCTTGATCCTGGCCGAGTCGCGCAACAGTTGCGGAATCAGCAACCGCCCCTGGCCATCCATCTCGACGACCTGCCCCCAGTAATTCACTTTGCTGAGAAACTTCTTCTTCGTCGGATTGAAAGTGGAGAGCCCCGCCAGCTTCTGCTCGATCCGCTCCCATTCCTCGAAGGGATATACTTGAGCAACATCCCCATCCAAACTTGTGATGTAGAATTGCTGACCATATTTCTCGTCGATCACCCGCTTGAACTCGGCCGGAACCTTGAGACGGCCCTTCTCGTCGACCCGGGTTGGATGATTGCCGCGAAACATATTTGACGCCTACGCTAACCGCAGCCAAATTCGGCCGTTCTTGTCGCCTCGCAGTCCCGACATTGGAACCAAGACTGTCACCTGTTCTGTCACTTGTCCGAACAGAACTTTGTTGCCACACTGAAACGGTTGGGGGCGGTGTTTCGTCCTTGAATATGCCGCCCCCAACTTTGTAAAGAGCCAACCGCCAGTAAACGGATCGCGGCGTCCAAGACCACGATCCGAGAATTGAGCCTCTCCTGGCGACTGGCTCTCTATGTCGATATTCAATGGCCTCGCCTGTCGTCCCATACACGAATGCTAAAGTCTGTGATTGCGGCTCATCCAAAACTGCTACGATGGAGGTAAAAGCAATGCAAAGTGTGGTCAAACTCGGGTGGTTCGGGCTGTTTGTCGTACTTTTGGGTCGGCTTGCCACCGGCTTCTCTTTTCAGCTCCGTTATTCCACTGTCTTTACTGACTCAACCACTTCGTACCACTTTGTACCACATCTTAGCCGTAAGTCGTTTATTGTCAAGCAGAAACTGCTGGGTACTATTCCCACTGTAGGCAGCTTTCGGAAAACTACGAGTCGTTGTGGTTAATCAGTCAGGCGACCACATCCTGTTGGGTTTACTCGCAAGATTCTTTCGCTCTTCTTTCGCTGATATTTTTCTTGACCTCCGCGCCCCGCGCGGATTTTCTTGTGGAAAAACTAGCGTTTGATAGCAAATGGAAGTGCAGGACCGTGAGGATCATGGAAAAAGCTGAAGCTGTGGCTGCTCAAGCTGTACAGGAATGCCCGGTTGTTGCAGTACCCGACGATCAATCCGTGATTGTTCATGCCGAACGCCGCCTATTCTTGCAACCCGAGCTGAAGATGTTCGCGAAAAGGCCCCCACTGTAAACGAAAGCATGATTCGCTTCGTCTGAGTCGGTGTAGAACCCGACAATTTGTCTGGCATTATTGATTCCTTTTGCCCCGGTGCTGACACCTCTGGAAAGTTCAAGCTAACAAACGTGCCGCCGCTGTCGACGAATCCTTGTAGGTTTCCGGAATTGCTGTCCTGATCGAATATTGACCGACGATGGTTCCGGAATCATTGATTCCGCTGGGCTCGGCACGTTGTATATAGGGGAATGAATCGTGGGCGCGAAAGGATTCGTAACGCAAGGCGGGTCTCGTACAGACTAAAGACGGGAACCGGGTACACGGAAACCGGATCGTCGAAGCTGGGACGCCGATTCACCGTCGGCGCGACTTGCCTACAGTTGCGGCCGCCGGCTCTTCCGATTTGGCTGTCGCGGCCGGCTTCTTTTTGCCTTCCATTTGCGCCAGGCTTTGCTTGAGCGCAGCCATCAAATCGACAACGGGAGCAAGTTTCTTGGGCTTCTCGACTTCTGTGACTTCTCCGCCCTCGAGTTTCGTCTCAATCAGTTTCTTCAGATTTTCCTGGAATGTATCTTTGTATTTCTCCGGATCCCACTCGTCAGCCAGCGCTTCAATCAACTGATGCGCGACTTTCACTTCCGCGTCTTTCAATTCAACGTCGGGCGCGCCAAAGCCTTCCACCTTCTTCACTTCTTCAGCGTAGTACATGGTGTGCAGCATCATGCCGCCTTCGTGCGGACGCAGAAAGACTGTGTACTCGCGATTGTGCATGGTAATTTTGGCGATGGCAACGTACTCGCTCTCTTCGAGCGCCTTGGTCAGCAGCGCATACGGACGTCGCCCCGCTTCCTCGGGCATCATATAATACGACGACTCGAAGTACACGGGATCGACTTCGCTGGTCTTGACGAATTCGAGAATCTCCATCGTCTTCGCCGTCTGCGGCTCGATCTTCTTGATTTCTTCCGGCTCGATGACGATGTACTCGTCCTTGCGAAACTCGTAGCCCTTGACCATGTCGGCGCGGTCAACCACGACGCCTTCCGCTTGGCAAATGTATTGCTGCTTGAGCCGCGACTTGTCGGTGCGGTGCAGCATGTTGAAGGAAATGCCGGAACTGCGCGCGCCCGAAAATAGGCGCACAGGCATGGAGATGAGCCCGAAAGTTAAGTGTCCTGACCAGACTGAAGATGGCATAGTTCCCTCTCGTTCATGAAACCCCCACAAAATTCTGTCATTCCGACTAAAGTCGATGGATTGGCGATAGCCAATCCATCGGCGCGCATGGAGGAATCTGCTGTTTCTCGACCGGGGTGCCGGCGTGCTGGAATCGCCGCCTAACCTCCCCAGAACTGCGAGTTTAGCTTACGAAAGAAGCTTTGGATGCACAAATCTTAGGGCGCGGGAACCGAAATGCGAAGCCGGAGGAATGGGGGCAGGTTCGTGGAGGCCCTAGGGGTTGTAGTTACTGAGAGGGTTCCAGCTTTCCCCCCACATCCGTGTCCGATAGCTACCTTGATCTCACACTCTCGCCCTGTCGTCGCGTTTGCACAAAGGCTCGTAGCACATTGTTCATAAGCGTCTGGTAGCCTCTGCCGTTCTTCTTGAACCATTCCAAAACGTCATGGTCGATGCGAATATTGATATGGTCCTTGGGCGAGGGTACGCCCATAACACTCTGCGTCCAGTCGGGTTCGCCTTGAACGTCATCCACGTCGGCGCGGATCGATGCCTCCAGCCTGGCGCCAGTCGTGGCGGTGACCTTGGCCCAATTCGTCCGGTCCTCCCCATGTGCAATCTTGGTTTTGATCTGTTTAGCCGTATAGCGCACGGTACCGCTTTTCTTCCTCATCTCTCGCTCTCCTTGCTGTGATAATTCGCACAGCACCGTCGCGCCAAGTCCATACGACGGCAAAGAATTTCCCCTCAATCAAACCAATGCTCAGAAATCGGTCTTCGTCATCGCGGGGCGTTGGCACTGTGAGCAGGGGACGGCCATCAAATAAGTCGAAGGCCACGCGGAGAAAATCTATGCCCCGCTCCGCCAGCACCCACTCACGTTTTGCCTCATCCCAGGCAAATTCCACTATCTATCGTACCCACAAACGTATCCACAGGCAAGAACAAAAAAGGGACGAATTGAACTTGCCGATAGCGAACAGAAAACGCAAGTTATTTATTGAGGAGGAAATATGCCACTGACCGAGGCCTACATTTCACATTTGGAACAAAACGAACAATGGCAAGCAACGGCCGAAAACAAGCACGGGTACCCCGTGGTCATATATGCGGGGATGTCCAGGAGCCTTATATGAAAAAGACTATTACACATTGCCGTTGGAGGTTGCCTATCCGTTTACGCGAGATGGTATTAGGCATCAGTTTACGACTGGAGAGCTCAAACTTGTTAGAGGTATCATTCCGGAAGCGGAAAGTCAGATCGCCTAGGCCATGATGCCGTATTGCCTTGGAGCCGAGACGTGGGCGGGCTGAGCGGCGAAGGCTTTGCGTCTTGAGATCATTTCCCTTTGCGCGCTTTCGGAAACGCCTTCATGAGGGCCTCGCGTACTAGGAAAGAGGAACCCAGGGACAGTTTCTCGGGGTGATCTTCGAGATACTTCTGCACAACTCGGACCATCTGACCTCTCGATATGCCGGTTAAGTTGGCGTCGTTGTACATCGAATCGGCTGTGCCAGAAACGAAACCTTCGCAGAATCCGATATTGTAAACATCCTGCTTGGTGGACTCGCGTGATGGTTCGTCCAAATTCCGCACGGCCGATTTGCAGGCCATAATGAGCTGGTTTCCGTCAGGACCAACTGCCCAGGCCCATTCATCGCCGAAGGCATTGGCACTGATAAAGGCGAGGATCGGCAGCAAGACAAGTGCCAACGCGACTCGTTTCGTGGTCCCTCCTGCCCTACTATATATCCGACTTTGGCGAGCGGCCCAACCTTTGCTGCTTTGCAAGATGGGCACAATCGACACATCCTCTGAGGAGCATTAGAACCGCTCAGAACAGCCAGGCCTCCGCAAAAAATGCTGCCGGCATAAATCACTTGAACCCCGCCTTCAACTCTGTTAAGTTTCCTGCCCTACACGGAGGCCTAACCGATGCTCAAGTCCATCGCCGTTGTTGTCGGCAGTTACCTGCTATCGGTTGTTCTTGTCCTGGCAACGGACCCGTTGCTCTCGCGCCTGTTCCCGGGAGATTTCGTCAAAGGCCGTGTCCCCTCCGACAATGCGCTCATGGCGAGCACGGCGCTCTTCGTCGTCGTCTCGATTCTTTGTGCCTGGCTCTGCGCCCGCTTTGCACCGGGCCGCGCGGCGCGGCATGTGCTCTGGTTCTTTATCATCGGCGAAGTGATGGGCATCGCTGCGACTATTCCCAACTGGAGTAAGGACTGGCCACACTGGTACTGGCTGTCTTGGCTTCTCACCTGGCCGGTGAGCTGCTGGATCGGCCTGTTGTTTGCCGGTCGCCGGACTGATTCGGTGACCGCCTGAAATCTCATCGAAAAATCAGTGTCTCGTCCCTGCCCCTTTTCCTGAACCTTCCTTGCCTCGGCGGTCATCTCTGAATCAGAATTTCAAACCGGGAGACCAGATGAGCGTCCTCCGCTATCCCATCGGTAAATTTAGTTTCAGCGAACCTTTCACCGAAGAACAAAAAGAAAAGTTCCTGGGAGATATCTCCCACACACCAGCCAACTTGCGGGCCGCGGTTTCTGGACTGGCGGAGTCGCAACTCGACACACCGTATCGCCCCGAGGGCTGGACCGTGCGGCAGGTCGTGCATCATGTGCCGGACAGCCACTTGAACGCCTACGTGCGTTTCAAGCTGGCCCTCACCGAAAATGAGCCGACGATCAAGCCTTACGCGGAAGACCGCTGGGCCGTGCTCGCCGACTCGCAAACCACTCCGATAGAGGTTTCACTAATGCTTCTGGAATCTCTGCACACGCGTTGGATGCGACTGCTCGGCTCGCTCGCCACCGCAGATTGGAAACGCACCTTTCGCCATCCAGAAATGGGTGTGATGAACCTGGAAAAGACGCTGGCGCTCTACGCTTGGCATGGACGCCATCACGTAGCTCACATCACTACTTTGCGCGAGGGGAAGGGCTGGTAGGGAAAGGCGGACGTCGGCAAGGAGCGTAAAGCCAGTCCTCCTTCCGGAGGTCTGAGGTCCGACGTCTGACGTCCGCTTTTACGTTACTCCGACTCTCCACAGCAGATAGCTGCTGGCTTCACGGAGCACGGCCAACATACGCTGGGCGTGGCTGTGAGGCTTCGAATCCGGTCGCGGTGCGACGTAGACGGGCCCAATTCCTTCATGCTCCAAGAGCTTTCGAATGCGGAAGACGTGATAGGCATCGCTGACCGCGACGCAACTGTGGAAGTCGTTGGCGCGCATGATAACCGCGATTCGTGCCGCCGATTCCGCGGTATCGCTGCCTTGCATTTCCGCAATTACGCTGCGCTCCGGAACTCCGCGGCGGACTAAGTAGTCCCGGCTCACTCCGCCTTCGCTGAATTGAGGATCGGCCGCGGCACCTCCTGTCGTGATGACTACAGACGCGAAGCCGCGTTCAAACAAATCGAAGGCGTGGTCGAGCCGCGCCCGCAAAACAGGCGATGGATGTCCGGCGTATTCCGCGGCGCCAAAGACGACAATGGCATCGGCGGGATGCGTTTCCTGAAGAATGGAAGTGCGCACGATTTCGACGCTGGTGATCGTCAAAAATGCGCACAGCGCCAACACTGCCAGAAGCGTAAGCCTCAAGAACCACAGGCCGCGCATTCGGCGGGTGGAAAGATCGTTGCTCATCCTTGGGCAAAGAAGCGGGAAATTTCTTCCGCCGGGATCGCGCCTTCGCGAATGACTCGCCAGCGATCGGACTCATCGGTAAGATCGATGATGGTGGAAGCGACGACTCTTGGCGAGGTGCCGCCATCGACGATGATGCTGAGACTTTCGTGCAACTGCATTCGCACCTGGTCGGCGGTGGTGCACTCGGAAGCCCCGCTAAGATTGGCGGAAGTCGCCGTGATTGGAATCGCTGCCGCAGACACAACCGCCAGCGGAATCTTAGCGTTAGGTACGCGCAGCGCGACATTGCCGGTATTTGCCGTAACTTTCAAGGGCAGGCGCGAGCCCGCTTTGACGATGATGGTCAGAGGACCGGGCCAGAACTTGCGCGCCAACGCATAAAATTCTTCGGGCAATGGCTTGGCTAGTTCCTCTGCCTGATCGACGCTCTCGATCAGCAGCGAGAGTGGCTTGTGCCGGGAACGGGTCTTAATGTCATAGACGCGGTCGACCGCGCGCAAGTTGAAGGGATCGGCGGCCAGTCCGTAAAAAGTGTCGGTGGGCATGCCTAGGACTTCGCCGGCGCGAATCTGATCGGCGGCATACTTAATCAGCGAAATTTCAGGCGTATCGCAATTGATTTTGACGATTTCAACGCGCAAGAACACCTTCCTCGTTCATCAGGCTTATTTTGGGGGCGAAAATACAATAATACGGCAAAACCCTTGCATTGCCATGCCGCCGGGTATTATGCAGGTACCTGTGATCCGCGAAAATGAGCCGGGCTCAGCCCGCCAATGAACTACGCATGAAGAAAACTCCCGATTCTCAGCCGAGCGCGCAGCACCGATTACGCCGCATCGAAGGCCGACACAACCCGCTGGTCAAAACGTTGCGTCAGGCCTTCGCCCATGCCGAACGCACCGAAGAAGGCGATTGCGCCATCGACGGCCTGCGCATTGTGGAAGAAGCGATTCGCAGCGGACTGCGCTTTCGCGCCGTATTCTTTCGCGAATCTGCGTTGGATCGCATGGACCGCTTGCTGCCGCAGATCGGCAGTCACGTGGAAACCCTGCTGCTTCCGGACAATCTCTTCGACGGCGTTGTTCCCAGCGAATCGCCGCAGGGCGTCGCGGCTCTGGTAAGAGTGAAAGAATTCACTTTGAATGATTTGCTGGAGCGGATTCAAGTCGGGCCGCTTGTTGTGCTCGTGGGGTTGCAGGATCCTGGCAATCTGGGCACGATCTTTCGCTCGGCTGAGGCCTTTGGCAGCGCCGGCATCGTGTTGGGCGAAGGCACGGTCAGTCCATTCAATTCCAAAGTCGTGCGCGCCGCAGCAGGATCACTTTTTCGTTTGCCCTTTGTTATTGCTAAATCGGCGGGCGGACTAGATGAAATCTCATCGCAGTTGACGAAGCGCGAAGTGCGGCTGGTCGCAACCTCTTCGCACAAGGGCACCGTGCTGGGCCAGGCAAGTCTGACGGGCTCGGTGGCGATCTTTATCGGCAGTGAAGGAGCGGGACTGCCGCGTGGCTTGCTCGGGAAGATGAATGAAACCGTGGCGATCCCGCATGCATCGCAAGTTGAATCCCTGAACGCGGGCGTCGCGGGCAGCATCGTGCTCTACGAGGCAGCGAGGCAAAAGAAATGAAAGGCTTCATCACAGACACAGCGCCACAGCGACAAACAAGTTCAACGTCTTCTCTGTGACTCTGTGGTGAAATTGGTTTTATGAGCCTGTTCCAACCCATTCCGAACGCCGATAACGCTGCCGACCGCACGCGGCCGCTGGCGGATCGCATGCGTCCTCGCACGCTTGACGAATACGTTGGGCAGGAACATCTCATCGGTCCGGGCAAGCCATTGCGCGCCCAGATCGACCGCGACGACACCGGCTCCATCATTTTTTGGGGACCGCCCGGTACGGGCAAGACTACGCTGGCGAAGATCATCGCCCACATGACTAAAGCGGAGTTCATCGAGTTCTCCGCCGTACTCGCCGGAATTAAAGAAATCAAGCAGGTCATGGCCGACGCCGAGCGCGCCCGCCAATACGGCACGCGGACGATTGTTTTCATCGACGAAATTCATCGCTTCAACAAAGCGCAGCAGGATGCGTTCTTGCCTCATGTGGAAAAGGGCAACATCCGGCTGATCGGCGCGACCACCGAGAATCCCTCTTTTGAAATCAATTCCGCGTTGCTTTCGCGCTGCCGTGTCTACGTACTGAAACCGCTGATGGAGAATCAAATTGTGGAACTTCTTCAGCGCGCGCTGGCTGATGAAGGTCGCGGCCTCGGTCCGATGAAGGTCGTCGCTTCTGAAGACGTCCTGAAAAAAATCGCCAGCTACACCAGCGGCGACGCCCGCAGCGCATACAACGTATTGGATGTCGCGGCCGCGCTGGCCCTGGAAAATGCGGGCAACGAGCCAGCCGAAATCACAGACGATATTGTTCGCGACGCGTTGCAGAAGCGCATCCTGCTCTACGACAAGACCGGCGAAGAGCATTACAACCTGATTTCCGCGCTGCATAAATCCGTGCGCAACAGCGATCCCGATGCGGCTCTTTACTGGCTTGGCCGAATGTTGGAAGCCGGTGAGGATCCGCTCTATGTCGCGCGCCGCGTCGTCCGCATGGCTGTGGAAGATATTGGACTCGCCGATCCCAACGCGCTTTCGCTTTGCATGGCTGCGCGCGATGCAGTCGACTTCATCGGAATGCCGGAAGGCAATCTCGCACTGGCGCAGGCCGTTGTGTATCTTTCGGTTGCACCCAAGTCGAACGCTCTTTATACCGCTTATGGCGCGGTGCAGAGCGATGTTGAACAAACCGCAGCCGATTCCGTGCCGCTTCACCTTCGCAATGCTCCGACCGGTCTGATGAAGGGCCTGGGCTACGGTAAGGGATATCAATACGCGCACGATGTAGAAGGCAAGATCGCCAACATGCAGTGCCTGCCTGACAATCTGCGCGACCGCGTTTATTACACTCCGACCAACGAAGGAATTGAAAAACGCATTCGCGAGCGCATGGAGGAAATTCGAAAGATTCGGTCGCAAACGCCGGCGGGGAAATCACCCGGCCCCAGTTCTCAGCGCCCAACCAAAGAATCTTGACCCAGCCTCGAAGCATCTTTATTGATGTACCTGTCCTTATCCTGTGTAGTAGGTTCCGATTCCGTTGGAGGGTTAATCCTTGGCGACCACCCCGAGAATCAGTCTCCCTGATGCCGTCTCCGCCAGGCCGTCGTACCCTGAGCAGATCGACGATCTGTTGCAGTTACAGAAGGCGGCACAAAAGATCTCATCCATCCTCGACCTTGATGAATTGATTGAGAAGATCACGGGCGAAGTTGCACTGTCGTTCGGATGTCTGGAAGCTACGATCTACCTGCACGATGAAGCGCGGGGAGAGTTGGTCTTGACCGGCGTCTGCGGCTGCACCCGGTACTGTAAGGGCGACCGCAAGAAAATTGGCAAAGAAGGAATGGTGGGACACGTGGCGGCATCCGGGCAAATGCACTATGCACCAGACGTGCGCAAAGATCCCTATTACATTGCCTGCGAGGAGTCCACGCTCTCCGAAGTCGCCATTCCACTGCACGTTGACGCTAAATTGGTGGGAGTTTTTTCCGCATCGCACACGGAGTTGGACGCGTTCTCTCGCGCGCAACTGAGGTTGCTGCAAGCCTTCTGCAGCCACGCTGCCGTGGCCGTACACAACGCTCGCCGCTTTCAGTCTGAACGCTCTGAGCGTGAGGCGATGGATCGCGAAGCGCAGGAAGCGCGCACCATCCAGCAGGCGTTGTTGCCCAAGAGTTCTCCGTTTATTCCTGGTTTCGTCATTTCCGGTCTCAGCATCCCCGCTCGTGCCCTGGGCGGCGACTGGTACGATTTCATTCCTTTTCTCGATGGGCGTTGGGGACTGGTGCTGGCCGATGTCTCCGGCAAGGGCACGGCGGCCGCACTGTTGATGTCGGCGACCCGCGGCATGCTGCGGTCGCTGGCGGAGGCTTGCTGCACTCCCAGCGAAACACTTACAAAACTCAACAGCTTACTCGTGGACGATTTCCCGGCGGGAAAGTTCGTCACCCTGGTATACGCGGTACTCGACCCGGATGCTCGAAGCCTGACGTTTTCCAACGCCGGCCATCTCCTGCCACTCTTCATCGACGGCAGTGGTGCGCGCTTTCTCGATGTGGAACGCGGACTGCCGCTCGGCCTCGGCTGCGGAGATTATTCTGAAACTACAATCGCCTTAAGCGAAGGATCGCGGCTGATCTTTTACAGCGACGGCATCACGGAGGCTGTGAATCCGGACGAAGAAGAGTTCGGACTTGAGCGCCTGGCTGCCCTTGCCGCCGGACCGGAAGCATCAGCAATGAGCATTGCAGACGGTGTGAAGACATTTGCTGACGGGGCCGGCGTACGCGACGACGCCAGCGTTGTGTTCGTTGGAGTGGGAAAACAGGAATATTCGCGGCCGGTGCTGAATTAGCATCCGGTAGCGATCGCTACATTGTCGAAGGTCTCATCTGGGGAAGGGAAGCATTATGGTTTGACGCCCATCGCGATCTGGTCGCATTTGATTACGCTCGACGCGGAGTTCGATCACTTTGAAGCCATTCGCTAGGGGTACGAAGGCCCTCTAGGCACCTTCGTCTCGCGCGCCGGCGCCGATGGCATGGCTGCATTGGCGGGCATGTCAAAGGAAGTCGCGGCCAGCAGCAACGGGACAATCGCTCTCGTCGGCGGAACTCTGATTGATGGCAGTGCCAGCGCACGGCTTACCGACGTTGGTCCGCCTTCCGAGCGATCGGAGTTTTTAGGCAAACTATTCACAAAAGAGCTGGCAATTGTCGGAGTGCTGCACCGGTCTGGCATTCCCATCGTCGCTGGAACCGACCAACCTGTTCCTTGGGCACAGCCTGCATCCCGAAATTGAACTCTACATTCAGGCCGGATTCACTCCGATGGAAGCGATTCAGGCCGCCACGCTGGTGCCCGCGCGCGTTATGGGTTTGGAGAAAGAGGTGGGAACGGTCGAGGTGGACAAGCGGGCTGATGTCATTGTGATCGACGGCGATCCGCTAGCCGATATCCGTAACCCAAGGAACGTGGAATTCACGATCGTGAGAGGAAAAATGTACAACAGCTCCGAACTGTGGCGCAGTGTCGGATTTAAGCCCTGGCTGGAAACAGGCGCTGTCGCGGGCGGTAGGTAACAACGGCGGGGCGGCCTAGCGGAACCTTTCCCTATGCTCCACCAGAATGCAGCGATCCATCACCACGAAGATGCCGGCGCTGCGCGCCTTCTCGGCAGCTTTTTCGTGAATTACATCCTGCTGCATCCAAACGGCGGGAACTTTCAGTTGAATCGCCTGATCTACAACTTCCTCAACGAACTCGGAGCGCCGAAAGATATTCACAATGTCGATCTTCTCCGGCACATCGAGCAGAGTCGGAAAAGCTTTTTCGCCGAGGGACTCATGGACCTGCGGGTTGACCGGGATAATTCGATATCCCTGACTCTGCATATACGCCGAGACTCCATGACTCGGCCGCAGTGGATTATTGGATAGACCGACCACCGCGATGGTCTTCGAGTTCCTCAGCAATTCGGCAATGGCGTCTGCCCGCAATAAAGAAGCCTCACAATTCTTTTCTATTTCTTATTGGCCGCGTCCAGCTTCTGCTTATACATCTTCAGCGCCAGCTTGCGGACTGTTTCGGAGACTTCTTTGTTCGCCGAAATGTTTTTCAAGTCTTGCGTGAGCAGATGCTTCATCAACCCTAGTCCCAGATCGAGCGGCGTGCGCGGATTCGCTACCAGATTGCGCACTACGATGTAATTTTTCATGAAGCGGCGCTTCAGCGGAATCTGCCGCAACACAGCTTCGAGCACATTCTTTTGCAAGGCAAATTTTTCCACTTCACCGTCAGAGAGTTTGGGCGCCTCGAGCACGGACAGCGCAACTACTTTCGTGCCGTCGCGAATCAGGATGGAACGCTCCTCCTTATTGCCTTTCAACGCCAGTTGGATGCGGCCCTTGACGTCGAGACCGTTGATCTTCTGCATCGTGTTTTCGCGCTTCGCCGGAACAACATGTGCCGCCGCCTTCTTCGCAACTATCGACGGAGCCGTCGATTCCGGCACGCCACTGGCTGGCGCGGCCACCGTTACAGGCTCGGGCATATCCAGAACCTGCGAGACGGGAAAGTAGTCCGCTCCCAGAAGATCGACAATCCCACCGACCGGCTGAAACGGCTTGTCCGCTTCGGCTGCGATCTCTCCGGCATGTTTTGCCAGATAAGCAGACACAGTTTCGTCGTGTACGCTCGCGGGGTCAGTGCCGGAAGCCTCCGCGAGGGAACCCTCTGCACCGTGGCGGGCCGCGGTTTGTTGTGAACCTTGTTCCGCTGCGATATCGGCGACAGTAGACTCGGGCCTGTTGCCATCGAGCAGCTTCGCGATCTCTTCGGATTTTTCCTTAGTTAAGTATGGATTTGAGCGAAGAGCGCTCAGCACATCAACCGCGTCCCGGACGCGTGCACTCCTGAGCATCGTCTCGATGGATTCCCGCGAAGCCGAAATAGCAAACTTCGCCAACTCACTCTCAGGAAGAGAGGGGTTTTCGAGAAGCGAAGGCAATAGCTTAGGCCGCAGATTATCGGGCGAGATGAAGTAGTCCAAGACCTCGCGCGAAGTCTGCGAATCCGAAGCGGCGGCCAGAGAAGCCTTCTCGTCCCAGCCCGCCAGCGTCATTCGCGCTAGATCGCCAAAAACTCTATTGTTCCGGGCCAGATAAACCAGGATCTCGATATTTTCCGCAGGAGGTACAGACAAAGCGCCGCGCGCAGCAAACTGCATCATGTTCGAAGGCAACTTCGAAGCGCGGATTTGATCGATCATGCGCGACATGGGAATTACCCGGCCATGCTCATCACAGCTCTTAATGAGCTCACTCTGAGCCGGACCGAAAGCCTAGTCAGGAATCTGCTATCGCTTGCGCTGCCAGAGATTCCAACTCGTTCACTGCCAAGTCAAAGTCCCGTGTGATGCGGTTCAGCTTATGCCCAAGAAACTCATTCAACAAGGCCCGATAGTACCAAAGCGTGCCTTCACGTCCACCGTTAAAGCGTAGCCAAACCGAGTCTCCGATCGCGCGATAATCGCTGAGAATGGAACGTACGTTGTTCAGCTTGTCGGCGGCGGAAACCAGCCGGGCGCCGGCGTCAGCTTTCCGGAGACGGCGAAGATACTTCTCTTTCCGCTTCCGCCACGGCGGCTTGGGATAACTGTCGGCATCGGTACATTCATTGACAATCCTTGCCACGCGCTTCCCAAATCGCCTGCGCACTTCTTTCAGCATCGGAGCGCCACCGCAGTCTTCCACCACATCGTGTAGCAATGCCGCGATGGCAAGATCTTCATCTCCCCCAGCCTCCAGCACCAGCGACGCCACGCCCATGAGATGGGCGATGTAGGGGATGGTCGAGGCCTTTCGCGCCTGCCCGGCATGCTTCTCCGCCGCGAAATCAAAGGCTCGGAGAAATCTAGGGCCTAACTTCACCGCCTTCTTCGTCTGCAGTGTCCGCGGTGATGCAATCGGCTTAGCCGGCTGCTTCGCCGCGATCACTGCTTCTCTCCCCGCCGCATCATCAGATAAGCTCGGATGAAGGGCTGCAAATCGCCATCGATCACGCGATCCACGTCGCCAATTTCCGTCTTCGTGCGATGGTCTTTGATCATGCGGTAAGGCTGAAGCACGTACGAACGAATCTGCGATCCGAAGTCGATATCAAGCTTGGAGTCTTCGATCTTCCTTGTTATCTCACGTTTTTTCTCCAACTCAAATTCATACAGTTTCGAGCGCAACATGCTCATGGCCCGTTCCTTATTCTTGTGCTGTGAGCGTTCATTCTGGCAATTGGCCACGAGGCCCGTGGGAATGTGAGTGATGCGTACCGCGGAATCGGTGGTGTTTACGTGCTGCCCGCCCTTGCCGCTCGAACGATAGGTGTCTATACGAAGCTCTTCCGGTTTGATAATCACTTCAATGGTGTCGTCGATTTCCGGGGAAACATAGACGCTGGCGAAGGAAGTATGCCGCCGCTTGGCCTGATCGAACGGCGAGATACGGACCAGCCGGTGTACCCCGATTTCACTGGTCAGCAATCCATATGCATATTCGCCATTCACAGCGAAGGTCGCCGACTTCAGCCCCGCTTCTTCGCCCGGCTGATAGTCGTAGAGCACGGTCTGGAACCCCTGGCGTTCCGCCCAGCGCAAATACATGCGCAACAGCATGTCGGCCCAATCTTGGGACTCTGTGCCGCCCGCGCCCGGATGGATGGTCACAATCGCATTGCGCGCATCATTCTCTCCGGAAAGTAGCGTTTCGGTTTCGAGCTTGTCGATCAACATGCGAAGCGAATCGATCTCGCGGCGCAAGTCGGAATCCACATTTTCGCCTTCGCGGGCCAGGTCGAAATAGGCGGCAATGTCTTCGCCCCGGCGCGACAAATCGGCATCTGTGGCCAGAGCATGCTCCAGGCGCTTTTTTTCGCGCATCACCTTCTGTGATCGTTGGGGATTCGACCACAAGTTCGGGTCGGCGGACTGCTTTTCGATTTCGGCTAGTTGCGGACGAAGTTTTTCCGCGTCAAAGATACTCCCGGAGTTCGTGCACCTTCTTATTCAGCGATCCGTATTCCTGCTCAAACTCTTGAATCATGAGGATATTTCAGCCTTCTTGCGGGATGCGAAGCGCAGCAACAGCACTCCTGCCGAAATTATCGCACATAGGAATGCAAACCAATCTCCGTGGCGAGTGTAAAACGTGGTTACGGAAGTGAGAGCGTAGGGCGCAGCCAGCGTTGCGCGAACCTTGCGTGGAATCTGCGCTGCCAGTCTACCCCAGGGATCGATCGCCGCCGTGACTCCGGTGTTGGTGGCGCTCAAAATCCAGCGGTTGTTTTCAATCGCCCGCATTCGTGTTTGGTTCAAGTGCTGAGCGTAGGCGCCGCTGTCGCCGTACCAGCCATCATTCGAAATATTTACAAAGACCTGAGCGCCATTATTGGCGAACTGGCGCACGTCGTCGGGGAAAATCGATTCATAACAGATAAAAACTCCCAGGCGCGCATCACCAGCATCGAGGGGTGTTCGAGATTGTCCCGGCGTGAACTCTCCGACTTCTTTCGTCAGTCCTCCCGCGAATGAAAACAGTCTTGGAAATGGTAAATACTCGCCGAATGGCACAAGATGAATTTTGTCGTAATGCGCCTTCCAACCGCCTCTGGGATCGATCAGAGCTGCGGAATTAAACATTTGCGAAGACTGCCCACCGCTTTGCATAGCCGGAGCCGTACCGATTGCGCCCGTGACCACCCATGAGCTTGCCTGACGCGCTATTTCGCCGATGGCGTCGCGAAATAGTGGATCGTTCGTAAAGAAAGGCGCGGGCGACTCCGGCCACACGATCAGATCGGGCCTAATTTTCCCCCGGCTCTGCGCATCATTGACCACTTCGGCGATAGACCGTTCGCTCAGGCTGCTCAAATCGCGCAACGTGCTTTCAAAAAGCGGCCGCGTCCAATCCGCGGCCACGGGGATATTCTCTTGGACGAGCAGCGCCGAGCGATCGGCCATCGATGCGGGAGGCTCAATCAGCAGGCCCGCTTGCAAGACTGCAGCCGAGGCCAATGCCGCCGTCAGCAATGCACCTCGTTTTTTTTGCGGAACCAGAAAGGCAGCGGCGATCGCGACATTGATGACCACGATCTCAAAAGAAATTCCGTAGACGCCGGTCCATTGCGCGATCCGGCTGAGGGCTGCGTTATCGACCTGCGCGATGCCCAATAAATTCCACGGGAAGCCAGTGACTCGCGTCCGCAGCAACTCCACCCCAACCCACAACAATGGCGCTGCCGCCAGTGACCGCCAGGTTTGAAAAGAATGTTCACGCCCGCGCGTCGCCAACAATCCGATCAGCAATCCGAACAAGCCGTGATAAAGCGCCAGATACAGACTGAACAGAAAAAGAATGAGCAGAGCGAGCGGCGAAGGAATCCCTCCGTACTGATGCATCGTGTCGTAGATCCAATAACACGTGCCCATGTACCACAGAATTCCGCAAACATACGCCAACAAAAAGGCCTGCCCAGGCGAAGCCGGTTGCAGCTTCGGAGAGTCGTCGATTTCCAGGGCGCCGATTGAACGTGTGCGCAGAAGTGCAACCATGAGTGGCGCCAGGGCAAACCAGGAAAGAAGGTAAAGGCCCGGCAGAGGGAAAATCAGTATCTGCAGGACAGCCGAAAAAATAGCCAGGAGCCAGGCGCTGGAATGAATTTGCCGCACGGAAGAGAATAACAAACGCAGTTTGTTGCCAGGCTAGCTTTCAGTTAACCGGCCATCTTTCCAGTTAACCTGCTTCTCACGAAGCCGACGATCTCTGGTGTTACGTAAAGCGGCGGAGTGATTGGGAAGACCGGTCGCTGCACGTTGCCATTCAGCGAAGTCGCTTGCCACGCCGGTTCTTCGTGCCCTTCGGTATGCAGAATCACGGCGTCGGCGCGATCCAAAAATTCGCGGGCGGAGTTCTTGAAATCAGCGGTGGCTGGATCGAGCACCGTGAGATACAAGTCGGGACGTACAAATCCGAGCACACTGTTCGATTCCAGGATGACGTGCGGTGCGTCCTTGATCTTCGTCTGCAAAGCGGGCATGGCCTGACCCAGCCTGCCCTGCTCTGTGCGCACCCACAACACTCTGGTAGCACCCGCAACAAGGAACCGCGACGTATCGGACTCGCCCGATCTGTCTTGCTCTTCGGAAATCGCCCACGAGTGTTCAGAAGTCGCGCAGTGGCAGACCTTGCCGTTCGCTGAGCAAATGCCGTGTCCGTATTGCGTAATTTTCGCAGCGGTCCACTCGAATTCCCGTAAGGCGGCGATCAGTCCAGCAACCACGCTGGTCTTGCCTACATTTCGAGAATGTCCACCGACGACGACGAGTGACATGATTCGGCTTTCGGCGCCGACTTCAACTGTTTTGATGCTCAACTGATGCGGCGCATGCCAACAAACTCGAAGGCATTTACTTTTTTTTCCCGAGCCGCGCCAGCGTCGCCAACTGCTTCAAGTATTCGCGAACCGGTTGCGCGGGCGTGCCCCAGAAAGCTATGCCTTTGCCGCGCAAAATCTTGTTCGGCAGGACTCCTCCTTGGCCTCCGAGCATCACGCCTTCTTCGATTCGCGCATGCTCTCCGATGCCGACCTGCCCGCCCAACACAACATTCTTCTCGATGACGATACTTCCCGAAAGTCCTGTCTGCGCCGCGATGATTACGTTCTCGCCGATCTGGCAGTTGTGTCCAATATGTACCAGGTTGTCGATTTTCGCCCCGCGTCCGATGCGCGTCTCTTCCAGAGCGCCGCGATCAATCGTCGTGTTCGCGCCGATCTCCACATCGTCTTCAATCACCAACCGCCCCACCTGCGGAAATTTTTCGTAATGTCCGGTCTTGCGATCGCGCACATATCCGAATCCATCGCTGCCCAGAACAGCGCCCGCATGCACGATCACGCCATCACCAACCAACGTTCCCGCATAAACTGTCACCTGCGGGTAAAACTCACAGCCTTTCCCGATCTTCACGCCGCGACCAATCACGCATCCCGCGCCGATTCTCGTCCCTTTGCCAATAGAAACGTTGGCGCCAATCACAGCCCGCTCCTCCACCACCACGCCAAATTCCAAGCGAGCTGAAACATCCATAACTGCGGTAGCGTGTACGTGTGCCGGCCCATCCTGCGGCGACTGCTGCGCAGCGCTCAGCAAATTTGCGGCGCGCGCAAAAGCCAGCTTAGGCTGATCGCTGATCAGGAGTGGCTTCTCTGTCGTAGCTGCGGCGGCAAATTCTCCGGCAATTACAGCTACCGCGCCCGATTTCAAAGCGGATTCCAAATGCTTTTCGTCGGCAACAAATACAAGATGCCTGGCGCCCGCCGCGGCTATGCTCGACACTTCATTCACCTCAACCCTGCCATCGCCCTGCAAACGCGCACCGACAGCCTCGGCAATCTGTTGCACCGTGCATTTCGCTTCAGATCTCTCTTTCACCGCTCCAACTGTACCGCAGTCGATAGACTTGGAGGAAGTAAACGAGCACAATGAGTGGAGGCCAACGAATTAATCGCGGAAGTAAAGAAGAGGGACACGAACCACAGAGGGTTCCTGCGGCAACCGCAGCGCCGGGCTGAGTCACTAATCCTGCGTGCAATCACCGCAAACGGACCCGCCGAATGACGCTATGGAACGTAAAATCTTCTGGATGATCGTCGCCGTTCTCGGCCTGGTGGCCGATATCATCCTCCCCATATGGTGGGCGCTGTTTTCCACCATCCCCATTATTGTTTTCGCCTGGTGGGTCGCTTACCGCAGTGATTGGTTCTAAGCAGATCTCACGACGATTTCGTCATGGTGAAGGAGCCCCCGCCGACGCAGCCTGTCCCGCCCGCCAGCGTCCAGGATCCAGTGATGCTGCTTCCAACTTCGTTTCCCATGAGCGTCAGAGTGTTGCCGGAAGGAGAAGTCGACGTCACCACAAAAGTTATCGTGCCTTCCACTTCGTTTCCCGTGGTGGTGGTCAGGCTCGATGTTCCGCTCTCGGTTTCCGACACAAAGCAAGTTTGAACGTTGTTGAAGCTGAACTGGGAAACGTTCAACGACCCGTCTCCGTTGACCGTAAAGTTCATGATGAAGCCCAGCACTGCGCCCGACGCATCGCCGCTTCCTCCGGTCAACACGACTCCCCACAGCCCGCTCGTCACCGAATTGGCATTGGCCACACTCGTGGTGGTGCCGCTACCGCAACCGCCGACCAGCAATTCGCACGCCAACAAAACCAGTACCGCCAACTTTTTCATTGCTGTCCTTAAAATAGAAACCCCACTTGAAAATACAGAGATGCGGGCTTGCCCGTCAATGGATGTAAGGGACGGGTAGCGTCCTAATCGCAGGAGACTACCAAGGCAGGGACAATTGCCGATAGAGACTCGACTTTTTCGAGTACCGTTGCGGCCACTCCTGGCGCTTCAGGCTTTGGTCATTGTAAAGCTGCCTGACCCTTCGCAGGCGAGATTGCCGGTCAGTGTCCACGTGCCGGTGATTGTATTTCCCTTCACTGTTCCCATGAGCGAAAGTGTATTGCCGGCGGGGTTTTGCGACTTTACAACGAACTGAAAAGAACCCATGGTGTTGCCGTTAAAGTTGCCGCTCAACCCGAAGGAGCCAGTTGCGGTTTGTCCTGATACAAAGCAGCCTGACTGCGTGGTAAATGTGAGATTTGAAACGGTGAGCGTGCCGTCGCCATTTGCGACCAGTGATGTTCCGAAGGTGAAGGCAGGATTACCGCTGGCATCAGTGAGCATAGCGGTCCAACTTCCATTGACGTTGGTGGAGCTGGCAGAATTGTTTGATCCGCAGCCGGCCATAGTAAAACCCACAACCAGCACCAGAGCAACCGCTAAGTTCTTCATAAAGAAATCCTTATCCCGCGAATTCGAAGTGGCGCGCCGAGGCAGACATCCCCATCCCAGCGCGCACAATGTGGGCTGGCAGTGATGTCCATTACTGGGAGTTGAAAACCCTGTACGGTAGGAATTGTTGCGTGGCAGCGATTGCTTGATTCCTATTGCGGCGCGGCTTTCAGCAGTAACAGGCCTTCCACTTTTCCCCAATCGTCGGTTAGGCGGTCGAAGATGATGTCGCGTCGTTCGTCAGAAAATCGCATATCCCGCAGAAATACTTTGTAGATCGCGTCGCTCACGCCACTGGAAGCGTCCACGGTCTTTTGGTAAACCACTCCGTAAGCTACGAGATGTGAGAATTCCACTGCACGAGCAGCGGCTGTTTCTCCCTGAAGTCGGCAATCAAAAGACTCGCATTGACTGAAGCCGCGGGCACAAAGTCCGCTTCGACCATGATCGGGCGGCCGTCGCTTAACAGCTGTCTCCCCCGGAGCTTGTCGCCAATATCCTTCAAAGACTTGGGATCCGCCATTTGAATGCGACTTCCAAAGCCGAGTTCTTGCCGCAGCAAACCTCTTTGTCACGGAAAACGGTTTCCGCCGATGCCGCAAGCACATCGGCCGCGTGCCTGGATTTTGCCGTCACCGACGGAAGATCGCTGATGCGGACTTCCTGGTTGGGATAGTAGTATGTTTGCCCATAGGCGGGGCAGCTCGTTCCGAGGCAAGAACCCATAGCACACGTGACCGAGATACGGACGAGCCACCTCATCGATAGTTCCTCTTAGCCTTTCGTTTCTTGTCCCTGATCTTCGGTCCCTCTTTTTCGAGCCTTTCGTACAGATACTGGATGCCATCGTACACGTCCTCGTTACCCTCTCCCGTTCTGGCTGATTCTAGATATGCACCCATTGCTTTACTCTCGGCGCAGATCTGAACATAGGATTCAAACTGCTCATAGGCCTCGTTGAGCGACACCAAGTTACTTCTTAAGAGGATACCCACATCCTCAAGCGGGCCCAACAAAGCATCGTCAACTTGATAAGCGCTGATGGTTGAACCGGCGATTCCCAGCTCTGCTAGGCGACTTTGCGTCTCTGCGGATACTTGGACAATCCGAAAATAGGAGATATCGGCGGACTGAAACTCAAGAAGGTCGTTCTCGGCCAAGAAAATAAGGCGGCGAGCCTCATCGGTGAAGAAATCTCTCTTCAGTTTGTAGAGAAATTCCGATCTGCTCGTGCGCGCGAGGGCCCTGAGTTGCCAGTAAGCCACGAGCACAAGGGCAACCGTTGTGATTGCCGTGATCATAGCCCAGACGTTGCCGGGGTCTTGAAATGTCCTCAGCCAAAAATTAAGAGTCCAAGGCATAAACCTCCAAAGACTTCTACGTTCGTGCGGAGAGGAATCAAAAATCTGGCCAACCCATTTACGCTCCCCGCTTCCCTTTCAGCTCCACCAGCAACTGCTCGATCCGGTCTTCCTTCTCCAGAGCTGCCAGGCGGTCATCAATGTTGTCGCCGGCAATTTCCGACTTGGCCTGGCTCACCGCTTCCGAATGCGCTACTTTGCGCTTCATGCGGTCGAAGGCGGCGGCTTTCGAGCCATCGCCGATGGCCAGACGAGCATCGCTGGCTTTGCCCACGGCGCGCGAGCGGCGATGCTGCGCGATCAGCAGGTCGGCCTTGGCTTGCGCTTCGGTGAGCTTCTGCTCCAGTTTGCGCAGCGCGGACTTTAGGTTCTCCACCTGTGCCTTCTGGTCAGTCATTTGTTGTGCAAAGTTCTCGCTCAGTTCGCGATAGCTTTCCACGCGCTGCAGCGAGGCGCGCGCCAAGTCATCTTCTTTTTTGTCGACCGAAAGTTCGGCCTTCCGCATCCATTCGGCGACTTTGTCTTCGTTCTCCTTACGCTTTTTTTCCAGCAGGTGCTGGTCGGCAATGGCGATCGCCACCTGCGTCTTGACCTGCAAGAGCTGGTTCTGCATGTCGAGGATGACCTGCTTGATCATCTTCTCCGGCTCTTCGGCTTTGTCGATCAGGTCGTTGAGGTTGGCCCGTACTAATGTGGAAACGCGCTCTAGTAATGCCATGATGGACTCCTTGTTAAGCGGCTAGTTTCTAGCTTGTAAGTTTTCGATCTTCGTGCGTTGAATGAATGGACGCACATTGCGGACAGTCGATTGCTTTGCGCCGGACAGTACTGCCGAGCGCCATGCCAATCGCTACCCCAATTGCGATCCAAATTGCGACGTGCCCCGCGGCCACGCCTAACGCCACGCCGACCGCGGCTCCCAGCGCAATTCCTACTCCTGTTTGCTGTGATTTGCTTTTCATCACTCTGCTCCAGATCTGCGTTGCTCTCGTTGGGGCGGACGAACAAAATCGTCCGTCCCACGACATCGTTCCGTACTACTTCCCGTTCGCCGGCGGGTCGATGGTCTTCGCCTTCGTTTTGTCGCCGATCTGCCGCACCTTGCCGAAGAGTTCGGCCAGCGGCATACCCGACAGCGTTTCAAACAGCGCCGGAACCTGCGCCGCCATCTTGGTGATGTCGCCGGTGATCTTGTTCATCCCCGAGGAATCGCCATTTCCCGTCGACACGATGGTGATCTTGTCGACATTAGCCAGCGGCGCGGCCAGCGCCCTGACGATTTCCGGCATACCCGCGAACAGCTTGTCGATCACCGCGGCCTGGTTGTATTCCTGATAGGCTTCGGCTTTTACATTCATCGCTTTGGCTTCGGCTTCACCTTTCTTAAAAATAATCTCGGCCTCAGCCTCGCCCTGCGCGCGAATCGATGACGCTTGCCCTTCTGCTTCTGCGATCAGCCGTTGCTTTTCTGCTGCCGCCAGAGTCTCAATCCGCTGACGATCAATTTCAGCCGGCTTCAGAACCGTGGCGATCAGCTCTTTCTCACGGCGATTAATTTCCGCTTCCTGCACCTTGACCTGCTGCTCTTTCTCGATCTGCTGCACTTTCACCTGCTCGGCGATCACCTGCTGTTGCATGATGTTGGTCTGGATGTCATACGCTTTGTCAGCCTGTGCCTGCTGGCGCTTGGTGACTTCGAGATATTGCGCTTTCTTCACTTCCAGGTCGCGCTGCGATTCGGCCTGCTTCGCCAAGGACAGCGTCTGCGCCAGCACCCGCTCCTGATCGGCTTGCGCCGTGGCTACCGCCGATTCCCGCGTGGCCAGCGCGCGCTTGATGGCCGTATCGCGATCGGCTTCCGCCGCGGCGACGTCGGCATCGCGCTTAATACGCGCTATGTCAGGCCGACCCATGTTAGTGATGTATTCGTTCTTGTCGCGAACTTCTTTAATGGTGAACGAGATCACTTCCAGGCCCATCTTGTTCATGTCGTCGGCGCAAGTGCCACGCATGCGGTCGGAGACCATCTCCGGCTGTTTGACGATTTCTTCTACCGTGAGTTGTCCGATGATGCCGCGCAAATGCCCTTCCATCACCAGGCGAATCAAGCCCTCGCGCTCCGCCGGAGCTTTCGTCAGGAACTGCTCGGCAGCAGTGAGAATTGACTCGACATCGGACTTCACTTTGATCTGCGCAACAGCCTCCACGGTGACTGCGACGCCTTGCTTGGTGTAAAGATCCTGTTGTGGCGCAACGTCGAACGACATCAACTCGAGCGAGAGGTCGCGGCAAACCTGCACCATCGGCAGCACGACCGTGCCGTGGCCTTTGACCACGCGCGTTCCGCCAAACCCATACACGATGAGCGCCTCATGCGGCCCGGCCTTGCGATAAAGCCTGGCCAATGCGCTCATCAGGAAAAGGATCACCATTACCGACAGCCCGATCACAATCCAAATTTCAACCATGCGTGACATTTCAGGCATAACGCCCTCCCATTCAACAAACTCTGTTACTGATCTCCCGCCATCTCGCTCCACAAACGCACGTAGGCAAGACCTTTTTCATAGCGCGTGACCACGACCTCTACGCCCTTTGCGATGGCGCTGCCGTCTTCGCTGCGCACGCCGCACACGCGGCGCGTTCCGGCTTGCGAATAGATGAGTTCGCCGGTTCCGCCGGCGCGAATTGAACTGCAGATCCGTCCGAGCACACCGACCATTTCGTAGTCCGCGGGATCCATGTTTTCTTCCCCGGAGATCAGCACCCGGCTGAGGAAGAGAAACACGATGCCCCCACCAATCAGCCCCGCAACCGCGGCAAACAGTAATTCAAAGCTAACCCGCAGGCCCGAATAGCGGGTCAGCAAGTATCCGGCTCCGCCAAACCACGCGAGAAATGCCGTCAGTGTCGGCAGGTTGAACGGAGAAAGGCTGCTACCGTGCGACGCATGCAATGCGGAACCAGAAGTTCCCGCTGCAGGGGTTGCCCCTGGCGCTGCGCCGACCGTGTGCGCCGCCGGCAATGACGGCACATGCACGCCATGAGCGTGAAAGTGTGGCAGATGCAGGCGACCGCCGCCACCTCCACCTAATATGAAAGAAAAAAAACTGAAGCAGAAGCCGACTGCGAAACAAATCAAATAAAAGTCAGACCAGTCCCAGGAAGATGCCTGGGGCGATGTCATCGAGAAAAACGCGATGAGATGGATCATCGAATTCGCCTCCCTTCTGCTGAGGTTCCTGCGGCCGCGCCATGCGACGTTGCGCGGCCTGACGCCAATTCCGGCCGCAACGCTTCGAGCAAGCGGTCGGCAAGACCCGGAGTATCTAAAATCGCGCCCAACAGCAAGAAACAACGACGCGTATCTTTCTCGCGTGCGGCCTTGATCATGACGTGGCTGACTTCCGCGTCGCTGGCAAAGCGCTCCGAGCCTTGCAGCAACCAAACATCAAGCTGGCCTTCGGTGGTGCGCAGGTCGGAAGTCAGCTCCGTGTGATATCCCTCCGGATCGTCCACCAAAAAGCCGGGATGGACTTTGAAAAACTTTGCCAGCAGCGCCCGCGAAGACTGAGTCATGTGCGGCCGTGAACCGCTTTCGATTTGCGACAGATAGGACTGGCTGATCGACGGCGCTTTCGGCCTGCGCGAGCCCTTCTTTGACGCCTGCCCATTGCCCAACTCCCGGCGAAGGGCGCTGACAATCTCCGATTGCGTCATCGGTCGCCCCAGTCCTCGCAGCGATCCTTCGACCTCGCGCAGGTAACGGATTTTCTCGCCTAGTTTCATGCCTTAATCTCTAATCGCAATGATAATATTGCAATATGTAATACAATGTCAAGAGCTAGATCAAGCGTGTTCTCAGCAGGTTAGATAGAACTAGAGGTTAAAGCCCGGCTTCGATACGCGATCGTGGATCGAGATAGTCGCGCAGGGCGTCGCCGATGAAGTTGAAGGAGAGCACGGCCAGCATCACGGCAAGAGCGGGAAACAGCACAAGATGGGGAGCGTCGAACAAGTGTGCGCGGCCATCGTTGAGCATGGCTCCCCAGCTCGCGGTCGGTGGTGGAACGCCGAGGCCGAGAAAACTCATGGTAGCTTCGGCGAGAATGGCGCCGGCCATGCCGATCGCGGCTTGCACAACGACCGGCTGAATAATGTTCGGAAGGATGTGGCGGATGATGATGCGTAGATCGCTGGCACCGAGGGCTCGGGCGGCTTCGACAAATTCACGTTCGCGGGCGGCGAGGACTTGTCCACGGACGAGACGCGCATAGCCGACCCAACCGCCGAGCGACAGCGCGAGAACCAAGTTGAAGATGCCGGGACCGCGAAAGGCAACGAAGGCAATAGCAAGAAGAATGCCGGGGAAAGAGAGGAACGCGTTCATCAGCACGACATTGACGAAGCGGTCGATGGCTCCACCGTAGTATCCCGCGATGGAACCGATGATGAGACCGAGCGCCAGCGAGGCGAGCACAACACTGCTGCCGACCAGCATTGAGATGCGGGCACCGTAGATAATGCGTGAGAGGATATCGCGGCCGAGTTCGTCAGTGCCGAACCAGTGCGCGTGCGATGGAGGGTCGAGACGCGTGGGAAGATTGATAGAAGCGGGGTCTTGCGGAGCAATCCAGGGAGCGAACAGCGCAAAGATTATGAATACGACGACTAGCGCGGCGCCAGTTGCGGCCAGCGGATTGTGGCGAGCATTTCCAGCGACCCAACTGCGGAACGAGATGGCGCTAGTGGACATTCACCAAAGAATCTCGAAGGTAACATAGGCGGGCAGTTCGGTGGCGACCAGTTCGCTGATTCCGAATTCTGCGCGCCCCGCTCGCGGTGAGAGCAAACCCTTTCAACGCCGAGATCGCCAAGCACACCGAGAAATATGTTTCAAAAGCTCGGCGCACTCGGCGATCTCTGCGTTAGAACGTCTTTCTTAAGGCGTCGCGCCCATGTTCCGCCTATGCGGCTTTGGGCGTCACCGTGGGCTGTTTACCGGCGGACGGCGGGTGCACGATCAGCGGAATCACAGCGCTGCAAAGCACGATGGCGGCAATCACATAGAGCGCCTGCGAATAGTGGCCGGTGCTTTGGCGGATACGCGCGATCAGCGTTGGTCCGAGAACGCCGGCGAATCCCCAGGCAGTGAGCATAAGGCCATAGATGGAGCCGACATTTTCCGCTCCGAAATAGTCTGCGGCAAAGGCGGGCATGGTGCCGAAGCCTCCGCCATAGCACAGCAGAATTACGCAACAGAACGCCGCGAACGCGGGGAAGCTCTGAATTTTCGGCAACACAAAGAACACCAGAGCCTGGATGACGAACATCGTCAGAAAAACCGAGCGGCGGCCGACCAGGTCCGAAAACCAAGCCCACAAGAATCTTCCAGAGCCATTCGCGATCGAGATAATACCGACCAGGCCGGCTGCAACCGCCGCTGTCACGCCGGTGATTTCCTGGGCCATGGGTGCGGCCTGCGAGATGATGGAAATCCCCGCCGACGTGTTCAGAAATAACAGCGCCCATAGTCCATACCATTGCCAGGTACGCAACGCTTCGCCCAGAGAGTAGGTCTTTGTGGATCGTTGCTTTTGTTGCGCAGCGCTGGGGGTCCATCCCTGGGGACGGTAGTTGGGCGGAGGGTCTTTCATGAAAAATGCAGGGACTGTGACCCCGACAAAATAGGCGATGCCCAGGATGGCAAACGTCTTCAGCACACCTACGCTGACGATCAGCCTGCTAGCGATGGGCGCAGTGATCAGCGCGCCCGCGCCGAAGCCGGCGACGGCGATGCCTGTAATCATTCCGCGCTTATCGGGAAACCATTTGACCAATGTCGCCACAGGAACGATGTAGCCGAACCCAATTCCGATGCCACCGATAATTCCGTAAGAGAAGTAAAGCCAGTACAAATGTCCGGCGGAGAAACTGGCCAGAAAAACGCCGCCGCCATAGAGAATTCCAGCAGCAAGAGCGACATTGCGCGGGCCGGATTTCCGCATCCACAGGCCACCTACGAAAGAAGCGAACCCCAACGTCAGGATGGCTATGGTGAAGGTGAGCGTAACTTGTGGAATGGTCCAGCCGAAGGCTTTGGTAAGTGGGATGCGGAACACGCTCCAGGCATAAACCGCGCCAAGAGCGATCTGCATGATGACACCAGCGGCTGCGATGGTCCAGCGGTTGGGTTGGACGTCCATAGCGGCTAGGAGATTATCACCGGATTTGTGAATGTTGTGTGAATTTTTCGCACCCTATCTTGATTTTTTGTAGATCTGACCCTTGCTGTGGATATCCGTCTTGAGGTCGCCGGCAGATTGTGATTCATAAGAAGAGTGCCGAGACCGCGTGGTTTCTCCGCATGCGCGCCATAACCTCCAGCCTCAGCTTACATTCACAGGAGGAAAATCATGAGCAAGGTTTGGTCGTGTATCAGTTTGAAATCTCATAGGCAGTAACGGTGTCGCGGCCTGTGGCATACTCGTTTTGTGGCCAAACGTCCGCGCGATCCCGCCCAGCTTGCCAAGCAGGTATTTGACATTGCCATTGGCGATGCTGAGGATACGATTAGCGAGTCCAAGCGCCACCCCTCTCCAAAACGCAAAGGCGGGTTAAGAGGGGGCAAGGCGCGTGCCAAGAGCCTCACCCCCGCAGAGCGTGCAGATATTGCGCGGATCGCCGCTCAAGCACGCTGGAAGAAAAACTAACTAGCCTTCTCGTCCTCGTCCGGTGGAGCATTTAATCGCCACTGAACTTCATCCTTAAGATCAGTGTCGAATGGCAACGGTATCTGATCTGGATGCATTCGATTCCAATGGTCTACCGTATTCGTGCCGATGACGGCTTCGCCAATCATCTGGTCACGATATTTCGCCATTGCCATCTCCATTTGGTCGCGGTCGGCCTCGTCAGTATCTACCCAAAGCGCTCGTTGCTTGCCATCCTTAAGGCGTTCAGTGATTGCTAGATTTGCCCTATACGGTCGTTTTGTTTTCTGGTCGTGGCGAATTTCTTCGCGCTCGGCGTCTGAGAAGGACTTCGCTAATCGCTCCACGCCAGTTAATGGCGGAGGCTCTGGCCATCCATCGGCAATGGCTGCGACCGAGACCTCAGCCATACTAACGGCTGTTTTATTGTTGATGCGCTTGTAATACCGAACATAGGCTTGCATTTCCTCGTGTTTTGTCATCACGTCTCCTAGTGTCCAATCGGGGCAACGTCCCCCCAGCCATCCGACATAGCGTTCGGCACCACGGCTGACCTAACTTTCACTAGATGATTGCGGAACAAATCGTACCTCGATAGTTTGTGCTGCAACTGACCTGAAACGATTCCAGGATGGATATTTAGAGTTTTGGCAAATCCAAGAACGTCGCGCTCTGCGAAAAATGGAGATTTTTTTCCTATGAATTTCATTAGTAGCGATTGCGGCACACAAAACTCGGCAGCGGCTTCATTGGCGACACGTTCCTCTTCTGGAACGGAAGTCCCAGTTCCCGCGCGATCTTTCTCTAAGTCTGTATCTAGCATCACAGCCGAATGCCCGTGACCCTGCAATACATGTTCGCACTCATGGCGAAGCACGAACCAAAAGTTATCGATCCGATCATGGCGCAATGACATGCCAATTACTGGTTGCCGATCATTAAGCCAAAAACACACGCCGTCGATCTTTGCCGCTGGCAAAGACTCTACGACTACGTACCTCACTCCGGATTCAGTCAAAATGCGCGGCACTTTTCTCGCGCCTTCTGCCGATCCGAGCAAACCGCGTAATTTGGTGACTGCATCCACAAGTGCCTCGTGCGAGTACTTCGCTGCGAGGGTCTTGGCCGCGATCTGCTTTACCCTATACAGCCAAGCCAATTGCGTTGGGGTGACTTCCGAAAACACATTTGTCTTTTTCGCTGCGTGAGGCAATGTTTCTATTTCATCCACTGACGCCACGCCGAAGAACCTACACAAAGCATCTTCTGCCCCTTGTACATTACGAACATCATCAACACCCTTGAGCCAACCTCGCCGGATCATCTCGGAGACTGGCAATTCGCCAAACAAGCTAGCGCGAGTCGCTAACCCCGGATCAGGGCGCGAAACGATCCGCGCCAACGCGAGATCGTAGTCCTTCTGCAATTGAAGAAACGTCTCGGCAGGAACGCCGAAAATCTGACTTAGCCCAAGCGCGAGATTTGCATCCACAGCCCGCTTTCCGGCTACAATTTTATTGATTCCGGTTTCGTCGACATTCAACACGATGGCCAGAACTCGTTGCGTCCAACCGCGAGAATCGAGGAGTGCTTGAATCAATTGGCCTGGAGTTCGGTATTCGTGAGCCGGAGAGGTAGTCACGCCTGTAACTCTAGTAGTTACAATAAAACATGTCAATAGGCAAATTGGCCTATTTGTCAAACTGAATATTATGCTTGACAAATGGAGGGATTCAGCCTACTCTTGGGTGCATGAATCGCCTCTCCGTTTCCGAGCGTGCCGTGATTCTGGGAATGCTGGTAGAGGGAAATAGCCTTCGATCTTGCGCTCGGATGGCGGACGTTTCCGTGATTACCGTGATGAAACTAGTTGTCGATCTTGGCCGCTCCTGTGAGCAGTTCCACGATGAGCGCGTGAATAATATCCGTGTGCGCCGCCTCCAGTGCGACGAAATTTGGTCCTTCGTCGGGGCGAAGGCTAAGAACGTAACGCTGGAGCAAAAGGCTGCGGGCTGGGGCGACACTTGGACGTGGACAGGAATCTGCGCGGACAGCAAGCTATGCGTGAGCTACCTAGTAGGCGGACGGAGCGCGGATTGGGCAATCGATTTTATGAAGGACGCTGCCAGCCGCATCCGTGGCCGCGTTCAGATCACGACTGACGGGCACAAAGCATATCTAGAGGCAGTGGAAGAGGCTTTCGGCGCGGACGTAGACTACGCGCAATTGCAGAAGATTTACGGCGCGCCCTCCAATGAAGAGACGCGGCGCTATTCTCCGGCAATCTGCATCGGCTGCGAGATGAAAACCGTCAGCGGCGATCCCGATCCGAAGCATGTGAGTACGTCCTATGTCGAACGCCACAACCTGAGCATGAGAATGGGAATGCGGAGATTCACGCGCCTGACGAACGCCTTCAGCAAGAAAATTCAGAACCACGCGGCGATGGTTGCGATCTATGCCGTCCACTACAATTTCGCCAGAGTTCACAAGACGCTGAGGATCACCCCCGCGATGGCTTGCGGCTTGAGCGATCATGTTTGGACGCTTGAAGAAATCATACTCATGGCCGACAGCTACATGCCGAAGCCAGCGAAGCGCGGCCCATACAAGAGATCAGCGGCGTAGAATAGGGGGAGTATGGCCTACCTTGCGTTCTGGCTCATCTTGGTCGGCGGCAAAGCGGCTCTCATGTACGGGGTTTGGAGACTTGCAAAAGCCCAAGGGAGATCGCCTTGGACCCCACTCATTGCAAGCATATTCTGCGCTAGCATCGTGTTCTTTGCACTCGTCATCAAAGGACGCGCGGAACGCCTTACAAGTCCTCAAAATTCAAACTGATACATTACCCAAGGTTTCTTATATTCCCAAAGACTACAACTCCATCACTCCGTATCTGATCATCAAAGGCGCTGCTCAAGCCATTGACTACTATAAAAAAGTCTTCGGTGCGACTGAAGTCTTTCGCATGAACGGGCCAGACGGCAAAGTGGGCCATGCCGAACTGAAAATTGGAAACTCGCACATCATGCTGGCCGATGAAAATCCCAGCATGGGCCAGGGACACACCAGCGCGGCGACTATAGGCACGAGCCCGGTGAGTTTGTATGTATACCTCCCCGACGTCGATACCGTGGTTAAACGCGCAACCGCGGAAGGTGCGAAAATCTTGAAGCCGGTGGAAGACCAGTTCTATGGCGACCGCTCCGGCTTCATTCAGGATCCCTTCGGACATCTGTGGGGCGTGGCCACGCACGTGGAAGATGTATCGCCCAAAGACATGGAAGAACGGATGAAGAAGGTTGGGCAGGCCGCGTAGTTTGATTGGAGGCGGGCGGCAGGACCCCGCCTCTTTAATTTCATCGCAGATAGGCGAAAGGGTTTTCCACGCGTATCCCAGCAATCTGCTGCTGATCATTCAGATCCTCAGACAAGAGTTTCCTTGCTCCACATTTGACGGCTGAGGCAACAATCAGGGCATCCCAAAATCCGATCCGGGATTCATCCTCAATACGAAATGCCGCCGAGATCTCCACGGGTGTGGTTTCAACGCACCAGATGGAGTAGCTATTCACAACCTGCCGCGCTGCATCTTTAGGAAGCGGAGATGCGATCTTGCGTGTCACATTCACGTAAAATTCCTGCAGTACTTGCGGGCTAAGGGCTCCGGTGCGCTCATGCCATAGTTCCCGGATGACGTTCTTGGCGACTTCGTGCTTGGCCTTGGCATCAACATCGTGAGCATAGATCAGGACGTTGGTGTCGACGAAAGTTTTATCGCTCATGCCACTGGTCCCGGCTGGCGCGGATCATGCCGCCCAAATGGAAGCCCTTGTCGAGGAGTGCGGTGGCTTGGGACTGGGCGCGTTCGTAGGCTTCTTCCTCGCCGACCAGAATCTCGATCTGCTCAGCCAACAAGCCGCTGATCGACGAACCCCGGCGGGCGGCCAAGATTTTGGCTTTGCGGATGGTTTGAAGCGGCAAACTTACTGTTAGATTTTGCTTAGGCGTCATATCACGTATCTTACGTGTAACACGTAATATACGTGTTGTCAAAGACCACTGTCCAATGCTGCGGTGCGGCTACCCTACTGCCTGATCCTCGGATTCGCCACCGAATAAAGCACGTCCGTCAGAAAATTCACCGCCACATAAGTCAATCCGATCGCAAGAATGCATCCCTGCACCAAATAGTAATCGCGATTGGAAATAGCCTGAATCGTCAGCCGCCCAATCCCCGGCCAGCTAAAGATGGTCTCCGTCACAATCGCCCCGGCCAGCAGCGCTCCGAATTGCAGGCCCAACACCGTGAGGATGGGAATCATGGCGTTTCGCAAGGCGTGGCGGTAGACGACGGTGCGCTCGGGCAGGCCTTTGGCGCGGGCGGTGCGGATGTAGTCCTGGCTGAGTTCTTCGAGCATGGAGGTACGCACCATGCGGGTGAGGATGGCGGCCAGCGCGCTCCCCATGGTCAGCGCGGGCAGGATGAGGCTGGCGAAGGAATCGGCGCCGGAGACGGGGAGCCATCCGAGCTTGATGGCGAATAGAAGAATGAGAATGGGGCCGAGAGCGAAGTTGGGGAACGACAGGCCGAAGAGGCTGACGACGGAGAGCACACGGTCGTCCCAGCGGTTGCGGCGCTGGGCGGAGCGTACGCCGGCGGGAATGGAAAGCAAGATGGCGACGAATAGCGACGCCAGCGTGAGCTTGAGCGTATAGGGATAGCGCTGCGCGACCAGGTGCGTGACACTTTGGTTGTAGCGGAAGGATGGTCCGAGGTCGCCGTGGAGAACGCCGCGCCAATAGTGAACATATTGCTGGCCAAGCGGGGCGTCGAGGCCGTAGAGATGACGCGTGGCCGCGATGTCAGTGGGAGGTGCGCCTTCGCCGAGCATTTGCTGGATGGGGTCTCCGGGGACAAGGTGGATTAGCAGGAAGACGAGACTGACCACCAGCCAGATTACTGGGAGGGTGTAGAGAACGCGTTGGAGGAGGCGGGCTAACATCGGTCGTTTGTCGTTGGTTGTTGGTTGTTAGCTAATCGCTTGCTCTCTGCTTCGGCTAAACCCTGTCGAGCTTCGCTCGGCTGGACAGCCCGAGGCGGCTGTCCCCACATGCGTCTGCTCATTCCCTTGTTTGGTGGACCGGCTCTACTTCACCTTCCACGTTCGCAGTCTTCTCGATCCTCACTCTCGCAATGCGGTGCCCCTCCAACTCTTCCACCGTATAGCGGCGCCCTTCGTATTCGAACGCTTCGTGCAGAGCTGGAATTTTTTGCAGGCGAGCCAGGACGAATCCGGCCAGCGTTTCAAATCCCGCATCGCGCGGAAGAGTCAAACCGTATTGTGCTTCAAGATCGCGAATGTTGACGGAACCTTCGAGCGACAGCACTGATTCATCTTCCAGGCGCGGCTCACTGGGGGCGAGATCAAATTCGTCTTCGATGTTGCCGACCAATTGTTCCAGAATGTCTTCTACGGTGATCACACCCGCGGTGGAACCGAATTCATCGACGACGACCGCCAAGTGGCGACGTCGCAATTTAAACTCGGCCAGCAGTTCGGCAAGAACCTTGGTTTCCGGCACGACCAGCACATCGTGCATGATCTGACCAATTTGCATCTTGGAGATCCGGGTGGAAACTGATTGGCCGAGGTTCGAGAGGCGCAGACGCATCCAACGCATGAGGTCTTTGTAATAAAGGACACCAACGATGTGTTCGGGGCCGCGTTGCGGATCGTAGATTGGAATGCGCGAGTGTTGGCCTTCAACTACACGAACCAGGGCATCGTCGAGCACAAGATCAGATGGCAGAGAAAAAATATCCGGACGAGCGACCATAACGGCGCGCACCGTGATGCTGTCGAGCTCGATGGCGTTGTGAATCACTTCTTCTTGGAATTGCGGGATCTGGCCGAACTGGCGGCTGGCGGTGACGATGAGCTTCAATTCGTCCGGCGAATGAACGGCGCCGGTACGAGTCTCATGAGCTCCAAAGAGCCGGAGAACCAATCCTCCCGAGCGGCGCATAAGAAACAGAACTGGACTCGTGATGGTGAGAAAAGCCTCCATGGGCGCGGCAACGGCGAGGGCAATGTGCTCGGAGCGCTGCAGGGCCAGCGTTTTGGGGACCAGTTCGCCGAGGATCACGTGCATGCAGGTGATCAAGCTGAAAGCGATGGCGATGGCGATGCCGTGCGCATAGACCGCCCCGTGAGGAATTTCATGAACAAAGCGCATGCCTTCGACCAGGCGGGCGACAATGGGCTCGCCGATCCAGCCTAGAGTCAGGCTGACCATGGTGATGCCGAGTTGTACGCCGTTGACGACCTCGTCGAGATGCTGGTGGAGGCGTTGGACGATGCGCGCGCCGATGCGACCGGATTCGATGAGTTGCTGGATGCGCGTGTCGCGCACACTAACGAGCGCGAATTCCGCCGCTGCAAAGAAGGCGTTGGCTGCCACCAAGAGAAGGATCAGAAAGACCCGGAGCAGCACAAAAGCGATCATGGAACGGTAATTCTAACATTTTAAAAGCTATTGTCAGTGGCTAGTTGCCAGTGATGAGGAGCCGGTCATCACGCCCGAACACAAATTCAACCCAGGATTTCGCTATCCTTTTAGTTGCAGGTTGGTCTAATGGGCAGGCGCAAGAAGCAGGCAGCGCCACCTCATTTATCATAAGAATAGTCGCGATTCATAGAACCTCGAAATCTCAGGAACAAAAGCGAGTCCGACCGCGTACCAATAAGTGAGGGCGGGAGTCAATCCCTCGGCATCGTTCTTCAACCCAGCGCGGAACCACTTTAGGAGGCTGTTGTGAACGGAAACGGAAGCAGCAAAAAGAAGCGCCGCAGACTATTTATTTGGGGCGGCGTTGGTGTCGCTATTGTGCTCTTAATCGCGATTGGAGTGTATGCCTCGACCCGTGGCGGCACTAAAATCGATCCCTCGAAGTTGGCGAAGGTGGAAAAGGGCGACCTGGCTAAGAGCGTAGTGGCTACAGGGAAAGTCACGCCCATCACCAAGGTTGAGGTCAAATCCAAGGCCAGCGGCATTGTGAAGAAATTGCTGGTGGACTACGGCGATCACGTCAAGAAGGGGCAGCTTCTGGCGCAACTCGACAAGGTGGAGATTGAGGCGCAGGTCGCCCAGTCACAAGCGGGGCTGGAAGCGGCGCAAGCGAACTTGAAGAGTTCCCAAGCCGACTTGGAGCGGGCCAAAGTAGATGCCGAAGGACCGGACGTGCCACTCAACAAGCGCGCCTATGATCGCGCGACCGGCATGGCGAAAGACGGAGTCGTTTCCGCCTCGGCCCTGGATGACGCCGAGAAGAATTACGAGATGTCTTTGAACAAACAGAACGTGTCGAAGGCGCAAGTGACGGTTCTGAAGGCCAAGATCGCACAGGCTCAGGCACAGGTGGCGCAGGATCAGGCCAACCTCACGCAGCTTCACGAGCAGCTCAGCTATACCGATATCATCTCGCCCATCGACGGCATCGTGCTCTCGCGCGACGTGGAAATGGGAGACGCGGTCAGCTCGATTCTCGTGTTGGGATCGTCGGCCACGCTGGTCATGACGCTGGGCGATACCAGCGAAGTCTATGTCAAAGGCAAGGTCGACGAAAGCGACATCGGCAAGGTTTATCTCGGACAGCCCGCGCGGATCAAAGTCGAGTCCTTCAAAGACAAAACTTTCAATGGCAAGGTGACGAAGATTTCGCCGATGGGCGTGGAAAAAGATAACGTCACCACGTTCGAAGTGCGGGTTTCCATCCAAAATCCCGGCGGCGAGTTGAAAGCCGAGATGACCGCGAACGCGGAAATCATTCTGGAAGAGCACAAGAACGTGTTGCAGATTCCGGAAGGCGCAATCCTTTACGACAAAGATAAGAAGGCTTCCGTTGAAATTCCGAACCCGAAAGGCAAAGACGGTAAAGATAAGATCGCGGTCAACATCGGAATTTCCAACGGCGCCAAGACCGAGGTGCTCAGCGGCTTGAAGGAAGGCGATCAGGTGGTTCTGCAGTAAAAGCGGACGTCGGACCTCGGACCTCAGCCTTTGGGGTCCGGGGTCTGAGGGCTGAGGTCCGATCTTCCATGACTCTCTCCGAAATCCTGCGTCAGGCGTTAGCCACATTCCGAAGCCACAAAATGCGAACGTTTCTCACGATGTTCGGCATAGTTTGGGGAATCGCTTCGGTCATTTTGCTGGTGGGGCTGGGACGCGGGTTCAGTGTCGACCAGAAAAAGCACATGCAGACGCTGGGCAAGGATCTGGTGATTGTTTGGGGCGGGCGCACCAGTTCTCAGGTCGGAGGCCGCGCCGCGGGCCGGGAAATTCGCCTGAACGTGGACGATGCCGAACTGATTCGCGACGAATGCTACTTGGTGAAAAATGTAAGTCCGGAATTGCAGCGCGCGATTCCGGAGGTAAGCCAATACAATTCCGCCAGTCGCGGCGTAGTGGGAATGTGGCCGTCGTATCAGGACTTCCGCTCATTGCTGCTTTCCGAAGGACGCTTGCTCACCGATGACGACGAGCGCGAAGGGCGGCGCGTAGTTGTGCTCGGGTCAAAAGCTTATCGGCAATTGTTCCCCGGGCAGCCCGCCATTGGCACGACCATTTTGATCAAAAGCGTTCCCTATACCGTGGTCGGAGTTTTGCAGGAAAAGAAACAGAACTCCAGCTACAGCGGCCCGGACAATGATTACCTATTCGCGCCTTATTCGGCCGTGAGCCGCGACTTCCCTCCCCCGGAAAAAAAGGGCGCGGGCATCACGCGCGGATATCTGGACGACATCGTTTTTGAAGTCGGCGATCCCGAAGAGCACGAAGCCGCCGTGCGCCAAGTGCGGGAGGCGATGGGACGCATTCATCACTTCGATCCCGTCGACAAAGACGCGCTCTTTATCTGGGACACGATGGAAGGCGCGAAGCTGCTGGATAAAGTCTTTGGCGTGGTCACGATATTCTTTGGCTGCGTGGCCATCGTCACGCTGTGCCTGGGCGGGATCGGTGTAATGAATATCATGCTGGTTTCGGTAACCGAGCGCACGCGGGAGATTGGTACTCGCAAAGCGATTGGCGCGACCAAACACGACATTCTCCGTCAGTTTTTCGCCGAGGCGGCCATGCTCACCGTGATCAGCGGAATTCTCGGGCTCAGTTTTGGCATCGGTACCTGTGCTGCGATGAAGCTCTTGCCGTTGCCCGATTTCGTTCCGCATCCCATTGTTTCCTGGATTTCGATCGTTGCTTCGATCGTGACGCTTTCTTTAATCACCGTGACCGCAGGCATGTATCCCGCCCAGCGCGCCGCGGAAATGACACCCGTGGAGTCACTACGATATGAATAACAGACCAATCTCACGCATCTCGCCGTTTCTCTTTCTTTGTGCCGTTTCCATGCTGCTGACCTCGGCACTCGCTTTCGCCTCGACACCGCAAGGCACCTTCGAAAAATCGTTTCAGGTTACGGGTCCCGTCGATTTGGAAGTACTCACGCGCTCCGGCGACATCACAATCCGCACCGGCCCCGCGGGGTCGGTTTTCATCCGCGGAAAAATCTTCGTCGGCGATCACTGGCTGATGGGACGGCGCCAAGGGGATGTCGATGCTATTCAGCAGCATCCTCCGCTCCGGCAGGAGGGAAACAGCATTCACATCGACTACGTCAACGAGCACGATATCTCTGTCGACTACGAGATCACCGTGCCCGCCGACACTACTCTTCGCACGCGCAGCGGTTCGGGAGATCAGACTATTGAAGGCATCCACGGCAATACCGACTTGCAGAGTGGATCAGGCGACATCAAGCTCGCGAACCTGACCGGAGAGATTCGCATGCAGACCGGCTCAGGCAACGTGCGCGCCCATGAAGTTGCCGGCGCCATACGCGGCGGCGCGGGCAGCGGTGACATTGAAGTCGAAGAAACCGGACAGGGCGATATCGATCTGCACACCGGCTCCGGCAACGTAACGGTGCGGGGCATCCAGGGAGGATTCCGCGCCGAAGCTGGCAGTGGCGATATCACCGCCGAGGGCACACAAACCGGCGGCTGGGAGATTCGTACCGGATCGGGCAATGTGCATGTTCGCCTGCCTGCGAACTCCGCTTTCGACGCCGACATCTCCACCAGTTCCGGCACTGTAGATGTGGATTCGCCGATCGAGATGACCGTGCAGGGACGCGTGCAGGAATCGCGCAAGACGATCCGAGGCAAGGTACGCGGCGGTGGTCCGGTGCTGTCGGTGCGGACAGGGTCGGGCGACATTCAGATTCAATAGCAAAGTTTTAAGGTTTCAGAGTTTCAAGGTTTCAATGTAAGAGCCGAATTGTCATCCCGAGCGAAGCGAGGGATCTCGGTACTTGCCGCCAGCGGCAGCGCCGACGGTATAGGTTAAAACCCAGATCCCTCGCGTTGCTCGGGATGACAATTCGAAGCCTGAACCCTGAAACCTTGAAACCCTGAAACCCTGAAACTTTGCAACCTTGCAACTTTGAAACCTATGTTCTTAAAAGAACTCATCTGGCAAGGCTGGCAGGCGCTCATGCGCGATCGTCTGCGCTCCACGCTAACCATGCTGGGCATCGTGTGGGGACTGGCTTCAGTGGTCCTGCTGTTGGCTTATGGCCAGGGCCTTGGCGGATGCGTGCTGCATGCTTTTATGAACATGGGAAACAACGTGATTGTTCTCTGGCCGGGCCAGACCAGCATGCAGGCAGGCGGTCAGCGCGCCGGCAAGAAAGTCGCTTACGAACTGGAAGATGTTGAAGCGATTCGCGACGAAGTTCCTATCGTGCGCGCCGTGAGTGGCGAGATCAACCGCGATTTCGGATTCAAACTGGGCACGCGCGTTGTGTCGATCCCGGTGCGCGGCGTCGACATGCCCTACGGGCAGATGCGCAAGTTGGAACTAGCCGAGGGCCGGTATTTTGACGAGAGCGACTATGCCGACCATCACCGCGTTGTCATCTTGGGTTACGAAGCCGCGAAGAAAGTATTTCAAGGCGCGCCGGGCGCGGGCCAGCACGTTGAGATTGGCGGACTGGATTTTGAAGTCATCGGAACCATGCGCAACAAGATTCAGGACTCGATGTACCAGGGGCCGGACAATTCCGACGGGTTCATCCCATTCGGACTGATGCGCGATCTGAAAAACATTCGCGATCCCGACGAAATCATCATTCAGCCGACCGCTCCTGAGCTGAACAAAAAGGCGCTGATGGCGGTGCGCGAGGTAATCGCGCGAAGGCATCACTTCGACCCCAAAGATGACAAAGCCACACCTGAGTGGGACACGATTGAAGACCGTGCCATGATCAACGCTTTTTCCTACGGCTTACAGGCCGTGTTGGGATTGATTGGTGTGGTGACGCTGGCCGTAGGCGGGATCGGCGTGATGAACATCATGCTGGTTTCGGTGACCGAGCGCACGCGCGAGATCGGATTACGCAAGGCCTTGGGTGCCCGTCCGCGGCACATTCTGGTGCAGTTTCTGTTGGAAGCTCTCGTCTTAACCTTCGTTGGCGGCCTCATCGGAATGGCGGTGGCCGAATTGCTCACCTGGGTGATTCCGCCGATGCCGCTGTATGACGAGTTCTACAAAACCGCCGACCACGAGGGAGCTATTTTTCTGCACGCGTCCGTGGCCGTGATGGCGATTTCGTTTGTCATCCTTTCTATGGTCGGCATCTTCTCCGGATTTTTCCCCGCGCTCAAAGCGTCGAGATTGAATCCGATTGAAGCGCTGCGCTACGAATGATCGATGTGTGCTTGCCTTGCGAGAGGATATTGCGGCGGTTATCGCTCATTCAAACGCCATTCACGGAGCATCGCGGAGCTGTGATATGATGTGCCCGCTTTTGAGACAAGACGGGACCCCACGGCCAAGCGTTCAATTGTAAGCCCCAGTGGAGGCATCTATGAGTAACCCATTACAGAGTTTTATAGACTGGCTCGGAGGCACCTCCGTTTACTTAACGCCGATTGTGACAGTCACACTGAGCAGTGCAATGCTGACGAGACAGAATTGCACGGATAACATACAAACTAAGCATCTCCCAACCTCGCCCTTGGTCTACCATGGCTCCGCAAAGGTCGCGAGCGGCGGTTCAGCGCTCAGCGTGGCCGCCGTCTATAAAGATCCTAATTCTAATATTGAATGGGGTTTCGACACTCCACTTACATGGAACGGCAGTAATGTGGAACTAACCGGCCTAGATTTCGCCGCTCCAGATCCATTGGTGTTCGGCGATCCGTACCACTATGGGTGTCGGGTTCTGAAGAGCTTTCTGCGAGACGCAACTGTGACCAACAACGGTGAAACCCTCGAATTAGATATTGGAATCTACTATCAGCAACAACTCGTTCTCGGTCCGGGGACGGAAGATGTGGCCTGCAAGCTCCTTCTGCAGAGGGGCTTCCTAATTTCGAATCCCCTTCCTATCCATCTGCCGTAAGGGCGGGTGGCTGCGATCACTCAAGACGTTGTACCTACAAAACCGGAACCTGACTGGCTGGCCGGTGCCCAGTCAAGCCCGCTTTTGGCTTGACTGGGGTAGTTCCACCGCCGCACAAAGTTTCCCCGCAGCTCGTTCACGCTTTCGCGCCGTCCACTCTGACTTGATCTCTGCCTGTCCATCACAGCCGGTTGCGTAATGGTGCAAACTGCTCCACTCCCATTTGGTGGTGAAGCTGGTTTCCCGCTATTGTTCGGTTTTCGTAAACCAAACGCGATTCACGCTCCTTCTTCCTCACAATCTGATATTCCTGACCGGTATCGAGTCAAACTCAACGAGTAAGTAAAAAGATTTTTCGCCGCGCTCACGGCGGCGGAATTTCTTCGACCACGAAACTTCAACCCCCAGGAGGAATTGTGAATCGGAAAACCTTTGTACTATTGCTCTCAATTGCGTCCTTAGTTTCCGCAGGATCCATATTCAGCAGTGCGGAAACCGTAATGACACGTCATGTGCGCGAAGTAACGCAAACCGGCGTGGCTAAACCAATCGGACATCTCCCCGCTTCTCAAATCATGCAATTGGATATCGTTCTGCCCATGCGCGACCGCGCCGGATTGCAGAACTTTCTCGCCGAGCTGTACAGCCAGACCGTTCCCAACCACGTCCACTTTCTCACTCCGGCCGAGTTCACGGAAAAATTCGGCCCCACGCAGCACGACTACAATGCAGTCCTCCAATACGTGCAGTCTCACGGCTTGGCGGTTGTCGGCGGATCGCGCGATGGCATGGAAGTTCAGGTCAAGGGACCGGTTTCCGCCATCGAGTCGGCGTTCCACGTCAGCATGATGGTCTATCAGCATCCGACAGAGAACCGCATCTTCTACGGACCGGACCGCGAGCCCACCACGGACCTGTCATTCTCGCTGTGGCACATCTCCGGCTTGGACAACTATTCCATTCCACATCCCCTCTATGTCAGTAAGAGCGACTACGCGAAGGCGCATGGCATCAGTCCCGACGCTGTTGTTACTCATGCCACGACCGGCTCGGGACCGTCCGCATCGTTCCTGGGCAGCGACATGCGCGCAGCTTATTACGGCGGAACGGCGCTCACCGGCAGCGGACAGAACCTCGGATTGTTCGAGTTTGTGGGCACCGATACCGCTGACCTGACCACCTATTACAAGAACGTAAAACAAACTGAATCGGTGCCGGTCACTATCTTGTCGACCGATGGCACCAGCACCAGCTGCACTGCCCGCAGTGGCTGTGACGATACCGAACAGACCCTCGATATGACGCAGGCCCTGGGCATGGCTCCGGGACTGTCGAGCCTTGTCATGTACGTCGGCTCGAGTGACACGGCCATCATCAGCTCCATGACCACCCACAGCCCGCTGCCCACCACCATCGGCTGCTCGTGGGGATGGACACCTGCGGACCCCAGCACGCTCGATCCGTACTTCGAGAAAATGTCAGCGCAGGGTCAGAATTTCTTCGCGGCTTCAGGCGACAGTTCTACTTGGTCGACGAGAAATGAAGCGTGGCCTGCGGACGATGCCAACATCGTCTCTGTGGGCGGCACGGACCTGACCACCACCAAGGCTGCCGGCCCGTGGAAGTCGGAGACGGCCTGGACCGATAGCGGCGGCGGCATCTCTCCCGACAAGATCGCGATCCCCGCGTACCAGAAGCTCGCGGGCGTGATCAACTCCAGCAACAAGGGCTCAACCACGTTGCGCAATGGCCCCGACGTTTCGGCCAATGCCAACTTCACCTTCTACGTCTGCGCCGATCAAACGACCTGCACGGCCAATGAGTACGGCGGAACCAGCTTCGCCGCGCCCATGTGGGCCGGATACGTCGCGCTGGCCAACCAGCAGTTGAAGGCCAACGGCTTCTCGGACCTGGGCTTCATCAACCCCTACCTCTATGCGTTCGGAGTCAGTTCGAACTACAAGACTGACTTCCACGACATCACCAGCGGCAAGTCCGGCAGCTTCTCCGCCGTGACCGGCTACGATCTGGTGACCGGATGGGGCAGCCCGAACGGCACAGGCCTGATCAACGCGCTGGTAGGCGAAGACTAAAAAGAAGACGAGAAAGCTAATCACCGCTCCCAAAGCGGATGCCCCGCCCTTGTCGCGTTTTGTGCAACAGGGCGGGGCTTTTGACTTCCCTTCCCTAATCGCGCGCTGTCATCGCGCTCTGTCGTCCTGTGCGAGGATTGTTCTTCGCGGAGAGCGCAAAGAACAACCGCAGTCGAAGGATCCCTGCACCATTCGAGCACTCCCGAAGCCGAAAGGAATTCTCCCTCGAAACGCGCGACGGAACAGGCCAGCCCTGAGCGACTGACCGCTTGCGAAGGATCGTTATGTACGCTATCTACCTAACGGAGAAGAACTTTACGAGAATATTATAGTGTTGCGCCTCAGATCGTTCATGAAATCGAAAGTCGGCAAGACTCGATCGAGGTATTTCGCAAGATTCACCAAACGTTCATTGTTCCTCTGATATCGCAAATTCAATCTGGAGACTACCGGAAAGCAATTGAAACTATCGAAATTTATCTGCGCGCCATAAGTCTGCTCAAAGAGTTCTATGGGCCACTCGTTCCCCACTCTGAATTTCGCAAAGAACGCGAAATTTAGAATGGGGTGGAAATTCGGAGACACACGCAACTTTCCCAGTAACTAGTTTGAATCGCAACCCAAAGAGAAGCGCAGAGCCGGGTGCCCCAGGTCCCGATCCCATTCCATGTTTCGTGGCGGCCCGCGAACCGATCTGGCCAAATTTTTCGCTCCAGCGACAACACAGAAATCCACAGCTCCCTGTGACATCCAACCTTGCGCCGTACCACAATTCATTCCATTATTGTCCCAGCACAGGCCATATAAATCGATCGCGGCACCCGGCGAAGAATCGGGCATAACTGCTTTGTTTCACGGTTTTTACCTCTAAGTCCATTGTCGAGCGGATTTTGCAAGCCAAGGTGGGGGTTAACACGATGATTCCACTCGCTTAGGGGGGAGGGGGGTGGAGTACTAAGAAGGTAAACAAATTCCCAACCTGGCAACGGCACCGTCGGTAGATCGCAAGAAATTTTTGGCAAAGGATCCGTTTCGGAATCGCGAGACGCCCGAATGCTACAAAGAGCGCAGCCGGTCCAGGTTACAGCGGGCTACGTTACCTCAGTTCCTTGACTCTGTTACGGCCACAAATTAGCTTCGGAAGCACAGGCGGTACTCCGCCTTTTATCTGCGAGGGAAATTGCCGCATCGTCCAATCATTACGCTGACCACCGATTTTGGAAGCAACGACCATTTCGTGGGCACCATGAAGGGTGTCATTCTGGAGATTGTGCCAGATGCAGCCATCGTCGATATCTGCCACTCCGTGCAGGCCTTTGACGTGCTCGATGGCGCATTGACCATCTCTCAGGCTTATTCGTACTTCCCTACAGGCACGGTGCATGTGGTGGTCGTCGATCCGGGCGTAGGCTCGGCGCGGCGGCCGATTGTGGCTTCCAGCGATGGATTTCATTTCGTCGCTCCCGACAATGGAGTTCTATCTCTCGTCTACGCGCGCGAGCCGCGAGTTCACGTGCGACACATCACATCCGAGCATTATTTCCGCCTGCCGGTGAGCAATACGTTTCACGGCCGCGACATTTTTGCGCCGGTGGCCGCGTATCTGGCGAAGCAGGTCGATACCATCAAGTTCGGCGAAGAGATCGAAGACTACGTCCGCTTCAACGCACCCAAGCCGAAGATGCTGGAGCCGAACAAACTGCGCGGTGTAGTGCTGAAGGTCGACCGCTTCGGCAACCTGGTCACCAACATCACTCCGGAAGACGCGCCGATGTTGTTTCAGGAAGATTCGGAGTGCAAGATTTTAGTCGGCACGCGCGAGGTCGCCGGCATTCGCAAAGCTTACGCCGAAGGCGGTCCGGGTGAGATATTTGGAATTCTCGGAAGCATGGGATTTCTCGAAATAGCCACCAACCGCGGAGCCGCGGCGCAACTCGCCGGCGCAGGCAAAGGAACGGAAGTGATTATCGCCATGGGCGAAGCTGCGGCAGCAGGAACCGGAGCCTAGGGCGTCTTCGGTTTGGGATGAACAAAGCGTTCCATCTCACCCGTCCACTTTAAAAATCTCCACAGATTCCCGCGCTCGCGCCACATGAACTCCCAGAATTCAACAAAGCCAATCTGCGTCATCTTCACGCCGCAATACGTTTCCATGCGCCACAACAGATACGGACTTCGCCAGGGAGCGAGCCTGTGACCCTTGGTCGCGTTCCAGAGAAAACGCAGCGAGTAGCGCATTGAGAGATGATAACTCGACTTTCGGTTCTCGCCGTTTTAGGTTCAGCTAGCAGCGCGCGACTCGCGACTAACTACAATTCGTACTTCTTCATCAAATGGCGGAACGAGCGATAGGAAATTCCCAGCAAATCTGCGGCGCGAGTCTGCACACCACTGGAGTGATTGAGCGCATTTTGCAGGAGGGATCGTTCTATGCCGGCAACGTAAGTTTCCATTCCGATTCCCTCAGGCAGGACAGCACCATCTTCAATTCCGGCGCCTCCCGCGGCTGCGGCAGCAGCACGCGCTTTGGGCCGTTCGGCGGGCAATTCGACGTGGAGTTCGTCGGTCATTTCGAGGGCGACCGCGCGCTCCACTGTATTTTCCAGTTGGCGCACGTTGCCTGGCCATTCATATCCGCATAGGCTGTCGAGCGACCCTTTGTGGACACGAAGAATACTGCGGGATGCGGCCGCCGCGTATTTCTTGAGGAAGTGATTGACCAGCAGCGGAATGTCCTCACGGCGTTCGCGCAAGGGAGGTACACGCACGGGAATTACATTCAGACGATAGTAGAGATCTTCGCGGAACAGATTTTCAGCGACTGCCTTGTCGAGATCGCGGTTAGTGGCCGCGATGACGCGCACGTCGATGGATATTTCACTGGTGCTGCCGACGGGCCGCACGGTTCGCTCCTGCAAAACACGCAGCAATTTCACCTGCATGGCGAGAGTCATCTCGCTGATTTCATCGAGAAAAATCGTGCCGCCATCGGCGACCTCGAACAAGCCACGTTTGTTCTGATTGGCTCCGGTGAAAGCGCCTTTCAGATAACCAAAAAGTTCGCTTTCCAGCAGAGTCTCGGGGAACGCTCCGCAATTCACCGACACGAACGAATCCGTGGCACGCGGTGAACATACGTGGACTGCGCGAGCGACCAGTTCTTTTCCCGTTCCGCTCTCGCCATGAATCAATACCGTGCTGGCAGTCGAGGCGACGGTCCGCAGCGTCTGCTTCAGCTTTTCCATCGGTGCGCTGGAGCCGATGATGTTGTCGAGCGAGTTGCGGGTGGCGGCATCGCGACGCAAAGCAAAGTTCTGCTTGCTCAGAACTAATTTCTCCAATGCTCTATTGATGGCGAGCTTGATTTCATCCACCAGGCCCGGACTCTTGCGAATGTAGTCGGACGCGCCACCGGCCTTCACCGCTTCGACCGCTGCTTCGTAGTCATCTACGGCTGTGATCAAAATCACGGCCGAGTCGGGAGAAACGCGATGGGCGTGCCGCAGGACTTCGATGCCGTCAATATTCGGCATCTTGATGTCAGTAATAATGACGTCATAGAGAGCGCCGTCGATTTTGCTTTTCGCAGCCTGCCCGGATTGCACCGTTTCGACGCGGTGATTATTGCGGCGCAAGGCGATATCAAGCATCTCGCAGATGGAGCGTTCGTCGTCGCAGACCAGGATTTTAGCCATGCAGCCTCCCTCCCGCTGCGACGAATGCGGCTTTCCCGCCTCGCTCGCGGGTGGCAACAGCGCTGGCGCTGGCGGCTGCCACGGCTGTGTTGCCGGACGAGGCCGGCCTCTCCGTGTCCACTCCTCGAAGTCTCAGCACAAAGGTGGTTCCCTTCCCCGGATTGGAGCGCGCCCATACCTTGCCTTCATGCGCCTGAACGATTTGATAGACGATCGCCAACCCCAACCCGGTGCCACCTTCAAAATTGGATTGGAAAGGCTCGAATATTTTTTCTGTTTGTTGCGGGCTCATGCCGGTGCCGGTGTCGGTAAAGCCCACTTGCCATTCGTCCTCTACCAGTTCCAACGTGACAGCAAGAGTTCCTCCGCCTCCGGCGCCGCCAGAGCTGCTCATTGCGCGGACCGCGTTCTCGCAGAAATTCCAGAACACCTGCTTGATTTTGTCGCCATCGGCGAAGGCCCAGGCGTGGGGAACAGAAAAACAGCGCTCGATGGCAATGCCCGTACTTTCCGCAACCATGCGGTGCTCCATGAGCGTCAGCGTGTCCTCCACCAGTTGCACAAGATCGACTTTGGCGAAGTTGTATTGCTTGGTGCGCGAGTAGGCGAGAAAGTCACTGATAATGCTGTTCAACCGTTGCGATTCGCGGGTCACAATCTCGAGCAGCCGGCGGTGCTCTTCATTCATCTCGGGGACACCGGAGAGCATGCTGACCGACCCGGCAATCGAAGTGAGCGGATTGCGAATTTCGTGAGCGATGGCGGCGGCCAGCCGTCCCACTGCGGCCAACCGGTCTTGCATGCGGACTTCGCGCTCCAGTCGCCGGATTTCGGTCAGGTCGTCCAGAGCATAAACAAATCCGATGACGCCACCGTCGGGTACGAGAAGGGCGGCAACGCGAATTCGTGCCGTCTTGCGGAATTTGCCCGGTGTATCGAAACGAACTTCGCCGTGGTACTGGTCGGATTCCGCAGTGGGCAGGGCGTCGATAAACAAGTCTCGGACCGGGCTGCCGGTTAGTTCGGCGGAAGACCGTTCGAGCAGTTTTTGCGCGGCGGCGTTGGCCAGAGTGATGTGGCCGTCGAGCCCGGTAGTGATCAGGCCGCTGCTGATCGACTGAATAATGTAGTCGTGCAGAACTTGCAGATTCTCCAGCGCCCCGCTGGCGTCCTTTAACTGCACCCGCACCTGCCGCAGTTTCGCCGTAAGCAGGCCGGCCAGATACGCCACCGCAAAAAATGCGAAGAGGTTGACGAAGATGATTGCCAGCAGCGCTTTTAGGCCGGGATGCGTGGTGCAGTAGGAAGGAATGACGGCGTAGTAATTCAGTTCGAGCACGGTCCCGTAAAGAATGAACGCCAACGCCGCCACCAGGTGGGACCAGACGCGGGGCAGAAGCAGGCTGGCCACGATGATGACCAGGGGGTAAAGGAAGTTGAGTGAACTATCCCATCCGCCGGTTTCGTGGACCACCAAACTCACCAATATCAGATCGGTCAGGACCTGTAAGGACGCCTGCAGGCGATGTTCTTGCCAGACGGAAAGCAACAGCACATAAAACAATGAAAGGCTGTACCAGAAACAAATAGTGCACAGGAACAGGCGCATGGGCACTGGTGTAGGCGTGAGTTGCGCCACGGCCAGTTCAATTCCCAGCAGAAATGTCAGGATGAGTATGCGAACCTTGACCAGCCAGGCCAGCCAATTGCGCTCATCGAAGGTCGATTGCATGGGAAGTTCCGGTGATATCGAAAGGCGGCACTCTTGTGCATATGGCGCTTCGGGAGGCCAGTCCGCGGTTGCGGACCGGCTACCGAAGCGATTCATAATTAGCCTGACAGCTTGGCGATCATTGCGAACAGCGGCATGTAGAGCGAAATTACGATGCCGCCGATCACAACACCCAGCAAGCCGATGATGACCGGCTCCAGCATGGCCAGCATGTCTCTGGTGGCGGCGTCCACCTCTTCTTCGTAGAAGTCGGCAATTTTCTGGAGCATGGAATCCATGGCGCCGGTGGCTTCGCCGACTCCAATCATCTGAGTGACCATGTTGGGAAAAACGCCGCATTCGCGCAGAGGATCAACAATGGTGCGGCCTTCCTCAATGGCTTTGCGAACCTTCATCAACGCTTCTTCGAGTACTGCGTTGCCTGAAGTCTTCGCCGTAATGCTTAGACCTTCGAGAATGGGAACGCCCGACGTAATCAGAGTGCCGAGCGTGCGCGTGAAACGTCCCACGGCGATTTTGCGCAGCAGCGAGCCCACAATAGGCAGCATGAGCAGCATCTTGTCGAAGTAATACCGGCCCCGCGGATTCTTGCGCATCTGCTTCACTCCGAATACCGAAGCGATGATGAGCGCAAAGAAAACCCACCAGAAGGTCTGCACGAAGCCGCTAAGCCCAACGACGATGCGAGTGGGCAAGGGAAGGGTGACCCCCAGCCCGGCGAATAAGTTGGCGAAAATCGGGACTACCCATTTGAGCAGGGCGCCGACGATGAGTCCGGCCAAGCTGACAACCGCGACGGGGTAAATCAGTGCTGACTTCACTGCGGATTTCAATCGCACCGCCTTTTCCACGTAGGTGGCGAGGCGCTGCAAGATGACGTCGAGAATACCGCCGGTTTCGCCGGCCTCGATCATGTTGGTGGTGAGGTCATCGAAGACAACCGGATACTGGCGCATTGCGTTGGCCAGCGTCGCACCGCCCTCCACGGTAGTACGAACGCCGGTGAGGGTCTTCTGGAAGGCTTGGTTTTCCTGATTGGCCGCGAGAATTTCTAGACATTGCACCAACGGCAGGCCGGCATCGATCATGACCGAAAACTGCCGGAAGAAGACCGCGATTTCCTTGACTTTAACCGAGCCCGAGCGAAATGTAGGCAGGGCGAACTCCTTGCCCTTTTCGCGGACTGAGCCCGGCGTAATGCGCTCCCGCCGCAATTGCTGAGTCAGCGACTGCTTGTTGGGCGCGTTCCGCTCTCCGGAGACCTTCTGCCCGGAAGCATCCTTGCCTGAAAATGTGAAGACTGGCATGGTTTTTTACCCTCTCCTGATTACCGAGTTCCCAAAGTCGTGGCCGGCTTGAATCGCAGTCGCGCATCGCGTAGCCGTCTCCGTGAGCGCGCTATCCCGTATCCTGATCCCGCTAACGCTTGGCCGGGGCAGCGCCCTTCGCCATTGGCGTTGTAGTGGAAGCTCCCCGGTTCATCAGGCCGGCTCCGCGGTTAATCATTTCCTGCAACTCATCTACGTTGCTGGACCGTTGCAGCGCGATTTCCAGCGTGATCTGTTTCTGGAAGTAAGCTGTGGCCAGCGCCTGGTTGAACGTCTGCATCCCGTATTTTTCCTGTCCCGATTGCATGGATGAGTAAACCTGGTGAATCTTGTCCTCGCGAATCAGATTGCGCACGGCGGCATTGGGCACCAGCACCTCCATGATCATGGCCCGTCCTTTGCCGTCAACTTTGGGCAGCAAGCTTTGGCAGCAAATTCCTTCCAGCACCAGCGAGAGTTGGGCCCGGATTTGCGGCTGCTGGTGCGCAGGGAAGACGTCAATGATGCGGTTGATGGTGGAAGTCGCCGAATTGGTGTGCAGCGTGCCAAAGGTCAAGTGGCCGGTTTCGGCGATACGGAGCGCGGATTCAATGGTCTCCAGATCGCGCATTTCGCCGATCAGCACGACGTCTGGATCTTCACGGAGCGCGGCGCGCAATGCGTCGGTAAAGCTTTTGGTGTCAGCGTGCAGCTCGCGCTGGTTCACCAGGCAGTTCTTGTTCATGTGAACGAATTCGATCGGATCTTCGATGGTCAGAATGTGATCGTGGCGCTCGCTGTTGATCTTGTCGATCATGGCCGCCAAAGTCGTGGATTTACCGGAACCCGTGGGGCCGGTGACCAGCACCAATCCGCGAGGCTTATCGCACAGCTTGCTCACGACCGCGGGCAGTCCGAGCTGATTGAACGATTTGATTTCAAAAGGAATCAAGCGGAAGACTGCGGCCGTGGCTCCGCGCTGGTTAAATACGTTGGCGCGGAAACGGGCCAGTCCCTTCAAACCGAAGGAGAAATCCAGCTCCAAAGTTTCTTCAAAACGATGCTTCTGCGAGTCGGTCATGACGCTGTAGGCCAGTTGCTTGGTTTCGGCAGGCGTCATCTGCGGAAGATCGAGCGGGTTCAAATGCCCGTGTACGCGAATCTGCGGCGGAGAATTTGTGGTGATGTGGAGATCGCTTCCACTCATCTCCAGCATGCGTTTGAGAAGATCGCTTAACGACAACCCCATAAATGATTGCTCCTTATCGGATCAGTGAATCCCGAATCAGTGAATCGTTTCGCGGGCGACTTCCTCGAGGGTCGTCATGCCCGCAGCTACTTTGATCAATCCGCTGCGCCGCAGCGTAATCATGCCGCGTTCAATGGCTTTCTTTTTGAGCTCGACAGCCGACGCCCCAACCAGAACCAGTTCACGGATTTCGTCGTCCACTTCCATAACTTCGTATAATCCGCAGCGGCCCTTGTATCCCGTGTTGCTGCAGACGGTACATCCTTTGCCCTTTTGAATTTTTATGGTCTTGGCTTCTTCCGGCGTAAAACCTTCTTCGATGAGGGTCTGTACAGGCACGTCAACGACCTCAGCGCAGTCTTTGCAAATGCGGCGCACCAGGCGTTGTGCGCAGATCAGGTGAACTGAAGTCGCAACTAGAAAGGGCTCGATTCCCATATTCATGAGACGTGTAATTGTTTCGGGGGCGCCGTTGGTGTGCAGCGTCGAGAGCACAAGGTGTCCGGTGAGCGCGGCTTTGATGGCAATTTCCGCCGTTTCAAAATCGCGAATTTCGCCGACCAGGATGATGTTGGGATCTTGCCGCAGGAACGAACGAAGTGCGGCGGCGAAGTTCAGGCCGATCTGTTCTTTCATCTGCACCTGATTCACGCCGCCCAACTGGAATTCAACCGGATCTTCCGCGGTCATGATGTTGGTGTCGGGCTGGTTTAGGCGCGAAATGGACGAATAGAGCGTATTGGTTTTACCCGAACCCGTGGGTCCGGTGACCAGCACCATGCCGTAGGGCTTCAAAATCGCCTTCTCGAATTTCACCAGCGACTCCGGCTCAAAACCCAGCTTGGTCATGTCAAGCCGCAGATTTTCTTTGTCGAGCAGGCGGAGCACGATTTTTTCGCCCCACAAGGTAGGCAGCGTGCTGACACGGAAGTCGAGTTGCTTCTTGCGGCCACCAATGTTCATCTTCAGCATGATGCGGCCGTCCTGTGGCAGTCGCTTCTCGCTGATATCGAGCTTGGCCATGATTTTCAGACGCGAAGTAATAGCGTCCTTCAACTTCATCGGCGGCGACATGATCGCCTGCAGAACGCCGTCTATGCGGAAGCGTACGCGGAACTCTTTTTCGTAAGGCTCAATATGAATATCGCTGGCTCCGCGCTTCACCGCATCGCCGAGCACGATGTTCACCAGTTTGACCACGGGAGCTTCGTCGGCAGCCTTTTCCAGCTCCGACAACTGCATCTGTTCTTCTTCCGCCTGCAGTTCGACGTCGCTGTCGCCCATCTCCGACATCGACTGCATTACGGTTTCTAGATTTTCTTCTTTAACTGTTCCGTAGGCCTTCTCGATGCCTGATTGAATCGAACTTTCCGACGCCACCACCGGCTCAATATTGAAGCCGGTCATGAACTTGATGTCGTCCATGGCAAACACATTGGTGGGATCGACCATGGCGATGGTCAGCGACGCGCCCACGCGGCTCAAAGGAAGAATCTGGTAGCGCTTTGCGGTCTCGAAAGGAATCAGCTTGACGACGGTAGGGTCGATTTCGAAATAAGAAAGATTAATAGCGGGAACACCGTACTGCCGGGAAAGAAAATTCGTGACATCCTCATCCGTGAGGAAGCCGAGCTTCACCAGCGCAGAGCCGAGGCGGCAGTTCTGCTCCTTCTGCAGCTTGTTCCCTTGTTCCAACTGCTCTGGGGTGATGATCTTCTCTTTAACCAGAAGATCGCCCAGCCGTTGAGACATGCTTTACTCTCCTATCCACGAAGTGAAACGGCACACGTGACAAACGGGCGCAAAGAGCTGGCCTTTGTTGGGAGAGAAGCGCAGCACATTCGCGTTGACACAAATTGTCAACGCAAAGACGATTACCGTACATGTAACTTTAGTACTTGGACTTGGCTGGAGACGCGAGTGCTGCTAGCGTAGGTCTCTGAAATGCACGCCAAATGACGTTTTTCGTCAACTGCGGATTTTCGGCGGGCCGGAGTACATGCACTTCGGTAAGATTTTGGATGGGGTTTTAAGGCCTCACGAGCCGCTTGCAATCGGGCTACGGTGGTTTGGAACGAATTCTGACCCGACTCAAATCAAGAACGATTACAGTCCAATGAACACCAATGAAGAAACGATTCGGACCTATTACCGCACTCTCGCGCGCGCCTCGGGACCGCAGCACTGGTGGCCGGCGCACACACGATTCGAAGTCATCGTCGGCGCGTACCTGACTCAGAATACGGCGTGGACGAATGTCGAACAAGCCTTGCGCGGCCTGCGATCTGCGCGGCTGCTGAGCCTGGGTGGAATTCGACGCACGCCGCTGGCGGCCATCGAGCGGTTGATTCGGCCGTCCGGATATTTTCGCCAGAAGGCGCAGAGACTAAAGACTTTCGTCGCCTTCGTGGACAAGCAATACAACGGATCTCTGGCAAGAATGTTTTCTCAACCAACGAAAAAGCTGCGCGACGAGTTGCTCAGCCTCAACGGCATTGGCCCGGAAACCGCGGACTCGATTCTGCTCTATGCTGGCAACCATCCGGTGTTTGTTGTGGATGCTTACACTCGCCGGATTCTGGATCGCCACCACATCGTGGAGCAGAAAGCCGCCTATGAAGAAATTCGCCAGTTGTTCGAGAAAGCGCTCGCTCCTATCGTTGAGTCGCAACAGCACAACCCTCCCGATGTGCGCACCAGGCTCGAATCCGGATTTCCCGGCACGGCTCACCCTCCGTCACGAATGAGCACGGCGCGGCGTTCGGCTCTGGTTCAGGTTTACAACGAAATGCACGGTCTGATCGTGGGTGTGGGAAAGAACTATTGCAGAAAATCACAGCCTCTCTGTGACGAATGCCCTTTACAACCCTTCTTGCCTTGTCGTAAGTAAGCAGACGGCACCAGTTAAGGCGCAGTTGCACATGAGAATTGCATTCACGTACTGCCAGCTTGCGGCATTTTATCTCTTCGCAATCGTTCCCGCCGCCACGCCAACCCTTCGCTTATCCGCCGACCACACCGGCATACTGATCGGCACTGCGGTCCGCTCGTCGCTCTTGCACGAGGCAGCTTACGCAGCCACCCTGTCTCGAGAATTCAACATGGTGGAGGCTGAGGATGCGATGAAGTGGTGGACTGTCCGCCAGTATCCCGACAAATTCGATTTCACCCAGGGCGATGAACTCGTTCGCTTTGCTCAAGCGCACTGGATGAAGATCCGCGGCCACTGCCTGGTGTGGGACCACAACAATCCCGATTGGCTGGCGCATGGAAATTTCACATCCGCCCAGTTATCCCGCTTACTGCAGGACCACATCGCCACGGTGGTAAAACACTACGCCGGCCAGGTCTTCGCCTGGGATGTGGTGAACGAAGGCTTCGACGAGCACGGCATAGTGCGAAATTCCATCTGGTACAACCAGCCGGGCATCGGATTCGCGAACAAAGATACCGCTTACATCGAGCAGGCCTTCCGCTGGACACATGAAGCCGACCCGCACGCATTGCTTTTCTATAACGAAGCTGAGGCCGAAGGGCTCAACCCCAAGTCGGATGCCATTTACGCAATGCTCAAGGACTTCAAACATCGCGGCGTACCCATCGACGGCGTCGGCCTGCAAATGCACATTACCAGCCTCGAACCCGATCTCCAGTCGATCGCCGCCAATATGTCGCGCATCGCGGGACTAGGTTTGCAGATTCAAATCACGGAGCTCGACGTTCCCTTGGCGATAAATACGGGTGCTGTTTCCGTAAGCGCGCTTGCTCGCCCAGAAGACTTAGATCGCCAGGCTCAGGTATATCGCGGAGTCGTTCGAATATGTCTGGACAACCCAGGCTGCACCGCAATTCAAACCTGGGGCTTCACCGACAAATATTCTTGGATCGGTTCTCATTCCCACGGCTCGCAGGGTTGGGCGCTTCCGTTCGATCGAACATACCGCCCCAAGCCAGCCTACAATGCGATCGTTGAGGAGTTGGATCGCGGGCGCAATCTTCATTGATATACCCTGGTATAGTGGTATATTACATTGAGGTTTTCTTATGCCACGAACATTCAATGGCCAGATTCACGTCAGAGTTTCCCCAGAAGCTCATGAAGAAGTCGCTAAGGAAGCTTTCGACAAGGGGACTTCAATCAGCGGAATCTTTGCGCAGGCCCTGGTCGCGCGTCGGGCCCTGAAGGCCATCGACCCGTGGAAATCAATCGACGAAGTGCACTCGGCCAATAACAGGACGTCTGCGGCCGCCGTTGAGCTAGAGGTTGCGAAGGCGGTAAAGGCGGTCCGAAAAAACCGGCGGAGATGAAGAGCCGTGCCCAAGGAGAAGACTCGTCCGCATCTGGTGATCGACACGAATGTCTTTGTGAGCGGACTGATTTCCGGCACGGGATCGCCCGCGCGAGTTCTTCGTGCCATTCAAAACAAGAAAGCCATCCACTTAGTCTCAGACCCCATCGTGGAAGAGTACCTGCGGGTGCTGGAGTATCCTCGCATCCGTACATTCAGAAGAGTTACGGACGCATTCATAGCTGAGGTTGCAGCTTATCTCCTGTATCAGACTGAGCGGGTCGAGTTGATTTCCACAATCAAGCTGAGTCCCGACCCGGACGATGACGTGTTTCTGGAGACGGCAGTAGACGGAAAAGCGACCCTGCTGGTCACCGGTGACAAAATCGATTTGCTCTCGCTGCTATTCATCCAAGGCATTCCTATTGTTTCTGCCAAGGATGCCCTGATCCGGCTCGAACTTTAGCGAACACCGGTGAGCTTGAGATTCCGAACCCGGCATTACTGGCGCATCTATAATGCTTCTCAGGTCTGGCGCACGGCAATCAGTAACGCCTCTCGCCTGGAACATTGAATCACCTTGCCGCAGCCTATTCCAACTCGGTTGCCAAAGAGCTCCAACCGCAAGCGGGCGATTATCCTCTTGGCGGTTGCGGTCTTTCTTTTGCTCGCTATCCTCGTTTCACAGACAGCCTTCGACCTGAAGTTTCTTACTCCCGGAAACAACCAGGAGATTGCCGTATTCGCCGCGATTTCGATCTTGATCTTCCTGCTCTTTGTGGCTTTGTTTTTCGTGCTCTCCCGCAATCTGTTGAAGTTGTTCGCCGAGCGCAGGCTGGGAGTGCTGGGATCGAAGTTCCGCACGCGCATGGTAGTGGGCGGACTGTTGCTTTCGTCCGTGCCGCTGATCGTGATGTATTTCTTCGCTTACGGATTGATGAATCGTTCGATCGAACGCTGGTTCTCAACTCCGGTCGAAGAGGTGCGATCCGACATTCACGCCATGGCGTCGCTCCTGGCGAACTATGCGGCGCAAAATGCGCGGGCAGAGGCCGTCGCGATCGCTACGGCTCCAGATACTCGGCGGGCATTTGCCGGATATGGATTTGCTTCTATCGACGCCGAATTCAAGGAACATGAACCCACTCTGCAGGGAGGTTTCGCATTTGCCGTGCAAGGTGGTCACGCCCAGGCGAGTTTTAATGCGCCGGCGGAGTGGTCAATCCTGAAACCAAAGCTTCCCCTGGAAGAAGCGGCCGCGGGCCAGCCCGCGCAATTCACGTGGAACCGGACCGATTACACTCTCGCCGGCGCACCCGTTGACGGCGGCGGATTAATCCTGGTCGCGCTGCCCCTCCCCCGCGAATTCTCTCAGACTGTCAGTCAGGTTGAGGCCAGCCAGAAGCGCTACTACGACTTAGCTCACGAGCGCAGGCTGGTACGCCGCACATACATGGGCCTTCTGCTGTTGCTGACCCTTGCTGTTCTTTTTGTCACCACATGGCTCGCGTTATTTCTTTCCAAGCTGGTCACTCGTCCTCTCTCGGCTTTGGCAGAAGCGACTCAGGAGATTTCGCGCGGCCGCCTCGATTACCGCGTTGACGTGAGCGGCGCCGATGAAATCGGAGATCTCGTCCGCTCCTTCAACCGCATGGCCGACGAGTTAGAGACCAGCCGCGTTCAGATCGAAGCCTCCAGCCGCGACCTGAGCGCAGCCAACGCCGAACTCGATCAACGCCGCCGCCAGATGGAAACAATTCTCGAAAGCATTCCTACAGGAGTGCTCTCTCTCGATGCGTCGCGTCGTGTGACCCACGCCAATCAGGCTCTGCTGCGCATGTTCCAATCGGACGCGCCACTCGACACCGCCTCTCAGATTCAACGCGGATCTTTGCTTACGGAATGCTTTCCTGCCGAAGTTCTCGAAGACCTGGAACCGATGCTGCGCAGCGCCGATCGCATGGGGATGACCACCAGCCAGGTGGAAGTACAGTTGCCCCGCCTGTCGCTGAACGTCGCTGTAACCGCTGCTACTCTCCGCCATGAGGAACAACGTTCCGGATATGTTGTGGTCTTTGAAGATCTATCGGATCTGCTCAAGGCCCAGAAACAGGCAGCCTGGCGCGAAGTTGCGCGCCGTGTGGCTCACGAAATTAAAAATCCGCTCACTCCGATCGCGCTTTCAGCGGAGCGAATCCAGCGTCATTTGGAGCGCTATCGCCTTTCCGATCCTTCATCGCTCGAAATCGTTCGCGCCTGCGCAGCCACCATTGCGGGTGCGGTTGAAACCGTACGCCGCTTGGTCGACGAGTTCTCGACCCTCGCCCGCTTCCCTGCATCGAATCCACAACCGGCGGACATCAATGAAATTCTCGACGACGTGCTGGCCATGTTTCAGGGTCGGCTGGACGGAATTCAACTGCACAAAGCATTTACCGCCGGCCTGCCCAAAGTTATGGCCGACGCCGAGGCGATCAAACGTGCCGTGGCCAATCTGGTAGACAATGCCGCCGAGGCTCTTCAGGATTCGCTGATGAAGGAAATTGAGATTTCATCTTCTCTGGTGGTGAGCCGTGACGCCATCGAGATTGTTGTCGCGGATACCGGCCACGGAGTGACGCGTGAACTGAAAGAAAAATTGTTTCTGCCCTACTTCTCGACAAAAAAGCGCGGCACCGGACTCGGTCTGGCCATCGTGAGCCGGGTCATTGAAGACCATCATGGCTCGATTCGCGTGGAAGAGAATAAACCTATCGGCTCGCGCTTCGTGGTGGAACTGCCGCTGGCGCCCGATCCAGTTATGACGGCTTCCGTTTCTCAAAATGCCTAAGATTCTCATCGTCGACGACGAAGAAGGAATTCGGGAAGCACTGGCCGGCGCACTCACGGATGAGGGCTATTCCGTCTCCTCCGTCGATAGTGGAGAAGCTTGTCTCGATCTCCTGCGCAAGACAGCCTTCGACGTTATCCTCCTCGACATCTGGCTGCCCGGCATTGACGGACTCGAAACTCTGGAACAGATTCGCGCGTTCGATAACCCTCCGGAAGTGGTCATGATCTCGGGCCACGGAAACATCGAGACTGCCGTGCGAGCCACAAAACTCGGTGCTTACGACTTTCTGGAAAAACCGCTCACTCTGGATAAGACGCTCATCCTCATCAAGAACGCGATTGAGTCCAAGAAGTTATGGCGCGAAAACACGGATTTAAAAAAACAGCTCCACGCCAAGAGCGTGATCGTGGGCGACAGCATTCCCATGAAGGCTCTGCGTCAGCAGATCGGCCTGATGGCGCCCACCAACGGCCGCGTCCTTATTTATGGAGAATCAGGAACTGGCAAAGAGTTGGTTGCCCGAGCCATTCACGCCCAGAGCCTGCGCAAGGACGAAGCCTTTGTCGAGGTCAATTGTGCGGCCATTCCCGAAGACCTGATTGAAAGCGAACTTTTCGGCCACTACAAAGGGTCGTTCCCGGGAGCGGCCACCGACAAAGAAGGAAAATTCCAGAAGGCTAACGAAGGAACACTTTTTCTCGATGAAGTGGGAGACATGAGCCTGAAAACGCAGTCGAAAGTGTTACGCACTCTCGACGAACAGCGCTTCACGCCCGTGGGGCGCGAAGAGATGATCACAGTTGACGCCCGCGTAATCGCTTCGACCAACAAAGATCTGGAAGAAGAAATCTCCCGGGGCAACTTTCGCGAAGACCTTTTTTATCGTCTGAATGTGATTCCCTTTTTTGTTCCGCCTTTACGCGAGCGCAAAGAAGACGTGCCGCTTTTCGCGCGGCATTTTTTGAAAGATCTGGCTGCCACCTACGGGCGCCGCCCTCGCGAAATTACCGATGACGCTATCGATGCTCTGATGCGCTATTCCTGGCCGGGCAACGTGCGTGAATTGCGCAACTTAATCGAGCGCATCGTTATTATGAATCCGACCATCACCCGCTTCGAGCGCAAACACCTGCCGTCCCTCGTCTATCGTGATGGCGGGCGCCGCACATCCGGTGCTGAATTTTCTTCTCTGCATCAGGCTCGAGACGCCTATGAGCGCGATTACATTCTCAAGAAGCTCGATGAAAATCACGGCAACGTCAGTCGCACGGCCGAAGCTTTGGGGTTGGAACGCAGCCACCTTTATCGCAAAATGAAGACTCTGGGAATTGCCGCGAAAGAATAGAAAAGCGTTCAACCCACTATCCGCAACGGCTCGGGACGGGCACGGCTTCAGCCGTGCCACTGACGATCAGGAAGGTGTGGGCTTCAGCCCTAGGAAGACGGATCAGGCTACCGTTTCACCATGTGAATCTCGGTGCCGTTCTTGCGGAATTTCACTTCATCCATGAGCTGATTGATCAGGAAAATCCCGCGCCCGTGATTGGAATAGACGTTCTCACCCATCGTGCATGCAGGAATGCTCTCCGGATTAAACCCCGGGCCCGGATCACGGACGATGATGATGATGCCGCGATCTTGCTCGCAGGCCACCAGACACTCCACTGTCTTGGTGGAATCTTCTTTAGCGCCGTGGACCACCGCGTTGGCCAGCGCTTCCTGCAATGCCAACTCGATTGCATCTTCCTTGCCATCAACGCAACGAATCTCGCGAATGGTCTGCATCACTCGTGCGACAACCGGCTCTACGGCATTGCGATCCGCAGCTAGCGTGACGCGCACGCGCAGATCCAGCTTATCTGGATCAAAGTCGTGCTCGGGAAAATCTTCCGCCGAAGAAGCGCCGGGTTCCATGATCGTTTCGATCCTTATCGCCGTCCGCTGCCCGGCTGTTGAGATTCTACTGGTGACGCCGTCAAAACGGCAATGAACGGAAGGTCCGGCCGAAAGCGCTGGCGGAAGAAAACATCACACGTGAGTGTCGTTATCGCCGGTTCTTTCATTATTCATCGCGGTCGCCGCTTGCAACCGCACTGTTCGTTTGCCGCCAGAGTGCATGTTCCATTTGTCTACGCCAGTCGAGTTCTTCGACGAAAGCCCGCGAGTCTCGCCAACCCGGCTGCACTTTCACATAAAGCTCCAGAAAAACTTTGGTACCCAGCATCCGCTCCAGTTGCACCCGAGCGCCCGTTCCGATCTTCTTCATCATCTGGCCGTGCTTGCCGACGAGAATGCCCTTCTGTCCGTCACGCTCGCAATAGATCGTCGCCGAGATGCGGGTCAGCTTGCGCCCCTCCTCATAACCATCGACAATTACCGAGGTCGCATAAGGGATTTCTTCCGAGGTCGTAAGCAATACCTGTTCGCGCACAATCTCGGCCGCCAGGAATCGTGCCGGCTGGTCGGTAATTTGATCCTCGGGAAAATACGCCGGGCCCGCAGGCAGCGTTCCAATCACCAACTTCAGCAACTCGTCCAGGCCCTTGCGTTTCAAAGCTGAAATAGGAATCACCTGTTCGAAGGCATACAGCTTTCTATATTCCTCGATGATGGGAAGTAAGTTGGATTTGTCCCGCAGCCGGTCGATTTTGTTGAGGATCAAAAAAGCGCGGGTCTTCGATTGCTTTAACAGGTCGAGCGCAAACTGATCTCTGGGATCGAGCTTGCGTGTCACATCCATAATCACCAAAACCAGATCGCAGCCTTCAAGCGCTTCACGGATTTCGACCAGCATCTTGCGGCCCAGCGAACTGTCAGGCTTGTGAACTCCCGGTGTATCGATCAGGACGATCTGACCGCCGTCACGGCCTTTGCGCTTGGGAATGTGAATGATGCCCTGGATGCGGTTGCGCGTGGTTTGCGGCTTCGGCGAAATAATCGCCAGCTTCTCGCCCACTAATGCATTGAGCAACGTCGATTTACCGGCATTAGGCCGGCCGAGAATGCAGACGAATCCGGAGCGGAATGGCATAGAGAAATTCGGACCTGGGACCTCAGACTTCGGACCTTGGCACAAGTTAATTTCGTTCGCAGAAACTTGACGCCCGAGGTCTGACGTCCGACGACCGTCTTCACATCAGCTTCAACTGCCTCGGCTGCACCGCGCTGACCCGCACGCGTTCCACTTTGCGGTCGGTCGATTCTACAACTTCGAATCGCAGGCCATCTTCTTCTATGATTTCGCCGGTTTGCGGGATCCGCCCGGCTAGTTCACTTACCAGTCCCGCCACGGTCGCGGAATCTTTGCCCTCCGGTTTCACCCCGAACAATTCGTCAAGACGATCCACATCCATCCCACCGGAAACCACATAGGACCGCTCGCCTTCACGGACAATCTCCGGCTTGTCGCGCTCGTCGCGAATCTCGCCGACAATCTCTTCCACCAGATCTTCAATGGTGACCAAGCCCGCGACGCCGCCGTATTCGTCAACGACAATGGCCATGCGGATATTTTTCCGTTGCATCTCGCGCAACAGATCGCTGCCCAGCTTGCTCTCGGGCACAAAGTAGACGTCGTGTCGCATCAACGATTCTAAGGTCTTACGCCCCGCTTCGCTGTCGCGGACCTGCAAAACATCCTGCGTATACACAATTCCCCGGATACTGTGAATGCTCCCCTCGTAAACTGGAACGCGTGAATAATGCCGGGTGCGCAGCATCTCGATGAAGCGTTCGACCGTCGTATCGCTAGGCAGGGCAAACATCTCGGGACGCGGCTTCATCGCCTCGCGCACCGTTTTGCCGCTGAATTCCACCACCGACTGAATCAAATCGCGATCGCCTTCCTGAATAATTCCCTCTTCCTGTCCCGCTTCAATCAGCGCATCCACAGCTTCCGCCGCGCTCTCCGGCAGTTCTCCTGAGTTCTGGCGCGTCAGAGAAACTACAGACTTCAAGAATCCCAGCACGATCGTGACCGGCATCGTCACATAGATCAGCACGCGCAGCAACGGAATCCAGCGGACCAGCCATTGGCCGCTGGTGCGGGTGAAAAACAGGAACGGCAAAAATCGGTTGCACACAATCACAATCAGCACCAGGCTGATCGTGGCCTGCAAAATCTCATAAATGCTCCAGCGCTGATCGCTGAAAACCACAAAGCCGATGACCAGAGAGATCGATGCCATGGTCAACTGCGTCAGCACCGCCATGGAAATCGCTGCCCGGCCCCGGCCCACCCCGAGCACCGGTTCGATTTTTTGCTCGAAGACGTCAATGTTGTCCTGAAATTCGCGCGACAGAAATTTTCCGATCTCCTGATACACGCGATCGACATAGGAAACCAGCGTCAGCAGACCTAGTAAAAGCATAAGCGCGAAGGCGACGCCGAGATTCATTTCGTCCTCCGTGCTCTACTTCCTTGTTTCCTATGATTCGTTCTGGGAGTAGATTCCGCGCGCTCGATCAACCCAGTAGGCAGCCTGAACCGTCGCCGCAACGCTATTTCCTCACGCGCCATTTGCCCGTTGTCGCGCTCATGATCGAAACCCGCCAGATGAAGTATTCCGTGCAAAGTAAGAATCTTCACTTCCTCCGCAACGGAGTGGCCCAGGCTCACAGCATTTTGCGCAGAGATATCGGCAGAAATTGCGATGTCGCCAGCCACCAGCCGCTTGCTTGTACGAACCGATCCGGCTGGAAACGACAAGACATCGGTAGCCTTATTCTTTCCGCGAAACCGGCGATTGAGAGAGCGCACTTCGGTACTGCTCGTGACCAAAACATTTACCGAGCCCTTCAGCTTCGCCGCCCGCCGAACCCGCCACACAAAACCTTCAAGCATCGCCTGGCTCAAGCTCACGATTTTCTTTCGCAAAATGACCAAGGCACAATAACCAAATCTTTCCTGTTGTCACTCCCGCACTCTTACAATAAAAAAAGGACCGGTAATCAACCCTGAACCTTGGTTCCCTTGATTTCCGGCGGTGCCGCTTCGCGAACAGCCTCTTCGCGCACAATCGCAAGTTTGCCGCTCTTTTTGTCGCTCTCCGCCTCATCCCTCATTTCATGCAGCGGCAGGGTCTGCTGCTCGGCAACTCTCGTCTTGTGCTCATCGTAGGCGCGAATAATCCGCTGCACCAGATGATGCCGCACCACATCGCTCTCATCGAAGTGGACAAACGCCAACCCCTCCACTCTTTTCAGCACGTCGATCACTTCCAGCAAACCGCTGCGCCGCGCGTTCGGCAGATCGATCTGCGTGATGTCGCCCGTGATGACCGCCTTGGAGTTAAACCCCAGCCGGGTCACGAACATCTTCATCTGCTCCGAGGTCGTGTTCTGCGCCTCGTCCAAAATCACAAACGAATCGTTTAGAGTCCGCCCACGCATGAATGCAATCGGCGCAATCTCGATAATATTTTTCTCCAGATACCGATCCACCTTCTCCGGTTCCAGCATGTCGTAGAGCGCGTCATACAAAGGACGCAAATACGGATCGATCTTGTCCTGCAACGTGCCCGGCAAAAATCCCAGCCGCTCGCCCGCCTCTACCGCTGGCCGCGCCAGGATGATGCGGTTCACACGCTTGGCCACCAGCGCGGAAATCGCCATCGCTACGGCAAGATACGTCTTGCCTGTCCCCGCTGGTCCAATTCCAAAAACCATGTCATGCTTTTCGATGGCATCCAGATAGCGTCGCTGATTGATGCTCTTAGGCTGCACCGTCCTCCGCCCAAACGACCGCTGTTTTCCAGCCTCCGCCAAACCGCGTAGCGTTGCATTAGCATCAGCCGTCAGTACGCGCAACATGCTGTTCAAGTCGCCATTGTTGAATGTATGTCCGGCGCGCTGCAGGGCTTCGTAGTCGGCAAAGACCTGCTCGGCACGCGCCACATCGCGCGGCGCGCCCTCGAGTTCGATTCCGTTCGACCGCAAATTGATGGTGATCTTCAGCCCGTCCTCAAGCACGCGCACGTTCTCGTCGCGGGTACCGAACAGGGCCTCGATGTTGGGACTGATCCCGATGCTTTTCTTCATGCGTGTGTCATTAACCTGATCTCATGTGGGGACAGCCCTGTCGGCTTCAGTCGAGCGAAGTGAGGCGGCCTTTGCTCTTCTGCCTTGGCCCAACGCACAGAACCGCTGAATTTCAGAGACAAGACAGGATTATGCTTGGAAGGGGGACGGACCGGGATGCTCATGCCCAAGGGGCAAGTCACTACCATTGGCTTAAAGCCTACCCCGCCGCGCAGCCGTAGTCAATCGTGACAGCGACTGGACAAAGTAGCTCGATGGGGCGCAAATAATTTTGCAAGTTAGTTAACCTTTGTAAGTAACTAAAAAATCAGCTTTAAAACAACCTAAGTCCTAGGCTGCGGCGGCGGTCTTGCTGTAGAGAAATCGATTTTCTGACCGATGCTGAGGTGGCGGCCGCGATTCAGGCTAGCTGCGCAACTTCTTGCACCGAGTCTTTTCACATCAAGTCCTTCCACTCTGCCTAAGAATTTTCTTAGGCTCCGCAACCGTTACCCGTTACAATGCCTCCAAGCATCCCGGTGGTGCGCCGCGACTGTTGCGACGTTCCGCCAACTCCCCCGGAGGCTGTGTGCACGTACTGGTTACTGCCGATTCGCTGTCGGGCGCGTGGACGTACACGCGCGAATTGGTAACCGGTCTCGTGACTCGCGGCGTGCGCGTCACGCTGGTCAGCTTCGGCGACATCCCTTTACCCGAACAAGTCCGCTGGATGGACAGCCTGCACGGCCTCGACTATCGTCCAACGGCATTCCGCCTGGAATGGATGCACGAGGCTCAATCCGATTGCATTGAGTCCGCCAATTTTCTCGCGACCCTGGTGCGCGAAGTGCGCCCCGACGTACTTCATCTCAATCAATTCAGCTATGGCGCGCTTCCGGTGAATGTACCTCGCGTGGTCATGGCGCATGGCGATCTCATCACCTGGACACAGGCCGTGGAAGGTTACACGCCCCGGCCCACGCGCTGGCTCAAGTGGTATCGCGATATGGTGATTGCCGGAATCGAAGGAGCAGACGCCGTGGTTGCGCCGTCGGCCTGGATGCTCGATTCGATACGTTCCTGTTATGCACAGCCGCAGCGCGAGGCCGTGATCTATCCCGGGCGCAATCCTATTTTCTTCAACCCTTACATCAATAAAGAAGATTCAGTGCTTTCCATCGGACGGCTGGTCGACGCCGGCAAGCAGGTGTTTCTGCTGACGCAATGCGCCCACCCGCTTCCCGTCTGCATCGTCGGTTCGGAGCACACAGTCCCCATTCCGCGCGTTCCCATTCGGGCCGATGTGAAGCTGGCGCTCGACGAAAATTCCGTCGCCATTCGCGGCCCGCAGACCGAAGCCCAACTTCGCGCTCTTTACAGCCGTGCCTCGATTTATGCCGCTACTTCGCGCTACGAACCGCTGGGCATGCCGGCACTGGAAGCCGCTCTCTCCCGCTGCGCCATTGTCGCCAACGATATTCCCAGCTTCCGCGAGATCTGGGGAGATGCCGCGCTCTACTTCCGCACCAACGACGCCGCCAGCCTGGCCAAACACATTCGCCAGCTCAACGCCGATCGCGATCTCTGCCGCGCCTATGGCAACCTCGCCTATACCCGAGCCCGCGAGCGATTCACCACCAAGCGCATGATCGACGACTATCTACAGCTGTATCGAAGCTTGCTCCCGGCAAGATCCATCGCAGCTTAGGCCGGTCAGTCACGTCGCATTCTGAATACCCTTCTAGCATCGGAATCTGTAGCCACTACAGAGGCCATCCCGGCGAATTGGTCACCCTGGATATCCTTCCAATTTGGTGATGAAAAACAAGAAGTTAGGGGTTAGGCAGTATTGATGTGATTGCCAAACCCCTGTATCGTTTGACAGTTGTCACAATGGAATAGGTATGAATTTTCCAATGTCCGCCGACGAATGTCTGCCGACGAGTCTCTGGAGGGTGACCCTATGAAGAAGAATTTTTTCGTGCTGCTGGCGGGACTTGCGATTTCAACAGCCGTTTTTGCGCAGGATAATTCTGCTGCACCTCTTTATCCCGCGACTCCCCATCCCAGCCAGACGCCGCCTTCGGGCCAGGACGCCGCTCCTCAGGCCATGAACCAGAATACCGGACAGAACGATCAGATGCCGGTATTCCGTGTGAACGTCTTCGCGCGGACCACCAAGGCGGTGAATTACCGTCACCGCGGCGGCTCAACGACTGTGGACATACGCGGCACCGATCTTATGCCCGAAGTTGGTGGTCATGCGAAAGTTGACGGCAAGGGCGGACGTCTCGCCATTAGCGTCGAACTCACGCACCTTCAACCCGCCAGCAAATTTGGCGGACAGTTCCTCACTTATGTGCTGTGGGCAATCACGCCAGAAGGACGCGCCGTGAATCTGGGCGAAGTTCTTCCCGGCGATAATGGCAAAGACAAAATTGACGTCACTACCGATCTGCAGGCCTTCGGCTTGATCGTCACCGCTGAGCCGTACTACTCCGTCACGCACCCCAGCAATCAGGTGGTCGCGGAAAATATTATTCGCCAGGAAACCAAAGGCTTCGAAGAGCCCATTGACGCCAAATTCGACGTGCTGGAAGGCGCTCAATACACCATCGACGTGCCGGCGGCACAACTTCCGTCAAGCCAGGCAGATGCCAAGGTTCCGCTGGATCTGCTCGAGGCTCGCAATGCCGTAGCCATTGCCAAGGCAGCCGGAGCCAAACAATATGCCCCCGATAGCCTGGCCAAAGCCGAAGACATGTTGCAGCGCGCCGAAGACTACTACCAGCGTAAGCAAGGCCGCACGCCAATCGGTACTGCCGCACGCGGCGCTACACAGATGGCGGAAGACGCCCGCGTACTGACGCTGCGCCGAATAGAGCAAGAGAAACTGGATGCGGAACGCCGCGCTCACGAAGAAGCCCAGGCTAAGGCGGAAGCCGATGCCAGAGCCGCCCAGGAGCAAGCTGCGCAAGCCCAGGCTCAATCCGACGAAGATGCGCGCCGCCGCGCCGCTGCGGAACAGGCGCAAGCCGAAGCCCAGCGCCAACAGGCTGCCGCATTAGCGCAGCAGCAGCAGGCTGAAGCTGCAACAACAGCTGCGAACCAGGCCGCTGCGGAAGCCGAACGGCAACGCGCCGAAGCCGACCGGCAGCGCCAGGATGCAATCCGCCAAAAAGAGGAGATGCGCGCACGTCTGCTGGCTCAGCTGAATCAGGTTTTGCAAACACGCGACACGGCCCGCGGGTTGATCGTCAGCATGCCCGACGTGTTGTTCGATTTCAACAAGTACACTCTCAAGCCCGAAGCTCGGGAGCGGTTGGCGAGAATATCGGGAATCGTGCTCGCCTATCCCGACCTGAAGCTGCAAGTCGAAGGTTACACCGATTCCATTGGCAGCGACGAATACAACCAGACGCTCTCCGATAAGCGTGCCGAATCCGTGCGCGATTATCTGGTCAGCTCCGGAGTTTCCATGAATAACGTCGCCGCCCAGGGAATGGGTAAGGCCGATCCGATCGCCGACAACAGCACGGCAGCCGGCCGCAAATTGAATCGTCGCGTGGAAATGATCGTCTCGGGCGACGTGATCGGAAGCCAGTTGACTCCTGGAACTCCGGGAAGCGACGTTCAGAGCCAGCCCACCAATCCTCAATGAGTTAGAACAATTTTGGGCGATTCAAAGTGGGCAAGAAAAATGCGGAGGTCAATCGCGGTAACACACCGCTATTGCCTCCGCGCTAAAATTCAAACGGCTTTGTCTTAAGCTACGCGCCTTGTGGGTTTCCGCGCCCCCCTGGTTGCTTTCGGTTGTTCTTCTTCCTCTGATTCCACTTCTTCGTCCTGTTCCATCCCTTCGCCGCCCTCGTTCGCCTGAAAATTAATCTCCTTGGCGAGTTCAGTCAGCTTCTCATCCGTTTCCTTTTCCTCGTTCAGGGTTTCCTCGAGCAAAGACGCAGCATCGGTCTCGCCAAGTACGTTGGCGAATTCCAGGACGGTGCCATAGGCGGCGATTTCATAATGCTCCACCCGCTGGGCGGCTCCAATCAACGCGGCATCCATCACCGCATCCTCGAAGTCCTCCTCCATCGCTTCGGAACCCTCTTTCACCAACCCTTCCATTCCCATGCACTTTTTGCCCTTGGGACTTTCGCCCAAGGTCTCGAAGATTTGTTCCAGGCGGGCCACATGTTCCTTAGTCTGCTCCAGATGTTCTTCAAACCCTTGCCGCAACTCCTCCGATGAAGCAGCTTTGGCCATCTTGGGTAGTGCTTTTACCAATTGATTCTCCGCGCTATAAAGGTCCTTGAGTTCGTCAACGTACAATTCCTTCAATCCTTCGTTCGGCATGATACCTCCAGAAATTTGAGTTGTCCTTTGGTTGCGCGAAGTGATGCCGCAGTTGGTAAGGCATGCAGTTATCCGAAAGTATCTCGCTTGTGAGAAGTGAATTCGTTCGCCGAGAGCAGTGACGAGGCAATATGGATCAATTGCTCTGAAGCCACTCCGCGGCAAATGGACGCCTAAGTTTTTTTTCGAAGGTCCAGACGCGGATACGCAGAAGCTTGGCGTCTCTTAAAAGTTCTCCCGGAAGGTTGCCGCTTAAATCCGCGCATTGTAATGATTTGTCGTCGTATCTACGATGTGCAAGTTGAACGCAATCCTCCCGAATCCTGCACCCTCAGTCCCGCTCTCGCATCTTTATTAGGTAAGGGATATCCGGCCTCTAAGGTGACACTGAAAGTCACTCTGAGCCGGCTTATTAAACTGAAAAGGAGTAAATAGCGAAATGAAACTTTTAAAATACATGGCTCTTCTCTCGACCTTGGCCCTGGCATTTCCGTTGAGCTCATTCGCCCGGGACAAGAACGAACATTCGGTGACGATCAGTGATCCCGTACAAGTCGGCAGCACACAGCTTCAGCCGGGTGATTACAAAGTAGAGTGGCAAGGTACTGGCTCCGCCACGCAGGTGAGCTTCATACAGGGCAAGAAAACCGTGGCCACGGCGCCAGCAACGTTGAAGATCAACGACGACCAAGTCACTGCGGACGCAGTCATGACCGACGCCGGCAACAGCAACACAAAAGTGCTTAAAGAGATCGACTTTCGACGCCAGAAAGAGGCGCTGGTTTTCGATCAGAGCGGCATGTAAGTAGTTCGTTTCTCAGATTCGATGGGTTGCGAGTTTCCCATCCTTTCAGGATATTTGTGAGAGGATGGGTTCCTTATTTTGCAGCCTGAATCGCGCTCAACAGCATTCACGCATGCCGCCTTGCCCGATCCTGCGTCGTAAATACCGGTACGCAAATAGACGTCGCCAGACCGCAGAGGGCGATTGTCAAGCGCTCCGGGATTGTGGAAATCAGCTCCAAAATTAGCCCCTTCGCGCCGCGCCCAAAAGCCGGGGCGCTGGCAAAAACATTTCCAAGTTCAACATCAGCCGAGGCTTAACCGTATTCGACCAATAAAGCAACGAGCGGGAGAATGTTCTACGTAGAACACTATTGCAGTCCCGCATTAACGTTCCACGTAGAAATTTATTTTCGCGGCCCCGGTTTTACGGGCGGCAGCCGATCAGCAGGCGAGTTGGTCGCGCGAGATTTTCAGGCCATGCAGGTTGCCCAGCGCAGCAACAGCGACCTTTTCCGTCTGAAAGAATTCGTTGGCCAGGCTCTGTAAGTCAGAAGCTGTAACGGCCTCAATCTTCGCGATCAGTTCATCAAGATCGTAGAAACGATCGAAGTACATTTCCTGCCGGGCCAGGTTCGACATGCGCGCAGTGCTCGATTCGAGCGAGAGCATCAGGCTGCCCTTGAGCTGATCTTTCGAGCGGCGAAGTTCTTCATCGCTCACGACCTCCTGTTTTAGCTTGCGGAATTCGCTCACCACAGACTGCACGACCTTCGATGCCGACGCGAGAGATGTTCCCGCATAAACAGCCAGGCATCCCGTGTCGCGATACGGATTGAGGTCGCTGTAAATTGAGTAGGCCAGGCCCTGACGTTCGCGGATGTTCTGAAACAGGCGCGAACTCATGCCACCGCCAAGAAGCGTGTTGAGAACGTAACCTGCGTGGCGCTGCTCGTGGGCTATGGGATGGCAAGGAACTCCGAGACAAAGTTGCACTTGCTCTAATGCCTTTTTGTTGCGAAGAATGATGCGGGAAGAGATTTTCGGTTGCGCCGAATGGAAGCCGTTTTTGGCCGGCTTCATATGGTCGAAGTGTTTGGAAACCAACTCGACAAACTTGTCGTGATCGAGATTCCCGGCGGCTGAGACGATAATGTTCCCGGGCGCGAAGCGGTGGGCATAGGTATCAAAGACTGCCTGGCGCTCGAAGCGCTTCACCGTTTCTTTTGTGCCCAGAATAGGCTTGCCCAGCGGATGATCTTTCCAGAAATTCTGGGTGAAGATTTCATGGACAAGATAGTCGGGATTGTCCTCGTCCATCTTGATCTCTTCGAGGATGACGCCGCGTTCGCGGGTAATGTCCTGTGCATCGAAGATGGGGTGCAGCACGAGGTCGGCAAGAATATCGAGCGCTACAGGAACATGTTCGTCGAGCACCTTGACGTTAAAGCAGATACACTCCTTGGCGGTGAAGGCGTCCATGTTGCCGCCGATCGAGTCAACCTGGCGCGCGATCTCTTCGGCTGTGCGGTGCTTGGTTCCCTTGAAAACCATGTGTTCGATGAAATGGGAGATGCCGTTCGATTCGGAATCCTCGTCGCGCGAGCCAGTCTCCAGCCAGATTCCGATGGAGGCCGAGCGGATGTGCTGCATCTGTTCGGTGATAACGGTCAGCCCGTGAGGCAAGACCTTGCGGCGAATATTGCGGACTTCTTTGACCATGGCGAACTTCCTATGAAGGTGTAATGGATTGCGGTATGAAAACGAACTCGAACCAGCATCATTATTCTGACATAGCGCCGAGGAGCGTGCGAAAATAGTTAGTCCTTTTGAATCAGTTAGTTACGTTCACTTTGATCCATTGGAAGCTCGCCTCGGCCGGCGTTCGCTGGGGTTTCAGACTCCTGTTAGGTGCGGGTATGATCGAAGCTAGGACATGGCAGATCTGGCAAAAATGACGACGCGGCGTTCAGAAGCTCTGATGGGGATGGACAGAGCCGAGCTTTCCGCGGTGATAGAGCGTGCTGGCGGACCTTCGTATCGGGTTCAGCAGCTGCGCGACGCCTTGTATCGGCAGCGAGTCGAGTATCTGGAGGAGATTTCGACGCTACCGCAGAACTTTCGTGAGGCGCTGTCGCAGGAGGGGTTTACCGTTGGATTACCGGCGGTCGAAAAGAAATTTGTCTCGCAGGACGGCACGGTGCGCTATCTGATGGCGTTTCCCGATGGGCAGAGCGTTGAGACGGTGTGGATGCCGGAGGGGGATGGCGGAGAAGCTGGAGATGGGACGGAGGCTGGGGATCTGGCCGCTGGAGATGTGCCGGAAGAGAATGCCAATCGCCACCGGGGCCGGGCAACGATTTGCGTATCGAGCCAGGTCGGCTGTGCCGTCGATTGTCAGTTTTGCCTGACGGCGCTGCTGGGGGTGAAACGCAACCTGACTGCGGGAGAAATTGTTGGCCAGGTGTGCGCGGTTTTACGCGAACAGAAAGTCTCGCCGCCCGACGACCGCGTCAATCTGGTTTTTATGGGGATGGGCGAGCCGTTTCTGAATTACGATAATTTCATGAAGGCGGTGCGCTTGCTGGTGGCGGAAGTTCGGATTCCCGAGTCGAAAATGACAGTCTCAACGGTCGGCATTGTGCCCAGAATTTACGATTTTGCGGCCGAACCGGTGCGGCCGAAGCTGGCGATTTCGTTGAACGCCCCCAATGATGAGCTTCGCTCGCGACTGATGCCGCTGAACCGAAAATGGAATCTCGAGCGATTGATCGCGGCGGCGCGCGAGTTTCCATTGAGGCAGCGGGAGTGGATTACGTTCGAATATGTGCTGCTGAATCGCGTGAACGACTCAGCTGAGAATGCCTCCGAAGTAGCGGAATTGCTGCGCGGGCTGCGGACTAAAGTGAACCTGATTGCTTTGAATCCCGGGCCGGGAATCGATTTTGAGACGCCGTCGGCTGAGCGCGTAGCGGAGTTTCAAGAAATCCTGAGGAGCGCTGGAATTCCTGCCTTCCTGCGGCGTCCGCGCGGGCGCGACATTTACGCAGCCTGCGGCCAACTCAAGCGAACGGTCGAGATTGCCACAACACCGGAAGCTTAGTTCCAGTCACTTTCCCCGGCACGGCGACAAGGCTCGGCAACTCCAAGCGGATCGTGAAGGTGCCGTCCGGGCATCGTTGGGATGAGATTTTTCCCTGGTGCTCATGAACAATGCCCCGGCAGGCAGTCAAGCCAAGAGGATCAATCGCATCGGCAGCCGGAGCAACCTTTACTATTGGCGATGCGGGATCTTCTCCACGCGCGATACGTTGCCCAATGGCAAGCACACAGGAGCCGGCAACCGTCTCCGTAATAAGAGTCAGTTTGATTCCGCTACGTTCGTGCACCAAATGCAACGAGTTGCTGAGAAGCTGCAAACAGACCTGAAGAAGCTGGTTGGAATCGCCCAGGACCTTGGGGAGATCCGGGCAAAAATCGGTTGCCACTTCGATTTTCATGGCTTGCCACTGGGGCTCTGTCAATTTAACGGCAGTGCGCGCCAGGGTGTTCAGATCGACAGGAGATTTGGAAGCGGGCGCACTCCGGGCAAAGCTGAGCAGGCTGGCCACCAGTGATTTGGTCTTGCGAGTGTGGTGGCTGATTTGAGCGGCGAGAGTTTGCTGTTCGGGGCTAAGCTCGGTGCCGAGCAATAGATCGGAATAACCGAGCATGGCGGTAATAGGATTGTTCAGTTCGTGAGCGGCGCCGCCTACGAGCTGTCCGATGGAAGCCATTTTTTCCGACTGCAGGATTTGAGCCTGCAAGCGCTTAAGATTCTCGAAGGACTCGCGAGAGTCATTCAGCAGACGGTTCAACTCACAGTCCAGCAGACGCTGGCGCGCAAATACCATCACGCCCAACACCAAGGCTGCACCCAGACTAAGCACGATGCGAAACGAGCGGACCCGGGGGGGCAAAGATGCATCCCAAAGCGTTTTCCCGGCAAACAAGGGAAGTGAAAACGCGGCGATCATGCCGCAGCGGGCGACCCAGACTCCGTATGCGGTCGATGTTCTGGCGTTCAGGGTTTCGGATTCGTCGGTCCGATTCCACAGGCCGATCAAAGTCATCCAGGCCATGGAAGCGACCAGCGGAATGTCGTAAAGGCTGCCGCTGTAATACACGCTACGGCTGATGGCCCAGTTGGCGATGTAGGAACTGGTCGCATAGAGCAGACTCGCGGCGAAAAGATTGGCGTAGAAACTTCTCCAGCGGCCTTTGCAATGCGTCCAACTGAACGCCAAAGCTGCCAGGAAAAAAATCTTCTCGACCAGATAGACGGCGTTCAGATTGTCGTTGTAGTGACCCTTGTCGGGCATAGCATATTGCCAGGCCATGACCAGCAGCACATATAGATAAACCCACCAGACGAAAAGTAAGGCAAAATCCAAGTGTCCCAGACGCGCGGCATATTGATCGCGAGAGACGTGAGGACGCAAGGCCAGCGCGGCGATCAGCGGGACGATGTGGATAAAAAGTATGATGTCCCCGGAGAAAATGTCGGGAACGTCGGCGCGCAGAAAGACTTCAAAATAAGTCCACAGGAATTGATAAAACAGCCAGAGAGCGAGGCCCAGAGTCATCAACGACCAAAACAGCCGCATGCGGCCTTTTGCACTATGCGCGCGTGTAAGAAATGAAAGCGTGCCGGAGAAAAGGAGCAAACACTGAATGATGTCGCTGAAGGCAGTCAGCTGAAAAGATTGGCGCAGGAGGAGAGCTGCAACCACTAACGCCGCCAAGCAGGCTACAACCGCGGCGGACCAAAGCTTGATGCGTAAGCTCAAGACACTCCTTTGCTAAATATTTTAGATTGATGGAGGATTGAGGTCTGGTTACTCTGGTAACCTCAAAATATCGGGCCCAAGAGTTTTGCGTGTTTACGAAAGCGACCCTGCGGCGAGAAAAGTTTTGCTTGCGGATTCCCTTTCCAATCAATAGTATGCGGCAGAGTCGCGCGAGCTTGGGGAGTGCATTCGATTGAACAGCAGTGACCGCTATCGGCTTTCCTGGAGATTGCAAGACCCTACCGATCCCGGTGAGGTGCGGCGCATCGAGCGCTGGCTGGCCACAGCGCGGGTGTTTCTCGCCATCTCCGCCCTGGCCGCAATTTACATGGATCCCACGCAGTTAGGACATGCGCCGATCGCCTACGGCTTGCTCGGGCTTTATCTGATTCATGGCGTTCTGGTAATGACGCTGCTGCGGCGCAGACAGCAGTCCACCGTGGCGTTTCGCCTGCTGGTACACGGGGCGGATATTGTGTGGCCGGCCTTAATTTCGGTGTTTGCCGAAGGACCGCGGAGCCCGTTCTTTCTGTTTTTCTTCTTTGTTCTGGTAGCAGCAGCCTATCGCTGGGGACAATGGGAAACGCTAAGCACAGCCGCGGCGGAAGTCGCGTTGCTCTGGATCGAGAGCCTCTTGCTGCACGTTTGGAACCCCGGCCGGGCACTGCCTTGGCGCCTATTTTCCGGCCTGAACATCAATCTCGAGGAGTTCGAGCCGAAGCGCCTGTTCATGCTTTCGATCTATCTGCTGGTGATGGGGCTGCTGCTGGGTTATCTGGCGGGCCAGCAAAAAAAGTTGCGGGCGGAGAAGGCATTCGTCACACGGATTCTCGCCAAGGCGCGGGTGGAAGCAGGACTGACGGGCACGCTCCAGCAAATCTTCGGCGAAGTCGTCAACATTTATGGCGCCGCGCGATTGCTGATCGCAGCGCAAGAGACGCGGAATTACCGGGTTTTCCTTGGGGAGTTGCATAAATCAGATGGGGCGCTTTCCGAATTTACATGGCTCGACTCGAGGGCGCGCGATGCCGAGATCTACCTTGCCGATTTTCCTGGAGACGTTTGCTACGGAGCGGGCGAAGGAGACAAATGGGAGTCGCTGGCGCTGGGCAGCGAAGGCAATCAACTTCCCGTGGCATCGACGGAATCTCTGGCGCGATTGCGCCAGGCGCAACCTTTTACGTCGGTAGTGACGGTTTCGTTTCTCTTTGGCAGCGAATGGAAAGGCCGCATCTTTCTCTTCAATCCGCGCTGGCAGGGAGAAAAGCTGGAAGAACTTCGCTTTATGCAGGATTTGATCCGGCAAGTAGGGCCGGCGATTTACAACGTATATCTGCTGCACCAGTTGCGGCGCCGAGCGGGCGCGGCCGAGCGGGCACGCTTCGCCCGCGAATTGCATGACGGAGCGGTGCAATCGTTGATTGCCGTGGAAATGCAGGTGGATGTGCTAAGGCGTCAAGATGCCGCCGACAAGCCCATTGGGGGTGAGTTGGGAAGAATCCAGGGATTGTTGCGGGAAGAAGTTTTGAAGCTGCGCGAGCTGATGCAGCAGATGAAAGCGATCGACGTGGATTCGCACCGCCTGCTGCCCGTACTCAACGATACGGTGGAGCGTTTCCAGCGGGAGACGGGCATTTCCGCGCGCTTCGTGACCGACCTGGAAAAATTAGATATGCCGCAGAAAGTATGCCGCGAATTGTTGCGCATTGTGCAGGAAGGACTGGTCAACGTGCGCAAGCACAGCACGGCCCGGCATGCGCTGGTGCGGCTGGGATCGAATGAGAGCCGCTGGAGTCTGACCATGGAAGATGACGGCAAGGGATTTCCTTTTACCGGGCGCTACACGCAGGATCAACTGGATGAAATCGGTAAGGGGCCTATGATCATTAAGGAACGTGTCCGTTTGATTGCGGGGGAACTCACTGTAGAATCAAATCCCGGACAAGGAACGCGCCTGGAAGTCAGTGTGCCGCGAGGCGGAGAAGTGCCCCATGAATTTTAAGAAGCCGCAAACTGTTCGAATCGTCATCGCCGACGACCATCCGATTTTTCGCGATGGCTTGCGCCGGTTGCTGGAGGCGGAGCCGGACTTGAAAGTTCTGGGCGAGGCTTCCGATGGCGCCGAAGCGGTGAAGCTGGCGCGGCAAATCAAGCCCGACATTTTGCTCTTGGATCTAGCCATGCCCAAGCATCCTGGACTGGAGGCCCTGCGCGATCTGAGCGCGGGATCGACCTCCACGCCGGTGCGGGTAATCCTGCTGACGGCGGCGGCGGAAAAAGGGCAGATCGTGGAAGCCCTGCAGCTTGGCGCGCGCGGAGTGGTGCTCAAGGATTCAGCAACACAGTTGCTGCTGAAGGCGATTCACACGGTGATGTCCGGAGAATATTGGGTGGGACGGGAGAGTGTTTCCAACCTGGTGCAATACCTGCGGACCCTGATGCAGTCTTCCAGCGACGAAGCGCGGCAGAGAAAGTTCGGCCTGACGCCCCGGGAGTTGGAAATTGTTTCCGCGGTTGTTGCCGGATATTCCAACAAAGAAATTGCCGAATACTTTAAAATCAGTGAAGATACGGTGAAACACCACTTGAGTAACATTTTCGATAAACTGGGGGTGTCGACCCGGTTAGAGTTGGCTTTGTTTGCGGTCAATCAGGCGCTTCCGTTAAAGAGCATCGCGTAGAAATTGGCTGGAGGCAATGTTAGAGGCAAAAGAAGGGCCGTAGCACCTTCGTGCTATTGGCCGTTTTCCCAGCAGCCACTACCATTGGTGCTAAGACCAGCCTCGGGAACAGTTGACCGGTTCATTTAGATTTAGTCGGTGTCCCCCTGTTCAAGCACGAAAAAGGGGTTTAGGTTATTCAAGCGAGAAAGAGAGGGAGCCCGTGGCAAACATGTTGCAGCACCTGTGGAAGGATGAGAGTGGTCAGGATATCGCGGAATACGCCGTGATGCTGGCGGTGATTCTGGTGATTGTGGTTGGAACCATCCGCCTCATCGGTTCGAACGCCAACAACGTATTTTCGCAGGTTGGCAGCTCGATTCAGAACTAAGACAGCAATCAAATCTACCAACGCGCTGACGGCGCGCTTTTCAGCGCGCCGGAGTTAGCGTGTCCCATTTATTGATCCTGCCGCGCAGTAACTGCACGAAAATCCTTGTCCCCAATTCCTGGTTTGGCAGTCTAGAGTTTGGTTCTTAGCGCGACATTAGAAGTTCCACTTCCCGTTCAATTTCCGAGATGGCCATGGGAGCAAAATTTTCCTGATGAAGTTTCTGATTGAGCGGGAGTAACTTTGCCTGCTTGAAGGTGGCCCACTCTGCGATGCGTGCTTTAACCTGTCGATCGGACTCCTCATAAAGAGCGATCGCTTGCGAAGGCGCAGCGCGCTCCCCGCCTTCGACGACTCGCAGCGCTGAGGCCACACCGGCGTAGGCTTCCTGGAGACCGGGTGCTCTATCTGCCGGAGTCGCCTTATTCACAAGAATCTTTTCTATTTCTGATTGAGCCTCCGCCAAGGCGGACTTGAGTCCTGATTTTTGCGGGTCAACTTTTTGTTGAACGTCTGCGATTTGTTTCTGCAGTGAACTGATCTCGGCCAGGGCGCGACGTGCGCCAAGAGTTTCTGCGTACATTTCTTGACCGAGTTGTAGCTGCTGCTTAAGTGTCTCCGGAGTCGCAGCCGAGCGCGGATCCATAGTGATTTGCAGTGGCTCGTTTTGGCTCTGTCCATCGACAGTGAGACGAACCAGGTAGATTCCGGGCACAGCCTCAGGTCCGCTGGGATTGCGGTATTCGGAATCTTCATCCGAGCTGGGCCCTCCGGAACTGCTCCATGTAAGATCCCAGATAAAGCGATGCATCCCCGGAGTTTTCTCAAGGACCGTAGGCTTGGGGAACCAGCGTTCCGCGATGGGCAGCGGGGTGCGCTTTGCCAGGCCTTTATCTGCCGAGGAAAATCTCCGCACCAGATTCTGCTGCGTATCGAAAACTTCCAGCTTAACTTCGTTGGCGGCGGACTCGAGGAAATAATCGATCATCGCGCCCCCGGGAGGGTTTTCGGCCGTGGGTTCCTCCGGAGGAAGTGGCGTTCCGGGGAAAGAGTCGTTATCGATGCGAAATGCTATCGCAGGCTTATAGAGCCAGGCGGCGTTCGCCTTAACAGCCTCAGTCGCCTGGCGCAGTGGCGTGATGTTGTCGAGAACCCAGAACGAGCGTCCGTGCGTGGCGACTATCAGATCGTCGCCGTGAATTGTGAGATCGCGGATGGAAGTGACCGGTAGATTGAGTTGCAACGATTGCCAGTGATCGCCGTCATCGAAAGATACATAGACGCCCAACTCGGTTCCCGCGAAAAGCAGTCCCTTGCACTGAAGATCTTCGCGTATGGCGCGTGCAAATGCCGGGACAGCAATTCCCATGGTGATCAGTTGCCAGGTAACTCCATAGTCGCGCGTTCGATAAATGTAAGGCGTCTGATCATCAAGGCGACTGCGATCCACGGCAGCATAGGCGACGGCCGGATCAAAATGCGAAGTTTCGATGAGGGAAATTTTGCTCCAGTCAGTGAGCCTGGGGGGCGACACATCTTTCCAGGTTTTCCCACCATCGCGCGTTAGATGAATCAACCCCGTGTCGCTTCCCGCCCAGACTAGATCACGGTTGAGCGCCGATGGCGCGATTGTGAACACAACCCCATAGCCTCTCTGCTTCGCATTCTCTACGGTTGGCGGTCCTGAACGTTTGTCATTCTTATCTTGCGGGCTCTGTGCCGCTCCAGTTAGATCGGGGCTGATTGTCACCCAGTGCAGGCCACCATCAACGGTCTTCATCACATATTGAGTGCCAAAATAAAGCGCCTCTGGATCGGACGGAGAAAAAACGAGTGGTGGAGTCCAGGGCGCCCTATATTTGCGCTGATCAATCTCCGAGCCGAACGCTTGCACGGGCCAGGGTGTGACGTTCTGACTGAATCCGGTTTTCCTGTTGTAGCGGTCAACACCGCCGTATGCGCTGCTCAGGAAAACGATATTTGGATCCTGGGGATCGGGGGCCATGTATCCGCTTTCGCTTTCACCCGCGGGAAACCAGTCACGCGGCGTGATTTGGCCATGGTCTGTTCGGCTCAGGACAGCAGCGCTTCCACTATCCTGTTGTGCGCCGTACACCACATAGGGAAACTGATTGTCGGTAATCACGTGGTAGAGCTGCGCTGTTGGCTGGTTGTACCAAGTGCTCCAGGTCTGGCCGCGGTCGAGGCTGATCGTTGTTCCCTGATCCGTGCCGAGGACCATGCTGGCGGAATTCTTGGGATCGATCCAAATCTGGTGGTAATCGTCTCCACCCGGAGCTCCGCGCACGATGGAAATTGTTTTGCCTCCATCCTCGGATCGATAGAGAGCCACGTTTGGAATGTAGATCACGTCGGGATTGCGCGGATCAATAGTGACGCTGTTGAAATACCAAGCCCTGCTAGTGAGCCGCGGATCGGCATTTTCGAGAATCCATGTATCGCCGCCGTCGTCAGAACGGTAGAGACCCGCCTTTTTGGCTTGAATGAGCGCGTATACCCGTTTGCCATCCGGAGCAACATCAATCCCGATTCGCCCCCAGTCGCCTTCGGGCAGTCCTTTATCGCCAAGGCGAACCCAGGTTTTACCCGCATCTTGCGATCGGTAGATGCCACCACCCGGTCCATCGATGGGAGCATAGGTGCTCCACGGGGGGCGATGCGTATGCCATGTGCCGGCAAACAAAAGCTGCGAGTTGCCGGAACAGATCGCCAAGTCTGAGATGCCGCTGTCCGGCCCTGCATCGAGTACCTTGTTCCAATGCATTCCTCCGTCAACAGATTTGTAGACTCCGCGCTGTTCATTCGGACCGTACGCATGCCCCAGTGCTCCGACGTAAACGATGCTGGGATTTCGCCGATCGATCACGATGCGGCTGATCTGGCGCGTCTCTTCCAAGCCGATGTGTGTCCACATAGACCCCCCCTCAACGGATTTATAAACTCCGTTGCCCGAAGACAGGTCGGAGCGAATGTCGGACTCGCCCGTTCCGGCGTAGATGGTTTTGGGATCGGACGGAGCCACGGCGATGGCGCCGATCGAGGCGACGGGCTGCTTGTCAAAGATTGGAGTCCATACAACTCCAGCGTCGGAAGTCTTCCAGATGCCGCCATTGACCGCGCCAAAATAAAACGTCGTGGAATCACCGGGCACGCCAGCAACGGCAACCACGCGACCGCCTCGGAAAGGTCCGATCAACCGCCATTTGAGTCCATTCAACAACTCCGGCGGTACCGACTGCGCGATGGCTGAGACGGCAAGAAAGGAAAGAAACAGCGCAACGATACGACGGAGAGGGAACGATGTGAGCTTGTGCAAGAGGCAGTCTCCGATGGATAACCAGTCTAACGGAAACAGCCTGGGTTGCACGCGTAACCAGAACCAAGCTTGAATCCAGCCGCGTTCAGCTTTGTTCAGCCCGCTTCATGCTCTCACCACTTCTTCCTGCCTTACTGGCAAATGGCTCTTATCGCAATCATTGCCGGCACACGGTCTGAGACTGTAGCGGCACAATAGAAAAACCCGCTCGACTTCGCCACAGCAATCCGGGAAGCGAAATTCCACTTCGCGACGGTGGCAGTCTCCGCCAAGCGGGCCAACGCCCGAGTCAAACATTCCGCAATATAGATCAGGCCATTCATCATTCGCCATGCAGGAGACGATCAGTTCGCACTCGCGATCGTTATTGTGGTGATCGTTATTGTGGTGATCGTGATCGCGGCGATCGCGGCCACGATCCCGATGCTCCCGGATCCGGCTGAATTCGACGATACGGCTAGCGGGCCTGCCATGTTCCGGACAAGGACAGCCTTCGATTTTCGGGCAGCCGCACTCTTCGTGCTCGCGTGATGAGAAAAAGATTGCCATGTTGCCGATCAAAACTTCGGGAGCTCCGGGGACAAACGGAAACATCTTCCGGTCGAGCCGGAGTGGGAGACGGCTTGTCGATCTTTCGCTTTTTGCGGAATCGCGGAAAAGCTGCCACGCATCGGGGAATTCGTGGCGCACGTCGAAGAAGCACCAGCCGTCGCCGGGTAGATGACGGTGCGCGGCTTCATTTGCGGCGCGACGCAACAACCCTCCGCCCTCACGAGAGGTGTGTCTCATGCAAATCATGGCGTCGCTGAGGGTGTGCATCGGGAAGTAGTTGTTCTCCGGCGGCAACTCGATTCGCCAGCGGCTGACTGCTCCCATGTACTCGAATGGCAGGTATCGTTCGTCGTTGAAATTGAGTTCAAACATTCCGGAATCGTTCTGTCCGGTCGAAGTCGCGATCGCTTCCCTTGCCGCATATTGTCGAACTGCTCGGGGATCGTCGGGACAGAGTTCATACTCGCGGGCCAGCTTTTCATCCCCGCAACATTCGCAGCAGCACGGCTCCGGACAGCAGCAATCATGCACGGGAGCACTCAGCCGCGGATCAATGCGGGTCACGCTGCTGATCAACGTCAAGCGGCAGTGAACTCCCGTATAGGGGCCGGTCACGCAGGGAATGGTGAGGGTCACGTTCTTGATCCGGCGCATGTATTGGCCGGGAAAATCGAGATCGAACATCCACTCGGGAATGTCTATCTCGCAGCAACCGGTGGTTCGCAGGCGCAGGAACTCCATGGGGAAATGCATGCGCAGCGAAAAATGTTTGGTGAGTTCGTATTCGCGAACGTTCTCATCGAGGTAAGCCTTTTCCATCTGTCGCAGAGCAGCCGACAGCCGTTCGCCGGCCATAAGCCCGTCGTGCAGATTGTCCCAGGCACATTCAGGAAGGAAATGGCGGGTGGTATGTCCGCGCTCCAGATTGAACGCATGTTGCGCTTGCCGCGCGGTGTACATCGCCAGGTCGTACGTCTTGTGATAAAGCGCAGCCGTTTCTTTTTGCAGGAAAAGATACAGGTCATGCGCCGTGAACTTATCACGAAGGAAGTTCTGCACTTCGGCGGACTGTTCCATTTGGCAGCGATGGCTGTCGAGACCCTGAAGAGCCTGATCGCGCTGTCTTTGCGCGCCGAGGATCTGCCGCTCGACCCGCTGAATGTCAATGGCAAGTGTCCGCGCCTGATGCGTCCATTCGTTGAGGCGCCGCAGCCATGAAGCATCGGTCTGGTTGAGCTGGCCGTTCATGCTGTTGATCTCTGCCGAGTTATTCATGAGCCGAGCCGCGGCTTCCAGAGCCTCGCCGATCTTGGTACCCAGCGGAATCCAGAGAATAGAGACGGGGCTTCCACCAAACCCGGCAGCTCCGAGCACGATGTCGGGGATCAGACGCATGCCTTCACCGATGCCCTCGGTGATGTTCGCGGCGCTGCGTAATGACATTGCCAGAGAGGTGAGGTTTTGGTATTGAATCTCACCATTGATCAGACCGCCTGGGCCGGCCGCAATCAGGCCATTGGTGTAAACCAGATTTGCCTGGCTGACTGCCTTGGTTTTTTGCAGGGCTTCTATCTGCCAATCGGCGTCCCGCCACTGATCCTTCTTGGCTTCCAGCCCCAGAGTCAGCAATTCGCGCTCCTGCCCGGCGCGCAGCGATGCCAGGTACTCGGCGTCTCCCTTCTCAAAGGCCGCCAGGAGCGCAGCGCCGAGTTCTTGTACTTTGGAGGCCTGTTCCTGAGCTTTAGCGATCAAGAACATGAATCGGTAGGGACTGTGCAGATAGCACCAGTCGTTTTCATCCGCGCAAGGCTCGACAGTGGTGCGCCAGCCTTGGTGCACGTGGCTGTTACCGAAGTAGGGCATTTCGCAGCTTGCACTTCCGGTATTCAAGCGACGCGAATCGATGCAGGCACGAATCAGGTTCAGGCGGTCTCTTATTTCCGCATAAAGATTGAGAAGCCTGGGGTTGAGTGGCGCGAAAGCCGGCTTGAAAGTTGAGACCGTTTGCAGAGTCGCCGGTTCCTGCACCCGCACGTTGCAAGGCATCTTGCCCAGAATCAAATCAGCGGTGTCGAAAATCAAGCGAGCCTTCTGAAATGCCTCTGTCGAATTGCCCCGGCGCATCGTAGCTTCACCCCATTCCTTCAGAGTCTCCGCGTAGTGCAGGATGATGGAACGATTTCTGGCCTCGGCACAGGTAATGTCGGTGCTGTCACAGCACGCACCGGGCGAAGGCGCGCCTTGTACTGGAGGCTGATTTGGCGGCGGGCCCGGATTCGTCACTGGAGGTTGGTTCGGAGGTTGCGTCGTTGTTGCCGCAGGCGATAGCCGGGGAGTACTGCTCGGCACGCTTGCGGGATTTGCGGGAATGTTCCCGCCGCCGTTGGGATTCGGCGGCGGCGGAACAGTTGGAGGCGTGTCGCTCGCGCAGACCACCCACGTGCAATCTTGCTGCAACGGATCAAAGACAAGCCGATACCATTTGAGTGCAGCCTCGAAGCGGCAGCGCGAACGCAATGCCTGCGCAACCGCGAGAGATGGACTGAACGGCGAGAGCGGAAACAGATGCGACCCCGGCGCGTCGTAGACGAAGTACGGATACGCGGGCAGCTTCCCGTCCACAAATGTAGGAATATCCAACGCAGGGATCTGCGTGACCAATGGGAGCACGACGGCATCGTCCGTGGCGAGGTCGTAGCGAAAGCCAGGAGCCGAAGGATCTGAATAACCTTCCGGAGCAACGGCATTGCTCACAGAAAAAGTAAGCGAATCCGCCGTGCGTCCGAGAAAAGAAAGATCGCTGGTTGATCCAGTTTGAATTGGCACACCCTGGTGCGATCTGCGCGGCTGCTGGAACTCGCCGTTGTGAACACGGCACCAGGCAAGGCGAACCATGGGCGAGGGCGGCCAATCCAGCAACTGCGGCAACTGCGTTATGTCCTGCCAGAAAGCTGCTTCTTGTTGATTTGGATCGTAGAAGTCGTTCTGATAGCCGTCCTGGTAGTCATTGGGTGGAATCGGAGTCGTGCTCGGTGGTGCACTGTATCCTGGAGGAGTCGGTGTAACCGGCGGATCGTAGAACTCTCCATCGATCAACCAGAAATAGTATTCATCCACCAGCGCGGGATGAGTGCATCCGCACTCCTCGCAGCAACTGACACAGTTCTTTCCACCGCTCTTATGCGGCTCGAATCCCATAGCTGCGGGAGGCACGCCCGCCGCCGCGATGCGATAGAAACGCGTGCCCAGACGGATGGCTGTTTCCATCCAGAAAGGAAGCGTCACCGCATTCGCCGCGGGTACGTTACCCTGGTTTGAGCCGGCAGCAGGTTGAACAGCGGTAAGCCACGAAGGCCGCGCATCACGTTCCGGAGTGGCGAGAAGATTCAATCCTTCTCGCGGAGTTGGTAATAGCTGCATCTCCGAGGACTCACGCTTTTGCAGCAGCTCCAGGCTCTTGTGAACCGGCGGACGCTCATCCGGCCACCACTCGAGACCGCCCGGAGCTGCGACTGTCAGCTCCGAACTGTGCAGCTTGGATTCGAGAAAGCGGAAGGCTTCCACGCGCCGTGCTTTCTCCAGATCAGTCCATTCGATCCAATTCTCTTTGTAGAGATGGCGGCGTTTGCATTCCTGCCAGATGTGGAATGTGGCAAACTCGCGGTCCCACATGCGCGCAAATTCGTGGGTAATGGTCCAACCCGGCTCCAACTGCAGACGCGCCCGGAGAACAAAGTTTTGGACCGCCGTGATGGCCTCGTCGATGCGGCTCGCCCTTTCGCAGATGCCGGCTTCCACATCCAGTAGCAGGAGATCGCTAAGATCGCGGGGAACTTCGGCGAACTCGCCCGCGAGCCAGGGAAGTGGAACACGATCCATGTGGCACAGGTAGGCGAGCAGCGCATTGCGGCCGCGTTCCCGCAGACCGTCGTTGAGCCGCTTAACGTCTTCGTAACGCCACGGCTTGCCGTTTTCGAAACAGCCGTCGCAGAGGAAGGAAGATAGGTTGGCGTTGCCGGTTTCCGTTTCACCCGCAACCACAGCACTAGGATCGTCCGACGCCCATAGATCCGGACGCGCCACGGTGATGTCCTTGGCGGCGAAGAAACATTGGAGCGCGCGAATCCATTGGTCCGCGTGCCAGGCGCGCACCGTCCAGCGGTCATCTTCCAGATCGATGCTGCTAACAGCATAAACGGGAACGCTTTGGCCCTGGTGGTAGCGCAAGTCCAAATGCCAGTGACGCGAGTCCGCGCCAATGTGCCGCAACAGATAAGCGGGGTGTGCAGGCTGCTTCTCTTCTGCTTCTTCAAAAAGATGCCAGAGGTGACGATCACAACGGTGGCGAACGTCCTTGCGCACCATGGTGTAGTCAAAGAGCCGCTCCCACCAGTCGAACATGGCTTGCATTCTTTGCTGCGAAGGATACGTGCGCGAATCCTGCGTTGGAGGATGGTAATCATCGAGCAAAGGCAGAAAATTGAAATCGAAATCGGCGGCATGGCGCACAAATCCGCCAGCGGTGCGGTAGTAGGCCGCGCCGGCAAAGTTCGCTGCCTGCGCAAGCATGTATTCCAGTTCAGAAGTGCCGTGAGATTGGCGCTTTGCCGAGAGCGCAAAGCGATGGGCAAATAGCAGAGCTTTGAAAGCTCGCTGGTAGGTCCGGCGAATATCGCGCAGCGAACTGGTGTAGTACTGGCTTAGGAATGAAGTTGCTCCCGGGCTGAGGGTGGTAATGCCTGCGCCCAGCGGCTGGTCCTTCAATATGGAGAACAAATGGTGATGGGGGATTTCAGTCCGCTGATCCTGAGTGTCGGGCCCCGAATACTTCACCTGGAATCCGGTGTGCTGCGCGCAGACTTGTTCATCGTTGAGAAATTCAGGTGCGGGCCGAATCAGTTCTACCTTTAGCTCATAGACGCCACGCTTCAGCGGCAACGACGAAGAACGATGTTCTTCTTCGCCGAGCCAGTGATGGCTCAGCAATATCCATTTGCGCTCTCCGCGCTTCAGGATCACGCGCCACTTCCGACGTTCTGCCACTTCCCAATCAGGCTTCTCGTCGCCCGGCGTGGGAGCGCCAGCCCAGAACTCATAGGTGCCTTCGTGGTCTACGAGCAAAGCTCCAGACCACTTCACTTCGCAGCCTTGCGCTCCGCCCAGCCAGGCTTCGGTTGCGTCTTTCATCAGGAACCCATTGTGTACGCTGACAAACTGCATCTGCTGAGGAGTAAGAGTGGCGCTCATCGACGGCAACACCGTCGGCACGGGACAGTTTTCCTTGTCTCGCTCTCTGCCGAAGCCCGAGAGCGGACCGGATACATCGCGCCAAACCACAGCGTCACCTTCTTTGTACTCAACATCCAAGCCTGTTCCGGTGAGTCCCAGCAGTGCGGCGAAAGCGCCTCCCTCCGGAGGCGGAGTCCACATGACCGGCGGAGTGGTTCCGGCGTCATTCTCCCAATCAGCGGTAGCCAAATTCTCGTCGGCAAACAACTCACGCAAGATCAGCAGCGCCGGCGCTTCGCTCTCTGGGCACTCCTGTCCAGTCATAGCAGCAACATGTTGAGAGAGGTGCTCCGCGATGATGCGACAGCGGCGATGACAAAGAACGAATTGCTTGCGAAAGAATTTCCAGCGTTCGTTTTCATCCCGCTCCTCAATCAGGTGCTTTTCCGCCGAGGAGAAATCGGAAAATAGCAGGGCAAAACCTGCAAGCATGGTACGCGGCTGGAAATACAAATCTTGAACAGCTTTTTGTTCGTTCGCGTTCAGAGAGTGGACGTGAGTCAGCTTCGCGATCACTGCCGCGTCGGTGAGTGGCAACTGAGTCCACAGTTGCTGCGTGGTGGGATCGTATTGGAAGGGCCCGTCGGCAGGAATATTCCACATTGGCGCCGAGGTGCTCGCCGTTGGAAGTGCGCTGAGATAACGGGTTGATGCGCTATCGACCTGATAGCCGGCGTGCGCCAGAACGCCGGGGAAGAAATGCTGGCCCAGCGCGAGCACATCGCTGTGCGCGAAGCCGAAGTCTTCTTGTAGTGCGGCGTCGATTTTCTTCCACTGCCATTCCTCGCAATTTTCATCTGCAACCTGCACTTCCAGCAGCTTGCGTCGCAGATGCCAAAGCGAAAACTTCGTTTCGTCGTCAGGAAGGCCCATCGGCGAATCGAGCGCTTCGTTGTCTTCCTGCAGAGGAAAGGGATCGTCCCCGTCGAGGTGATGGTCGGCAGTGAAGAGGTAGATGATTTCGCCGACACTGAAGTTCGAGGCATAAATCTTCGCCAGCACTTCGGCAAACCGCAATGTGTGTGTGGGTAATGCATGCCAGTTGTCGGTCGCCGAAGTTGGATCAAAGCCCGCGAGCTGCGAGAGCGGATCAAGATTCGACACCAACACCTTGATGAATTCAGGAGACCGCCGATCGCATTTGTGGCGCCGCTGCGCGTAGTGTTCGATTCGCTCAATCAGTTGCTTCACCGCCCAATTCCACTTTGCGGCTGTCGGCCCCACCCAAAGCGCCAGCAGTTGAGTTCGGTCGGCATCGATTGCGGCGGCCGAAATTTTATCCAGCGGATCCGCGAGTTCCATTTGGAAGTGATCGCGCAACATCTGAAAAGCGGCGAACTGGCGAATAAAGTCGGGGTTGATAAGACCACCGTTGAACAGGTGCAAAACATCGCAGATGTCTCGAAGCTGCGCGAAGGAATAACAGAAGCAGTGCGACTCCTTCAGTTTTCGCCACAGCCGGATAAATACAGCAAGTTCGACCAAGGCAACCTGCTCTCCCGGAGTCTCCGGGAACTGAAGCCACAACTTGTCCAGGCAGCAAGGTTCACAATCGGGGAATATGCCATTCTTCTGATCGTCGCCATTGCTGAATGAAACGAACCCTGACTTCCATAGCTCGACGAACTCGCAATAAGTCAGGCAGGTTCGCTCAAGAAACTGAGGCAACTGCGCCACCACTTCGGTCCAGGGATCGTTATCGCCCGCGGAAGCGAAGCCATATAACTGCCACGGCGCAAGGCCCGCGGAGGTAGCAATGTCTCGACTGCTGATCGTTGGAACTCCGGGCACGGTTCCCGGTGGTGTGTTCGGCGGAGGTGTTGTGGGTGGAGGCGTATTAGGCGGAGGCGTAGTTCCCGGGGGCGCGGTCGCCGGAGCGGCGCAAGGAACCGGCGGAGTTCCCTGAAAAAGTAACTCGTACTCGTCAGGAGTAATGCCCAGATATTCGATTGCGGTATCGATGCGAACCGGATAACGCCAGAGATACGATTGAAATCCAGTTGGTTCGTTCACCGGATCGAGAACAAACTCGGTGATGCATTTGCGGAAGGTCCGCATTTCTTCGAAGCGGCAGCTGCGGAAATGACGCAAATAAGTTCGGGAGATATCAATCGCCTGGGAATAAGGCAGACAACAGTCTGAGAAATCAGTTTTCAGGTTGTTGTAAACCAGCGGCTCGACCGCGCTGTTGGAAGTCATTGGCGTTGCGCTGCTGACTGGCGTTGCCGGGGTCGAGTACTCGGGCAAAGCGGCAAATATTTTGCACGGCTCATGGCAAGGTGGCTTCTCTTCTTTTTCCGGACAGGCTTCTTCGTGACACAAAAGATGTCCTGCCAAGGCATCAGTCGACGTGTCATAGACCGTGCCGTTCGTAGGGGCCGGAACCGAACCCATGAACTCCAGGCACTCGTTCACGATGTCGATCAAAGGCAGAGGCGTTTCCAGGTTCGCGCAACTCGCCGCCAGATTGCCAAGAGGTCCACGACGCTGGGCCAGCACGGATCCTAATGTGTTTGCCGCGGTTGGAGTCAGCGGATTCTCGCAGGTTGAACTCGGCGAAACCTGTAGCATTTCGTTCAGGTAAGCAACCGGACCCAGAGGCGACAGGCAGGGCGGAGGGATACAGTTAGTCAGCGATCCATCTGGATTCACGGATTGAAAGCTGCCGGGGGGTGGTGGCGCGGGAGCGGGCGGAGCAATGGCGGACGCCGAAGTGTAGATGGGTCCGGCCAGATCATATGCCACCGTTCCGGTCAGCGCTTGCTGAAACTCGGCGCTGGAGAGTTCTGTCATGTCCGCAGCCGATTTGAAACCGCGGGCATAGAGCGCTTCGACTACAGAAAACTCGAAATACGGAGCGCTGGCAGCTGCTACCGGAAGCGCAACCGTCTTCATGACTTGATAAAGCGCATCGATAGTCACGAGTACGTCGACAAGCCAATCCTGGGCAGCTTGATCGCCGCCGAAAACATCGCCCGCGGCGATCTTCAAATTAGCAAGATTGAAGCCGTTGCCGAAGGTGAACGGGCCGTAAAAACCAAGACAAGCATTGAGCCAATCGGTGAAAGGAGCCTGCAGAAGAGGCAGCGCGCTGGAAGCCGCACTCACTATGTTTGGCGTGAAGAGGATGTTCGCTTCGTTTGATACCCCACCTGCCAAAACCGGATTGCTCAACCCGACTGTAGTGGGCGTTATCGCGCTCGCTGTTGTGCCGGCTGGAATGCCCGCGCCGGTCACAGACCAGGTGATCGTAGGAATGATTCCGGCGGTTGACGCAAAAAACAACACGGAGTTGCCCGCCAGTGTCGGGGCATTAGTGGCAAGAAAAATGGAACTGGAGGGGCCGTCCGATCCGACAGAGTAGAACTGCTTCGCATTGCTGATGAACGCTTCAATTTGCGCCGTCGTATTGCCACTGGAAGGCGGCAGCCACGTCGGATTCTGTTGGAAGAATTGAGTCCACTGTTCGACCGACACCGAAGCCAGAGTCGCGACCGTGGGCGGGTTCAAGATGGTCTTGAGATATTCCGTGATCTTGTCGCCCAGCGCCACGTTGAATGGCGCCGGAATAATATAGCCTTGGGTAAGAGCGCACAAAACCAGATTGAGAAACGCACCGGGCTCCAGGCTGGCATTGAGAGGCCAGAATTTTGTTGCGTCGTCGGTGGCTTGATAAGCCTGGCTGCTGGCCACTCCCGGTACTGCCAGCGGATAACCCAGCCAGGATTTAATCAATGTTTGCAGGTCCGCGGAGTACGCCGGCGTGAAGACAATGTGGCTGCCGGCGGCCAAATCGCCGAGGACTGGCGGGTTGATCGTCAGCGATGTGCCGCTGCCGGATAATCCGGTCACCGTCGTGTTGGCAGCAATATTCGCGCCGCTTACCAACATGCCGATGGTGACACCTGCCGTGGAACTAAACGACAAGGTATTTCCTAATTTAGTTTCCGCGCTGGTGAGGAGTTCGAGAGCATCAAGAGGTGCGAGCGGCGTTGCCGATCCGGTTGGAACTCCCAGTGCGCTGATCCTGCGCGCGGCCTGCGCGGCATTGATCGCCCCGGCCACCGTTGCAAATGCCTCAGCGTCGGTAACGGTTTCTGCGTTGATCGCCGCGGTGAGCTGTTTTAGCAAGCTCTGCAACTGGCTGCCGGTGGCGTTTTGATAGCGATCCTGCGCGCCGGAGTTGGTCGGCATGCTTGCAGCAAGAGCGTAGAAATAAGCCGCTGGCACTCCAAAGTTAGCGGGTGGGTCGATGCTGCCCAGTCCTGTAAGAATGACCTCCGCGTCACCGAGGGGAGCATTGCTTGGCTGTCCGGGATTCATCGGTAAATCCAGCAGCGCAAGCGGAGCCATAATGCTCATCTGTTCGCACGCAATCGCAGCCGAAAGCGCGAACACGTAGTTCGTCATGCGGTCTGCGGTAGTGTCGGCGACCGCGTAATAACTCTTGAGCTGGCCCTCAAACTGTTGCCGGTCGCTCTCCTGTTGATTCGGAGTACTGCTCGACATGCCGCCGTTAAGAAGAGCGCCGGTATTGGGCGGATTGGTATAAAGGTTCTCCACCGGATCCGAGGACGGCGGCGCTGGCATCGGCGGCTGCTGGCTCCAGACAATTTCATAAGCAATGTTCTGGCACTGACCAAAGGTTAGGGCTCCCAAATCTAGCGTGAACGTGATGGAGTTGCCGCTGCCCTCATTGGCCGAAACCTCCTGGCTCAGTGTGACCAAACCTGCCGGAGTCACCGCAATCACGGTGGTACCGCTCGGAATGCCTGCGCCACTCACTGCCATGCCTACTACGATTCCGGCAGTGCCCGCGGCAAATTGCAAAGTCGTGTCGCCTGCGTTTGCATTGGCTGTCGTCGGCGCCGTGAGCGCAGGTCCTGGATCGATGGTGAGAATCTGATTCACTGCCTTCAGCAACGCATCGAAAGGCGGGGGCGTGCCATCGGTTGGCAATTGCAGCGTGACCGGGTTGGCCAATGACGGCGGTACGGGCAGCGAGATATAAAGGCTGGGCGTGGGCGTGAACGTACCCCACGGGTCCGCCTGAGGAGTTGAGGATGGACTCCATGCAGAGAGGTCTGGTATTGCCACATTAAAAACGGGGACATCGTAGTAATCGGCGGTGAAGGGAATCGCCTGGGACCCCCACTGCACCTGCAAGGTCAGATTGATGTTTTGAGGACCGAATGTTGCAGCTGTTGAGGGAACTTCGATAATGGCGGTGGCGACCGATTCAAGCTCGTAATAGTCGGTCGCATGCACCGGCGGACCAAAGGTGGCCGGCATGTAATCCACCTGCTGGAAAATCTCGCCCGCGGTACTAGCGGGATAGACAGGAGGATCGAAAGTATCGGAGGTGACGCTGTCATCCTCGGAATTGAACGTCCACCCAATGGAAGGCGGCGCTGGTGTGTACGATGCCGAACCAATGCTCTGCCCGGGCGTTGGATTATCGAACGAGAGATCAAACGCCGTGATCTTTAGCGGGCCCAGCGGCGCGGGCGGATTCAAATAACTGGTGAACGTATTGGCATCAACCGGCGACTGGGGAACAATGCGGATTATAATTATGTTCGGCATAAGCTCTTCTTCCTCTTGGGCAACTGTCGATAAGAGCGCTGTGCTGCGCGCCAAGTCCTGCAGCTCACGTCACATCTCTTGATCAATCTTGTATTCTTCGAAACCGTCCTGCGTTTTCCGACACTTACTTTTTTCGTTTTGCCGCGTTACTCCTGGAGGAGAGATCTCCTTTGGGTTTGTCCTTGGTGCGAGTGTTCTGGCCGGCGGATGGTTTCCTACTTTCGTTCGCCGCCAGCGGCGGTGCTGTGGCTCCTTCGGCGACGACCATCACTCCGGCAATTTGCGCGAAAGGAACAAACACCGCCGCCATCACAGGCGCGTCGCCTTGCCTGTCGGCCGGCATCAACCGCTCGATCAACTCTTCCGATTGCAGCCACAACCCGTGCGGCTCGGCGCCAAGAAGCTTGTGCGCCCTGCATGCTCCGTCGTCAAAGAGCGCGGGGATCGAAACCAGAATGTTCTTGTTGAGGTACTGCATAACTTTGGGCGTCATAATTCTCCTTGCTCTGATAACTGATAAGGCACTGATGTCGGGACTGGACCTATTGCTCCTGTAGCCCGAGTCTCATCTCATCTCGCAAATCTCTGGGGTTATGAACCTATCGTTCGACCTTGAGCCTCTCCATGACTCCTGGCGATGGTGGTTGCGCTCGCAAGAACAATGCAGAGCAAAAACATTTGAGAACGACTTCGTTCAAGCCCCTCCAGGCCCGCCAGGATAGAGCCCAATCCCCGTGGGAGAGGTGCGTAGACCCCCTCCTCCGAGTACCGCCCAAACTGCGACTCCTACGGCTACGCCGACGGCGCCGACGGTTCTAACGGTCGGGTTGTTGACAACGGCCTTGGCTACTCCCGCAATTTTTTCGCCCGCTGTGTCCACGAATTTTGTGTCGTTTTCGATGGGCTTGTCCATTTCGATAATGCGTTGCCTCTGTTCCTCTGTCAGTCCTGAGGGGTTACCCGACGGTTTTGCCACGGGAGCCGGTGCAGGGGTAACTGGAGCGGCGGCGGTCGGCGGCGCAGGCGGATTGTTGTTGTCATCGTTATCTTTCTTTGTTGTTTCGTATTGCTCTTTCAATTTATTGAGCTGCTCTTTTTGTTGTTCAAGTTCACGCAGCTTTCCACGGAGTTCGGAGCCGGGATCGCTCTCTCTGTAACCACGCTCCTTGCTATCACTTTCGCTAAGCTTTTTAGCCGTTTCATCGGTCACTTTTTCGATGTCTTTTTCCACTGTGCGAATTTTCCCTTCGATATTCTTGGAACTGCGCTCAAGTTCACGAAGCTTTGTCGTAAGATCGTTCTTGTAAGTTTCACGAAGGGATTCCAGCCTTTTCACCTCTTTTTCTGCATTCTTCAAACCCTCCATGGTCTTCTCACTAACATTTCCCCGGCCATATTCCTCCTGCACTGCCTTACTTGCCCGCTCAAATGCCTTCTGTGCTTCGGGCAATCTCTCCTGCACGTTAGCGAGGTCTGATTTCAGTGATTTGACAGCGGCTGAGTTCGCCACATAGGTGGCAATATCTGACGCCAGCCGGACGATTGCGTTCGCTGCTCGACCCGCTGGATCGACAAACCGCAGTGGATTGTTTCGAACGAACCAATACAGATTGTCACCGTCCGCTAAACCCGTTGGATCGCAACTCGTCCACCTGCCCAACCAGGTCGCGTAATATCGCACTCCGTGATAGTTAAACCCTGTTTCCTCGTCTCGCTCTTTCCCGGTATACCGGTAGCGCTTTGGGCTGACTTCAAGATTTGTTCGCACAGACTGAAGCGATGTGCTCCCGTATGGGTAGTATTCTTCGTAGGAAATGACGGACGCGTTCTCATCAAGCTCCAAACAGGCGGAACCGAGATGGTTATCGAACTGATAGCGTGTGAGTGAATACGGCAATTCTGATAAGCCGTCATCCGCGTTCACGGTCTTGGTTTCGACCAGGGCAATGCGCTTCTTGTCGTCCATGACGTGCAATGTCTCGCGCTCCAGCGTTATCGCGCCATTGCTGCCGAATTCGCGGTAAATTTCAAACCCGCCGACATAAACCCGCTCTTTTTTCTTAGCGCCAACAACTCCGTCCGACACCTTGCGCACCCGCTTGCCCGATGAATCGTAAACGTAATAAGTTCTTTCTCCCTGGTCGTGGTTCATGACCTGCCGCTGCGTCATGTGCAGTTGGTCTTTGAAGTCCCATTCCATTGCCGGCAGATGCGGCATCCGGACCATGTTGCCGTTGGCGTCGTAGGCATACTGCTCGTGAAACTCTCCAATTCGAGTGCCAGTTAGACGATTGTTTCGTGGGTGAGCGTCCTCGTAGGAGTAGCTGCGAGTCCAGTTGCCGTCGGCGGCACGGTGGATGATCTTGAGAATGTTTCCGACGGCATCATAGTCGTAGGATTCGCGGTAACAGCGCATGGCCTGGCCATCCGTGGGGAGTGGCTGATGCATGCGCGGCCCATCGTCGAAGGTTGTTTGCGGCTCGGCGAGCAGGCCGATCAGCTCGCGGCCCTGTGCGTGAATCAGTCGATAGACCGCGTCGTAGACGTATTGATTGCTCGCGGAAACGACCTGGTTTTTGAAATAGACGGTCTGCTGCGCGTTGTCATGAATGGATGTGATGTTTCCGATTGGGTCATACGCGTAATGCAGATCCTGCAATAGAGCATGGTCGTTCCTGCGAGTCGTCCTGAAATGTTCGAGCCGAAAGGTGAGCGGGTCATAGGCGTAGGTTGTATTCGCACCGTTGCCGTAGTCAATCGATACGCGCTGGGCTTTCGCGTTGTAATCGATGTGGCTCACAAACGGCTGGGCTGCCGCCATGCCGCGGAGGTTCACATCTATACGATTCAAGAGGCTCGATGGGTTATAGCCGGGACGGATGACGCTTGCATCTGGCGTAGTCAGCGTTACGGGGCGATTGAGAGCATCATAGGTGGTGCTGCTGGTGAATATCTCTTCTTCCAATGTAGGAGACTTCGACCAGTTCACATCGTGCTTGTAGTCCTCAAGAAGCTGGCGAGTACTGGACAACAGATTGCCTTTGAAGTCGTACGCCTGGTTCGTCACCACGCCTGCGCCATCGAATTGCTGAAAAGTTTTGAGCCGCAGGTTCATGGCCTGATCGTCGGGCTGACCTTCGCCATAAACGATCCGTTCCGCCTGAATCTCCACACTATCGCCGGTTTTCACAAGCAGGGCGATGGGACGGCGCAAAGCGTCGTACTCGCGCCGCAAGCGGTTCTGCCGGCTGTCCCACGTCAGCAGCGTCTTAGCCACAACATCATTCAGCGTCCAGCGCTCTCCGGCGTCGGCGCTGTTCTGGTGGATTTTCGTCTTGATCATGTCGTAGTCGTAGGACATGATCCGGCGATGGAGAGCATCGATGATCGCGAGTTGGTTGCTTTCTATGTCGAGCTCAATTCGCGTGGTAAAGCGTTGATCGATGGGAACCTCATCACGCAAAAACCGGTTGCGTGACACAGAGAGGAACGACCGGCCCAGATTATCGAAGAAAGATGTTCCAGGTGTCCTGGCGTGAACCGCAGCCTTGGTTGCCGCCGCTTGTTGTTCCGAGCTCAATACGCCGCTTTCCCGTTGCGAATACCAGGTAGGCAGATAATCGGCCTTCGGCAGCCGTTGGAAGAAATCTCCCACATCTGGATCTTGTGTGGGATCGGTCTCGAGCACGGTATCGTTGACATCCCACGTGTCCTGCTGCCAGGGATCGAAAAGAACTTTTTCGAAAACATGATTCGGATGCAGGGTTGCGATAACCCGCTCGACGGGGTCATAGAAAAGAACAGGGCTTACACCGACCACGTTGGCGAATTCGAATTCCTGCGTGGCGCTGAAGAATGGTTCGTATTGTCGTACTGGTTTGCCTTTATTGTTGAAGATGGTCCAGCCGCTGCCGATCCATCTGGGATTGATACTTGGCCCCGTTTCAACCAAAGGGCCCGGTGCTGCCTGCATTTTTTTCTGGATCTCGCGGCTGAAGCCATCCGAGTAGGAGAACCCGTGTTGGATCTTGGTTTTTTCTCCCGGTTGCAGGTCTGAGACGTGGGTCTCGCGCGCCATGGTGTAAACCACGGCTGGCTGAGGCTGCGAATTGTTGCGAGTGCGCTCGTACGCAAACAGGTCGTAAACCAAACGTGTTGTCGCGCCTTGCAAAATCTGCCAGGGGTCGTGCAACGGATGCCGGATGTGAGCAAGGGCGGTGCCCTCGCCAAGATCGGCGACGAATCCTTCGAGAGTATCTCCTTGATCTTCTCCTTTCTTCCCCATGACTGCCGTGCCCACTACCAATCCCATTGCGTCGAACGTAACTTGGGAACGGTTGCCATTCGCATCGGTCATGAGAAACTGCGAAAGGACGCGATAATCTATTTGAGCCTCTATGGTGTTGCCGACTGCGTCTCTCGATTCCACAGGAGCAAAGTCATGAACGTCATACCGGATGGTAGAAACATTTCCGAATGGATCACGGAATCGATCAGGCAAAAAGAAATGACGTTCGGCATGCGCCAGTTCCTGCGTTGCCGTGTCACCGATGCGCGGCGAATAGAAAACCCGTCCCGACCGAGCCCACCAATGTCCGTTGTTCTCTAGGTCGGTATATCCACCTTCGCCCAACACACGTGCGTGATCGGGCAGCAGATTTTCCGGCGGCTTATTTGCTCGTGGACGCCGGTAGACTTCTTCCAACAGACCCAGAGTGAATGCGAGCTGGTAATTCTCGCCGGGCAGAGCAAGCGCTTCGAGAACTCCCATCGGCAATATCCGATCCAGCGCGTCGCTGCGGTAGAATGTTCGACTCTGCTTCAATCGACGCCGATACGGCGCATTTTCCACCGCGCCCCGGGCTTCGACATCTTCGTAGGGCAAATCGTGCAGACCGTCGCTCGCCTGAGCAATCTTTTCCGCTAGCTCATGAAAACGAAACAGGTTGGTTACGCCAAAATGATGAGCGGACGGCCATATCTTCAGTAGTTCGTATTGACGCGTCTCACACAGCAATGGAGTTCGATGGGCGTCCGCTCGTTTCACGGCATTGGTGTAGCGATTCTGAGTAAAAGTAGAAAGAATCTTCTCTTGCTTCTCGCGGTCAGCGGCGGTGAGGATGGCAGAGCGATCCCGGAATCGCCTGCCATAACCGATACTGGCCGATTGCAAAACGTTTCCATAATCGTCGACTCTGAGGATGACGTTGTGCGCGGCGCGCGGATCGGCGCGCAGGCAGCCGTCAATGTCATAAAGCTTGCGCTCGTAGTTAAAAGAAACGCTTTCGCGCGCGTGCGTGAAAAATACCGCGTGCAGGTTTCTACCGCGAGGCTGAAGAGGCCGGATGGTGAAGTTGCTCTCCGAAACCGTGTACGGCCGGCAAGACTCTTCCTTGCCATCCAGCGCGTAAATCTCCTGCCGCAACGTGGACCCCTTCAGCGAACGGCAAGCTTCGCGAGCTTCTTCCGGCGTGAGATGACCGGGCGGGATGGTGTCGTCCAATAGCATGGCTTCTTGCTCTTGGTCACGCAGCCCGGGCTCACGGTAGTACTCATGCGCTAGATGACGAGAGATGCGTCCGCTGCCCAAGTAAACTCCCGTGTGGAACCACGTCTTGGTGAGCATTGGCGGAACACTCGACTCGGCGTTGATATTCTCGCCGACCGGAAAAGCGCCGCTCAGGCTCAACGTGGCGAAATCTTCCGTGTCGAGTTGGTCGACTCTCCCAAAACCGCGAAACTCGCGTTCTAGCCCATCGAAAAAGCCGTGGTGAAACGAGTAGGTTCGGACAAAGCGATTGCGGCTGACATAGTCGTAGGTCTCGACTCGCTTCACGACCTGAACAGGAAAAGGCAAGCGTGTGACCCACGGTGTTCCAGCCGCTTCATCGGCAAGATAAAACTCCGTGGAGGATGCGTATTCTATGCGCGTTTCGGCACCCAGATTGTTGCGAATATTGACAAGCAGGTGCGGCTTTTGACCGGCCATGAGATCGACGTAGCGCAACGGCCACCCTGAGTCGCTCGGCAACTCCGAAGACCAAAGAAGGCAGGCCGTGCCACGGCCCAGAAAATCGACCACCGAGACGGAAGTTAAATCGTTCGCCGCTGCAAATTGCGGCAGAACGCGCGCATCAGACCATCCGTTGCCGGCTTGGTTGAGAAAGACCTTGATGCCATCCCCGCCCAAGTAAAGAATGTCCGTGGTCCCAGAGCCGTCGGTGTCCGCCAACTTTACTCGCTTTTGATCGAACAGATCTGAATCTCCGAACCGTGGCGAGTTATCCATCGTCACTATGCAGCCGAAATTTCCGTAGCCAAGATTGGGCCAATAGCAGACCTCGCCATTGCGGACACGCACAATATCGGAAAGTCCGTCGCCGCTCATGTCCGCGAGATAGACTGACTGCGTGCCATCGGCAAAGACGACGTGCGGCCCCTCGCGCTCATCATGGGGAACAGGGACTCGCACAGCAGTGCCGAATCCCTGGTCTAGAAAGGAAGGATGCCAGGTGAAGGCATCGTCCTCGGTAATGAGGACATCGGCGATGCCATCGCCGGTGATATCCACAAATCTGAGGTTCGGATCCTCCCAGTCGAGAACAGGTAGCGAACGGAACGTGCGAAAACTTCCCCAGCCTTCATCAAGCGTGCGTTCGTAGAATCCAGGTGTCGGAGAACTGAGTTGAACCAGATCCAGGTTTCCATCTCCGGCGATATCGAGAAACTGCTGTTTGCCCTGGCTCAGCGCCGCGAGTGATGGCTTCTGGGCGACGAGTTCAATGGGACGGAAGCGACCCCGTCCTGCATTGGGCTTGTAGAACCAGGCATCTCCCTGCTCTACGAGCACTCCGGAAATGCCTTCGCCGTCTAGGTCCAGCCACTTGTAATTTTCTCCATCGATCCCTGCCGGCAGGTTTTCAGGATCGGCCTCTTTTACTTCATATTTTGAGTACTCTCGATCATCCAGCGGACTCGCTGTGTAGGCGAGATCGAGCGCTGGCAAGGATTTCTTCCGATAGCATTCATCCGCCTGAAGTGTGTATCCGGATTGAGTGACTCGCGAAATGAAAGAGCCAATCGTTTTCTCGTGATATTCGAATTCGGTGGATCGAACCAGGTAATCCTCGGCTCCAAGTTCCTCCAGGAAATGATGGAACATGAGCACGCGCCGGCACAGACGGTAAGTCCGCACCTCGAAACCAGATCGATAGCTGGAGAAGGGGTCTCTACGGACTGGCCAATGGCACCCGGGTTGGGTAGTTGGAGTCGCACGAACCGACAACCAGCCGTCATCATCGGGCGGCTCTTGACTGTAATGCCCATCGCCGTAATCGAACACCGCTTCGAACATCCAGCGGGCGGTCGAAAGCTCTGGAACCTCAATGTGAGAACTACGAAAGCTGGGCACGTTCACATCGAGCAGCAAGGGGTGGCGGTTGCCGTAGCGAATGCGTTTGAGATAACGGTTCGCCGTGCGTGATCGATTACGCTCGTTGGGCCTTGCGTGATCGACTCCGGCATCGTTCTCCGCGACATATTCATAAACAACGGCATTACCCTTGTTGTCGTAACTTTCGCAAATCAGCCAGCTGAACACGTGACGGGGATTACACGGATCGAAAATTCGTGAGTTCGCGTCCCGCCCATAAACCGTCAGAATATTGTCTTTCGAAAGCGACCGCCAATGCTCGTCTCCGTCTTCTAGGCGCGTCCACCGCTCGATGCGCGCGAACAGGCCTTCGATGCGAGGTCGGTAGCGTTTTACGCGATAACCATCTCTGTCGAATTCATCATTAACCCATTGGCCATCGCTGTTTTGCTGGAGTAATGGCACCAGGTCTTCGGAGCCAGACAATATAAAGACGTCGGATTTCTCGCCATCGCGATAGCGCGGCAGGCCCTTATCTGTTTTGCGTGTGATCGAAGGCAGCGAAAGGTTCCAGCCAATGCCGAACGGCCCGTTTCCCGAACCTGAGTCATACGACAACGATAGTTGCGGACCAAAGCCTGAACGCCCGGCGCTCAAAGCAATGGGAATCGTCAGCGAACCGGTGCCGGTCGCCGAGTTCGCGCTAAATTTTTCCCCGATGCCGCGAATAGCCCCGCCCCCTTTGGGCAAGCTGATCTGCGACGCGGTAAACGACGAACTCCCGGAATTGGAACTGCTCGCATCCTGCGCCGTTGACGATGGAATTTCCGGCATAATTCGCTGTGCTCCCTAAAACATCCCACCACCGGACCGAAGGTGTATGCGAATATCGGGCTATTAGGAAAAGCGACTTGGTAGATAGTGCGAACAGGAGGGACTTCGTTTCATGGAAATCTGAAGGGATTACTGAAATGGCTGGATTGGGTCCTGGGTCTAGGTGCTCCGCTGTATTGTCGCCCAGTTGCCGCCCATTTATAGATATGTAGATGCCACTAGGAAGACTTTACGAAGGCACCTCGATGATTTGCCTTGTCCTCCGCTGATTTGACTAAAGCACGCTCCGCATGACTGCCCCCACCTTTACCCGCATTCAGAACATTCCGTTAGGCGCAAGCCGTCTTTCGGATAGCCAGTGGGCGTTCATGCTCTGGGCTCCTGCGAAAAAGCAGATGAGCGTTCATCTTCTTGGACCGAAAGACCGTCTCGTTCCCATGGAAAAAGACAAGCGAGGCTACCACTGTGCCGTAGTGGATAAGCTAGCCCCTGCGACGCAATACCTCTATCGCCTTGATGATGCGCGGGATCTGCCCGATCCTGCCTCACGGTTTCAGCCGGAAGGGGTTCATGGCGCTTCTCAATTGGTGGACACGGGATCGTTTGAGTGGAGCGATCAACAGTGGACCGGCATCGACCTTGAGCGGAGTATCTTTTATGAATTGCATGTAGGCACTTACACTGCGGAAGGAACGTTTGACGCCGTCGTCGCGCACTTGCCGGAACTCGCAGCGCTGGGCGTCACCACCATTGAACTGATGCCAGTCGCGCAATTTCCCGGCTCGCGGAACTGGGGCTATGACGGCGTTTTCCCATTTGCTCCCCAAAATTCATACGGCGACCCGGAGGGCTTGCAGCGGCTGGTCAATGCCGCTCACGAGCACGGACTCGCCGTAGCCCTCGACGTTGTTTACAACCATCTGGGACCTGAAGGGAACTATCTCGGCGAATATGGTCCTTACTTCACCAGTCGCTATCAAAGTCCCTGGGGACAGGCAATCAACTTTGACGGCGCGGCCAGCGATGAGGTCCGCCGTTTCTTCATCGACAACGCGCTCTACTGGCTTGAGGAGTATCACTTCGACGCTCTGCGCCTGGATGCCGTGCATGGAATCTTTGATTTCAGCGCGCTGCATTTTTTAGCAGAGCTCAAGTCCGCGGTCGCCAGCCTCGCCTCCCGTCTTGGCCGCAAAATTCATGTGATTGCGGAGAGTGATCTGAATGACTCGCGCTTGATTTTGCCGGGAGAACGCGGCGGCTACGGGCTGGATGCGCAATGGAGCGACGACTTCCATCATTCCGCACACACGCTCCTCACCAAAGAACGTAATGGCTACTACGCAGATTTCGGCACGCTTTCGCATCTGGCCGAAACGCTGAGAGATGGTTGGTACTATCGCGGCCAATACTCGCGTCATCGTCAGAGAAAACACGGCAACTCCCCGCATGGAATTACCGCGTCACATTTTGTAGTCTGCAATCAAAATCACGATCAAGTCGGCAACCGTGCCGAGGGAGAACGACTTAGCTCGCTGGTGAATTTCGAAGCCTTGAAACTGGCCGCGGGAGTGACGCTGCTGTCTCCGTTTGTTCCTCTTTTGTTCATGGGTGAGGAATATGGCGAGACCGCACCTTTCCAATACTTCATCAGCCATTTAGACACGGGCTTGGTGGAAGCTGTGCGTCGCGGACGCCGGGAAGAATTTGCAGCGTTCGGCTGGAGAGGGGTTGTTCCCGATCCGCAAGATGAAGCAACATTTCGAAGATCCCATCTGCAGCATTCGCTAAGAGAACAAGAACCTCATGCCACTCTGCTTCATTTTTACCGCGAACTAATCGAATTGCGAAAACAGCAGGTTCTGGGAAATGGAGGCCAGTGGCATGTCTGGGAATGCTCTGGCTCGGTATTGTTAGTCGTCAGGGCATATCAATCGCGCCGTCTTGCCATGATTTTCAACTTCTCTGAAGAAATAGCTGCTCCTGACCTTCCGGAATGGGAGGGGTTGTGGACGACTAAAATCTGCTCCGCCAATGCCGAGTGGCGAGGAAATGCAGCAAGCTTTCCGGAAGAAATAGAACTTTCCAAACCATTTCGACTGGAGTTGCATCCTCTTTCTTTCATAGTGTTGGAAGAATCTCTTTCGGACAGGGAACGGACATGAGATACATCTGTATCCACGGGCACTTCTATCAGCCGCCGAGGGAGAATCCTTCTTTGGAAGCGATCGAAGTGCAGGATTCCGCTTATCCCTATCACGACTGGAATGAGCGGATTACAGCCGAGTGCTACGCTCCCAATGCTGTTTCCCGGGTCCAGGGTTCCAACAATCATATTCTTCAGTTAGTGAATAATTATGCGCAGATCAGCTTCAACTTCGGACCAACTTTGCTCTCCTGGTTGAAGGCGAAGGCGGGAAAAGTCTATGACGCAATTCTGGAAGCCGACAGGCTCAGTCAGAAAAGTTTTTCCGGCCACGGTTCGGCCATCGCGCAGGGCTACAACCACATGATTCTGCCGCTGGCCAATCGGCGCGACAAAGTTACGCAGGTCAAGTGGGGAATTCGCGATTTCGAATCCCGCTATGGCCGCAAGCCTGAGGGAATGTGGCTGCCCGAAACCGCGGTCGATACCGAGACGCTGGAGGTGCTTGCTGAGAATGAAATCAAGTTCACTATACTTGCACCGCGCCAAGCCAAGCGAGTGCGGGCCCTAACGAGCACAAAGTGGGAAGATGTCAGTGGCAGCCGCATTGATCCCAGCCGGGCCTATGTGGCCGAACTGCCTTCCAGGAAAAAGATCAATCTGTTCTTCTACGATGGTCCAATTTCACAGGCGGTGGCTTTCGAAGGCCTGCTGAACGATGGCAAGCGGTTCGCCGACCGGCTAATGGGAGGATTCTCCGACAAACGCGAAGGGCCTCAACTCGTCCACATCGCAACCGACGGCGAAAGTTACGGTCACCACCACCATTACGGTGAAATGGCGCTCAGTTCAGCTTTGCACCAGATCGAGGAAAGCAAAGTTGCCAGACTGACGAACTACGGCGAATTTCTGGAAAAGCATCCGCCAGATCAACGAGTGGAGATCATCGATAACAGCTCCTGGAGTTGCGTACACGACGTCGAGCGCTGGCGCTCGAACTGCGGTTGCAACTCCGGAGGTACCAACTGGAACCAGGAATGGCGCGCTCCGCTGCGCGCGGCGCTGGACTGGTTGCGCGACCAACTTGCTCCTATTTTCGAAAATGAGCTCTCGTCCCTACTTCGTGATCCCTGGGCAGCTCGCGATGAATATATTCGCGTGATTCTCGATCGCTCGGCGGAATCCCGTGCGTCTTTTTTTTCCGATTATGCCCTTCGCTTCTTGACTGAAGCGGAAGAAGTCAAAGCGTTAAGACTGCTCGAAATGCAGCGCCACGCAATGTTGATGTACACCAGTTGCGGGTGGTTTTTCGACGAGCTTTCCGGTCTTGAAACGGTGCAGGTGATTCACTACGCCGGCCGGGCTTTGCAACTTGCCGAAGAGTGCTGTGCGCAAAATCTCGAATCCCAATTCCTCGAGCAGCTTGCGAAGGCCAAGAGCAATCTTCCGGAGTACGGCGATGGCGCCCAGATCTATCAGAAGTCGGTAAAGCCGGCATTTGTCGACATCGAGCGCGTTGCCGGCCACTACGCGATCAGTTCGCTCTTTGAAAACTACGGAGACAAAACTCAGATCTACTGTTACGACGTTGAACGCAAGAACTATTCGCTTGAGGCGGAAGGAAAGATGCGCCTAGCGACCGGCTCCGTCCGCCTGAGTTCTGAAATTACCGAGGAAGCGGCAGAGTTTGATTTTGCGGTGCTGCATCTCGGCGAGCACAATATTACTGCCGGTGTCGGTCCACATGATGCTTCTGCCAATGGAGAACTTCGCCAGAAACTGATCGACGGATTTTTTAAAGCCGATAACGCCGAAGTCATACGCATTCTGGATCAGATTTTCGGCAGCAAAACATATTCTTTGCGGCAGCTGTTTCGTGACGAACAAAGGAAGATCACAAATTTAATTTTGAACGAATCGCTGACCTCGGCTGCGGCAGTGTATCGAACGATCTTCGAGAGTCAGGCTCCCCTGATCCGCTTTCTCCATGGCCTTTCAATTCCCGTGCCGCGCGCTCTGATGTCGGCGGCCGAAATTGCGCTGAATCACCAACTGCAGCAATCTTTCGAACGCCCCGATCTGGATGCCGACAGCATTCGTGGCCTCTTGCGGGAGGCCGCCGGCAGCAGCATTACACTCGACACCACGACCCTGGAATATGCAATTCGGCGGCGCATCGAAAAAGAAGCTTCTGAATTTGCCGCCAATCCAGACGATCCGGCGGTTGTTGAGCGGTTGAGGACATCGCTGGACTTGATCCCTTCTATTCCGTTTCCTGTTGTGATCTGGGAAGTGCAAAACATCTCTTATTCGCCTCTGATAAAGGCCTTTGAGCACATATCAGCGGTTGCGGGAGACTCTGAAAAACAGCTTGAAAATCTTATGCACTTAGCGGAGCAATTGAAAATCCGCGTCCCCCATCCGGCGCTGCAGGCGGCGTAATATGCCGCCCACTCGCATCCCGAGCGCTACCTACCGGCTTCAGTTCAACAAGGATTTTCGTTTTTCCGATGCCTGCGGGGTTTTCGATTATTTGAATGACCTTGGCATCTCCGATATTTATGTCTCCCCCATTCTCGCGGCGCGCAAAGGCAGCAGTCATGGCTATGACGTCGTCGATCCGACACGAATCAATCCTGAGTTGGGTTCCGAGGAGGAGTTTGAAACGTTTCAGGCCGAGTTGCAAAAACGCGGCATGGGCCTTCTGCTTGATATCGTTCCCAACCACATGGCAGCAAGCACCGAAAATTCCTGGTGGATGGACACCCTGGAGAACGGGGCTGATTCCGCATATGCCGCATTTTTCGACATCGACTGGCATCCTTCCGCGCGAAGTCTCGACGGAAAAATCCTTCTGCCAGTTCTGGGACGGCCCTTCGGCGAAGCTCTCGACTCCGGCGAGATGAAACTCGCCTTTCAGGAGGGGAGATTCTACCTTCAGTATTTTGATTCATCTTTCCCCATAACTCCCCGCAGCTACCACGAAATTCTCCGCCGTTTGAACGACCGCTTAAAGATCCTTGTCGGAGAAGAATCTGCGGCCTACCACGAATATGCAGGAATACTCGAATCTCTGCGGAGCCTGACCAACGCCGACCGCCGCATGGGAGACACTGTGGCCGACCGGCGGTTGCGCTTTGAGGCCGCCCGCGACCGCTTGTGGTCGCTGATCAAAACCAGCCCCGAAATTGCCGGCTTGATTGAGCAAGACCTCGATGCATTTAACGGCGACCCAAATGATACCGCCAGCGTCGGCGACTTGCAGCGTCTCATTGGCGACCAGAATTACAAACTCTCCTATTGGCGTAACGTCAATGAGAGCATCAACTATCGCCGTTTTTTTACCATCGCCGATCTCGTAGGTTTGCGCGTGGAAGATCCCGTGGTGTTCGAGGCGACTCACGGCTATCTATTGCGCCTCATTTCTAAAGGTCCGTTCACGGGCCTGCGCATCGACCACATCGATGGCCTGCGTGATCCTTATGCATACTTGGCCAAGCTGCAAGAGCGGCTTGCTCCCGCCGAATCTTCGCCGGGTCCGGATGGCGCGAACGCCTACCTGATTGTTGAGAAAATTCTCGCCCGCCAGGAATGGCTGGCCAACGATTGGCCGGTCAGTGGCACTACCGGATATGACTATCTGAACTATGCCAATAGCGTAAGCGTCCATCCCGAAGGCGCTGTACGTCTTGCGCAAATCTACTCACAGTTCACCGGCAGCCGGGAAAAGTTTGTGGATGTGCTCTACGAAAAGAAAAAGCTGGTGATGAGCACATTGCTGGCGGTAGAAATGCGTTCACTCGGACGCCAACTTGCCGAACTCGCCACGCAAGACCGGTATGCGCGGGAATTATCTCGCCCACAGATGATAGAAGCTCTGACCGAGACCACCGCTTGTCTCTCCATCTATCGCACCTACATCCGCAACATGGAGATACCCGAAACCGCGGCGCAATACATAACGGAGGCTCTGGAGGAAGCTCGGAAACGGGCGCCTCACATCAGTGAGGCTTGCTTTGACTTCGTCCGGGAAGTGCTGCTGCTGCAAAATTCTCCTCACGTGCTTGCCGGCCAGCGCGAAGCTCGCCTTGCGTTCGTCATGCGGTGGCAACAGTTCACCGGACCGATTGTCGCCAAGGGCATGGAGGACACCGCCCTCTACGTCTACCATCCATTGCTTTCTCTGAATGAAGTGGGAGGAACCCCGGAGCCTTCCGACGTCAGTTCGCGCGAAGGGTTCTTTTCATTTCTCAAAGTCCGGAGCGAGCGTTGGCCGCATACCTTAAATGCCACCACCACGCACGATACCAAGCGCAGCGAAGGAGTGCGCGCCCGTATCAGCGTGCTCTCCGAAATCCCCGATGAATGGCAATCGCATCTGGATCTCTGGTCAAAACTCAATCTGCGCCATAAGACCGAAATCGCAGAACGCCCCGCCCCGGATCGCAACGAAGAATATTTTCTCTACCAGACTCTTTTGGGGGCATGGCCTTTGGAACATGAAGCGTGCGAAACGCTCGTCGAAAGACTTCAGGCGCATCTCATCAAAGCCACTAGAGAAGCCATGGTTCATACGCGCTGGACGCGACCGAATCAGGCACACGAAGAAGCCTCGCGGAATTTTGTCGCCAAAATACTCTCGCCCGATGCCGAAGACTTTTTGCGGAACTTCCGGCCGTTCCAAAGGAAAATTGCTTATTGCGGGATGACCAACAGCCTGAGCCAAGTCCTGATGAAAATTGGCGCACCGGGAGCCGCGGACTTTTATCAGGGATCGGAATTATGGGACTTCCGCCTGGTCGATCCCGACAACCGCGGCGTCGTGGACTTCGCGGCGCGCATGCAATTGTTGGAAAGCTTGCGTAAAGAGCAATCGGACTCCCCGGGCCAATTCCTTCGTGACCTGACGGAGAATTGGCACGATGGGCGGCTGAAACTTTTTGTAATTCGGAAGGCACTCTGTTGGCGACGAGACCATGCACAGCTATTTCACCAAGGCGAATTCGTGCCCTTGCAAACAACCGGCGATCATTCCGAAAATCTTGTGGCTTTCCTTCGCCGCCATGAGGAAAAGTTAGTCCTCATAGTGACGCCGCGGTGGATATCTCAACTGTCAGGCGAACTGGACTGGAAACGGCTGGACTGGAAAGATACGGCTGTGATTTTGCCTTCCGGTTCTCCGCACAATTGGGAAAGCATACTTAGCGAAACAACATTGGAGATTGAAAATGGCGTGAAGCGCCAGTCTATCCGCGCAGACTCGCTCTTTCGTGATTTTCCAGTTGCTTTCTTTCATGCGGGCAGCTAAGACTCCTAATATCCACAAGTGACAACTCCTTCCCTTCTGGCGGCATCTCACAGACACCATTTGCGATGCGACTTTTTTCTCTGCGGCTTGGGTTGGGGTGTGTTTCCAGTGAAACTAATAAGCAGTCGATGTCTGCCCCTGCCGTCCCATCGCTTCTCAATTCGTTCGGCGACAATAGTGCTCTTGCTGATCTGGGCCACAGTCCTCGCCTGGCCCCAGGCAACATTTCAGACTCCGCAGGATGTTTACGAAGGCCAGACCGTAAGCGCCATCGACCTGATTGCCAATCCCCACCGCGATGTCGAGCCGCTTCGACCGCTGATTGTTCAGAAGACCGGCCAGCCGTTTTCCAGCGCCAATGTTCAAGCAACCATGGCGGCCCTGCAAAAACAAGGCGGCTTCCCCAAAGTTGAATTAAATGTCGTTCCGGATCCTTCCGGTCTGCGGCTCGACTTCGTACTCGAACCGTCGTACTACCTGGGTGCCGTCGACTTTTCTGGAGCCGCCAAATATTTCTCCTATACGCGGCTTCTGCAAGTAGCAAATCTTTCCGAGGAAGATCCCTACGATAAAGAGCTCGTGCCGGTTGCCGAGGCCGCCCTGTTGCGCTTCCTGCAAAGGAATGGATATTTTCATGCGGTCGCCCACGCCGAGACCTCAATCGACGATGCCCATGAACTGGTGAACGTCAATTTTTCCGTGGAAATGGGGAAGCAAGCCCGCATCGGTAAAGTCGAAGTACAAGGTCCGGACGACCCTGAAAGCGCCAGACTTTTGCGCACTGTGCGCTCGCTCCGCGCCCGATTCACCGGCGGTCTGCTGAAACCGGGCAAAGCTTACACACCGGAGCGAATCAAGGCTGCGACGACTCTCATTAGGAATACTCTGGCCAAGCAACATCGCCTGGCCAGCACGGTTCACGAGAATCCTCCCCAGTACGACGCTGTGGCGAATCGGGTCGACATATCCTTTGAGGTCGATATCGGGCCGATAGTGACCGTCCGCACAACCGGTGCCCGGCTCTCCAGAATTCCTTTTGTGTCATCGCGTGAAATGAAAAAACTGGTTCCGATCTATTCCGAAAGAGCCATTGATCAGGATCTGGTCGATGAAGGACAGCAGAACCTCGTGGACTATTTTCAGAAGAAGGGTTATTTCGACGCAAAGGTCACGACAAATTTTCAGCGCCAGCCGGAACAGATTCTGCTCGTCTATGAAATCGACCGCGGGAAAAAGCACAAAGTCGGCAGCATCACGTTCCGCGGCAATCGCCAAATCTCCGAATCGGATTTGCTGGCGCAGGTTACGGTCAAGAAATCTCACATATGGACTCATGGCAGCATCAGCCAAAAAATAATCAAGCAGAGCGTGAACAATCTGCTGTCGCTGTATCGCGACAGGGGCTACCAGGACGCTAAGGTCACGCAGCAGGTTACCGATCACGAACCAAAAATCGATCTGGCCTTTGAGATCGAGGAAGGCCAACAGACTCTGGTGGCGAATGTGAACGTCAGCGGCAATCAGACAGTCTCTTTGAATCAACTCACGGCATCCCATGCGCTGGAGTCGCGGTCAGGTGGGCCATATTCGGCCCGACGACTGGCCGAGGATCGCAACCGCATCACTGCGACTTATCTCAATCGCGGATACTTAAACGTCGACGTGAAAGCGACTGTGACTCGCCATGCGGACAATCCGCATCAAGTCGATGTCTCCTACGCGATAACCGAGCATCAAATGGTGCGCGTCAGCGATGTTCTCTACCTGGGCCAGAAGGCGACGCGTTTATCGCTCCTGAAAAAGACCGCCGACGTGAAGCCGGAATCGCCGATGGAGCGGGGCAAATTGCTCACGGCCGAAAGCCGTCTTTACGATTTGAGCGTATTTGATTGGTCCAGCGTCGGCCCCAAGAAGCCGATCACCGACCAAACAGAAGAAGAGGCGCTGGTCAAAGTTCATGAGACCAAACGCAATGAAATTACGTACGGATTCGGATTCGAAGTCTCTCATCGCGGCGGAAATATCCCCACCGGAACCGTCGCGGTGCCCGGGCTTCCTACCATCGGCCTGGGCAACAATCAAATCGCCCCCAGCCAATCGACATTTGCCAGTCCTCGCGGTTCGATCGAGTTCACTCGCCGCAACATGCGTGGACTGGCCGAAACCGCCAGCGCATCGATCCTGTTGTCGCGGCTCGATCAGCGCGTCCTGACCACCTATGGCCAACCTCATTTCGTCGACTCACAGTGGAGTTCTCTCTACAGCTTTTCCCTGGAGCGCACAACGGAAAACCCTCTTTTTGCCGCGAGCCTGGGCGATCTTTCGTTTCAGCTCGAGCGACTGCTGAACCGCAAAACAAATACGCGTCTACAACTTCGCTATGATTTCAACAAAACTATTCTTTCTCATTTGTTAGTCGACGAGTTGGTGCTGCCGCAGGATCGCAACGTTCGCCTATCCACTTTCAGCGGCACATTATTGCGCGACACACGCGATAAGCCACTCGATGCGCACCGTGGTAGTTTTTCGACGATCAATCTGGGCATTACGCCTGTAGCCCTCGGCTCCAGCGCTGATTTCGCCAAGCTTTTTGGCCAGTATGCTTTTTACAAACAGCTTCACTCCGTCGTATTCGCCAACAGCGTTCGTTTGGGGTTGGTCAAAGAATTTTCGGGGAGCTTTGTTCCCACCAGCCAGCTTTTCTTCTCCGGCGGCGGCACATCTTTGCGTGGCTTCCCCATTGATGAGGCAGGCCCGCAACGTTTAGTTCCATTTTGTAATGTGTTGCAGAATCAAACCGGCTGCGTGAATGTCACGGTGCCCGTGGGCGGGCGCCAGCTTTTTATCCTGAATTCCGAGGCACGCTTCCCTCTCGGCCTGATGAAGGCGCTGGGAGGTGTGGTCTTCTATGATGGAGGCAACGTTTACAGCGCGATCAATTGGAATAACTTCGTCAACAATTTCACTAACACGGTAGGCATCGGCTTGCGCTACTCGACCGCGATCGGTCCGGTTCGTTTCGACATTGGGCGCAACCTCAATCCTGTGCCGGGCATCAACCCGACTCAGTATTTCATTACTTTGGGCCAGTCGTTTTAGAGGACACTATGCAGTCGCGGAGGATTATTGGTTGGATGTTAGCGGGGTTGGCAATCCTCGTTCTAATTGCGGCAGGCGGGGGAATCCTATTTTTGCGCAGCCACTATTTTGCCGACTACGCTCTGCACAAGATTGTGATGAGTGTTAACGAGGCCACCGGTGGCAAAACTGAAATTCGCAATCTCGACTTCGACCTTTCTACCCTGACAGCGCATCTCTATGACATTACTGTGCATGGCACCGAAAGAGCTGACCAGGCCCCATTACTGCATGTAGACAAATTGACCGTCGGTTTGAAGATTCAGTCTGTTCTGCATCGCAACATCACCCTGAGCGAGCTTGTGATTGATCGCCCGGACGTGAATCTGCTGGTGAATTCCCACGGCAACAGCAATATTCCGCAACCTCCGCCCAGCAACAGCAGCGGCGACACAAGCGTGTTTGATTTGGCCGTCCGCCACGCTCTTCTGAATCACGGTCAAATCAACTACAACGACAAGAAGACTCCACTCGACGCGGACCTCCATGATCTTGATATCGACATTCACTTCGATCCATTGGCAACCCGCTATTCCGGATCTATCGCCTACGATGACGGCCATCTGCGCTACGCGGAGTATCAACCCTTCCCCCACGATTTAACCGCAACATTCAACGCAACGCCGTCCCAGTTTTCGCTCGACTCCGCGAAACTGAAGATTGCGTCTTCGACTCTTTTGCTGCACGCGACATTGGCGAACTATCTTCATCCCGCTGTCGATGGCAGCTACGAAATTAACCTTCACACGCAGGACTTCGCTGCCATGTCTCCGTCGGCAGCACCCGCAGGAGACGTTTTGCTTCACGGAAAACTGCACTATGAAGATTCCGGAAATCAGTCTTTACTGCAGAGTCTTTTTGTCGATGGGCAAATTGCCAGCAATCTATTGACTGCCGTCTCGCCAGACGCTCGCCTGGAACTGAGAAGACTTCAGGGAAACTATCAGCTCGCGCACGGTTCTTTGCGAGCCGATGCCTTGAGCGCTGAGTTGTTGGGCGGAAGCCTGAAAGCATCGCTCGATGTTCAGCACATGGAGGCCACGCCCTCGACCAGCATTAGCGCGCAGATTCGTGGCATCTCGCTGCAAGCGGCGCAGCAATCCATGCGCAACCCGCAGACCGGACGTGTCACGCTTCTGGGAGCTGTCGATGGAACCGCAACCGCGGCATGGACTGGCAGCATTCAAAATATTCGCGGACATTCGGACCTGGTGCTGCGCTCGTCTAGGACGGCAGCCAGTACGAATCAACTATCCGTTGAAGGCGAAATTTATGCCAGCTACGATGGTCCTCGCGGCGCGCTCACGCTCCGCCAGACAACGCTTCATGCCGCGTCGGCAGAAATTTCAGCACAAGGTGAAATCAGCAACGGATCAAACTTGCAGATTCAGGCATCAGCCGCCGATCTGCATCAGGTTCTTCAACTCGCTTCAGCATTCGGCGCTGGAGGTTCGAAGCTCCCGGGCATTTCCGGTTCCGCCGCAGTTAATGCGACAGTGCGTGGATCACTGCACGACCCTCACATAGCAGGACAGATCACCGCACAAAATCTACAGGTGCAGGGCAGCGAGTGGAGCAGCGCGAAGGTTTCGTTTCAAGCCAAACCTTCACAGCTCCAAATCGAACAGGGATCGCTGGTCAGTGCCCATCGGGGCAACGCCTCTTTCAGCGGCAGCGTCGGACTGCGCGACTGGTCCTATCTTCCGTCGAGTCCAATCCGCGCGAATCTCTCGGTGCAGCAAATGCCGGTCACGGATTTGCAGCGGCTGGCGAATGTGCAGTATCCAGTTTCCGGCGACTTGTTTGCCGATCTGAATATAACGGGATCGCAACTGAATCCAGCGGGCTCGGGTTCGGCGCACATCTCAAATGCCCGCGCCTATGACGAACCGTTGCAAAATCTATCGGTGAAGTTCCAGGCCAGCCAGGGCACTGTCGTTTCTACACTAACCGTGGCTTCGCCGGCAGGGTCGGTCAACACAGACCTTTCCTACACGCCACAATCCAAGGCGTACACGTTCCATCTCAATGCGCCTTCTGTCGTCTTGCAAAAACTTCACACGCTTCAGGCAAAGAACGTGCCGGTCAGCGGAACTATCACAGCATCAGCACAGGGACAAGGAACTCTCGACCGCCCCCAGCTCACCGCCGTCATCGAGTCTTCGCAATTGCAAGTGAAACAAAACTCTGTTTCCGAGTTGAAGGCGGAAGTTCGAGTTGCCGATCAGCGCGCCGACCTGTTGCTGACTTCGCAAGCTGCACAGGCATCCATTCGAGCCCAGGGCCATGTGAGTCTCGACGGCAACTACTATGCGGAAGGCAGCGTCGATACCACATCGATACCTCTCGATCTATTGCTGGCCACGTACATGCCCAGCGTGGCCGAAGGATTCCGCGGGCAAATGGAATTCCACGCAATATTGAAAGGCCCACTGAAAGACAAGTCTCAACTCGAAGCGCACCTCACCATTCCTACGCTGAGCGCCAGCTACCAATCGCTCGAGATCGGCGCCGCCAGCCCCATCCACGCCGACTATTCTCACTCGGTGCTTACTCTTCAGCCTGCTGAAATTCGCGGCACAGGAACTTCTCTGCAAGTGCAGGGCAGCATTCCATTCGCTGGAACAACTGCTCCAACGCTTACTGCCAACGGCACCGTTGATGTTCGCATTCTTCGCATTCTGGCTCCTGATGTTCGCAGCTCGGGTACACTCGCACTCGATATTCGCGCCTCAGGTTCGGCCACGAATCCGGCGCTTCAAGGCCAGGTTCATCTGCAAAACATTGCCTTCGCCACCGATGCCGCGCCGCTCGGCGTGGAAAATCTCAATGGCACGCTCGATGTTGCCAACGATCGCGTGCAGGTTTCCAGCCTGACCGGGCAGGTCGGCGGGGGCCGAATATCTGCCGGAGGCACAATCGTTTTTCGGCCCGCCGTGCAATTCAATCTTGCTTTAGAAGCTAAATCCGTTCGCTTGCGTTATCCGGACGGACTGCGAACGCTTCTCGACGGCAACCTTGCGTTCAGCGGCACTACAGAAGCCTCAACTCTGAACGGCAGAGTGCTGATCGACAGTCTGTCATTTACGCCCGATTTCGATCTGGCGAAATTCAGCGATCAATTTGGCGGCGGTGTAGTGCCTGCTCAACCCGGTTTTGCCGACAACATCAGGCTCGCCATAGGAGTTCAATCGAAAGACAATCTCAGCGCGACCAGTTCGCAAATCAGCATTGAGGGGGATGTCAATCTGCAGGTGATCGGAACCGCGGCCAACCCCGTAATCACTGGAAGAACCGACTTGACCTCGGGTGAACTTTTTTATCGCAATCTCCGCTATCAATTGCAGCGCGGCATGATCACCTTCGACAATCCGACGGAAACCGAGCCCAAGATGGATGTCTCCGCGACCACCATTGTGGAACAATACAACCTCACCATCACTCTGCGCGGGACTCTCGATAAGCTAGAAACGTCGTATACTTCTGATCCACCGCTGGCAACGGCTGACGTCATCAACTTGATCGCAAGAGGCCAAACGACCCAAGAAGCCGCCGCCTCAAGTCAGAGCACCGATTCGATGATCGCATCGCAGGCTGCAAGCCAGGTCAGTGGCGGCTTGCAGAAACTCGCAGGTATTTCGAGTTTGCAAATCGATCCTCTCATCGGCGGCAACAACGCAAATCCTTTGGCTCGCATCGCGCTCCAGCAGCGGGTTACAAAAAATCTTCTGTTTACTTTCTCGACCGATGTCTCGCAGCCGGGTACCGAAATTGTTCAAGGCGACTACCAGATCAACAAGCGTTGGTCGGTCAGCGTGGCCCGCGATGAAACCGGAGGCGTCTCAGTCGATGGCCGTTATCATACGAAGTTTTGAGGAAATCTTCCGGCTACGTGCCCGATCTGCGAACGGCAGTGTTCACGCAGCACGATCAATGCTTTCCACGCTGGTCTGACTGTCTTTTTGCAGTATCTCTCCCTTCTTGGTTTCTTTCGCCAGTTCCGCATTAAATTCCGCGCCCACAAGCAACACAAACGAAGTCCAGTAGAGCCAGGTCATCAACGCGATGAAGCCGGCCAGAGTTCCATAAGTGCGGCTGAAGTTCGCAAAATGACGAAAATAGATTCCCAGCAGATAGGAGAGAGCAATCCAAACTGTCACGGAAAAAATCGCGCCGGGCAAGCTGGCCAGGAATCTCTGTTTTACATTTGGCGCCAGAAAGTAAATCGCTTCGACCGCAACTACGGCAAAGCTGATCGCAATGCTCCAGTGCAGAAATGGCCAGATCAAGACGAATAACCGGGAAAGTTCAAGCCTTGCCGCAAGCCATTCGCCGAATCTTGGGCCCACCATAAGCACAGCAAGCGCAACTAATAATAATCCGCCGCTGACTCCGGCAAGTCCCAGGGCCATCAATCGTGTCTTCCAGATGGGGCGGGGATCTTGCACATCGTAGGCGATGTCCAATGCTTCTATGGTTGCGTCGAATGCACTGGATACGATCCACAATGTACCGATCAATCCTAGCGACAGCCATGCTCTCCGGTTGGATGACAGCACATCCGCCAAAACGGATTGAATCGAGCGCATGGTATCTTGCGGCAAAAGCCGTGCCATGAATACAAGCACCGCGCCGAACAGACCGGGCAGCGGCATATACCCTACAACCGCAGAGAGCAAAATCAGGGCGGGAAAAATCGACAGCATGAAGTAGTACGACAGCGCCGCCGAAACCTGCAGCGTGTGATGCTGCAGCACGTCAAGATACGTGCGCTTTGCTGCGCGACTGATTGCCGCCCACGTCACTTGCTTTAGAGTGCGGCCCGCGAACCTAGGGTTGTGTCCTGCATCGCGCGCAGGCCATATTCGCGCCCCATGCTGCAAAAAGAACGCCGCATCCGCCTCTTCTAGCGAGGCCGGATGCGGCTTAAGACTTTGCTATTCGGCTTAGCGGTTAAGAGCCTTCGGTCGCGTGCAATACACGAAATGTATTACCACCGTTAGACCAAACCAACAACAGTGCATCTTGCCCCTTGGGCACGGCGCTCAATGCCTGCTGAACCTCCGCCGCAGACTTCACTTCATGGCGATTCACTTCCAGAATCACGTCGCCACTCCGCAGTCCGGCATTGTCGGCAGAGCTTCCCGGTTGCACGCGCTCGATCACCGCACCGTGCAGGTCGCTCGGTCCCTGTATCTGGCCGCGCAGTTCAGGCGTCAGGTCGCTCAAGCCAATCCCCCAGCGCATCTTGCCTTGATTCTCGCCGTTTGCGCTGACTTCGCCTTTGCGATTGCCCATCTCTTCCAGGGTGACTGGAATAGTCACGCTCTTTCCGTCGCGTAATACTTCGAGCGTAGTCTTGGTACCCGGCTTCGTGCCGCTAATCACAACCTGGAGTTCTCCGGCATCGGTAACTTTCTGCCTGTCGACTTGAGTGATTACGTCACCAATCTTCAAGCCAGCCTTGGCACCCGGAGAGTCAGGTTCAACTTCTGTGACCACGGCTCCGCTCGCGGTTGAGTCGTCGAAGAACTTTGCATTCTCGGGAGTCACGTCAGTGATACCCACACCAATATGGCTGTGGCTCACCTTGCCGTCGCGGATCAGCGCTTCCACCGTGGGCTCTGCAATCTTGGCTGGAATGGCAAATCCCATGCCGGAAAAAGAGCCGGATGGAGAAAACAGAAACGTGTTAATGCCGATCACTTCGCCGCGTGCATTGACCAGCGGGCCACCGGAATTGCCGGGGTTGATGGCTGCATCCGTCTGAATGAACTGGCCGGGTTTTCGCGGATCGCTAGAGTCAGGATTGGCGCGATTTACGGCGCTCACGATTCCACGAGTCACCGTGAAGCGAAATCCATAGGGATTGCCAAAAGCCAGCACCGTCTGACCCGGTTCTACGTCCGCAGATTTTCCCCAAGGCACGCTGGCCAGCCCGCTGGCGTCAACTTTTAGTACCGCAAGGTCGGTCAGAGGATCGGTGCCGATCAGCTTCGCTTTCATCACCCGGCGATTGCTCGTGGTCACACGGATATCGGTTGCATTTTCCACTACGTGATTATTGGTGACGATATATCCGTCAGGCGAGATCACCACGCCGCTTCCAAGGCCGTGCTCAATCTGTGGCCCCTGCGGCATCATCCGTTGTCCAAAGAATTGTCCGAACGGGCCATCTTGCCCGCCATTCTGGTCGAAGAACCGCTGCAGGTCCCGAGGAAGTTGTTGGCTTGACTGATCCTGTTTTTCTCGCGACGTCACGGTGACGTTCACTACTGCGGGCGTGACATGAGCAGCGAGGTTTTCCATAGCGCGATCGACCGACAGAAGAGCATTGACGCTCTCTTCGCTCAATGGCGGAGCGACAGGCGCAATGACTGCTGCGCTTGCTGTTGCCGGCCGAATGGTTTCATAAGTTCCGAACGAAACCGCAGCCGCCAGCACGAGCGCGGCTGCGATCTTTGTCCACTTGTTTGAGAAATATTGCTTCACCTTCATAACCATTACATCCTTTCTTGAAATGAGTTATCAACTAATTCGTTAGTTTTAACACGCGTACACACGTATTCGAAAAATATCCTGCAAAGTCTAAGTTTCCTTTCGAGGAATTCCGCTGCCGGAATCAGCAGACGGATGCACCAGCAGGATGTACCACACTGTCACGCCTCGGACAGTTTGGCCTGACGTTTCATATTCATCCTGCTCTAGCACGACGAACATCGTTTTTACTGCGGCAGGACTTCGCCGAACTTGGCTCACAGTCCGAACCAAACTCGCAAGACCATTCTGAGAAGAACGCGGTTGCCGAAGATCCGAAGCAATGTAGCCGCGACCGTGAATCGCAGCATCTGGCACGTTCGCCTTTGCCTCGATCATTCGTGGCGGCTGCCTCTCGGAATTTGCTTTCGCGACCACGCGTTGCGCATGTGCGGGAATCGCCGCGCTCAAAATCTGCGGTTTCGCAACAGTGCGTGGCATTGAAGATGGCAAAGAAGCCTTAATACTGGGGGCCGGGGCTTGATCGAATGCAATCAGCCGGGGTGCTCGCTCGATCCCTGCAACACACGCGACCGCAAATGCCGCAACCAGCGAAACGGCAAGCGTCCAGTTCTGCTTCATCCTTGCCGCGGCAGGCCGATCCACATCAAGTATCTGCGCCACCCGCAAAGACGTTTGGGAGAGGCGTCCCACCGCGGCCTGAGCCAGCGCGATAGTGCGCCGAATCATGCTCTTCTCGGCAAGCCGTACCAGGCAGGCGGCATATTCTCGAGGACGTGCTGTGTGCGCCAGCACTACATCGTCGCAAGCCATCTCGCGTTCCAGCAGGAGCTTCTTTTCAATCCACCACACCGCCGGGTGGAAGAAAAACAGCGCCTTCACGATCTTCTGAGCGAGGTTAGTCCAATCATCCCAGCGCCGCAGATGGGCAAGCTCGTGCAGGAGGATCTGATTCAGTTCCACAGGGGAGAGTTCCGTCATCATCCAGCCTGGAAGCACCACCGCTGGCTTTACCAAACCGATTGCAGTAGCTGTATTCACTCGCTCTGATTTGTAAAGTACTACCGCCCGACTTCGACCGTGCACCGTCAGAATCTCTCGCGTGCCGGCATCCAGCAGATTTACATCTACCAGCATCAAGCTCCTGCGCAGCGCGCGTAGGTTCCACAGGCTCATCGCAACTCGCGCCAATGCAACCGCCGCAATTGCAGCCCAGGCAAAAAATAAGTAGATCGCCCAGGATGCTGGCACGGTGATCGCCGAATGTGTCGTCGCGGGTTGTCCGTGTGCCCCGAACCTGAGCACGAGAGCGCCATCCAGCCAGGGCAAAATCGCAATTGCCAGAAGCGCCGAGAACCAAATCGCAAAACGCACAGACGAATTCTTCCGCCGGAATACTCGCAACCACACCGAGGCGAACGCCGTAACCAAAGCGCCGACGATCAACGACCGTCCACCCAAAAGCGCTACCGTTTCGGCGACGGCATTGAAGTTGAAAGGGGCTGTCATGCCTCTTTTTTCCCTTCAAGCAATTGTCGCAACCGCTCCATTTCTTTCTCGTCGATTCCCTTCTCTTCCAGAATATTCAGTACCAGCAGATCATGGGAATTCCCAAAGAACCGGCTCACCAGATGCCGCACTTCAAACCGTGTCGCATTTTTCCGATCTACTTGCGGAATATATTTGTGCGAACGTCCGTCCTTCACGTGTTTTACGTAACCCTTCTTTTCCAGAATCCGAACGATGGTAAGGATGGAGTTGTAGGCGAGAGCTGGCTTTGGGGGAAGGCCGCTCAACACATCGTGTACGGTCGCCGAACCCCTGGCCCATAGCACATTCATGATGCGCAGTTCAGCTTCGGTCAGGGTTTGGGACTTGCTACGAGCCACTCAAAGAACCTCCAGGATTAAACTCTCACCAAAGCATCAGACGCACTCGGGGAGAAAAGGTCAACTAATTTGTTAGTTGCTTGTAAAAATTGTTGAGTTGCCCGAACCGGGGCCTTTATTCTGAGCAAGTTAAGGAGTTAGCCAAGCGGCGGATAAAAAGAGTGTGACGTTCCGAGCAGTAGAAGCCGACTCCGTAGATGGTGGTCTTGCCTTTATTGGAATAGATCACTTGGCGGATACGCAAAATGGGAGCACCCTTGGGCAGGCCAAGCAACTCAAGCGTCTATACCAATCTCTTTTCTCTTCCCTCAAAATGCGCCTCGATCTCTTCCAGCGTCCTGCCTTTGGTTTCCGGCAGGAAGACCGCAGCAGTCAGGAAGTAAATTACCGTACACCCGGCAAATCCGAAGAACATTGTGGAGTATCCAAACTTGCCGACTGTAGGGAGAAAGATGGCAGCAATGGTCGTCGCCACCGCTTGATTCAAAAGAAGCGCGATGCTCATGCCGTTCGAGCGTATCCGTGTCGGCATCAACTCCGAAAGCGCCAGCCAGACGCACACACCCGGTCCTACCGCGTAGAACGCCATAAAGATAAATAAGGTGATCGCGACTAGCCAGCCACTGCGCGCGTCGGGGACCGGAGTGATCAGCGCGTTCTCGATCTTAAGCGGAGCACGGCGCGCCGCGTCCAGATCGCCAAACGGATTCGAAAAGAATGCCACAACTTTGTTGTCAGGTACGCAGCTTTCGCGCTTGATCTCAATCGGCTTTGCCGCCTGCACGTCGGAGCGCGCGACCGCAGTCGCAGCGCGGAAATCTCCGTAGGAATAGATGACGATTAAAGAAGTCGGTCCGCGGCTGATTTGCGTACCAGAATTTCCGGCGGCGGCCAAAAGCTTTCCCGCCATTTGCTCGTTATAAGCCAGCTCCATCTTTTGGTCTGCTGTGACCATCGACTGAACGCTATCTCTGCTATCCACACGCAGACTCTCCGTTTGATGGAAAAGAACACCCGTACAAATGAGCGACACGATAATCCCTGCTGTCCCTAGGGACAGGAGAAATTTGCGGCCCTTGCGGTCCACCAGCATCACGCCGCCGATCGTCGTAAGGAAATTGATGATCGTGAAAATAACGTAACCCCAATGCGCCTGCACATCCGAGAGGCCGCTCTGCAACAGGATGTTCGTGTTATATCCAATGATGGAGTTGATTCCTGTGGCCTGGTTGCAGGCGAGAATCACGCATGCAAGCACAAAGGGAATCACATACTTGCGCTGCAAGAGCGATTCCCTGGCCTTTTTCCCCAGCGAAGTTGTGGACTCGGCGGCAGCGGCCTGCTCCATTTCTCGCAGCTCTACTTCCGCTTGCTCGCTGGTCCGTGATCGAAGCAGCGCGACGAGAGCGGCGTCTTTCTTGCCGCGACGATACAACCAGCGCGGCGACTCCGCTACAATCAAGCTCCCAATCACGAACAAAATGCCCGGCGGCAACGACACCCAAAAAATACTGCGCCAGGCGTTGTCCTTAAATGCAAAAAGGCGCGCGGCATCTCCAAGTTTGGTGACTTCGTCAACCCGAATGCTGAAGAACATGCCAACGACTGCAGCGGCAACAATCCCCAGCGTCAGCAGCCACTGGAAAATTCCCGTGCCTTTGCCGCGGCTCGAGGCCGAAAGACACTCCGCAAGATAAAGAGGAACCACCACACCGATCAGTCCAGCACTAATGCCCTGCAACAGCCGGCCAAGAATCAGCGGCTCGTAGCCATGCGAAAGTGCGATGACGGGAATGCTCACGACAAACAGAACTCCACTGAGCGCCATTAGCAGCTTGCGCCCCATCCAGTCGGCCAGCAGGCCCGCAAATAAGGTGGAGATCACACTGCCCAACAGTACGGCGGCGACTACTACGGACAGCTGACCCGCATTCAAGCCTGACGTAGCCTCCAGATAGGGCAGCGCGCCGGCAATGATGCCGACATCGACTCCATAGAGCAATCCCCCGAGACCCGCCACCAAAAGGAGAAAGCGGTTGTAGAAGATTTTGTCGCCGGATTTAGTTTTCGCGTATGTGGCCGTATCGGAAGTCATGAGTTCGCTTGTTTACGCGAACCATTGTCACACGGAGGGGCGCCCGCGCTTATGATTTTTCTGCGAGAGTCGACTGTACATTCGCATCCCCGCAGGGCTATGGGGCAGCGATAGGCTAACCGATCAAAGCACTGCGGAGAAGCCATCCGAAGACTGATGAGATACTACCCGTCAGCCGGTGCTCAGCCGCACTCTGAGTTCCCGCGCCAGATTATCGATGGCCTGGATTCTCTCGGCGGCAGGCGCGGGAACGCCGGACAGCGACATGGCCAGTTCGCAGGACAACAACAGGGCTGTCAGAGTTTCCCCCATTTCGCTGCGCAACTGGTCTTCCACGGCACGGCGCGCGGCAATTTCTTCGCGTCTGCGGCGATGCAGAGCCGAGCGAACTTCCCGGACCAGGCGATCAAGGCCGGTGACGGCGAAGTTCACATACACCGGGAAGGCTGTGCCAAGATGCTCCAGCATCTGGTCGCTTTCCTCGGGTTCAGTCTCAAGCAGGAACTGGTCAATAACCGCTGCCGAATAAGTCTGTTGGCGCAGTTGTGTGGTGGCGTGTTGCACGGTCTGGGCCCAGTGAACTTCACTGTTGGTAGCCGCTTTCAGAGCATCAAGGCACTGCTGGCCGCTGGCAGAAGCTGTGATGATCAGGATCATGCCGTCTCCCATTGCACGTTTCCCGCCAGAACCGCGCTACAAGCCGGCGTTGAAAAGACGGCGGTTAACTGGCGCGCTCGTCAGCCCGCTTCCCGTTCAGGAACGGGCACGCCAGAACGGATTTCACATGTGGGAATGCATCGCATAGTCCTTCAGCTTTCTATACAGCGTGGTCTTGCCGATTCCCAGCAACCGCGCCGCCTGCAGCTTGTCTCCGTTGAGGTCGGCAATGGCGCTGAGAATGGTTTGCCTTTCCAGTTCAGCCATGGGGACGATCTTGCGATGCCCGTTGCTTGACGAAAGATCGGGACCGGGAATCTTGGCAATTTCCCGTGGAAGGTCTGTGGTATGAATCAGTGGTCCGCTGGTAAAGGCGCAGGTGCGTTCCAGGCAATTCTCGAGTTCGCGCACATTGCCCGGCCAGTCATAGGCAAGCATCGCCTTCAGCGCCTCGTCACTTAACATTTTTTCCTGGCCGGAGTTCCGCGCCATGCGTTCCAAAAAGTGGCCGATCAACAAAGGAATATCCTGCCGCCGCTCGCGAAGCGCGGGGATCCTGAGGCTGAGAACGTTAAGTCTGAAATATAGATCGCGACGAAACGCGCCCTGCATCACCGCCTGCTCCAGATCGCGATTGGTCGCAGCCAGAATACGAATGTTGATCGGGATGCGTCGCGTGCTTCCCACCGGGCGGATTTCTTTTTCCTGAATCGCCCGCAGCAGCTTTGCTTGCAGATCAACCGGGAGCTCTCCAACCTCGTCAAGAAAAATGGTCCCACCTTCCGCGATGGCCATTAATCCATCCTTGGCCTGGCTGGCGCCGGTAAACGCCCCTTTGACGTAGCCAAATAACTCGCTCTCGATCAGCGTAGGCACTAACGACCCGCAATCTACCGGAATGAACGGCTTGTCGCGAAATGGTCCGGAGTAGTGAATGGATCGCGCCACCATTTCCTTGCCGGTACCGCTTTCGCCGAGAATGAGCACGGGATGAATACTGTTGGCGGCTTTAGAGATGATACGGTAGAGCTTTTCCATCTCCGGCGACCGACCAACGATGCCGCCAAATCCCTGCTTCGATTTCACTTTTTCCCGCAGCATCCGGTTCTCCGATTTCAACCGCAGGTGGTTGACCACCCGCTCCAGCAATAGCTTAAGTTCGTCGAGGCTGAAGGGCTTGGTGACGTAGTCATACGCGCCGATTTTCATCGCCTGCACCGCCGATTGCACGGTACCGTAACCGGTGACGACGATCACGATGGCTTCCGGCCTGCGCTCTTTAATGCGCCGCAGGGCGTCGAGCCCTCCCGCGCCGGGAAGACGAAGATCGATCAGAGCGGCGTCAATACTTTGGGTTTCGAGCAGCCGATAGGCGTGCTCGGCGGAATCGGCGACGTAAGGGTTGAAGCCAAGCGATTGCGCCACCTCGCGGCAAGCTTCGCGAATGGGCCTCTCATCGTCGACAATCAAAAGGTTCAGAAAGTTAGCCGGCTCGATCTGCGGTGTGCTGAGAATCGGACTCATTGTTACGGACGTCATGGCGTTGACTCCTGGTTTCGGTCGGGGTTTGTGGTCTTGAATCTCTTAACTTGCTTCAACTCTTGTTTGTGTCTTGCACTCTCTTCTGCGGCCTCAAACATTTACTCGTAACGTTGTCGAGCCTTGGGCTTCAAATCACATGCGGAGAACAGTCCCTTGGATTTAACGAAATTGGCGGCAAATCCACGGAAGGCAGTAGCACCATCACGCGCGTGCCCTGGTCGGGAGCGCTCTCCACCTGCACCAGACCGCCGCAGCCGGCGACAATGTTGTGAACCGTTGCCAGTCCCAGTCCACTGCCTCTTCCTTCTTCCTTGGTGGTGAAATAGGCCTGGAACACCCGCCGCCGCGTTTCTTCATTCATTCCGCCGCCGTCATCGCGGACCACAAAGAGCACGCAAGGGATCGCGTTCAGCCTGTCTTTGCCGTTGGTTTTGTCTCCCGAGCCCTTGCGGAAGATTTGCACCATGCAGTTGCCGGTTTCCACCTGAATGTGTCCCCCTTGGGGCATGGAGTCCCTGGCATTGAGAACCAGATTGAGCAGGATTTGCTGGGCCTGAGCGGGGTCCAACTTCACCAGGCCGAGGCCGGGATCGAGATGAAAAGACAACTCAATGCTCTCCCCCAGCAGCCGCAGCAGCAGGTTGCGCATCTCTTCAGCAATTGCGTTCAGGGAAATGGGATAAGGGTTCGGATTGCGTGGCCGCGTCACGGAGAGCAACTGCTGTACAACCCCCGTCGCCTGCAGGCCTGCGGAACGGATCTCTTCCGCATACTCCCTTAGCCGCTCACGGACACTCGACCCGTCGGGTGCCGGGCTGGCGGCGGCTGAGTGCTCACTCACTAGGCGATTCATTCCGAGGCCGTCTTCACTCAGGGCACTCAGCATCAGATCGCAATAGAGCAGGATTCCCGTCAGTAGATTGTTGAAATCATGGGCTATGCCGCCGGCCATTCGTCCCAGCGCTTGCAACTGTTCCGCCCTGACAGAACGTTGCTCCTGCTGACGATTTTCCGTAACGTCTTCGGCAAGAAGCAGAACGCAATCTGGATTGTGGGCGCAGCCACAGACTCCCCACGCTGTCCAGCGCAACCATTTGGCCGTGCCATCGGAACGGCTGATCATGCTCTCGACTTGGAAGCTATCCCGTTCCCCATTCATCAGCTGCCGGAAGATTCCCAAACTGAGATCGCGATCCTGCACGGAAACAATGTCCGTGAAGCGTGGATGCTGAATCGCTTGCAGCCCGCTCCCGAGCATCACGCTCAGAGCCGGGTTCATTGCCAGGATGGTTCCCTCGCGATCGCATTGGGCAATTCCCATGGGTGCGTTTTCAAAAAGCAACCGGAGTTCTGTTCCGGCACCGGCCAGGGGCCGGGGTAATCGAACGGCAGTCGCCATGCAGTCTGCTCTCTCCTCGTACTTGCTCTTCTTAACTTTCGCTCGGGACGATTCCCGGAAGGAATTGAAAATTCCCGGCTTCGTACTTTGGTTTTCCCAAAGCGGGAGACTCGCCGCCAAGAAGTGTCCTTCGCAGGAGCAGTTCCCATTGCGGCTCTACTATAGGAAGTCGCGAGAAACCGCTAAAGGACTCTCGTCACTTAAATGGGAAATCTTCATGATTATTTACTTGACAAAAGTTGATAACTTTGTCAGAATGGCGGGCATGGTATTAAATAGTCATGATTTCTTCGGCTTAGAGGCAACACGTGAGGCGTGCATAGCCTTCCTTAAGTCTCGTTTGATACTGGCCAATAATCGCCTTGTGGGAATCTTTTTCAATTCTCCCCTGTTTTCAACAGGCTGCCCCGACTTCTCCATGAGGAATCCTCTATGACCCTAATTGATGTAATCCAAATGTTTGACACTGACGACCGTTGCCGCGAGTTGCTGGTCCGGCTCCGCTGGCCTAACGGCGTTGAGTGCTTGCGCTGCAAGATGCCCGCCGTGGAACTCGCTACCAAAAAGCAACTGTTCTACTGCAAGGGCTGCGATTATCAATTCAGCGTCACATCCGGCACAGTCTTTAACGATTCTCATCTGGCCTTGCAAAAGTGGTTCCTTGCTACGCTCCTGCTCTGTGAAGCCAAAAAGGGAATGAGCGCAAATCAGATCAAGCGCACGCTCGGAGTCAGCTATAAAACCGCGTGGTATCTCTGCCACAGAATCCGCTTCGCCATGACCGAAGTTCATAAGATGCTGGATGGGACTATCGAAATTGACGAAACCTATGTCGGCGGCAAGGGACGCGGCACAGGAACCGGGAACTATCGCCAGCACAAGGAAACCGTAATCGGCATCATCAAACGCGATGGAGAACTGAAATTCATCCACGTGAAAGAGAGCACGTCGAAGGCGATCCGCGAAGTCATGGAACAGCACGTGAGCCAAGACGTTGACGTGATCGTGACCGACGAATCTGTTCTTTACGCTTCGGGCCTTCCCAAGACCCAGGTATCGAAGCGCAAGGCCGTGAATCATTCCGCCGAAGAATACGTTCGGTATGAGAATGGCTTCATGGTCACGACCAACACGGTTGAATCCGCGTTCTCGCTGTTCAAGCGCGGCATCGTAGGCTCGTGGCATCGCGTTAGCCCCAAGCATCTCGCGGCCTACCTTAACGAGATGACTTTCCGCTTTAATCGCCGGAAGAGTCACACATTGTTTTTGGACACCCTGCGTCATATGATTACGGCCCCAGTGCTTACCTTTGAACAACTGACCACGTAGGAGACTGCTCCCGTATTGTCACTTGGCGCACTCCTGTAGAATGGAATTTGCGCGACGATATTCAGTCTTACGGCCCCGGTTACAGCCGGGGCTTTTCATTCTGCTGTACGACAAGTTGCAATGGAACCAGAGAAGGGAATGTTAGCTCCCTGGCTCTGTTGGCGAGTGCTGCATATTTCTTAGAGAATTCTCCACTCACGAAAGTATGTTGATCAGCTTCTGTGAGATGTGACATGGCCGTTTTCCCGGTCTGTACCATCAATTCATCAACCTGCCTAGCCAAGTCTTCCGCATCGGCCATGTCCTCCGAATTCACAAAAGTGATTATTCCATTCTTTGGCAATATGACCGCATGAGTATCGCCACCACAAGCGGAACCCTCTTGCTTCTTGGCGTGGTACATCAAGAACGCCAGCCTCAAAAGAGCGGCCCTCATCGGCTGCGAGCCATCTTGCAAGAAACGGTGCTGAAGATCTAAAAATGGTTCTACAGCCCGAGCGCCGCGCCCAATAGCAACGGGAGCGCCCTCTATAACGGTAGCTGGCGGCTCACAAAGAAGTACATGGCCAATATTTGGGGTGACAACTCCGACGATGAACTGCAGGTGTGGCGCTGGTTGTGCTCCATATGCATTGTGCCAAGCCGTCATTACCGCCTTAATGCCCAGTTCCATGCTGTCTTCATCATCTTGGGCATCGCCGACGGCCATGGCAATCTGTTCTGACAGCATCGTAGCCGCGTGACCGTCTTCCGCAGCATTTGCGATTGCAATGAACCTCTTTTTCCGTCCGAGGGCGAGCGATATTTTAAGACCGTTCGTTGTCGCTCCATCGGATGCAACGACTTTGGTAGTGTCCTAAACTTGCGTTGGTGGAAAATCAGCAAGCGGTTGCTTCTCTGGTGTTACAGTGTTACGTTCTGTGAATGCCGAAGCGCAACGATCTTAAATCACTCCGCAACCTGATAGGCGAAGCGCAGAACCTTCTTTCCACTACCACCCTACCCGAAGGCCGTTCCCAGAGAGCGCACGAACTTCTAACCGCTGCTGTAGCCCTCGCCGATGATCTTCTAGAGCAATCGCCAGCCGCTACGCTGGGAGCAAAGGGCGGGAAAGTCACAGCCAAGCGCGGGTCTGATTATTTCCGCAAGATAGCCGCCAAGCGCAAAACCTTCGGGGGTGGACGACCGCCCAAGGACTCAAAAATAAACTAAGGGCGTGTACCAAGATTGATAACTTCAGTGACCCATAACATGTGCATTTCCACAGATGCACAGTTTTTGCTCAGTTGACACAGACGCGCTCAGGTATAGACTATTAGCCAGTTCAAAAAATGAAGGCGACCCAAAAGAAGGTCGCCCACTTTGAACTAAAATCCGCTCTGACATAGCGGGAAGGCTTTTAGCCGAAGCCATCTGTATAGTCTTTCGACCTTCCCGTATTGTCAAGCCTAAAATGTGCACAGGCTGTGAATACCTATATACACTCAATCTCATTTTGGGATTAGAGAACGCCGTAGGTGTAACCAAATAAGGCACTTAGGTATTTGACCCATTAGAGACAAACGGCCCTGTTGAAAGGTGGGGTATCACGTGATACCATCGAAGCGTACTGAGCAAGCATCGGCAGCGGTCGTGAGGCCGAGCGAAAAAGAACTATGGAAAAAGCTGACCGAGGCCAAGGAACTTATAAAAAGGGCGAAGTGGTTGCCCGCTGCGCCGCCGAAACTCAGGGCTGATTTTGAGGAATTGGAAACTCTGTTCGACATAGAAACCGCTTTGCCGGAAGACCAGTCGGCGATTCTTCTGACGGCTTTGGAAGAAATAGCGGCAGCCGACTACGTTGGATCACGTCCCCCAATGCGCTCCTACGAGCGAGCAACGCACAACCAGGAAATGTTTGCTTTTCACTGGAAATCAGCTCATTTCAAATGCGAGATGTATTTCAAGTTTTGTTTTAGTGGGGCCGATAAAGGGAGAAGAGCTTGGGTGTTCTCTATTCATCCGCACCGAGAAGATCAAGATGCCGATTAGATGCGTAAACTGTGGGAAAGCTGAATTTGAATCGAAAGTTATTGAGTTGGCTGGCACGGTACGTGGGTCACATTACGTGGTCACGATGCTTGGCCTTAAGTGTCCTCATTGCGGCCATCAAACCATCGACGGCGCGGAAATGCCGGAGTATGGCAGATTGCTGGCCGATAAGTACCGCAAGGATCATGGACTCCTCACGAGCGAGGATATTCGTTCGCGTCGTAACCATCTCGGTCTGAATCAGGAGGAGTTCGCGCGGTATTTGGGCGTTGGTGTTGCCAGCATCAAACGCTGGGAAATGGGCAAGATTCAAGACACGCGGAATAACGCGCTTATTGTCGATAAAACGTCGGGTTGGGTGAATAGCATTTTGACGTACCAGATAGCAGGGGTATCCACCGGATCAACCGTGAAGTTATTCGGCAGTTGCGAACCAACGATTATTTCTTCTGCGACGATTACCTTCGATGTGCGCGACCGCTCTGCTCTGGCAGTGAATTACTTCAATGACGCGACGAAAGAACCGATGTATTGCGACCATTGCAAGCAGACTGGATGGGCCATCGAACTACCTAACCATCAAACCGTGCCGCCATATATGGCCGTACTCTTTCATGATTCCGAGGAACGCAAGTCACATGCCCGATACCGCAATTAAGTCAGAGACGCAACAGCAACAGCCTCAAGAATTAGAGACAGTGCGCTCCGAGAAATTTATAAAGATTTATGCGAATGCCGCGAATCTTGAGATGACGCCGTGGGATTTTAATATCATCTTCGGTGAACTCAAGAAGAGTAACGATAAGGTCGTAATTGAGCAGTCTGTTGCTATTACTATGTCCCCTCAGCACGCAAAGGCTTTGGCCGGAGTCCTCGTAGGCCACGTCAAGCAATACGAAAAGATGGTAGGGGAAATTAACCTGCCACAACCACCAGAAAACCAAACCGAACAATCAAAACCAATGGCCGTAGCTGGACTCAAAACCAACTAAACTCCGGGCCTCCCTAAAACACTTCCGCAGTGTTTTGGGGAGGCTGACTGGTCGGTTTACCAGAAGCGGTCTTATAAACCGCAGTTCCCCACAGGAACGGTGTTCAACTCACCCAGCCTCCGCCAATTATTCTAAACCCGCGTGCATTTTCTAGTGGACAAACAGCAAGCGATTGCTGTACGCTGTTTCTTATGAATTGCACGGCTTGCAACGTCGCATGCATGAAGTTCGGGAAGCATCGCAACGGCCTTCGCCGTTTCCGTTGTACGCGATGCGGCAAGAGCTACACCGAAGATCACACCCGGCTGTTTGGAAGCATGATCGTTCCCGAAGATAAAGCGCTGCTGGCAATTCAACTCCTATTAGAAGGCACCAGCGTTCGCAGCACAGAGCGCATCACGCAATTGCACCGCGATACGATTCTCAAGCTGCTAGTTGTCGCTGGTGAGCGCTGTGCGAAGTTGATGGATGAAAAGATGCGCGGTTTGAAATGCCAGCGGATTCAAGGCGACGAACTCTGGTGCTTCGTGGGAAAGAAACAGCGCAACGTCAAACTGGAGGATTCGCCGGAACTCGGGGATGCTTGGGTGTTCGTGGCCCTGGATGCTGACTCGAAATTGATTCCCGCGTACACGGTCGGAAAGCGCAACCGCGAAACGACGTACAGCTTTCTAAACACCCTAAAGAATCGCATCGCAGAGGAACATCGCTTTCAGCTCACAACCGATGGATTCGCGTTCTATCGCAAGGGCGTGGAAGATGTATTCGCAGGGCAAGCCGACTTCGCGCAGTTGATAAAGCTGTACGGCGACCACGGCCAACACGATGCTGCGGGACGCTACTCTCCCGCTCCGATGATAGAGACGATAATAAAAGTGCGAGACGGTCGGCCCGTTCGCCATCACATCTCGACTTCGTTTGTCGAGCGCAGCAATCTTTCGATCAGGATGGCCCTTCGCCGCTTCACTCGCTTGACGAACGCCTATTCCAAGAAACTCGACAACCTGAAAGCCGCGTGCGCCCTATACTTCGCGTACTACAATTTCTGCCGGGTGCATTCGACTCTGCGGGTGTCGCCAGCCGTTGAAGCTGGAATAACCGACCGGATATGGACCCTGCGGGAATTGCTTTCCTAGAAAAGCGACAGGCCCACAGGAGTGGGCCTTTTATCTGGAATGCTGCATCATTGGGCGTCAGTGCCGGAGTGTGGGATGCAGGGAGGTCAGAGTCTGAGATTATCGTATCATCTTCAACGCAAGTTTAGGACACTACCACGACTTTACTGTCCGCGCATACGATGATGCCCTCGCCATAGTGGGCGCCTATTGCAATTGTCATCCGCCTATTCCTTCGAGGAATTAGCCTCACATCAAGGGGCTTAGGACGCATTTAAGCACCCTCCCGCACTTTTGTGAAGTAAATAATCTTCGAAATCTTTCTGTGGAAAACTCGTCCGCGGGAAGAGTTTGGGATCTTAAAGAACGAGTATTTTAAGACTCAAGGATTGTTAATCGCCGCTGGGTGCAAAACCCTTACTCAGGTGAGTAGAACCGATCCAGGGGAGTGCAACCGGAGAGCTAAGGCGGAAAGTCAAGAATCGTCCCTTTGGAAGGTGAACCAGGTGTGAGCCTTCCCCCGCGACCACAGCGGTTGGGGAAAACGCGGCTTGGGTAGCCGACATCGAAGTTGCACCTCTCGTAAATAAGCTGGAAGTCTGAAGCGGCACCTCCTGGCCATTCGCCTCAATTGAAACCAGAGTCAGCCTCAGGTAGGAACGATTGCCTCCGACGCCCGAAGATCGAGCCGACTCGAGTTGACCACGAACCACGGCGCCACGGGCCACTAGCAAGTTTCCGTCAATCAGGATCGGATCCTGAACTGAAGCCACGAAACGGGTGCCGGAATCAGGCTTTGCGTTACTAACCGAGTCGCGCACTCGAACCGTCAGCAGAGTACCTACGGGTAGAACACCGCCCGAGGAAGCGGCAAACGGAACACTGGCCGAACTGGACACCGCCATTGCCTTTTCTGAATCTGCCTCTTGGCCGTGGAATGGGACTGCTACGTGACCTTTATCCGCTTGGGAGTCAGCCACTCCGGGCCGGTCAGCAGAGGAATTCCCATTCTCCGCGCCCAACATGGGAGAACGTGAGCAGCCTGCGGCAAGAAGAAACGCAAGCATAGCTGCACTCATTCGCAGGCTCTGCCAACAGGAGGATTTTCCCATTACACGCATCGTCGCGCTCACGCCGCTGATGCGGAAGTGGCAACTCCGATACCATCGTGCGGTGTATTTGAATCAATCACTTGAGGTGTTTAGCTGGAAGCGGTCGTGTAGATTTTGCCGTCCGCGGTGCATCCGCGGCAGTTTCGTCGACCTTTGATCGAAATTAGACAGCCCTCAGAAAAAAATAGAGGGCAGTCTCGCGACTGCCCTCTTGGAAGTTCTGCTTTGGTACGTGCCGCTAATCTACTGCGACTTTGACGGCTTCTTCTTGGTTCCGGTCTTGCCCGTTCCCTTCTTGGCCGGTGCCTTCTTCATTTCGCCCTCTCTGCCGCCGATTAGCGATAGCGCGTCGGAGGAGTTGAAGGGGAACTGCTTGACCGAGGTTTCTGCCGCTTCGCCGCCGGCGGACTTCAGGACGATGTCCACACGGCGATTGCTCGCCAGTTTGATCACCATGATATTCCGCAGGGCCCTGCGCCGTTCTTCCGGGGTCAGGTCCGTGTTTTTCTCGATCGCATCCTTGACTTCTTCCATCGTCAAGTTGCGTTGCTTGCCGTAGCCCACGGTTTCCAGCGTATTTTCGGGAACGCCGTTGTCCACCAGATAAGCCTTGACGCCAGCCGCGCGGCGCTCGGTCAGAGCCTGGTTGTAGGCATCGCTGCCGCGAACATCGGCATGAGCTTCAAGGACCAGATGTGCATCCGGCTTCGCGACGAGATAGGTCTTGAAGTTGGTTGCCAGCTTGAGAAGCTTTTCCTGTTGTGTCGGCAGCAATCCGCCTCGCGGATCCTTCTCCGTTGGCCTAGCCGTCTGGAAGTAAATGCTGTGGCCCAGTTTGAGGTCGGCTTCAAGTTCCGGATTTACCTGCGGTGGCGGCGGGTTTTGCACGCTCACCTGCGTTGATGCCTGAGCGTTCAAGCCGCGATTATCGGAGCACGATGCGTTGACGGTGATAGTTCCGGGTGAAGCTCCGGCTGTGGTAAGGGTTGCGGTATCTCCGCTGCCGGAAATCGAGCCTCCGGAGGCTTGCCAGTTGGCCACCGAGACAGGAACCCCGTCCGGACTGGTGCAATTGGCGTGCAGAGTAACCGGAACTCCCTGCTGAACGGTGGAAGGATCGGCCGTAATGCTCATGGTGGGCGGATTCTTCGGCGGCAGCGGCTTGATGGTGAAGTTCGCTGTGCAACTGGCTTGGTTATTTTTCTTGCCCTTGGGGTCGGTCACCTGCGCCGTGACTGTGTAGCTTCCCGGCGCCGCGTCCTTGGTGTCGATGGTGGCCGCAGTGTCTTTGCCCACGACTTGGCCGCCATTCCCGCTCCAGCTATACGTCAGCGGATGTTTCGGATTGAAATTGCTGGCACTGACAGTCGCTGCGATTGGTTCGCCCACCATCACTTCCGCCGGCTGGACTGAGCAGGCCGCCGCCGGGGTGAGTTCGGGAGCGCCGCCCCAATTGAAGACCACTCCGGTCCGCAGCCTGACGCCTTCGAAAGCTACCCGCCGCAAATCGGGAAACTGCGGGGCAGCCAGATGAGGATAGTCGTGCCGTGCCCACACGTAATCGACCTGGAACACGCGCCAGGCAAGTTGCTTCAGGATGGGCAAATCCATTCCTCCGCCCAGAATCGCTCCAATGCCGTTGCTGTTGGTCACGCCGGCGTCATAGGTGACGCGGTTGTAACTCCCCAGAGCATGCACGAAAAACGATGCGTCAGGAGTACGGAACATTAGACGTGGTCCAGCCGATACCGTCCACTCAGAAGATGCCGAGTTCGTGTCCCGGCTGTAGCCCGCGTCGGTCTCCAGGCCAAAATGCTGATCGAAATTCCAGGTAAACGCACCGCCCAGTCCTCTCGCCATATCCGGAAGCGTGAAAGGCGTGGGATTGTTCGGATCGCCGGCGCTTGCGGGGACAGTAGCACCCGGATGCATCCATTGATATCCTGCAAATACATCCCATTTCGGGTTCGAATCGCTCTGCTGCGCGAGCACGGGACTTGTGATCGCAACTGTTAGCAACACAACAAGCAGGCCGGCCATTGCGCGGCCAGCGCGTGGACTGCAACCAAATGACATGAAATCCTCCAAACGTGATTGTTCGCCTGCACTGGTTGATCCAGGCGCTTCAGAAAAAAGACCGTGCGGTACGAGAAAAACAGGGCCCCTATCAGGAACAGCGATTCTATCGCACACGCAGCTTAAAGATAAAGTAAAGAGCTGTGGGAATTGCATGGATAGTGATCCACTATAATCACTGGCTCGTCTCAATTTGAAATTTCGAACTCCGCGACATGTAGATGAGGTGTAGACGAATACCCATCCATTTCGCCGAGCGTAGGACCTAGTGGAGCCCTGAAACCTTGCCCCAAGGGAATAGGCCGCGTATCGTGGTGGTCGGCACACGCAATCGCCGAACCCTGCACGATTGTGTACCCTAAGGGACGGCCGGGACCAACATCAAGCCGAATGAGCCAAGAAAAAATATTAATCGTTGAAGACGAGGAGAACGAGCGCTCTGGCCTCGCTGAGCTGGTTAGCTCATGGGGATACCGCGTGGAAACCGCTCGCGACGGTGTCGAGGGGTTCGATAAGGCGACCCAATGGTCTGCCTCCATTGTGATCACCGATCTCAAAATGCCACGCATGGGCGGCATCGAGCTTTTGGGAAAGCTCGCCGAGCAGGCGCAGACCATCGCGGTCATCCTGGTTACGGCGCAAGGAACCATCGATAGCGCGGTACAAGCCATGCGGATGGGAGCCTACGATTACATCACCAAGCCCATAGAGACGAATCGCCTGCGCACCATGCTTTCCAACGCCTCGGCACTTTTGGGAACCCGTGCGGAACTCGAGGCCACGCGCAGGAAGCTGCGCGACACCGGCTCGCTCGGGCGGCTCAGTGGCGCGTCGCGCAAGATGCAGGAAATTTTCCGCCTGATCGAAATGGTCGCTCCCAGCACCGCGTCGGTTCTGATCACTGGCGCCAGCGGAACTGGGAAAGAGTTAGTCGCCCGCACCATTCATGATCTCAGCCCGCGCAAAGATCGTCCCTTTGTCGCCATCAATTGCGCAGCCATTCCGGAAACTTTAATTGAGAGTGAGATCTTCGGCCATGAAAAAGGCTCTTTCACTGGAGCCATGGAGAGGCGCACGGGCTGTTTTGAACTTGCCGAAGGCGGCACGCTCTTGCTCGATGAAATCGGAGAGATGCCGGTAAATACGCAGGCTAAACTTCTTCGGGTTCTCGAAGACCGCAAACTGCGCCGCCTGGGCAGCAAGGTCGAAACGTCGGTCGATGTCCGCGTGCTGGCCGCGACCAACAAAGTCCCCGACGAAGCCGTCGCGCGGGGCGAGTTGCGCAGCGATCTCTATTACCGCCTCAACGTTTTCAACATTCACATGCCGCCTTTGCGCGAGCATAAGGAAGATATCTCCGATCTGGTGCAACTCCTGTTGACGGAAATGAGTACGAAGCACGCGCGCAAAGTCGCCGCAGTCAGCGAGGCTGTGCTCCACCTGTTTAACAACTATTCGTGGCCGGGTAATGTGCGCGAACTGCGGAATACGATCGAGCGTGCCGTGATCGTTTGCGACAGCGGCATGATTGAGACCAAGCATCTGCCTCCGGGCTTTGGCCAGGCCCCGCTGCGAGCCTCCGCCAACGATCCCGACGCGGTTCGGCTGGGCGTGGGCACGACTGTGGAGGAAGCGGAAAAAATGCTGATCCTCAAGACTCTGGAAGCCACCAGCAACAACAAGACGCGAGCGGCAGAAATCCTCGGAATCAGCCTGAAAACCTTGCATAATAAATTGAAGGAATACGGCAGCGCCGCGGCTGCCGAAGCAGCGACGCAAGCAAAAGAGGAATAGGCAGGGGCCGGTGGCCGGAGCCATTTTATAAATGATTTTGGGAGGGCATGACTTCAGTTCTTAGCCTGCCCTGAGCGAGCGAAGCGCCGAAAGGTGCCGGCCAGAACCAGTAATGACGCGGGCTTTAGCCTGAGGGAGCCGGAAGTTCTTCGGTTATTTGGATGGCTTCTTGTGGCCCAGCAAAAAACCAGACCGGCCACTGATCACTAACGCCTGGCCACTGCCTTTATGCGCAGAAAAATCATCATCGTGCTGGCGATCACCTTCATGGTGACGGTGATGGTCTCGGCTTTTTCCTATCTCTACATCTCGCAAATTCTGCGCCAGCGAATTACCAATGCGCAGGAAACCGCACAGCAACTGACCAAGCAACTCGCCTATACGGCGGAAAACGACGTTCCAGACTTGAGCAGCACGCGCATAAACACCAACGATCCGATCGCCGTCCGCCGCGCGCTCCTCGATTACCTCACCACGGATGTCGATCTCAACAACATGCTGCAGTCGGATTTAGGCTATTGGGCGTTCATCTATGACGCGGCGATTGTGGACAACAACGGCAAAGCGCTGCTGCACACCAAAGCCGATATGGTCGGCAAGCCGGTTCCGCTGCGGCCTGACTTTCAGCGCGTGGTCGCAGCCCACTTTCGTCAGCAATTGCGCATCGTATACAGTCCCGCGGCGGTCTACGACGTGAGCCTTCCCATGCGCCTGAATGATGAACCTTTCGGCACTATTCGGATCGGTGTGTCGACTATTTTCCTGCGATCCGAGTTGACTCTGCGGCTTATGCACTCGCTGTATTTTTCTATCGCTTCAATCTTCGCATCGTTCCTGCTCGCCGCAGGGATTTCAAATCTGGCGCTCGGTCCGTTGCGGACCATCGCCCGCGATCTTGACAGCGCTACCGCGGGAGAAACCGAAGCGCTTTATAGTGGCGAATCCGGCCATGACGAATTCGGGCTGGTTACGCTGAAGATCGCCAACCTGGGCCGCCAGATCCGCGACAGCAAAGAGATTTTCTCAGCTCTGAAAGATAACGTCGATCAACTGATGGCCAAGCTACAGGACGGCCTGGTGCTCTTTGCTCGCGATTCGCGGATCGTGCTGGTAAGCGCGCCGGTCGAAAGATTTCTCGGCCGCCCCCGCAAGGAATTGCTCGGCCGCACCGCCAAGGAAGTATTCTTGCGCGATTCGCCTCTCGGATCGGTGATTCTCGATGCATACGAGCGCAGGCGTCCGCTGGTGCAGCGCGAACTGGAAGCCATGGGCGGAAGACGCGTTCAGGTTTCGCTCGACTTCGTGCAGGAACAAAATACGCAAATCGGCGCCCTGCTCATCATGCGTGACTCCGATTCGGTCCGCCGCCTCGGCGACGAGATCGAGATGTCACGCAGGCTCTCGGCCAGTGGACGGCTGACCCGCGGCGTCGCCCATGAAGTGAAGAATCCTATTAACGCCATCGTTCTCCACTTGCAGCTCTTGCAGAACAAACTCTCACAGTCGGAACCTGACACGCGCCGCCACGTAGACATCATCGACAGCGAAATTCACCGCCTCGATCGCGTTGTGCAGACTCTTGTCGATTTCACCCGCCCGCGCGATTTGCATCTGGAAGAAATTGACCTCCGCCACCTGTTGGAAGACGTTGCAGGTCTGGCTTCGCCCGACGCCGAACAACACGGCGTCATCATTGAGCGCTTGGTGCCTGGCGCGCCGCTCCTGGTGAATGTGGATGTCGACTTGATGAAGCAGGCCCTGCTCAACGTCGTGCTGAACGGTGTGCAAGCCATGTCGGAAGGCGGCCGGCTGACCATCTCTGCCCATCGCAACGACGATATCGTTGTGGCCGAAGTGCTCGACCGTGGCGGGGGCATCCCCAACGATGTGCAGGACAAAATTTTCGAACTTTACTTCACCACAAAAAAAGAAGGTAGCGGCATCGGCCTGGCTCAGACCTATCAGATCTTGCAGTGGCACTACGGATCGGTCGAGTTCGAATCAACTGAAGGTGAAGGCACGGTGTTTCGTTTCTGCATTCCCTCCGCCAGGGTGGACGATAATCGGGAGTTCGAGACGAAATCGCAAGACGCGATGGCCAAGCGTGGTGACTGAGACAACTGTAGAAATTTATGTGGAAAACAGCCACCCTCGACTGTGCGGCCAGGCGAAGCCCGGCGGTCTGCCTGCAAGAGTAACTGTTTACCCGTAGACAGCCGTTCGATTGCTGAACATTTGCTGCCAAAACTTCGCCGCTCTTGCCACTGTTCGAGTTGTCATGAGCGTAGAATTGCCTAAGTCTTGGACTTGGGAAGCTTGGTCCCGGGTATGAATCTGGCCACAATTCTTCCGATCATTTTTTGGCTGGCGTGTGCCGCCTCGCCGGCTATCGCTGTTCCCGCATCTGAGCCAGGACCGCAATCTGATTCCGCCTCTACGGGATCACCCCAGCAGTCCTCGTCTCCGACTCAACCTTCTTCTACCGTCGCAGCACCGCAGACCTCTTCCACGTCGTCGCAAACTCCAAGCTCGAAGCCTCGTAAACGCAAACTTAAGAAGACGGAAACTTCTGCTTGCGACAGTGCTGCAACGAAAAAAACTGTTGCTAATGGCGTCCCGGCCGCTGCCAACGCTAAAGAGCCTCCTGTCGCCAATTGTCCTCCCGCCAAAACAGTCGTGAAAAATGGAGGAACGTCCGAACCCGCCGTCCAACTCACCGAGGGCGAAGGCGCAACTCAGGCGCAGCAACGCTCGACAACCGATCAATTACTGGGATCTACCGAAGAAAATCTAAAGAAAATTGCGGGACAACAACTGACCTCAGCCCAGCAGGATATGGTCAGTCAGATTCGCCAATACATGGAGCAATCGAAGGAAGCGATCACCGGTGGCGATGCCGAACGCGGCCGCATGCTGGCCCAGAAAGCCCAATTGCTTTCTGACGAACTCGTCAAACCGTGAACTGCAAATGTGGAGACAGCCGCCCTCAGCTGTCCGGACCGGGCGAAGCCCGATAACCCTGCATCGAGCAACTGGCAGTGCAACTCACTTCCCTTTCGCCCGCGCTGCATTCACTTTGGCCAGCAAGTCCTGCGACATCGATTGCATTGGCCCCTGTATCTTCACCGCTTCCATAAGCACCTCCCGCGCTTCCGAAGTCTTGCTCAACTTGGCATACGCAAAACCCAGCCGGTAAAGAACAACCGAATATTGCTGATCGTCCTGCCCCTTGAGCAACGTTGCCGCCGATCGCAATTCAGGAATCGCAGCCGCAGTTTTCTCTTGCTTCATGTATGCATAACCCAGCGTCGAATGCGCCACCCCCGCCGAAAGCTTGCGCGGCTTGTCAGCATCTGCGGCATCAGCCTTCGCCACTTCGAGCGCCTTCTGCGAATACGAAATCGCCTTGGCCAGGCTGCCCGGCTTGGGATCGTCCGAATAAAAACTGGCGAGCAGCAACAGCGCCGGCAATGAATTTGGATTCGCAGCCAGCGTCTTCTCTCCAAACGCCACCAACCGCGCCTGATCGTTCAGTTGTCCCGGCCCCAGCGTAAACATGGCATAGCTGGAAACCTGGTCCTGATAGATCGAGTCGGGAAATGCCGCGGAATATTTCTCGATGTAGGCCATCCGGCTCTTGGCGTCGATCTCGCCAGCGATGGCATTAAAGCCCGAACTTTCAAAGAAGTTGCAACTATTCTGGCTTGCGCTCTTCTCCTCGCTCACTTGATGCGCAAAATCTTCGTCGCTCACTCCCGCTCGTTTGGCGCCCTTCCCGATGGATGTGCAAACCGCTCCTCCCTGCACCACGTAGTCAATCAGCTTGCTGTTGTTCTTAATTTGTTGCGCCACGCTAACCTGTGACACCAGAATATCCAGATTGTGCGGTGCCGCTGCAATCGCTTTATCTCCAGCATCGAGAGCCTTCTGCAAATCGCCGCCCGTCTGGTATGCCTGCGAAAGCTGCCAATTCCCGTAAGCCACCGCCGCCGGATTACCTGAATACTTCTGCACGAAGTCTTCATACATGGCAATCTTTTTGTTGCCATCCTGTTCCGCCATAATGGCTTGCAAATCATGGTCCTCAGGAGTTCCCGCTGCGATCTCGATATGATCCACCTGGGCGTAAACGGGGACAGGCGAGAAGGCGATGAAACAACTAATAGCAACTACCAGCAATACGGTGAAATGTCTCACAGATCACCTCCGGCGTTCGCAAAGTTGAAGAACAGCGCTGCAACAGCAGCGAATGCTACCTCTGAAAGCCGGAGTATGCAAGCGCTGCATGAAGGCGTCCTGCCGAGTGCGGCCACTTTTCAGGCAAAGCGAGGGATTTCGCGCATATTGCCATCGCTGTGAAGAACGTTGTGAAGAACACAAGATACGCATGGTACCCATGCAACTACTCTTCGAGATCCAAACTCTGATGTCTCTTCGTTTAAAGTAAAAACATGCGTTCCATCCTCGGCCAGCGCCCGCTGCGTTTTGTCTTCGCGGCCAACGTAATCTCCATGTTGGGCAGTGGGATGAATTCGGCCGCCGTCGCCTGGTACATCCTGGAAGCCACGCACTCGGAGATGGCTCTCGGCACCTTCGCCGTCCTGCAAACGGTTCCTGCGATGCTGATGCTGCCCTTCACCGGCGTCCTCATTGACCGTGAAGACCGCCGTCGCCTGGTAATGATTCTCGACGCGATTCGGGCCGTTATCATTGCCGCGGTCGCCATCCTCGCGTTCCAACACAAAGTGCGAGTCTGGCAGCTCTATTTGATGAACACGCTCGTCGCCGCCGGCTTCTGGATGTTTTGGCCAACAATTACCGCGCTGATTCAGGAACTCACACCCGAAGGCGAATTCGTCCAATCGAACACTTTTCTGCTGGCGGGTGTGCAAGGCGGATGGTTGATCGCTGGTTCGATCGTTGGCTTCATGTACAACCACATCGGCCTCGGTGGAGTCCTGCTGATCGACGTCTCCACCTATGTCGTTTCTTTTTTCTGCTACTTCGCTGTGCGCAAGGGACGCCACACTGTTCCCCGTCCGCAAGAACTTCGCGCCGATCTTCTTGCTGCGGAATCGCAACTCGAGCGCTTCTGGCGCGAGATGTACGAGGGATGGCACTTTCTCCGCGGCAATCGCCCTGTGGTATTGCTCGGCATCAGTTGGGCGCTGTTTCTCGGAGCCATGATCACGGGCGTGGTAGTGACTCCGTCCTTGAGCGATCGCATCTTTCACGCTGGCGCGGTCGGCTACGGCTGGCTTAACGCCGGGTGGGGTACGGGCGCATTTCTCAGCGCACTTTACGCGCCCGCAGTCATTGGCCGTTTTGGAGGCCGACGCTGTGTTGCCTATTCGATGGCAACCATCGCAGCCAGCATAATTTGCGCCCCAATTTCTCCCTGGCTCGCGCTGGCCATCTTCACCTACGCAGTGATGGGCTCCGCGCGCGGCGTCGGCGGCATCGCCATGAATACCAGCCTCATGGAAATGGTTCCCAACCACCTGATGGGGCGAGTTCAGAACGCCTTCTGTTTTGCGGGAACATTTCTTCAACTTGTGCTCGCCATTGCCGTAGGCGCAGTCGCACACAAAGTCAGCTTGGTTGGGGCATTCGCTATGCTGGCATGTGTCTACCTCTTGTCGTTCATCGCCGCCAGCTGGCCGGTGGGGAATGCCGTGACAATCGAAGAAGTCGGCACAATGAAATGAAACCGATTCACCACAGAGTCACAGAGACACAGAGAAAAATCCTTTTGGAAGCCGTCGCTTCGAGTCTCCACCGAAAGCCGGCAGGACCACAGATGTTCAATTCAGTTTTCTCTGTGACTCTGTGGTGAAAGGTTTTGACTCTGTGGTGAAGACTCACTCAGCCTGATATCCTTTCTCGTTCCCAGGAGCACACATGTTCTCAGACCTGCAAGGCCGCAACGCCGTCGTCTTCGGAGTCGCGAACAAACGTTCCATCGCCTGGTCTATCGCACAGGGATTGCACGCCGCGGGCATGAAGCTCGCCATCACCTACCAGAACGAGCGCCTCGAGCAGGAAGCCAAAGATCTCATCCTCTCCCTCCCCGGCGCCGAAGCTTACATGTGCGACGTCTCCAAAGACGAAGAAATCGCCCGCCTCTTCGCCACGCTGAAAGAACGCCACGGAAAACTGCACGCGCTGGTCCATTCCGTCGCCTACGCCCCCGCCGACGAAATGAAAGGAGACTTCATCAACACTACCCGCGAAGGCTTTCGCGTCGCGCTCGACGTAAGCGTCTACTCGCTGATCGCCGTCGCCCGCGCCGCCGCGCCACTCATGGAAAATGGCGGATCGATCCTTACCATGACCTACTTCGCCTCGGAAAAAGTCGTCCCGCGCTACAACGTGATGGCCGTCGCCAAAGCCGGACTCGAATGCAGCGTCCGCTACCTCGCCTACGAACTCGGTAAGCAGAAGATCCGCGTAAACGCCATCTCCGCCGGTCCGCTCAAGACTCTCGCCGCCCGCGGCATTCCCGGTTTCAGCGACATGCACAAAGGCCACGCCGAACGCGCTCCGCTGGGCCGCAACGTAGAAGTCAGCGAAGTCGGCAACACTGGAGTCTTCCTCGCCTCCGACGCCAGCAGCGGCATCACCGGCGAAGTCATCTACGTCGACTGCGGCTACAACATCATGGGATTTTAAGCTTCTTCAGTGGCCTGTGCGACCGGACTGAGGGTGCCCCATTTCTCGCGTTCTGTGCGAGAAGTGGGTACCACGAACCTACACAATACTGTGTTGATTTGTAATTCAAAAAGTCCGTCGGAATCCGAATGGGCGGAACCCCCTCGCCAGTAGCCCATTCCAAGCGATAAGCATGTATAATTCGGAGCACTTTTCGGGGACGCCGCCCGTGTTGTTTAACGTCCCCACCATCCAAACCCAGCCAGGAGACACTGTGAAGCGCTCATTCAAAATCCTTACACTATCCTTATCTCTCCACTCAGCAGTAATCTGCAGCGCCGCAGTTTTTCTTTTGCTGTCCCTGGCTTTCAGCGCCGCCTCCGCCTCCGCACAAACCGGCTACACCGGAATCTTCGGCGGCGGCCCGTTTTATAAGAACGCCGCCAACAACATCACCGAAATCGAAAACTCCGGCTTCACCGAAGCCATTGTCTGGAGTGTCGAGGTCAACAGCGTCGGCGACCTCAATTTCAATGGCGAGTTTCCTCTGACCTCCAACGGCGTTTACATTGGCAATCAGACTCACTCCGACTTCGCCTCGAACATGGCGCTCCTGAAACAAGGCACAGTCAAGCGCATCACTTTCAGCATCGGCTCCTCCAACGTCGGCGACTGGCAAGACATCACCGCTCTGGTCAAATCGCAAGGCATCGGCCCGACCAGCATTCTCTATAAAGATTTTCAGGCGTTGAAAGCTGCCATCCCGTCTCTGGATGCCATCGACTTCGACGACGAAAACAGTTTCGATTCTCCGACCACCATTGAATTCGGAGTGATGCTCGGCCAACTCGGCTATCACGTCCTGCCCGACGCGTTCGACGACAGCAGCTACTGGACGAACGTCGTCTCGCAGATCAACACGCAACTTCCCGGCACCGTCGACGGCGTCCACCTCCAGGCCTACGCCGGCGGCAGCGGCAACACCCCCTGCCAGGGATGGAATTTCGGCGCTGTTCCCGTCTTCGCCGGCCTCTGGGATCAGGATGACACTCCCAGCCAGGTCCAGACCATCATGAGCAACTGGCACAGCGACTGCGGCATCGTCGGCGGCTTCATGTGGCTCTACGACGATTTCGTCGGCAACGGCCTCGCCGCGCAATACGCCGCCGCGATCAACAACGCGGTCGGCAGCAGCGACTTCACACTCTCCGGACCGAAGAGCCTCTTCCTGAACCAAAACTCAACCGCCAATGAAGCGATCACCATCACCGACTCCAACGGCTTTAGCGGTAAGGTAAAGTTGACTTTGTCGACTCTGCCCAAAGGCGTCACTGCAACAGTCCAGGGAACAGGCAACAAACAAAAGGTGGTCTTCAAAGCCACTGCCGCGGCCATCACAGGATTGAACTCCATCACCGTCACCGGAACATCCGGCACCATCACGCAGACTTTCACGCTAACCCTGGCCGTAAGCGCCGCCGTCGCCACAACCGGCACCGGCACGCAGGTCGATCTCTCTTCCGAATTCAACCTGAACGGAATCTACACAGACGGCACGAAATACACCACCGGAGGCATGGACGGCCTCGGCTACTCCTACTCCGCGAACCTGCTCACCACAGCGCGAGCCTTCAACGGCATCCTGCTCACCTTCGGCCCCGCCAACGAACCCGACGCAGTCGCCAGCAATGGCCAGGTGATCACCCTGTCCTCGGGCCAGTTCTCCGGCCTCGAACTGTTAGCCACCGCCGTGCAAGGCAATCAAGCCTCCCAAACCTTCACCGTCACCTACACCGATGGAACCACTTCCAAATTCACGCAAAGCCTGAGCGACTGGTTCACTCCGCAGAAATACCCACACGAATCCGAAGGCGTAGCGATGGCCTACCGCAATTTTGACAATGGAATTAAAGACCAGCGCACATTCAACCTCTACGCCTACCGCCTTGTCCTGAACAAAGCCAAGACGGTGCAGAGCATCACGCTGCCCAACAATGCAAACGTAATCGTGCTGGCGGCAACGCTGGTGCAATAAAGAGATAATCAATTCGCCACGAAGAAACAGCGGGAAAGAACGGGCCCCACTCTAGTCGCGTTCTTTGCGACTAGAGTGGGGATTTTGACTCTCGATCAGATTTGAACGACTGTGGGTGCCCCACTTCTCGCCTCTTTTGCGAGAAGTGGGAACCACGGACGTATGTATTATCAAATTCGCTTTTTCCTGGGATCGACGACCCCGCCAAGGCTATGCCAGCCTCCAACCGGGACTTACATCTTGGACAGCATTGTGGTAGGTTACATGTAACCATGCCGATGAAGACGCCCATACAAACTCGCTCCAAGTCATCCCGGGACAAGGTCCAGGCACACCGCGAGCGGCTGCGCCAGCAAGGTCTTCGGCCTATCCAAATCTGGGTCGCGGATGTGCGCTCACCCGGGTTTGCAAAAGAGGCTCATCACCAGTCCCTCGCTGTCGCTAATAGTCCTCACGCTAGGCGGGACCAGGACTTTGTCGACGCCGTCGGCGATTGGGGCAAGATGTGAAGCGCGGCGAGATTTGGACCGCTGCCGGCGGCAAGCACTACGCAGGAAAGCCCCGCCCGGTCGTGATCCTACAAGATGATCGTTTCGACCGAACGGATTCAGTCACGATCTGCGCCTTCACCACCGACCCAACCGATGCTCCGTTGTTTCGTATTCCCATTGAGCCGAATCAAAGCAATGGTTTGCGTGCAGTTTGCCGGCTGATGGTCGACAAAATCACAACCGTGCCCAAATCAAGGATTGGCAAGCATATCGGCCGCCTTGCCGACGAAGAGATGCTACGGCTGAATCGTGCCGTCTTGGTGTTTCTGGGAATTGCCGCTTCCAGAAATCATGTGCGATCGGAATAGTTCGCTACCCGCCTAAGTATTTACGAGTGTTGCTCTTGAAACCCTCCATCGCACACGGCAACACGAATCCGCCGCTCGCTCTCCCCGGTTCGCTCCAATGCAATCTCCACATCTCTTTCGCGCACGAACCGAGGAAATTTCTCCCCCCACTCGATCAGCAGCACGCTGTTGTCCATGCGCAAATCATCTAACGCTAGCGTATCTAATTCGCGCTGCGTGTCAATGCGATACAGATCGATGTGGAAAAGCGTTGCCCTCGGTCCCCGATATTCATGGATTAGCGTGAAGGTGGGACTGGTCACATCTTCTTCAGCCGCGGCGTCGAGGGCAGCGGCAATTCCCTTGACGAGAGTAGTCTTTCCCGCGCCCAGATCGCCGCGCAGCAGCACCAGCTTCGGCGGAGCAAGCAACTCAGCTAGCGACCGCCCAAAGGCAATCGTCTCCTCAGGCGAATGAGTAACGATCTCCCGTACCGCCGCTTCTGCGCTCATGATCGAAACACGCCGGACCCACTTCTCGCAAAGATGCGAGAAATGGGACACCCAAGCGTGACGACCAGTATAGCGAGAACCGGAAGCCGGAAGCCCGACTCTACATACTCTTGGGCAGCGTGAACACGCTCGACTTCAGTCCCAGTAGGTCACGGTCGGCCACGTGATCGAGTGACGTGCGCAACCGGCGATGGTCGTCGTCCTCGAGAGCGACAAAGCGGAAAGGCTGCAACACTCCCGTTGTCGTTTGCCGCATCGGGCTGAGAACCTCAGCCATGCCGCGCACCGGGCCCGATTGGGTCTGGAACGCGACCTCGATAAAATCGCCCTGCGGCAGCGAGTTCGCAATTTGCAGGAGCCCGCCGGTGGCGGAAACGGATTGAAGTTTAGCGCGTGTACGCCGGCCATCTTCTAAACGAATCGCAGCCAGGACGGAACTGCCTAGCTGGACCCGGGCCGCGCGCCGCGAAGGGTGCGGTTGGGGGAAGTGGGTCATAAGCAAGTACACTTTCGCACGATGCCCCGGTTAGTAATAGATTACCGAAGCACATCGCCCGGATTCCTTGCTGGGAGCCTGGTTCCGAGCCATCGAAGCCTCTGTGCCAGTGGCACATAGCCAGCGTTAACTACTACGATACTGTCCGTCGGGACAGGTGCTACAAGCCGGTCCTCGCTTGGACGGTCGGCGTACCATGTTGTTTATGCGATACCTATTGTCGTTTATTCTATTCTCGACTCTGTTGGCCTCTGCGTCCTTTCAGCCTCAAACTCCCGCCGGGCCCCCGCTCCGAGTCGCCATCGTGGGTTTGGTTCACGGACACGTGCAGGGCTTTCTTCAGCAGTCGCTCCACAGTCCGGAGATCGAGATCGTAGGAATTGCCGAGCCGGACCAGCAGGTTGTTGACCGCTACGCGAAACAGTACGAACTCGACCGCGGCCTGATTTTCTCCGACCTGGAAGAGATGCTGCAGAAGACCCATCCGCAGGCCGTTCTGGTCTACACCAACACCTACGATCACCGCCGCGTCGTGGAAATCTGCGCCCGCCACGGGGTTCACGTCATGATGGAAAAGCCGCTGGCGGTCAGTCTGGAAGATGCGCTGGCCATGCAAGCGGCCGCGCAAAAGTACAAGATTCGAGTTCTGGTAAATTACGAAACTTCGTGGTACCCGAGCAATGCCGCTGCGTATGATCTGGTCCACGACAGGGCAATCGGCGAGATTCGCAAGGTCGTCATCCACGACGGCCACAATGGCCCGAAAGAAATTAACGTAGAACCTGAATTTCTTGCCTGGCTCACCGATCCCAAGCTCGATGGCGGCGGTGCATTGTTCGACTTCGGCTGCTACGGTGCGGACCTGATGACGTGGCTGATGGACGGACAGCGCCCGCAAACCGTCACCGCTGTGACGCAACACATCAAGCCGGATATCTATCCGCACGTCGACGACGAGGCCACTATCATTCTCACCTACCCCAAGGCCCAAGCCATCGTGCAAGCCTCGTGGAATTGGCCCTTCGGCCGCAAGGATATGGAAGTGTACGGACAGAACGGTTACGTAATGACTATCGAGCACGACAATCTTCTGGTGCGCCGCGCCGGGAGCGGCAAGCGCGATGATACGGTCGAAGAGCAGGTCGCCGCCGATCCGCTGGCTCCTCCCTATGACAACGAGTTGTCCTATTTACGCGCGGTGCTTCTGGACGACGCGAAGCCTGACGTTTTCTCTGCGCTCGACACCAACGTCACGGTCGTTGAAATCCTCGATGCCGCGCGCCGTTCAGCGGCCGAAGGAAAGACGATCCACTTACCCGCTTCACGATGATGAAAACGGACGTCCGACGTCGGACCTAGGACCTCAGCAAGTGGCTTAAACGGCGCCTCAAAGTCATGAGGTCTGACGTCTGAGGTCCGCCGTCGGTTTTTCATCCGTTCCAACGCACTAATTTTTCTTGTGCAGTGGTTTGCGTGCGCCGGAACGCCTCAGGCAGTCCTTGTAGTAGGTCAGTCGCGATCAGCGAATGTTCGCCGACACTATCGCGCATCACATCGCCTGCAAGACCGTGCAAATGCACCGCAGCGATTACGGCAGAGATCGCATCTTCCTTTTTCGGATGCTGCGCGAGCATTCCCGCAACCATTCCTGTGAGAATGTCTCCGGTGCCTCCGGTCGACATTCCCGGATTGCCGGTTGTGTTCACCCAAGCTTCCCCACCAGGCTGCACAACCAGCGTGCGATGTCCTTTGAGGACGACGATCAACTCATGCTCCTGTGCGAATTTGCGCGCAACGCCCAACCGATCCTGCTGCACCTCGGCGATCGTGCATCCCACAAGCCGAGCCATTTCGCCGGGATGCGGAGTGATCACCAGCGTGCGACCTTTCCCGTTCAACAGCTCAGTACGATCCTGGAATGCATTCAAGCCATCGGCATCGACAACCATTGGCGATTGGCATTTCGCCACCAGCGTCCGCACCAACTCCGCCGTTTGCGAATCGCGGGAAATGCCAGGACCAATCGTCACCACGGTCTTCCCTTTCATGAGCTCGCCGATTTTTTCGCTGGCTTCGGTCGCGATCGTTCCGGCGGAAGTTTCAGGCAACGGTTCCGTCATCAACTCTGCGTGGAATCCAGCCACCGTCGGCAACACCGACTGTGCTGTAGCCACCGTCGAGAGTCCCGCGCCCACCCGCAACACCGACATTCCAGCCATGGCGACCGAACCGGCTTTCCCTACTGATCCGCCGACGACCAGCACATGTCCATAACTTCCCTTGTTCGAGTCAGCCGCGCGCGGTGCAACCAATGGCGCAAGATCGCGCGCAGTAATCACATTCAAATGCAGCCCAGACACAATCGCTTCATCGGGCGAGCCGATGTTGGCTACAAGCGTCGGCCCATTTGTTAATTGCCCGAACACATGCGCGGGACGCGCCGCCGTAAAAGTCACAACGGCATCCGCCCGCGCGATAGTTGCAGCTTGTGGTTTCATGCTGTTTGCATCTGCGCCGGAAGGAATGTCCACGGCGATCACTGGAGTTTGACTCGCGTTCATGATCGCAAAGGCTTCGGCATACAATCCGCTGACAGGCGGTTTGAACCCCGTACCCAACACCGCATCGAGATACAAATCGGCCTTTAAGGAAAGCCGCACGCGTTCGCTCTTCAACTCTTCGCTGGAATGCACGGCAATAGCCGCAGCAGGAAGTTTGCCAAACATGACCGCAGCATCGCCACGCAATTCAACCGGATCCGCCAGAAGAATCACCTGCACTTTCTTTCCCTGCTGATGCAGTCGATGAGCAGCGACAAAGCCATCACCTCCGTTGTTGCCTTTGCCGCAGAAAATCGCTACGCGCCGGACTTCCCCGTGATGCGCCAAAACATAGTCGGCCACAGCGGCGCCGGCATTCTCCATCAAAGTTAATGAGGGCACGCCGAAGCGCTCGCTGGTGGCGCGATCAATGGCTCGCATCTCTTCTGCGCTAACGATTTTCATGGCGGTCGGCGGTCGTTGGTCCTTTGTCGTTAGATTCCGCGTGCGATCAGGCTCGCTAACGACAAACGACTAGCGGCCAACGACTGACTATAAAACAAAAAGGCCCTCCGCGTTGTGCGGAGGACCCGTTGAACTCACTGACCACTAGCCACTGCTTACTGGCCACTGCCCTTTGATCCCGACTCCAGAGCCTGCACCCGGCTGTGCTTTACGCTGTAAGTGAAGTACACCACCAAACCAATCGCCAGCCAGCCAAACAGGCGAATCCAGTTCCACATTCCCAGCTTGTACATCATATAACCGTTCGAAATTACGCCGAGAATTGGAATCAGAGGCACCCACGGCGTTCGGAACGGACGCGGCTGACTCGGATTTGTACGCCGTAACACCATCACGGAAATCGACACGATCACAAAGGCCAGCAGCGTACCGATGTTTACCATCTTCGCGATCTCGTCAATCGGTGTTACGCTGCCCACGACTGCCGCAAGCAGGCCTACCAGAATCGTATTCTTCCATGGAGTACGGAACTTGGGATGGACAGCAGCGAAGAATTTCTTGGGTAAAAGGCCGTCATTGGCCATTGCGTAGAGCACTCGCGTTTGGCCGAGCAACATCACCAGCATCACGCTCGTCAGTCCAGCCAGTGCTCCCAATGTAATGATCTGCGACGCAGTAGTAAGCCCGCGATCCAGAAATGCAACAGCGACCGGCGCTTCGATGTTGATCTGTTGCCAGCGCACCATCCCCGTCAGGACTGCAGCCACGGCAATGTACAAGACGGTACAAATCGCCAGCGAAGCGATCATGCCAATGGGCAAGTCGCGTTGCGGATTCTTCGCCTCCTGTGCCGTCGTCGAGACCGCATCGAAACCAATGTAGGCAAAGAAAATATAGGCTGCGGCTGCTCCAATGCCCGCAAAGCCGTGAGGCGCGAACGATGCCCAGTCCATGCCCCAGTTGGCGCGGTCAATGTACTGTGCACCCAGGGCGATCACAAAGAGCACCACCGAGACCTTAACCACGACGATCCCGGTGTTGAACCGCGCGCTCTCTTTAATGCCAACTACAAGAATTGCTGTGATCACGAGTGCGATGAGAAAGGCCGGGAGATTAAAACCAACTTCCGCTCCAAAAAGATGTGGCGCGCCGAGCAAGTCATGCGCCCGCTGCAGGAGTTCAGGAGATTGCGCAGTTATGATGGCACTGACTTTGTCGAGGAAGTTTTGCGTTCCGGGCACAAGTGAGGAATCCGATGCGAGCGCGATTTGCCGCGCTACCATATTCTCGGCCGTCTTCAGCGCCGTCCAGTGATCGTAAGCTAGCCACAGCGGCATCTTGATGTGGAAGATATTCAGCAGTGCGATGAAGTGGTTCGACCAGCCCGAAGATACCGTGCTGGCGCCCATGGCATATTCGAGCGTGAGGTCCCAACCGATGATCCACGCGATCAACTCGCCCAGCGTGGCGTAAGCGTAGGTGTAGGCGCTGCCCGCCAGCGGAATCATCGCGGCGAACTCGGCATAGCACAATCCGGCAAACGCGCATCCCAATCCGGATAGAACGAAAGACAATGTAAGTCCCGGACCGGCATACTGCGCTCCCAGCCCCACCATTACAAAGATGCCCGCGCCGATGATTGCGCCCACTCCCAGTGCGGTGAGCTGGAAAACTCCGAGCGTTCGTTTGAGGCTGTGTTCGCCCGTCTCCCGAGCTTCTTCCATCAGCAGGTTCAACGGCTTGGTTGCCAGCAGATTTGCCATTCGTTTGGTTTCTCCTCAGCAGTTATGCAGATGCACTTTTTTCTGCGGCTCTCGACCACGCAAAATATACCGGAATACCCAGCAGCACCACGATTAGCCCCGGCCATGTAAACTGCGGCTTGTAGCGCAATAGTATGACATCGATGAACAAAGCCATCACAATATAAATCGCGGGCAGCACGGGGTACCCAACCGCCCGGTAAGGCCGCTCGGCATTCGGACGAGTCCGCCGCAGGACGAATAAACCTACAATCGTGAGAATGTAAAACACCAGCACGGCGAAAATAATGTAGTCGAGAAGCTGGCCGTAACTGCCGGAAATGCAGAGAAGGCACGTCCACACCATCTGCACCATTAACGAAACCGCGGGCGTCTTATATTTGGGATGCAACTTCGCTACGCTACGGAAAAATAGGCCGTCTTTGGCCATCGCGTAATAAACGCGTGCTCCCGAGAGAATCAGGCCGTTGTTGCAGCCAAAGCTCGAAATCAGAATGGCCGCCGCCATCAGCAAGCCACCAGCGGCGCCGAACATCTGCGTCATTACGGCAGTGCCCACGCGATCTTCGGCGGCGTATTTTATTCCGCGGCCCAGGATGCTTGCCGCGCCTGCCGTTCCATCAAGAGGGAGGGCATTCAGATAAATAAAATTGCATGCGATATAAAGAGCAATCACTACGCCGGTTCCGAGCGCTAACGAAAGAGGCAGGTTGCGGCTGGGATTCTTCACTTCGCCGGCGGTAAAGGTGACGTTGTTCCAGGCATCCGCGGAAAACAGAGACCCAACCTGGGCCACAGCAAGAATGGTCAGCGTTCCCACCATCACTATCGGTCCGCCGACCCCAACTTGCACCGCATGCTGCGCGCCGAGTCCGGCATTGTGCCAGAAATTCGTGCCAAAGTTCGCCGCCAGCGCCTGCGCGTTGCGTCCCAGCGCGATCCCGAAGAGAGCCAATCCCAGCAATGCCGAAACCTTGGCTGCGGTAAATACATTCTGAATGAGCGCCCCGGTTTTCAACCCGAAGATATTCACTACCGAGAGAAAGATCACAAGGAGAATCGCGACCAGGTTCTGCGTATTAATGCCCACATCCATATTCCCCAACACCATGGGACCAACATGAATCGGCGGAACTTTCCAAAGATGCAGAATCCAATTAGAGGAAGAAATCGTTGGAAAGAAAACTCCGAGAAACTTGCCGAAAGCCACGCCTACAGCGGCGATGGTTCCGGTCTGAATCACTAGAAACAATGTCCAGCCGTAGAGAAACCCCCACAGCGGTCCCAACGCTTCGCGCAGATAGACGTACTGGCCGCCAGCTCGCGGCATCATTGCCGCAAGTTCGCCATAGCTGAGGGCCGCAACGATCGTCATGAATCCGGCGACTGCCCACGCGCCAATCAGCAGCGCCGGCGAGTCGACCTCCCGGCCAATCTCCGCCGACACAATAAAGATGCCGGAGCCGATCATCGACCCCATGACCAGCATGGTGGCGCTGGTCAGGCCCAGGCCCTTGACCAGTTCCTTATCCTGGCTGCTGTGAATCTCCCAGTCGGTGGCTGCGGCTGGCGGTGTCGATGTACTCAGGAATCCTCCTAGAACCGTCGTAGGTCATTGGTCGTTGGTCGTTAGCGAACCCTACGGCCGGGGGCGACTTTACTAACGACGAACGACCAGCGACTAACGACGACTACCTTACCTCAAGATGCGGAAAAATTCCTCTGCTGATTTGCGTGGGTCTCGAATTAAGTCAGAAATCACGGCTACGGCATCGGCCCCGGCTTCGATCACCGACGCCGCATTTGAGCGCGTAATTCCGCCAATGGCTACCAAGGGCTTGCGGGTCAAAGCCCGCGCCCGGCGCACGCCGTCGAGGCCCACGACGGGATCTGGCTTGTCCTTGCTGGATGTGGCGAACACCGGCCCGATGGCAAGATAATCCGAGGAAGTGAGGTCCGCTTGCTGAAGTTGCTCAGGATTGTGCGTCGAAACCCCCATCCAGCGATCTGAGCCGATGATCCGGCGAACCGCCTCTGGCGAAAGATCGTCCTGCCCCACATGAAGACCGTCGAACTCCGCGGCCAGGCACAAATCGGCACGATCATTCATGATCAGCCGCGCAGACAGAGGGTGCCCCACTTCTCCCTGGTTTTGGGAGAAGTGGGTATTTTGACTCTGCGAGCTGAAGAGTCTCCTCAGTTCCCGCGCCTGCTCCAGAATCACCCGCGAATTCCCTGACTTGTTGCGATACTGCATCAGCGTGCAACCGGCGGCCGCGAGTTCTTCCGCCGCCGTAATCAAGTCGAGAGCGTTAGGAAAGCAACCAGCATCGAGGATGGGATACAGGCGCGGAAGGACGATCATGCGTTGCTCGGTCTGCTTTGGTTCATGTGCGTGCTCTATCGCGAAAGCTCGCAAATCCAATTGACTTCCCAGGTCTTGCCGCCATCGGGCGAGTAAGACTGCTCCATGCGTGAAGACTTAGGAGAAATGTCGAGCCAGACGTAGCGCACAAGAATAGTGCGGCCTTTGAGTTGTTCCTGATGGAAAAACTCGCCGCGTTTGCCGTTAAACCCGCCAACAACAGGAGGCGCGTCGAGAGTTCCGTTGTCGAGATCGATGAGATAGATGCTCCACTGGCGCGTCGTCGGGTTGTAGAGGCGCAGCGTCTGCGCCTTGATGTGCAGCTTCTTGTCGGTGCTGCTCACCTCAAACTGTTCAAAGTTCGCATTGCTGTCGAGAAGTTTGTGGTGGTTCGAAATGCCGTCGTACACGTCCCAGGTGTTGGAGTTGTTGAGCCGGTCCGGAAGCCGGCGGACGTGGGCTTTCCAGTCGCCGATGAGGAAATCAAAGTCGTGCGAGCCGTCGCGCTGAGGGAGATTCGCGGGATCCGAAGTCGTTTGCGCGTGAAGTGGAACAGGGAAGATTGCGCAGAGAACAAGCATTATGACATACAAGAGATTACTGGCTTTCATCGCATTCGCCTTTTCGAGATGATGAGAGACGCCATCCGTTCATTTTCCGGACGCACCGGCATCCTGGTGGCTCGCCAGTGTCTGGGCTTTGGCCAGCATCGCGTCGAGCACTGCCCGCGGATAAAGCTTGCCGTTGAGCACAACCGCCTGAATGGCGCGCGTGTTATGAATGTCGGCGAGCGGGTCCTTATCGAGCAAAACGAGATCGGCGGTCTTGCCGGCCTCAATGGTTCCGCGGTGGTCAAGTTGTCCCATGAATTGAGCAGCATTGCGCGTGGCGGCCTGGAGGGCGGCAAGGGGAGATAAACCGGCATCGACCAGCAGCGCAAGCTCGTCATGAATGCCAAAGCCGGGAAAGCACTGCGGGTTCATGGTGTCCGTGCCGGCAAGGATGGGCACTCCCGCCCGGTACATGAGTCCCACAAGCTTCACGGATTCGTCGAATTGGACTCTTGTCAATTTGACGATTGCGGCTCGAGGTTCGGGGGGAACGTTCCCATAATATCCGGCATCCCATTTTGCTCTCACGTCTTTGCTCAAGTACTTCAATCGTGGATCATTCGCGGGCAGTGGATCGTCGATCTCCGCTCGCAGCAAGGTTAGGGTGGGAGTTTGCCAGGTTCCATTCTTTGCAAACAATGCAAACAGGGACTGAGCCGTGGCTTGGTCGAAAGTTTCAACCACGCGCATGTTGAGGCGAATAATGTTCTTCCCGGAGTCAATCTTTTTCGCCATGGTGGCGTCCGGAGCCCGGAAAAGCGCCCTGAATCGCTCCAGTTCGGAATCAATCGCCGTCCCTTCTTTCGAGCATCCCTCAGCTACGCGTGTCAGATGCTCGATGCTTTTCTGGCCGGCGTTGGATGCCTCCACCGCGGTCACCGACTCGGGCACGTGTCCTTCGAATGGAATGCCGCGCTTGTTGGCCTCGTCGGCGATCGCGAAGTAGACGTTGCGGGACAACCTGCTATAGACCTTCAGGAAGTCCGCGCCACGCTGTTGCTGCTCATCCACTACTTCGCGCCCCTGCGCTTCATCCGCGGCAACAATGGAATCAGGCCAAACCGGATTTGGACCATCGACGATGGGACTGCCGAGGTAAATGGTGGGGGAAGGACCGGGATTAAATGAATCAGGATTAGGGGCTTGCGTAGCGCGCCATGCATGGGCGTCGGGCGGACCTGACATGTCACGGACGCCCACAACTCCGTTTGCCAGGAAAAGAAGATGACTCCAGGGAGCGCGGGCGTCTGACGCGCCATGGACGTGCATGTCCCACAAGCCGGGGATGAGGAACTTGCCCGCGCCGTCGACGATTGCGGCGTTCTTTGGGGTATGCGTCTTCTTCCACGGTCTTACCGCAACGATGCGATCGCCCTCAACGACCACTGTCATATCAGGCTCAGGAGGCCGACCCGTGGCGTCGACCACAGTGACATGTTTTATCACGAGCGATTGGGGCCAGCCGCGAACACTGCACAGAGCAGCAAGCAGGAAAATGAGGGACAAGCTGAAACGCAGCCGATTCGGCGAGAGCCGCGGAACCAGAATTCGAGCCATTTCAATTTCATCCGTGCCGGTCAATATGCAAACGTACTCGCCTCACGTCAGTTTATTTTGCGTTCTTCGCCAAGAACCGCTCAATAAACCCCGTATCGATCCTGCCAGCGCGAAAATCCGGATCGGCCAAGATTCTGCGGTGCAAAGGAATCGTCGTGTAGATGCCCTCGACGATAAACATCTCCAGCGCCCGCGCCATGCGCGAAATAGCCTCGTTGCGGTCCTTGCCGCGCACAACAAGCTTGGCAATCAGCGAATCGTAATATGGCGGAATGACGCCTTCGGCGTAGGCCGCGGTATCGACGCGAACGCCTGTACCGCCCGGCTCGTGAAATGCCGTAATCCTTCCCGCCGACGGAGTGAATTTTTCCGGATGCTCGGCATTGATGCGGCACTCAATCGAATGCCCGCGATGAACGACGGGCCCTTGCAGCACATCGCTCATATTGGCTCCGGCGGCGATCATGATCTGGCTCTTCACCAGATCGACGTCGGTGACCATCTCCGTAACCGGATGCTCCACCTGAATGCGCGTGTTCATTTCGATGAAATGCAGACTTCCATCCTGATCCATCAGAAACTCGATCGTTCCCGCATTCGTGTACCCAATGTCCGCCAGCGCCTTGCAAAGAATTCCGCCGATCCGGTCGCGCAACTCGGGTGTCACTCTTGTCGAAGGAGACTCTTCGAGCAACTTCTGGTGCCGCCGCTGAATGGAGCATTCGCGTTCGCCCAGACTAACGACATTGCCATGCTCGTCGGCCAGTATCTGAAACTCAATATGCCGGGGATGCTCAACATACTTCTCCATGTAGAGATCGCCGTTGCCGAACGCCCCCGCTGCTTCCGCCTGCGCCGTTTTGAATAATCCTGGCAGCTCATCTTCATTGCGTACAATGCGCATGCCGCGTCCGCCGCCACCCGCGGAAGCCTTTACGATCACCGGAAAGCCCACCTGTCGCGCCCACTGAATCGCATCATCTTCCGAGGCGACGATCCCGTCCGATCCCGGCAGAATCGGCACGCCTGCCTGCTTCATGGCGTCGCGCGCCTTTTCTTTTTCTCCCATGAGCCGCATCACTTCCGGCCGCGGCCCGATAAACTTGATTTCGCTCGTTTCGCACACTTCGGCAAAATTGGCATTCTCCGACAGCAAACCGTATCCAGGATGAATCGCTTCGACATTGGCGATTTCAGCCGCGCTGATCACAGCGGGAATATTCAGATAGCTCAGCGCCAGTTGCGGCGGACCAATGCAGATGGCTTCATCGGCGAAGCGTACCGGCAGAGAATTGCGGTCCGCCTCGCTGTAAATCGCCACTGTGCGAATGCCCAGTTCCTTGCACGCGCAAATCACGCGCAAAGCAATTTCTCCGCGATTGGCAATCAGGATTTTCTTGAACATGAAAAAGCTGTGAGTTTGAGCTACGAGCTTTGAGCTACGAGCCAAGACCACAAAAAAGCTGCGAGCTCTGAGTCATTCCCCAATCGAGCCATGTTTAAAGCTCAAAGCTCGTGGCTCATGACTCGCAGCTACCACTCTCACTTCTTCGGCCTTATGGCAAAGAGTTCCTGCCCGTATTCAATGGGCTGGCCATTGGTGGCCAGCCTTTTCACGATCTCCCCGGCGACATCCGATTCAATCTCGTTGAGCAGCTTCATGGCTTCGACGATGCACAACACCTGACCAATCTCGACCGAATCCCCAGTCTTGACGAACGGAGGCGCGCCCGGCGACGGCGCTTCGTAAAACGTCCCCACTATAGGAGACTTCACCATTTGCAGCGCCTCTTCCGGAACAACCCCTTGAGTTGGAGATGCGGCTGGGGGAGGAGCCGACGAGATAGCGCCGGCCTCAGGCGCGGCGACGGGGGCCGCGGGCACCGCGTAGAAACGTGGCTCCGCATTGCTGTGAACGAACGTATGCTCTCCCGCCCGCTTGATTCGCACCTTGACATCTCCGCGTTCCAACTCGAACTCGGCAATGTCTTTTTCGATTAGGAACTCGATTAGTTCCTTTAGCTCTTTTTGATTCATCCGGTTAATTCTTCTAGTTTCCGGCCGGCGGCCCAATCTGCCGCGACCCAGCCAGAATCTTTGTGCTTCTCGGCGCCCTTTGTGGTTGCCTGTTTTCGCAGGTCCAGGCTCTTGCACAAACAAAGCCGGGCATCGGCGCCCGGCCTGAACTTGTAACAACTTAAACCGTCAAAAAATCCTTTGACGTGGGCGTCAGCACTTCGCAACCCTGCGATGTGACCGCGACCATATCTTCGATCCTTACTCCCCACCGGCCGGGAAAGTATACGCCCGGCTCAATTGTGATAACCATACCCGGCTGCAGCACCTGCTTCTGCCCGCTGGCCACCCTTGGCGACTCGTGAATCTCAAGTCCGACGCCATGGCCGGTGGAATGCGTAAAGTACTGATCCAGTCCCGCTTCGCGCAGAACACCTCGCGCGGCAGCATCAACTGTACCTACTGTGGCCCCAGGCCGCACCGCTTGAATCGCGGCCAACTGCCCCTGGCGAACCGCTTCGTATGCACGCCGGGCCTCCGCTGAAGGGCTACCCACCCATACAGTACGAGTCTGGTCCGAACAATAACTTGCGAGTATAACACCGAAGTCGCAGACCACGAATCCCTGGCGTGCAATCGGCTGATTCGAAGCTCTCCCATGCGGCAGCGCCGACCGTGCTCCCGAGGCAATGATAGTGGGGAATGACATCTGCTCCGCTCCCGCGCGGCGGGCGGTATATTCCATCTCGGCCGCAACGTCCGTTTCCTTCACTCCCGGTCGCAAAACCTTTAACGCTCTGTCGAACAGGGTCGCTCCTAACTTGACCGCTGTCCGGATGCAGTTCAATTCGTCATTGTCCTTGACCATGCGCGCTAGTTCCACCGCAGCCGGAGCATCCTTGGCCACTACTTTGGACGGCAACCCATCATTAAAGCGCTTCTTGTCAGCCACCGTAATGTGGCTGGCCTCGACGCCTATGATCCATTGCCGAGCCTTCGCTCGTTTGGCGCTCACCCATTCCGCCGCGGCATCCAAAGGAGACTTTTTGGTCACTACTACTTCAGCGCCTTTGACTTCTTCATGGGCCTGAGTGTCATAGCGCACATCGGTAAAAAAAGTGCTTCCGGATTCCTCCACTAGCAGCAATCCAGCGCTGCCCGTGAAGCCGCTGAGATATCGGACGTTTGGTAGATGACTGATCAGCAGGGCATCGAATCGCGTGGTTACGAGATGCTCCCGCAGTTTCTGCTGGCGCGCCTGAAAATCCATTACGCCGAGTTTAGCAGGCCAAGAAGCCAGAAGCATCCGACCGTCTATCAACGGACTCAACTCCAGCTACTGCAGCTTTGCGTATTCGGTTTTGGCTTGCTTCAGGATGGGGATGTCGGGATCGGCGTCTTTCCAAAGGGCGAGGAAGTCCTGGTAAGCAGCTTTGGCTTTTGCGGCGTCGCCCGCCATAGCGTAGGCACGGCCGAGTTGCAGGTGGGCGAGTGCCCCCAGAATGTCGTTCGTTACGATGGAGCGGTGATCGATGATCTTTTGGAATTCGGCCGCCGCCTGTTGCTCATCCCTTACCTTCAGATATGCTTTACCTCGCACGTATACCGGGTAAAGACTGAGTAGACTGAACTCGTAACCAGACGCTGGCTTTAGTAATTCCAAAGCCTGTTGACCTCGATCGCGATTCAGTTCAATCTCAGCACGAATCACAGGCAGCCAATACTTGTTGAGCTCTCCATTTAGCGGGGCTTTCTTTCCAACATCGTCTGCGATTGCCTGCGCTCGACTGCTTTCGCCCGCGAGTGCCAGCGTCATCGCTGCAGTGGTTTGCAGACTGAGGTTGGACGCCACGCGCAGAACCGATGCGACATCTTCTCCTGCCGAGGCGTACTCCCCAACTTCAGCCCTGACGTGCGCAGCGTGCAGCAACCAGCCCGCAGCTACCTCGTGCAGTCCGTATCGCTGAGCCGAGTCGAAGGCGGACTGCGACAGACTCTGCGCGCGACCAAAGCGGCCAGCGTACGCCTCGGTATCAGATTGCAGCGAGAGTAATTGGTCCTCACCACCCGGTTGCCCTGTTCCCCACGCCACTTGCCGTTGCATTTCTCCCGTGTCTCCTTCCAGAAAAGCCACCTGGTAGCGAGACACGTGGATGTCCGGGATTTCCACCTTGCGTGCAATTGCACGTTCATAGACTTTTTTTGATTCGGCGAGCCTACCCACAGCTAGGTATGCACCACTCAGACCCGCATACGACTGGCCTGCGTCCGGATCCAGTTGCAGAGAATTGGTAAAGTATTGAACCGCGCGGTCATATTGCCCCAGGTAAAGATAATTCGCCCCCAGATTGTTTAGAGGGAAGCAGTCCCGTGGATAGGCTCTCGTCCATTCTTCGTAAACCTCAAGTGCCTTGTCGAGTTCGTTTGTCCCGAGGCTGTAGTAGACGGACGAAATCAAGTATCTCTCGCTTTCGCTGGTCCGCTCCCGTAATTCAAATCCCTTGCGAAGGTTTTCAGTCGCGAGCGAACTCTCGCCGAGATTGCTATAGGTGACTCCCAACGCGGTGTACGCGATGGCAAAGTTGGAATCTAGCTCAATGGCACGCTTGATGAAGGGAATAGGAGCAGTTCCGCCCTTCTCAAGAAAAGCCTTCATCGCCTGGCTGTAAGCCTGCAAGGCGGGGAGCGAGGACGTAGTTACCTGCTCCAAAGGAGCATCGTACTTCTGCAGTGAGGAGAGAGATTCGCCGAGTCTGCCGCGGATTTCGGACGCTGCCCTTCCCAGCGCCCCGAGGACGTGATTCTTATCGGTAGCTTCAGATTCTGTGCTCGCCAGCACTTCGCCGCTGGCGCAATTGATGGCCTTTATAGTAAGCAGGTATTGAGAGCCAACCTGTCCGATTGAACCGTCGAGAACTGCGGCGCTTCCCCTTCGTTGGCAAACTTCTCGCGCAACCGCATGTGTGACCTTTGCTTCGTTCTTCCCCATGAGGCTTAAGGTCTGCTGGATTTGCTCATCCGTGACAAGACTCAGGAAAGGCGACTGCTCCAGCTCTACTGAGAGCCCCTGTCGAAGTGTGCCGTCGAACACCGGATCGCCCGTGCTGTTATCGAAGTCAGCTAGCACTATAGTGTCTTTATCGGTGAGCGGCTTGAGGCGATGCGAGCGGTAATAGAGGCCAGCGGCTGCGAGGGCGACGAGCAGGGCCGCGGCCGCAGCATAGCCGCCGACCTTTGCTCGGGCTGGAGGGACGAATGCGTCCGTCCCCACGCGAGCCGTTCCGGCACTCGGCGTCGTTCCACGACCGGTTTCGTCCCGCTTCAGCCGTTGCAGGTCGGCGCGAATATCGGCAGCATGCTGGTAACGCAGCTCGCGATCTTTCTCCAGCGCCTTATCGATGATGGCTTCCACCTGTGGCGGAAGTCGAGGATTGAGTTGGGTCGCCGGATGAGGCTTCTGGTGGAGGATCGCGCCGCAAATCTCTCCTGAGCTTTCGCCTTCAAACGCTAACTTTCCGGTGGCCATCTCATACAGCACTGCGCCAAACGAGAACAGATCGCTGCGCGGATCCAGCTCTTTTGCCCGCACCTGCTCGGGCGACATGTAAGCCACCGTGCCCAGCATCGTTCCCGGACTTGTGAGATGCTGCTCCTCGATCACCTCCGTCGCCGTGTTGGCCGCGGCAATCTGGCTCGACGAACTGGCCGGAGACGCGACCTTGGCCAGCCCGAAATCCAGAATCTTGGCGTGTCCCCGCTTGGTGATAAAAATATTCGCGGGCTTGATGTCGCGGTGGACGATGCCTTCGGCGTGTGCCGCATCGAGGGCGTCCGCGATCTCGATCGCTAGGCCCAGCAGCACATCGGTCTCGACCGGCCTACCCGCGATGCGATGCTTCAGCGTCACCCCGTCCAGAAACTCCATGACGATGAAAGCTTCGCCGCGCTGGTCATCAATTTCGTAGATGGTACAGATGTTGGGATGATTCAATGCTGACGCTGCCTGCGCCTCACGTTGAAAACGAGCCAAGACCTGCGCATTTTTGGAAATCTCGCCCGGCAGAAACTTGAGCGCCACGAAGCGGTGCAGCTTCAGATCCTCGGCCTTGTAAACCACTCCCATCCCCCCACCGCCAAGCTTCTCCACGATGCGGTAATGAGAAAGAGTTAAGCCGATCATAAGGGGCGAATCTTACGTCGGTTGAAACCGGCAAGTCAATGAACGCCTTTGAGCAGCGGTATCTACTCACATAGCCGCCTGCATGGAATGGTGGGTCGGACCCAAACGCGAAACCGCCGTCCTGACAGGTTCTTCAGGACGGCGGTCTCAAATCTTCAACTGCGCTGCTACGTCGGACTCTACTAAGTCTGAATGATGCGCGGCGTGATGAAGAAAATCAATTCCTGGTTTGAGGTATTGACCTGGGTGTGTTTGAACAGATTGCCCAGGATCGGAATGTTGCCCAGCAACGGCACCTGCGAAATGTTGATCGAGTTCTGCGTCTGGATGACGCCGCCGATCACCACCGTGCCGCCATCGGTCACCAGCACCTGCGTGGTGGCCTGCTGCGTAATCAATTCCGGATTGCCCTGCACTTCCTGACCGAAGTTCGGCGTGGTGTTTTCCACGTCGACGTTCAGGAAGATTGTGTTCTCCGACGTGATCTGCGGAGTCACCGTCAAGCGCAGGAAAGCATCGACGTAGGTCACGGTTGGCGGACCGCCCAACTGCGCCTGCGTAACGATTGGCACGCGAACGCCCTGCTTGACCAGCGCCTGAATGTTGTTCTGAGTTACAACGCGAGGACGTGAAAGTACTTTCAGCAAGCCGCGCGATTCAGCCAGCGAGAGCACAGCGTCGATGCGCACGGTGTTGCTGGCGTTGACGAAACTCAATCCGCTCGAAGGTGAAGTTGCGCCCAGGTTCGAGAACAGAGGAATCGTGCTTCCTGTGCCCGATCCTGTGACCGTAATGTAGCCGGGACTTCCACCGTTGACCGTTGTGGGCGATGTGCCCGCAGCCTGGTTGCCGCCGATAGCGCTGTGTCCGTTGCCCCAGCCGAATCCCAGCTGAGTGCCGATGTCGCGAGCGAACTGGCGTGTAGCCGCCACCACTCGCGCTTCAATTTCGACTTCCTGCGTCTTGCGGTCCAACTGCGTCAGCAGTTTGTCGATAGCCGGAATCGACTTCGGAATATCGTTAATGATGACGGCGTTGGTGCGGTCGTCGGCAACCACGTCTCCGCGTTGCGAGAGGAACTTCTTGACCGTAATGATCACGTCTTTGGCTTTGGCGTAACTGAGGAAGCGCGTGACCGAAACTTTATCCACGGCCAGCGCTTCAGCTTCCACCTGGGCGCGCCGCGAATCGGCTTCTTTCTTCAGCGTGTCCACGGTTGCGATGCGCAGAACGTTTCCCTCGAGTTCGCGCGCCAGATCGTTGTTCTTGAGCACGATGTCAAGCGCCTGGTCCCACGGCACGTCGTCGAGCACAATCGTCAAGGTGCCATGAACATTGGGATCGAGCACGACGTTCAATCCGCTGATCTCGTGAATCAGGCGGAAGAAATCTTTCAGATCAACATCTTTCAGGTTCACCGAAATCGGCTCGCCCGTATACTTCGGCCCCGAGGCTGCGGGTTGCTGTCCTATTTGCGCCTTCTGCTCCGCCGCCAGGTTTACCGCAGGTTGAATCGCTGTGCTGGAAGCAGCCGACATTTGGGCATGAGCGCTCACCGGCAAGAGCTCGGCTGCCGTCTTGTCCGAAAATCGTGCGGCAGCTTCCTGAGCGCGGGCCTGCGGCTCAACCGCGGGCTCATCATTCTTAGTGGGATCGTCTTTTTTGACCTGATAGGAAGGTTCAACGAAAGCAAAATCGGTGGGCGAAGCTGCATCTTTGGAGTCAGTCTTCGGAGTCTGCGTCTCCATCGCGCGCGGAGCGAATGGTGAAGCAGGCGCAGCCACGGGCGCTGGCATATTCTGTGCGACCGTCGTCTGCGTAGCACTCTTGGGAGCGGGCGTCTTCTGTGCCGCTTCCTGAGCATGCAGCGTCAGCACCAGCTTGCCGGCTGTGCCGGGCGTCAGCTCATAGGCGCAAATCTTGTCCAGATCGACGACGATGCGCGTGGTCGGAGGGACTTGTTTGTCCATTCCGATGCGAACGTCCTTGACTCCGGACGCACCCACGTTAATGTGGCTCTGTCCGCTGGCCATTACGGTCTGCGGCAGATCCACCACGACTCGCGCAGGCGAATCCATGGAACTCAGTTTTGGCGCCACCGCGCCACGGGAGCTGATCTCGACGCGGACATTATCCGCGCCCTGGACCACGCTCACTCGCTCGAGTTCGCTCCGCTGGCTCACCGGCTGTGATGCCGGCGTCTGGGCGGCCGCAGCTCCCATCGCAACCGTGAAGACCAGCAACGGTAGGAACATTGTGTGCAGTTGCTTTCGCATTTCGCTTCTCCCCCACCCGCGGGCCGGGCCCGCGTGTCCTTCGTCAACTTGATTTGTGGCGCTCCGGTTTATCCCGGTTTCAATCTCCGGCTTAAACGGCCGGCGTAAAGATTCTCTTCGTTACTTCGCGCGTAAACGGTTTGCCCAGCTTGTCCTGTACCGTCTCCTGAAAGACCACCGAGTCTCCAGTAATGCGGACTACGTACCCGTTGAACACGGGATCGTTTTCACGCAAGAAGTAAGCCTTGTTGAGGTCATTGGTCACTACGGCGATAAAGCCAGTATCCGACTTCACCACACCGCGGACGTTGATGTGGCCGATCTCGAGACACTTCTTTCCCGTCGAACAACCTGATCCTCCAGCTTGTTGCACCACCGGACTAAAGAATGGATCACGCTTCCCGCTCATCGCCCACTTTTTCTCTTCGGGCTGCGGCTGCTTCGAAGCATTGACGCTCTTGCTTGCGTCGGTAGCCCTGGCATCCAGCGCAGGATTAATCTCCGTCGTCGCCGCTATCTTCACTTTCTTGGCTTTGGACTTTGAAGCTCTTGCGGCAGCGTCTACCGGAGATTTCTTTGCGCCATTCGCCCGCTTGATCGCCGGTTTTGGTGTTGCGGAAACTGGCGGAGCGGACGCGAACACAGGCTTCATCCCGGATTTCGCCGGGACAAACGCCGCCGGGGCCGGTTTCTGCCCAGGCGGTGTCGTAGTCGCCTGACCCGGCGCGGGTTTGGCCGGAACCCCGGCTGCATCCAGAGCCGCATTGGTGTCGTTGGCTTGCTTTTGCTGCAGCGATTTCGCCACGCTGCGCGCGTTGTCGATGGCGTCCGGGTTCTGGGCCCAAGCCCCGCCCGCCATTACTGCGATTGCCAAGATGCTGGTTATCAGCTTCATAGTCATCCCTACCTGTTCACCGCGGCGGTCGTGGTTCCGGGTGTCGTTCCGGGTTTAGGTGCAGCGCCCGCAGCGCCAGGATTCAAATCGTGACTGAAGAATGTTGTCGCGGTGCAGGAAACCACCACGCTCTCGTTTGGCGCGTACTGATATGTATGCTTCACCTTTGCTCCTGAAGCATTCTTCGTGCTCGCCATGGTTACGCCAGAGATGTTCACGATCCGCTCCAGCTTGCCCACCCGGTCGAAGAAATTCAGAACCGAGTAGTACGGCCCGTCCAACTCGATATCGAACGGCACTTCGGTGTAGTACTGTTGAGCTTTGACATCTTTGGCGTTGTACCTGCGCAGCTCAATTCCCGCTCTCTGCGCTTCGCCATCCAGAGTGGTGATGAATCCATCCACGTCTTTCTGATCGGGAACGATTCTCTGCTCGATTTCCAGCTGCTGTTTCAATTCCGCCAGTTGCTGCTCGATCTGCTTAAGCTTCGGCCGGTAGGATTCGAGTTCGTTGTTCTCCCGGACCTTGCTTTCCAACGCATGTTGCGCCGCCGTATTTTTTTCACTCTGGCTCTTGAATACCGTGAAGTAGAGCGCCGCCGTAACTACCGCGCCGCCGGCCAGCACCGCTCCCCACTGTTTCAAACCTGACAGTTCGCTAAAGTTCGCCATAGGTCCGCCTTTACGACTTTCCCTTCTCGCAGGTCAGGGTGAACTGGAACGCCTGCATGTCCTTGATCTGCTCGTCCTGAAACGTTTCTTTGATCTCGACGTTCTTGAAGAATCCCGTCTTCTGCAGGTTCGCGATCAGGTTGGCGACTGCGTCGGTGCTCAGCGCCGTCCCTTCCAGATTCACGTTCGCGCCGGTATCGTCCATCTTGCTCAGCCAAACGGCTTCGGTGTTGTTTACCGTCTCGCCCAGCATGGCCAGCAGATTCACCGGGCCTGACTGTCCTTTGCGTAATCCGTCAATCACATCCACGCGGCGCTTGTAGTTGTCGGCCTGAACCTGGCGCTCCAGAAAGCGAGCCTTAACGTCCGCCAATTCCCGGTTCTTCTGTTCCGCCGCGCTCATCTGCGTCGCGATCGCCTTGGCTTGATGATCGAGGCGCAGCCAGTAAGAGCCGTTCAGCAGCGCAACCGCCACGAGAAGCAGCAGCACCTTCAGCTTGGGCGATCCCATATCGCCCATTTCCATCGAAGGCATCGACGGACCACCGCCGCCGCCCCGTTTGTTCTTGCCCTTGGCTGTTTCCAGCAGATTAATTTTGATCATAGGGATTCAAAGCTCCTCAAGGCCAAGCCCACTGCCACTGCCATCTGGCCCGGGTTCTGCTCCACCAACTCTGCTCCGTGTCCATCCGCCGGCGGCAATACCCGCTGGAACGGATTGAACAACTCTACCGGCATGGAGAACTCTTGCCGCAACGCCTCAACCAGTCCTGGCACCTTCGACGATCCGCCCGCCAGGTAAATCTTCTCGATGTGCTCGCCGGCCGCGCTGGCCCGGAAGAAGTCGAAAGTCTTTTGAATTTCCAGCACGATGATTTCCGTCACCTGTTGCAGAATGGGCTGCTTCGCATCTTCGCTGACCGTCCCCACCTTATTGCCCAGCTTCAACGACTCCGCATCGTCAAAGCTCAGATCCAGCTCCTTCTGCAGCGAATCCGTGTACTGATGGCCGCCCACGCTGACATCGCGCGGAAACAGCGGCGTCGTGCCCTTCACAATGTTGATGTTCATCACGCTGGCGCCCAGATTCAGCAGCGCCACAACCTGGCCGGGGGCCGGCTGGTAGTTGTACTCGTAGCAGTTCTGCAAGGCCAAAGCATCGATGTCCACAATAGACGGAGTGCGTCCAGCCATCGAGAGTACGTTGGTGTAGTTAAGAATCTTGTCCTTCTTGACCGCAACCAGCAGCACATCCATCTGCGGGCTGCCCGCCTCTTCCGACATGATCTGGTAATCCAGGCTCACATCGGCCAAGTCGAAAGGAATGTGCGAAGCCGCTTCCTTCTCGATCGTCTCGGCCAGTTCCTGGTCGCTCATCGACGGCATCGAGATCTTTTTCACGATCACCGAGTGCCCGCTAACCGCTGTGGCCACGGACTTGGTCTTGATCTGGTTGTCGAGGAACAGCTTCGAAATCGCGCTCGAAACCGTGCCTGAATCCACGATCATCGAGTCCACCACAATGTCGGAGGCCAGCGGTTCCAGCCCCAAGTGAGCCACTTCCACCTGCCCACCCTTCTTCTTCAGCTCTACCGCCTTGATGCTGGAAGAGCCCACATCCAGACCAACAATGGACTTCGATCCCATTCCAAACATGTGTCCCCGCCTTCTTTGTGTGGCGCGGGCACTCTTGCCCGCGGTTTTTGCTTTTAACTTGCTCTTTAACTCTGCCCCGCAGCCGCCTTCATCGCCTTCGGTTTCCTCTTCGCCCGCGGTTCCATCTGGCTCGACTTCTCTTCCATCCACTGGTCCAGCCTCGACTTCTTGAAGCGCCAGCGGTTGCCCAGCTTGAACGCGGGAATCCTTTGTTCCCCAACGTACTTGTAAAGCGTGTCCGGACTCACTCCCAGATACTGCGAAGCCTGGCGAATGTTCATCACTTCTCGTGAGTCGGCCATAATTCCTTCGCCCTTCAATCACGTCTCCGGGCCTTTCGGTGTCCAGAGCATATATCAACCCCCTAAAACCCCACGTCCAAGCGTATCTCCGCGTTTTACGGGCTTTTTTGCTGTTTTTCTGGATTAGCGGAAATTCAGCGTTGGGCCGAAAATCTATATGTTGTGGTGGAATGCTGGCTAGCTTCTATTCAGAGGGGTCACGTTGCAGTTGCCGCACAGTCACATCGAAACCGGTAACTGAAGTACTACAGACGGTACCGAAGTACTATGCCGCTCGCGGAAGTGCTTGTCTTTGCAGCCTTTACCTTGCTGGAGTGGCGCAGCCCTCTCGGCGGCCAGTCATGGCGTTTCGCCTCGCATGCCCTGCCCCAAAAGATTCAGGTTGCCGCAGCACATTCAAGAACCAAGGCGGACCACCCATCTATAACCTTGTCGGCGTTGTCAAGAGACACGTAGAGTGTCTGAGTTCAGCATCATCATGCGTTGGTGCTGAACTTGAGGTTTTTTGATTTTTACTTATTAGAAAGCTTTTGATGTTGCTTTTGTTTTTGCTCACGCGACCGTAGCTCGCTTTCAGAA
>DATBZH010000107.1:0-2481 GCA_036513255.1 Candidatus Sulfotelmatobacter sp. | reverse complement strand
CGGCCGTCTTCAGGTGATGTGGAATTGTGACGCTATCCGCTGTCGTGAATTCTGCGACGACCGTTTGGGTGCCGACGGGTGCGGAGAATTTCCATTCTACGGTGGGAGCGCTGCTGGTGTGGAACTCCATTCGGTGATTGGAATAGACGAGCCGCTGCCCGGCTCTGCGTTGCTTTGAGGTTTGGATGGTGGCGCGAGTTCCGGCGGTTGGTTTCCAGCTGCTGAGCGCGTAGGCTAGCGAGATTTCATCGGCTTCCGGCCAGTCCGCCATTGCTGCGGTTACCAACAAATCTCCTAGTCCGCCATAAAAGGCTACCGCGGGGAGGAGAGCGATTCCGGCTCCGCGGGCGCGATTGCCGTATTGTTCGAACGAAATTGCAGCGACCTCGACTTCGGCGGCAACGTCCAGGTAGGGGATGCGGGCACGCAATGCCGCTTCGATTACGGGCGTGGCGGTGACGGCAAAGGGTCCGGCGCAATTGATGACAGCCGCAGAGCCGGCCAGCGCGCGATCGAGAGATGCTGAGTCCTCGACGGTCGCGGGTCGGATCAGTTCACCAGGGAAGGTTGCGATGGCGTTGAGCTTGGCTGGATCGCGACCGGAGAGGATGGGCGTCCACCCGCGCTTGCGCAACTCTGCAACCACGAAGCGCCCCGTGTGTCCGTATGCGCCGAAGACGGTTACGGTTGGATTTGCTCTCATCTTCTGTGTCCTTGTCGATGCGCTTGGGGAGTTGCCGAAGCGCTAGCGGATGCGGGTTTTACGAAGGCGATACTTCGCGCCAGAAGCGCCGTGCCCGTTGCCACGAGGGTGCTATGCAGAAACGCTCTTCGTTGCATTAGTTGCCTCTCCGATCTCGACACGGGACCGCGGAGTCCATCCGCGGCGCCGTGTGCCATTCGTTATAGGTTGTTCCGCGGATGCAACTCAGTGCGCCGTCGCCAGCTCCTTTTGCGAGGCTTGTTCTTCCACTAGCAGCCAGTGTTCGCGCAGCTCCTTGTCGAATTCCTGCCAACGCTCTTCGGGGAAAAAGATTCTGGCATCTTTGAATTCAACGCGGCGTCGGGTACCCGGGATATTTTCTGCGAGCCAGTGAGACCACTTCACCGGAAAATACACGTCGTCCGTGCCCCAGACGATCAAGGTTGGCGCCTTCAACGTTTTTAGCTGCGGTTCAATGGTGAGAGTGTGACTATTGTCGAAAGCGGCGAGGAAGCTTTCGAGGTCATGCGTGCGCTGCGGGCTCTTAACGAACGGCCGTAGGTAAGTTTCGATGCTGTCGTCACTTAGTTGTTCTGGATGTTCGTACGCTGGTCCCAAAGCCCTTGGTGAACGATAGACGCTTTTGTCCGCCAACATTGCATCGAGCGTTCCGCGTAAGCCACCAGCCGCGGCCATCGCAAGAAATGGCTTAAACGCCTCTGGAGGCCAGTTGTCGTGCGTGTCGCAGTTGGTGAGTGTGAAGCTCCGCACGCGTTCCGGATACAGCGCCGCAAAGATCTGCGAGATCCCGCCACCGCTGTCATTGCCTACGAGATCTACCTGATCGATCTTCAAGGCATCGAGAAATTCCTTGAGCATCTTTGCATTCGCCGTCACCGAAACGTCCTGCCCCAGTGCGATTTCGGTGTCGCCGTGCGCCAGCAGGTCCACGGCAATGGAACGCCGGATATCCGATAAGTCCGCCAACTGGTGACGCCATAAATGGCTGTTCAGCAGAACGCCGTGTACGAACAACGCAACCGGTCCAGAACCCTGCTCGATATAACTGATGCGGCCTGACGCGGTTTGGACGCTGCGCCTGACCGGGGATGATTTGTTTGCCGCCACCGCAGCGGCACCTGATTCCTGTTTCAAAGTCATTGTGTTTTCCTTTCCGTACGCATTTCCTAACACTGCAAAGGGTAGGCAAAACCTCGCGATTAGAGCGTTTGTCCTTTGAGCTGCGACGCGCTGGACTAGCCGACGACGCAGGCGATGAACGCTCGTATGATTCACGCTCATAGCTCAGCCCCGCTTTGACGAAGAACTGGCTTCCTTCAGCTTCTGGGCGCACTCGTCACAGCACACTTCGACCGTTTTGCCACCGATTTTGACCTTGATGGAAGCCTCATCCAACTTGCAGTCGCACGCCGCACAAGTTCTCTCGATCATGATTTTGTCTCCCACTAGAATTCCCGAAGATCGGGTGAATTCAGTAGGCCACTGAGGACGAGAGCGCCGCTATCAGAATCTTTAGCGATTTGGTGGAGACTCGCACTACGTGGATGGAGGGTGCAAAAACCTCGTCCTTATCCTTCGGTGAGTAGCAAGTAGATCGTTGCCAAAACCACACGCTGTCCACAAACGCTAGTGTTGTATCGGATGCGCCCCGTTCCAAGGACGCAGGTAGGTTCGGCACGTCTTGGGGGGCGCGTCCGATACAACTGTTTGAAGGAAGCCGATCCTGGGTGCAGCAGACTCTATGGAATTTGAATCGA
>DATBZH010000106.1:0-20869 GCA_036513255.1 Candidatus Sulfotelmatobacter sp. | reverse complement strand
ACGTATCTGCACTACCTGATGGATCCGATGGCGGAAAAGCACTTTACCGCGATCAAGCGACTGGAACCTCTATTGCAATCGGTTCGGCGCAGTTCGCTGGATGAGAATTTCAAGTCGGATATTTCGCTGCTGGTGACCGAGTGCCTGATACGGGCGATTGAAATTCGCCTCAGCGGCGACAAGCATACGGCGGAGGCGATGCGCTCGCAAGCAGTGGACGATGCGGTGAAGCAGGGTTACATTTTGACGCGTCATTTTTATAACGCCCTGCTGAAGTTTGAGAAAGATCCGTCGGGAATGCGCACGGCGTATACCGATATGCTGGATAATATCGACGTACACAACGAAGAGAAGGCGGCGGCGCTCGTACAGTTTAGCGGCGGCTCGTCGCCGGAACTGTTGCAGTTATCGCGAGTGAAGGAAGACCGCCAGATGCTGATCACGGCGGAAAAGCGCTTGCACGCGGGAGATACGAAAGGGGCGCAGGAACTGGCGCAGCAGGCTCTGACCAAGAAGATCGGAGATCAGGGGCGCGCGCTGTTTATCCTGGCGGAAGTTGCGGTGGCAAACAAAGATATTGCGGGAGCCCGGGACAATTTTCAGAAGGCGATTCAGGAAGCGAAAGATCCCATGGTGGTTGGATGGTCGCACGTGTACCTGGGGCGGATTTTGGATTTGAAAGAAGATCGCGACGGGGCGATTGAGGAATATCGCGCTGCGATCAATAGTGTGGGGGCATTGCCGGAGATTAAGGCGGCGGCGGAGCGGGGCATTGCCCATGCCTATGAGCCTCCGGCAAAACCGCAGCCGCAGTGACCGAGGGTCAGTGGGCAGTGGCGAGCAAGAGTTGGGCCGGCGGGATTTGACCATTCTGACCACTGGGCACTGCCCACTGGCCACTGCTACGGTTACAATGCAGAGTCGCGACGATTACAAGGCGCGGCGCGAGGATTTGCGAGTCAGAAAAGTTATGAGCCAAGGAGACAGCATGAAGCGCATAGGGATCATGGTCGCAATGCTGGGAATCGCGGCCTGGAGTTTCGGGCAAGCGGCCAGCACGCCGGCGACTGGCGGACAGTCCGGACAAGCAGCCGCAGCGGCACCGCAAGGGAAGCGTCCACCGCAGGCAAAGACGCAGCCGGAGTTTGACGCCTACAAAGCAGCCGCGGCCCTGACCGACCCGGCCGCACAGGAAAAGGCAGCCGACGATTTTGCCGTGAAATTTCCCGACAGCGAGTTGCGTCCCGTGCTGTACAAAGCGGCGATGCACGGTTATCAGCAGGCCAACAACGGCGACAAGATGATGGATGCGGCCAACAAGGTGCTCAAGTACGATGCCGACGATCCGGAAGCGCTGTTGGGTGTGGCGCAGGTGCTGGCGGAAAAAACGCGGGACACCGATCTGGATAAGGACCAGAAACTCGCGGAAGCAAAAAAAGACGCCGAACGGGCGCTGGTGACCGCCGATACCGATATTCCGACCGCCGGTGCGCCGCCGGAACGGCTGGAAGCGTACAAGGGATTTCTGAAATCCGAGGCTTACGCCGTGCTCGGAACTATTTCATTCAATGCCAAGGCGTGGCCGGATGCGGAGAACCAGTTGCATAAGTCCATCGATGCTTTTCCTCAGCAGCCGGATGCGATCGCGGTGTTCCGGCTGGCGGTGGCGCTGGATATGGAGGGCAAGTATCCGGACGCAACGAAGTATTGCAACCAGGCGGTGGAGTTGACCAAGGAAGGAACGCCCGCGGGAGATGCGGCGCGCCAGGAGCGTGACCGCCTGGCGAAACTGAGCGGCGGCAGCGCGGCTCCGACGCCGCCGGCTCCAGCGCAGCCGAAGTAACGGGGAGCCAGCAGTCTTCACGCATGAAGGAAAGGGAAATCACAGCGCTGGAAACGGCGTTAGGCCACCACTTCCGGCGGCGGGCCGTTATTGAGCAGGCCGTCACTCACAGTTCCCAGGCGCGCGAGCAGGAATCGCAGCAGGCGACCGCCGACAACAAATACAAAGTCAGTGACAACGAGCAGTTGGAATTTCTGGGAGACGCCGTGCTGTCTCTGGTCACCAGCGAAGAACTGTTTCAGCGTTTTCCCAACTTCCGCGAGGGAGAACTTTCCAAACTGCGTGCGCACTTGGTGAGCGAGCGGCACCTGATTCAGGTGGCGCAGCAGTTGGAGTTGGGCCACTACCTGCGCCTTGGCCGGGGAGAAGAAAAAAGCGGCGGCCGGGGGAAGACCGCTTTGCTGGTCGATGCGCTGGAGGCGATTCTCGCAGCCATCTATTTGGATGGAGGGCTCGAAGCGGCCCGGGCATTCGTTTTGCGCGAAATTGTCGCCCCCGAAATGCAGCGCATGGAACGCAGCGGCGGTGTGCTGCCAGTCACCGATTTTAAGTCCGCTCTACAGGAAGCCGCGCAAGGCCTGGGTCTGCCGCAACCCTCTTATGTGTTGGTGCAGGAAGCGGGGCCGGAACACAGCAAGACATTTACGGTCGAGGCTCGTCTAAACCTGAGAGATAACAAGGGTCAGGCGGATTTCGTGGGACGGGCACAGGGTTCCACCAAGAAAAATGCCGAGCAGGACGCGGCTCGGCAACTGCTCACGCATCTGGCGGCGCGATCCAAAGAGGCGCCAGCGACAGTGGCCATCTCTTCCGGGGATAAGTAGACGGAATGAATTCCCCAACTCCCGCAAAGATTAAAATTGTACACACGGACTTTTCCAGTTCTCTGCAATCTCTGCTCGGGACAATCGTGATCGCGGTCTTTGTCATTACTTTCATTGTGCAGGCCTTTCAGATTCCGTCGGAATCGATGATGGATACGCTTCTGGTCGGCGACTATCTTCTGGTCAATAAACTTTGTTACGGTGGAAAAGCCGGCAACGACCTAATGCCGTATCAGAACATCGCCCGTGGAGACATCATCGTTTTTCACTATCCTGTCGACCCCAAACAACATTTTGTAAAGCGCGTGATCGGTGTGCCGGGAGACCATCTGCGGCTGGTGAGCAAGGTGGTGTGGATCAACGGCAAGCCGCTGAACGAGCCGTATGTGCGGTTCCTCGAACCTCCAAACAACATGTTTCGCGACAATTTCCCGCGCGTCGATATTCCCGCGCTCGGGCTCGAAGGAAAATGGTGGCTGGAGATGAGAAAGCTGGTGGAAGATGGACAGCTCATCGTCCCCGAAGGTCATTATTTTGTGATGGGCGACAATCGCGACGACAGCCAGGACAGCCGCTACTGGGGTTTTGTACCGCGAGAAAACATCATTGGACGGCCGCTGCTAATCTATTGGTCGGTGAGGAACTGGGATGGAGAGCGGCCTTTCAACAGTTCACTTTCCGGCAAGCTCCTTCATTTCGCTTATAGCGTTACGCACCTGTTTCAGATTACCCGCTGGAATCGCACTTTCCGGCTGGTAAACTGATAGTTGCGAAGTCGTGGGGAAATCGTAGGGAAATCGTAAATACAAGAGCAGTCGCTCGGGCCCAGGCAAGAATTCATCGGAACGGACAATCAAATTGGCGAAAACAGAAAACAGCGAAAGCAAAGTCACGGACGAAAAGCCGAAAGAAACTACAGTCGAATTCCTATCCTCGCTGGCCGCAGTGCTGGTGACAGGACTGTTCATCATCACCTTCGTGATGCAGGCCTTTGAAATTCCCTCCAGTTCAATGGAGAACACGCTGCTTATCGGCGATCACGTTTTCGTCAACCGGGTTTCTTTTGCGCCCAACAGTTCGTGGGTCGGCCCGCTGCTGCCTTATCGCGCAATCCATCGCGGCGACATCGTAGTATTTCTTTCGCCCGCGGAGCCGGGACTTTATGTGGTCAAACGGATCATCGGAATCCCAGGCGACCGGATTCACTTGCGTAATGCCGTCGTCTATCGCAACGGCGAAGAGTTAAAAGAACCCTACGTCATCCATGCGCCGGATTTCGTTCCCAACCCGTACCGTGACAACTTTCCCGCCGTGCCTCCTTCCGAATCCTACAACGTGTATCCGTCGTGGGAACAGGAACTGCCCATGCACATTGAAGGCGATGATATTGTCATTCCTCCGGATCACTATTTCGGTATGGGCGACAATCGGGACGTCAGTCTGGATAGCCGGTTCTGGGGATTCATACCCCGTGAGAACGTGATTGGACGGCCGATGTTCATTTACTGGTCGTTCGAAACTCCGAGCGATCAATACCGAAGAACTTCCATGGGTGACCGTTTGGGTTTTCTGGCGCACGTGGTCATTCATTTCTTTGACGAGACTCGTTGGCGGCGCACATTCCGGGCAGTGAAGTGAAGATTTTCTTTTCCAGACGACGCGCGTGGGCTGCGGCAGCCGCGGTCGTTTTGATTCTGTTTGTAATGCGACCCGGCGCTTCGCGTTTGAAGTTGCGCATTACTTCATCGCTTGCGGCGGCACTGGGGCGACCCGTGGAGATTGGCTCTGTCCACATTCGCTTGTTGCCGCAGCCTGGGTTCGATCTTGATAACCTTGTCGTATACGATGCTCCCGCTTTTGGTTCCGAGCCGCTGCTGCGTGCCTCGGAGGTCACGGCGGTCCTTCGATTGACTTCGCTGGTGCGCGGACGAATGGAAATTGCGCGGCTCGATCTCACTGAGCCCAGCTTAAATCTGGTACACAGCGAAGGAGGCCGCTGGAATCTTGAAGTCTTGCTGGAGCGCACGGCGCATGCCCCGCTTGCGCCAACCGCCAAAGCGAAGTCTGAACCGCGTCCCGCCTTCCCCTACATTCAGGTAAGTTCCGGCCGGATCAATTTCAAGTTCGGCCAGGAAAAAAAACCGTATGCCTTGACTAACGCCGACTTCTCCTTGTGGCAGGATTCGGAAAATTCCTGGGGCGTGCGCTTAAAGGCACAGCCGTTTCGCAGTGATTTGAACCTGAGCGATACGGGATTGCTGCGTGTGAATGGTACGTGGCAACGCGCGGCAAGCCTTCGCGATACGCCGCTGCAATTCGCCGTGGAATGGGACCGTCCGCAACTGGGGCAACTCACGAAGTTTCTGACTGGAACCGATAAAGGCTGGCGCGGCGCCGTACTGCTGGATGCGACTCTCGCGGGTACTCCGGCGCAATTGAAGGTTACGACCGACGCTACGATTCGAGATTTCCGCCGCTACGACATTTTAAGTGGCGAGCCCGTTGGGCTGGCCGCACATTGCGATGCACAGTACGGTTCCGGGGATCACACGTTGCATCACCTCTCTTGCCGTGCCCCCGCGGGAACTGGATTAATCACAATACATGGGGAACTTGGCCTGCCCGGAAGCCACAGCTACGATCTGGTGCTGACGGCAGAAGGCGTGCCAGCGAGCGCTGCTGCCGCGCTCGCCCAGCGAGCCAAGAAAAACCTTCCCGACGATCTGATTGCGAGTGGCACGGTGGAAGGCAGCTTCTCGATGCAACAAGACGGCGCATCGCCCGAAACGCCGCATTTCGAAGGCAGAGGAGAGATCGCGAATCTCCGGCTCGCCTCGGCCAGCAATAAAGCGGAACTCGACGCGACCACCGTGCCGTTTCTGCTCACAGCGGAGGCGGCCAACGGCCGGCATCTGAATGTATCGCCCGCGGGACCGCGCCTGGAGTTTGGCCCGATACCGCTAGGTCCGGGAAAGACCGTGGCTGCGAATGCCAACGGCTGGATGACCCGCACAGGCTACGGCATCTCGTTCGCCGGCGAAACCGAGATCGGGCGAGGATTGCGTGCCGCGCACCTGTTCGGGCTGCCAGCTTTGACCACGACGGCGGAAGGCACTGCCAATGTCAATCTACAGATTGCAGGAAACTGGGCGGGTTCGTCTGCGAACAGCTTGTCATCGTATGTGCAACCGCAAGTCACCGGTAACGCGAAGCTAAGAAATGTTCGTGTGGCGATTCGCGGCACGAGCCGGCCCGTCGAAATTTCGACAGTTGACTTACAGTTCTCCGCCGATGAGGTGAAAGCTTCGCGGATCGCGTTAAGTGCGGCGCGTGCAGTGTGGACGGGATCGCTCGAACTGCCTCGCGGTTGCGGAACGCCTGCGGCTTGCCTCGTTCATTTCAATCTGAGCACTAACGAGGCTGGTTTAGCGGATCTGCGCCAGTGGGCCCAGCCGAGTCAGGGCGATCGGCCTTGGTATAGCTTGCTGGCCTCGGCCACAAAAAGCTCGCCGTCATTTCTTGCCAGCCTTCGTGCTACCGGCAAGATCACGGCAAATCGTCTGCTCGTGAGGAATCTTATCGCGACGCAGGTTTCGGCCAATGTCAGCCTTGATGCCGGAAAGCTACGAATTTCTGACCTTCGCGGTCAGTTGCTCTGTGGAACTCATCATGGCGATTGGCAAGCGGATTTCACACACAAACCGCCTGTCTATTCTGGCAGCGGAACACTCACGGGAGTGTCGATGGGCTGCATCGCCGACTCGATGAACGATCCCTGGATCGCCGGTCTTGCAGACGGCAAATACCAACTGACGGCCTCGGGATTGTCGGCGGAAGACTTCTGGCGGTCCGCGGATGCAACGGTCCAATTCGAAGTGCGCGATGGAGTCTTGCCCCATCTTTCGCTCGCCAGTGACAACGATCCACTTAAGATCACCCTGTTCGAAGGACGCGCGCATTTGCGCGAGAGCATGATTGAAATCAAAGATGCAACTCTCGATTCGCCAGACGGAGCATTTCAACTGAGTGGAACGGCATCGCTGACGAGAGAGCTGGACTTCAAGCTGAGTCCGGTCTCGCCGGTCGATTCAGAAGTCCCAACGCCTCACGCATATACAATCACCGGCACACTGGCGCAGCCGCAGGCGGCGCTTGTTACTAACGCAGAAACCCAAGCCCGGCTCAAACCGTAATGGGGCTATGGTGGCGTTACCGTTTTACAAATTACACTCGAAAGCATAATATATTTCATATGAGGAAAGCTACGAGCTTAACTATCAGCGAAGATGTGATCGCCGAGATTGTCAGCACAAAACAGGGGCGCTCGCTGAGTGACCGCGTAAACGAACTTCTTCGGCGCGCCCTTTTGCTCGAACGCCATGAGCGTCTGGAACAGGAAGCGTCCGAGTTTTTTGCGGTTGAAAAAACGCGAAACAATAAAGATGAAGTTGCTGAGAGGCGCGCCTACAGAAACACTACCAGGCGCTCGCTGGCACGGGATTGAAAGTGCCGGCGGTACCTTCGGGTTGGTATCCACGGCGTGGTGAGGTGTACTGGTTACGCGTCGATAAGAACCGTCCTGCGGTGATCATTTCTTCGGATGCGCTAAACCGGCACGCCTTGGATGTTAATGTTGTGCCTATCACCTCGGTCTACCATGGACGCTTGTCTCTTCGAGTGCCTATTCACGCCGGCAATGGTGGATTGACGCGCGACTCATGGGCGAAATGCGATCAAGTCACCACTGTGGAAAAGGATATCGTTCAATATCCTCCGCTTGGCAGAATTTCCCGTGAGACTTTGGTGCGGATTGAAGATGCCATCCGGGAAGCGCTGCAGCTTGACCGCATCTAATCCTCTACGGCGTATATCCCGCGCCGCGCAAGACTTTCCCCGGCAGCGCTCCCGTCATCTTTTCTTGATCGATCACCGGCACTCCATTCACTAGCACGTAATCCATTCCTTCCGAAAGCTGATTTGGATTCTCGAAGGTCGCCAGATCGCGAACGGTAGCAGGGTCGAAGATCACGACATCGGCCCACATTCCGGCTTTGAGCACTCCGCGGTCGGTCAACCGCAGACGCTGCGCCGGCAAGGCCGAGAATTTGCGAATTGCATCTTCGAGTGTTAGCGCTTTGTCTTCCCGCACGTACTTTCGCAAAATGCGCGGAAAAGTTCCGTAAGCGCGAGGGTGCGGATGCTCCTGACCCAGGATGCCGTCAGGCGAAGTTCCCGAAGAATCATTATCGATTGCGACCCACGGCTGTTGCAGGGCCAAAGTCACATCGGGCTGCGACATGGCGAAGACAGCGACGCTGGCGAATGGATCTTCGATCAGAAAATCGAAGAGCGCGTCCATGGGATCTTTGTTCCACAGCTTCGCGATCTCGGACAGTCGCTTGCCTTGCAGCGGCAGAAATTTTGGATTCTGCGCCACGCCAATCATGATGGCCTCAGGACCGGGAATCTCTTGCCATTCGTTGTCCCAATTCTTCGAAGGCGTGAGCATTTCTTTGCGGATCCGTTCGCGGGTCGGGTGATCTTTGAGTCGCTCCACCATTTTGGCCGCGCCTCCGTCGTGCGCCCACGGCGGAATGAACGCCGAGAAATCGTTGAACCACGCCGTGTAGGCGTAGGTATCGGCGGTTACGTCGGCTCCGGAAGCGCGAGCCGCGTTGATTTTCTCGACGACTTGGGGCATGCGCCCCCAATTGTTTTTTCCCGCAACTTTGAGGTGCCAGATCTCAACGGGAACGTGTGCTTCGCGTCCGATGCGTAGAGCCTCATCAATCGCCTCGAATTCGGAATCGCCTTCGTCGCGCATATGCGTGGAATAAATGCCCCCGAATTTCCCTGCCTCGGTGGCCAGGGCGATCAATTCCTCTGTCTTTGCATAGGGAGCAGGTGCGTATTGCAACGATGTGGAAACACCGACCGTTCCATCTTTCATCGCATCGCGAACCAGCGCCTTCATCTGAGCGAGTTGATCTGGCATAGGCTGCTTATCGTCGTCGCCCAAAACCATGCGGCGCACTTGCGTTGCGCCGACGTAGCTGGCCAGGTTGATGCCCATCCCTTGCTTTTCCAGGCGCGCGAAATACTGCCGGAAGGTTCGCCAATCGGGCGTGATCTTGTAATGATCGTAATCGGAACGATCGGCCTGGACGATGGCATCGTTCAGCGGTGCAGCCGATCCTCCTTCTCCCGTGATCTCCGTGGTAATGCCCTGATAAATTTTCGAAGGCAGGCGCGGGTCGACAAGAATCGTCAACTCGGATTGCCCAAGCATATCGATGAAACCCGGAGCGACGATTTTGCCTGCGGCGTCGATGGTGTGCTTGCGCGGGGAAGACGCAAGGTTTCCGATCGCCGCAATTTTGCCATCTCGGATTCCGACATCGCCGGAAAACCAAGGACAGCCGGTGCCATCGATGATGTGGCCGTTGGTGATGACAAGGTCGAAGGCGAGAGCGGGCGTTTGAGCCGGTAACAAGATGCCAGTTCCGAGCAAGAGCGCGAGAAGTGCGCAAAGCATCACAAATTTCCGTTTCATGAATTGCTTCCTCTTCATGCGGATTGGTAAGACGCTCAACTTAAAGTTGCAGACGGTTCGCTTCGTCGAAAGATCGCGCCCAAAACAATCCAGATTCCGAGCGCCATCCACTCATAAACCGTAAAGTGCCCCGGCACGACCGGGAGAAGTTTCATAAGCACCATCGCGATTCCAACAAGCAATCCTGCAATGGCAATGGTGCGCGCAGCGCCAGAAAGACTGATGCCATTCTGCCTCGTCGTGCGGTGCCCGAGACTGAGGTACGCGGCGCAGGTGGCAGACCATCCGAGCGCGCAAGCAACCGATCCCACTTCCGTGACCGGAACCAGGATGGCATCTCCCAGCAGCATACAAGCTGCGGTGGCGATGCCGATGCAGAGAACCGCTGTCGCAGGCGTCTGATGTTGTTTGTGGATCTGTCCGACGCGCTGGTCGACGAGACCGCGGCGGCCCAGCGAGAATAGGAGGCGACTAGCTGCGACGAAATTTCCATTGAAGCACTTGAACAACGACATCAATGCGGCAGCAAGAATGATGTTTACGATCCAGCGCGAGTGTACCGCTTGCTGAAACGCTACCGCCGTCATGAATTTTTCAGCCGTCAACTGATGCCAAGGGGCAACAAATCCCACGGCAGCCACGATGGTGGTGTAAAAAAGAATGCCAACTAAAATGGCCGTCCAGATCGCGCGGAAGAAACCCCGCGAACCGAAATGCGGACTGGCTTCTTCAGCCGCTTTGCTCACCGATTCAAATCCGGTCATGAAATAGGGCACGATTTGCAAGACCAGCAGAATCGAAATCAGTGGAGTACGAGTGAACAGCGGAGGAAAATTGCGCGGCGAACCGCGGCTCACACCGAGCGCCACAAAGAGCACGAAGAGCGCGAGCGTTCCGAAGCTGGTCCAGTTCTGAAACGTGGCGCTGAGGCGAATGCCGCGATAATTCAGCAGGGTAAGAAGTGCGGTGAGACCGATCCCGATGATCAGATGCGGAAGATAAACCGGCCGCCCAGCGATGCGATAGATCTCCATTGAATCGAGCTGGGGAAAGATATAGCCCGCGATGCGGCCGACGGCAACCGCCTCCCAGGGACACACGATGAAATACGCAAGAGTCATCATCCAGCCAGTGGCGAAGCTGATGGAGCGCGAGAACGCAGCCGAGGTATAAGCGATTTCGCCCGCGGCGTCGGGCATGGCGACGACCAGCTTGCCGTAGACCCAGCCGATAGGAAACAATAGCGCTCCGCCGATGGCGAAGCCGAGTAGCGCGCCGAGCGCTCCGCCGCGCAGCAGCCAGTCGTCCATGACGACCAGCCAGCCCACGCCCACCATAGTTCCCCAGCCCAGAGTGAAATAGTCGGCGGCGCGCAGCTTGCGAGCAAGAGTATTCATGGAGCCTGTTGGAACAGAGCCAGCGTTAGTTGCGGGAAGCGCGCGCATTATAAAGCATTTTCGATTGTGCTATGTTTACTCGGGCTTTATGCGAATATCTTAAGAAGAGAGACGACCATGCCACGATACCAATACCGTGTTCTGACGCCGACTCCGCCAGCGGAAAAGACCTTTCTCGCGTGGGTTGACCAGTTGGATAGGGAGTTCCAGAATCGCGACCCCGAGCATCGCAGCGACGTGGTGCGCGACGCTCTGCATCAACTTTATCTGGGCCATCCATACTCCGAGCCAGATGCGGCAGCCTCCGCGGCGGGCGTTCTGGCGCATTCGTTCGATCCCCGCAATGCCACGCTGGAGCCCGAATACTACGGTGACGTGGATGCGGCGAAATATGCCGAGCGCAAGCCTTTAATCTGGTTCTGGATGATGTACGACCGCTCGCCCGCCGGACTAAACCATTGGCTGGGATTTCGTGTGCGCGCGATGCTGGCCCGACACATCTTTAAGCATCTCGGCAACAACGTAAAAATCTTTCATGGAGTCGAGGTTTCTTTTGGCTACAACTTAACCGTCGAAGACAATTGCACGATTCACAAATACGTCCTGCTCGATGACCGCGGCGAAATTATTATTCACGAAGGAAGTTCAGTTTCCGACTATGCCAACGTCTACTCGCACTCGCACGATCTGAACGACGGCATGATCGTCGACAATCACAAAACTGAGATCGGCCCGAAGGCGAGAGTTACTTATCACGCGACTGTGCTCAGCGGAGTGAGAGTGGGAGAGCATGGTATCGTCGGTTCGGCAGGAGTGGCTTCGAAAAATGTTGAGCCCTATCACATTGTGGGGGGCATTCCGGCCAAGACGATCAAGGTGAAATCTATTGCACCGGAAGAGGTGCGAAAGGCATGGGAAAAGCGCTAGCCGGCCCGCTCTGCCTTAGGCGTGGTGTCGCGCCGACCGCACGCGGACGCGGCTTTTCGCATGGTAGTATCGAAGCCAGCCTCGCATGACACTGCAACATGTGGATATTGTGTTCAAGGTGATCGCCTTCCTGTTTGCGATCAGCTTTCACGAATCGGCGCACGCCTGGATGGCGAACCGCTGCGGTGATCCGACCGCGCGCATGTTGGGGCGGATTACGCTGAATCCCATCAAGCACATCGACCCTATCGGCACGATTGCATTGCCGCTGATCGCCATGATCACTGGAATTCCGATGCTTGGATGGGCCAAGCCCACCCCAGTCGATCCGCGCAATTTTCGGAATCTTGTGCTGGATGATATTAAGACTGCGGTCGTGGGACCGATCAGCAATTTCCTGGTTGCGGGGGGCGCACTGCTGATTCTGGTCGTGATTGCATTGACGTCGCACCTTGGCGCCGGGATATTGAATATCGTGCTCTACGTTTATCCCGACCGGCTGGAAGTGCTGGCGAACCAAACCACTTCATTGCTCATGCCGCTCAGCCTTCTGGTGTATGAGCTGATGGTGATGAACATCGTGCTGGCGGTATTCAATCTGATTCCCGTCCCGCCGCTGGATGGCAGCCACGTTCTGCGCCATTTTTTGCCGGAGTCAGCGCTCAAAGTTTATGACACTGTCGGTTGGCTGGGCTTACTTGCGTTGATTTATCTCGCCCCGGGACTTATTGGACGCTTGATCTACCCGGTGCTCGGTGTCTTCGATTCTGTGTTGATGGCGATCATAAAGTTTCGTTGAACGAATGACAGTCTCCGCTACATCTCGCAAGCGAGTGCTCAGCGGCATGCGCTCGACCGGAAAGCTTCATTTGGGCAACTTCGTTGGCGCGCTCGACAACTGGGTGCGCATGCAGAATGAGTATCAATGCTTTTTTGAAGTCGCCGACTGGCACGCGCTGACCACAGATTACGCCGACACTTCGCGCGTGAAAGCGAATTCACTGGAAGTTGCGCTGGATTGGCTCGCGGCCGGGCTTGATCCGGAAAAATCCGTGATCTTCATTCAATCGCATGTGCCGGCACATGCCGAATTGCACCTGCTGTTTTCCATGATCACGCCCCTTGGCTGGCTGGAACGCGTGCCGACTTACAAGGAACAGCGCGAAAATATTCAGGACAAAGATCTCGGCACTTACGGATTTCTCGGATATCCAGTGCTACAGGCGGCGGATATTCTGGTTTACAAGGCCGATGTTGTTCCCGTCGGAGAAGATCAGGTCGCGCACGTGGAATTGACACGCGAAATTGCCCGCCGCTTCAACGGATTTTACGGAGCGAGGAAGCAAGTTTTTCCCGAGCCTAAGTCGCTCCTCACGCCCGCGCCCAAGTTGCCCGGCACCGATGGCCGCAAGATGTCGAAGTCGTACGGCAACACGATCCTGCTAACAGATCCGGAGCCGGTGGTGCGGCAAAAGCTGAAGACCATGGTGACGGACCCAGCGCGCGTAAGGCGCACCGACCCTGGCAATCCCGATGTCTGTCCGGTCGGCGACTTGCACAAAATATTCAGCGGTCGTGAGACGATGGACAAGGTGAATGTGGGTTGCCGATCGGCTGGGATTGGCTGTATCGAATGCAAAAGCTGGGCAGCCGACTCGCTGGTCAAGCTGCTCGCCCCTATGCAGGAGCGGCGCAAGAAATTCGAGGAAAATCCTCGCCTGACCTGGGATATTCTGGAAGCAGGTACCGAGCGTGCGGCCAAGGCTGCGGCGGAGACAATGGCCGATGTGCGCGAAGCTATGGGCATGTCGCTGAATTACGAAAGCGGACTGAGTAAGGGATGACGGAAGAGATAAAACTCGTTGCGAGTTCTGGCGCATCGCCGGCTGCAGATGTGCTCGTTGGTGCCGGAGCGGCGAGCAGCCATTCTTCGTTGCAATACGCAAAAGAAAGTTCCAAGAAAAAAGAAGAGAACGATTTTCCTTTCGCCGTTGCTGTCGGCGACGTGTACGAAGGTCCTCTCGATCTGCTGCTGGACCTGATTCGCAAGCAGGATATCGACATTTACGATATCCCTATTGCTCGCATCACGGCGCAGTATCTGACCTACGTTGAAAAGATTCGCGAACTCGATGTAAATGTGGCTGCCGATTTTATTTACATGGCTTCGGTCCTGATTCACATCAAGTCCAAGATGCTGCTGCCTCGCGATCCCACCGGATTAGGCGAGGAACAGGAAGATCCGCGCGATGAGCTGGTGAATCGTCTGTTGGAGCACGAAAAATACAAGTCGGCAGCGCAGATGCTTTTGCAAAAGCAGCAGATCGAAGACGCCGTACGCTCGAATCCATCGTTGAAAGAGTTCATGGATGCGGAAGGCACAGAGCCGGAACTTGCCGCCGATGTGATCGACCTGGTGAAAACATTTCAGCAGGTGCTCGACCGATTACGCACGCGGCCGATAATCAATGTGGACGAAGAAACCGTCACGGTTGGCCAGATGATCGATTACCTGCGGCGCCGCCTATCGTTTGAAGACCGCCCCATCCGGCTCAAGCAAATTCTGATGCGAGTTTCCTCGCGGCAAGCGTTAGTGTGTATGTTTCTGGCTCTGCTCGAGATGGTGCGGCTGCAAGCGATCCAGGTGCGCCAGGAGCGATTGTTCGGTGAAATCGCCATACGCAAGCACACAGGATTCGAGGCGATGATGAAGGAGCAGGCCGCAGTTCGCGACGACTGGAAGTGAAAAATAATGGTCAGCAGTGGCTATAAACCGCGCGCACTGACCAGTAGGCACTGACCACCACTACTGACTTATGAGTCTCAAAGCCCAACTCGAAGCCATTATCTACGCGGCGGAAACTCCCGTGACGCTCGATCATATGATCGAACTGGTCAAGGAATCGGTTGTGAGCGAAGGCGCGGCCGACGGAACCGAGATCAAGTCTCGCGTGCGCCTCGCGCTCGAGGAACTGATCGCCGACTATTATGCCCCGGACCATGGCATTGAAATCCGGCAGGTTGCCGGCGGCTATCGCATGTCGACTAAGCCGGAACAGCACGAAGTTGTGCGTACGTTTGCCAAGAGCCTGAAGCCGCCGATTCGCTTGTCGCTGCCGGCGCTGGAGACGCTAGCTGTCATTGCTTACAAGCAGCCTGTCACAGTGCCAGAGATCAGCGAAATTCGCGGCGTCGATTCTGGGGGTGTTATCGGAACGTTGCTTGACCGCAAGCTCATCGGCACTGCTGGCCGCAAACAGGTCATCGGACGCCCCATTCTCTATAAGACGACCAAAGAATTTCTGATGCGCTTCGGCTTGAAGGATGTCAACGAACTTCCCAGCATGGAAGAATTCGAAAAGCTGGTATCGGACTCCTTTCAGGCGGAACTGATTCCGGCGGAAACTGCGGAAGAACCGATGTCAGCTCATGCTGAAGCCCTAGAGAGCGAACTTACGGAGAGTGCCGAGCCTTCAGTGGACGAGGAACAACCAACGGAGGCCGAGATGGAAGAACAGGGAAGTGTCCTGTCGCCGAACAGCGATTCTTCTGCAATAGAAAAAACTGAACAGGAAATGCTCGAACCGGAAAAGCTCGAAAAATCTGCGGCGCCTCACGAATATTGAGGCTCACAACTTCCGGCCGCGAAAGCTATTTCTCATGCCCGCTGAACGTCTGCAAAAGATCATCGCCGCCGCCGGAATCACCTCCCGCCGCAAGGCCGAGGAACTGATCTCGTCCGGCCACGTGAAGGTCAACGGACAAGTCATCACCGAACTTGGAACCAAGGCCGATCCCGAGACCGACCACATCCGCGTCAACGGCAAGTTGTTACAAGGCGCGCAGCGCCATGTTTATCTGCTGCTCAACAAGCCGAAGGGATACGTCACGACTATGAGCGATCCCAAGAAGCGACCCACCGTGATGGATTTGATTCGCGGTGTAAAGGGCCGCGTCTACCCCGTGGGACGTTTGGATTATGCAAGCGAGGGCCTGCTGGTCATGACCAACGATGGCGACCTTGCCTACCGGCTGATGAAAGCTGGTTCTCACGTCACCAAGACCTATGTCGTGAAAGTCGCCGGCGTACCCAACGAGCAGGCTATCGAAAAACTGCGCGCGGGAGTTTCTATCGCCACCGATGACGGCAAGAGAGTGAAGACCGGTCCTGCCGGCGTTCGGGTGGTGAAGGAGTCGGCAAATCCCTGGTATGAGATTACGCTGGTGGAAGGCCGCAATCGCCAGATACGCCGCATGTTTGAAGCGGTGGGGCATCACGTGGAAAAAATCAAGCGCGTTCGCTACGGGCCGCTTAAGCTTGATCTTCCGCCGGGTGAGTTTCGTTCGCTTACGCTGAAGGAAATCAATCTGCTGAGAACGGCTAGCACCACGGGAATGGCTGCTCCCAAGCGTTCTACGGCTTAACGTGCTGGGGAACTGAGACGCCTGAAGAAACTTATGCGCCGGAGATTCTTTCGCGACCATGAGCCGCTTTTTTGATCTGATCTCGAAACCGGCCCGCGAGATGGGCCTCTACACGCCTGTTCCGCCGTCGCCATCGGTCCAATCTGAAACCGAGCCCCGTCTTGTCAAACTGGATTCCAACGAAAATCCTTTTGGTCCGTCGCCCAACGCGATCGAAGCCATGAAGCTTGTGATCGCCAACTCAAGCGCGTACCCGGACGACGATTGCGGAGAGCTATGCCGGGCGCTTGCTGCCTATCACGACTTGCCTGCCGACCACATTATGGTCACCGCCGGATCGACTGCGCTGCTTGGCCTTCTTTGCCAAACGCTGCTCGGTCCCCGTCTCAATGCCGTCACCAGTCAGCGTTCATTCATCGTCTATTCGCTGGCGGTTCAGGCGGCGGGAGCGGATTTGATTGAAGCTCCCATGCGCGACGACACTTTCGATCCCGGCGCGCTGCTGGATGCCATCGACAAAAATACCCGCCTGGTTTTTCTGGCCAACCCTAACAATCCCACCGGCACAATGCTTGAGGCATCGGTTATCGACCGGTTTCTTTCGTGGGTTCCCGCCGACGTAGTCGTCGTGCTCGACGAGGCTTACTACGAATTCGCGACGCACTTTGCCTCACTGCGCGGAACGGTTTATTCGCAGTCGTTGGAGTACGTGCGCCGCGGCGCAAGTGTAGTAGTGCTCCGCACGTTTTCCAAAGCTCATGGACTGGCGGGCCTGCGCGTTGGTTATGGGCTTGGCCCGGCGGAGTTGTTATCTTACTGCGCGCACATGCGCAACACGTTTTCTGTTTCCACGGTGGCGCAAGCCGCGGCTATGGCCGCTCTCCACGACCAGAATCACATTGCGCAAGTGGTCACCAGCAATGCGGTTCAGGCGCCGTTGCTAGCAGAGGCGCTTTCAGAGTTCGGATTTCGAGTGACGCCTACTTCCGCCAACTTTCTTCACTGCGATGTGGGCCGGGACGCGACAGAGTTGGCAACGCGTTTACGCGCCGAAGGAGTGAGCGTGAGGCCGCTTGGGCCGTGGGGCGCGCCTAATTGCATTCGCGTGACTATCGGGACGCCCGAGCAGAATCAGTTTTTCCTCGCCGCAGTCAGCAAAGTTTTAGTGTGAGGATTCTGTCTAGCCTTCTACGGTCGGAACCCGCGCGGCACCATACAGCCCGGCATCGCTTCCGAGTAAAGCCTTCGCGATGATTGTCTTTCCGTGCGTGCGCTCCGGTGGCAAGTCTCCAGGATCGGTTGCCGCGTAAACCAGCGATCGCGAGCGCAGTTCTTCAAACATGCTTGGCGCGAAAGCGTCCCATGCGCTCGACACTCCACCGCCAATCACAAACATGTCGAGGTTCAGAGTATTTACCAGCCCAGCCAATAAGAATCCCAATGCATTGCCAAACTTACGGAAAATGTTCTGCGCATCTTTGTCGCCTTGCATTGCCAGCTTATAAACCACTTCGGCATTGAACTCCGCACCTGAATCCGCGGCCCGCGCCAGAGCCGCCGACCCCGCAGTGATCGCCTCACGCGCCATCCGCATGATCGCGGTTGCCGATGCGTACTGCTCGGCACATCCATAGCTGCCGCAACCGCACGGCGGTCCCTCTTTGGAGATGGGAACGTGCCCAAACTCGCCCGACATTCCATTCATCCCGTGGAAGATTTTCTCGTTCAGAACAATGCCGCCGCCGATGCCGGTGCCCAACGTCAGAATCGCCATGTTGGCGACGCTGCGGCCCGCGCCAAGCCACTTCTCACCGAGCGCCGCGAAGTTGGCGTCATTATCCAGAAAGACCTTCGCGCCCAGCCGCCGTTCGATTTCCGCGCGAACCGGGTAATCGGAAAAACGGGGCAGATTCGCGGACTTGCGTATCGTTCCGGTTTCGAGATCGATGATGCCGGGGATTCCAATTCCCGCGCCCAGAAACTTTCCGTCGCGCTCGTACTGGCTATTGATCCGCTGAATCGCGGAACACATTTCATTGATTACGGGGTCGGGTCCGCGCGCGGCGTTCGCTTCGAGCGTAACTTTTTCGAGAAGTTGTCCTTCGCGGCTCACGGCGGCGATCCGCAGATTGGTGCCGCCGAGATCGACTCCGATGGAAAAATCAGGCATAGGGCAGAACAGGTGCGATAGAAGAGTATAGAGCCGGAGCGATCTTCTGTGAACCTTAGCCTTGTCCACGGTGAAGCTCGCATTGTCTTCACCGCTGGCACTTCGGGCAGTAGTGGCTGCTGCGCCCACTGATCACGATGCGCTTGATCGGTGTCTTGCAAACCAGGCAAGGCTCGTCCTCGCGGCCATACACTCGATGCTTGAGCTGGAAAAATCCTTCTTCGCCGTCCGCGTCCACGTAGTCGGAAATCGAAGAACCGCCCAGAGCGATCGCTTCGGTCAGTACTTCTCGCACAGCTAAATAGAGCCTTCGCAACTGCTCGCGGGAGATGGTATTCACACGCCGCCTCGGCCGAATCTCCGCTCGAAACAGAGATTCATCGGCGTAAATATTACCGACACCCCGCAACAGTTTTTGGTTCAGCAACGCAGACTTAATCGGCCCTTTGCGCCCGCGAAATAGCGCTGTGAAGTTATCCAACGCGACTTCCAGCGGCTCAACGCCGCCAGCGTCAAAGTTTCCCGCCGATGCGACGCTCAGCCGCCCAAAGCGCCGAGGATCCACAAAGCGCAGTTCGCGTCCCGATTGCAGTTTCAAGATCGCATGCGTGTGCTTGACTACCTCGGCATCGCTTTCACAAACCTGTAATCGCCCACTCATTCCCAAGTGCACGATCCACTGCGCAGGTAAAGTCCCAATCCCTTGAGCTTTTGGCTTACCGGTTGCGCGTCGAGTTCCCGCTCTCTCCAGATCAAAGACGATATGCTTCCCCATCCTGCGAACGGCGCGAATCCGGCTGCCCTCTAGAGTACGAGCGATTTCCGCTGCGGGAGATTTCAACGGCTCCGGCTTCTGCCCCAGCCAGACAGACTCGATGATGTCCCCGGTCACACGCTTCGCCAGTCCGCGCGCGATAGTTTCAACTTCAGGAAGTTCGGGCATTGTGAAATCAGTGTAACGAATGAGGCAGCGAATGAGGAATACGAACAAGGAATAGTGCAAAAAAGAGAATGGACTTCAGACCTTAGGCGTTGATATCAGATTCCTGCGCAGGAGACAGTCCGGTGGATCCGAGGTCTGAAGTCCGAGGTGTGTGACGCGGGAACTAGTCTTTCAGCGGTACAACAGCGCTGCCGTCGCGACAGAACGTCGCTACCTTCTGCAGATCGCCGTTCGCCCCAGGTACAGTCATGACCGGACCGTAGCAGTACACCGCGTGGCCGGTCGCTGCGAAGTACCAGCGGCCGCCTTTCGAGCGCTCCGCCATATGACTCGACGGCTCACGCGGCGGTTGCACGGGCTGCAGCTTGAGCACCGGCAGGCTCAACAACAAGGCTAGGGTCAGGGCCTTCATCTTTCCACTCCACTTTCTAGTCCACGATGAGCGATCTTCAGTTCAGCAATCCTCGGTTCCACAGAACCTCCGCAAATGCGACAACTATCACGCAAAAAGCCAGAGGCAATTAAATTGTGATCAATGCCCGGCGGTCGTCTGCCAGATCCGCGGCTGGCCGTGACGGCACTGCCAGTTGCGGTTTTTTCGACGCGCGATGCTGCTGCGCGGTCTGATTTGCTGCCGCCTGGTTCGACTCAGACTGAGTGGACGAATCTTGATTCCGAGACTGGTTCGCCGGAGATTGGCTCGACGGTGCCTGCGGTTGTGTGCGGCGCTTCGCGTCGGCAGCGTTCTTCTCCTGAACGACCTTGCCCTTCACTGCCGACAGTTCCGTGCTGTCGCGAAACAAGTCGCGAATAAGCGTACGTTGCGTTTCGATGGTCGATCCCTGCTCTACGATCAGCATGGTCATCAGGCCGTACGAAAGCAGAAACAGAACAGTCAGTAAAGGAAGCCAGGTCAGTTTCTTGTCTGCGGGGGAAACTGTGGAAGCATCTATGTGAGGTACAGCGGCATTGCCGAACAAACTCGTCAAGTGGCACCCCGTCTTGCCTCAAAACCGCAGGCGATGGGATGAATGCAGCTAGGACGCCAAGTGGAAGATTGGCCGGAAGTCTCTGAAAAACAAAGGTTTATCTGGGCGCGACGAGGGTTATGCCGTTAGGGCAAGTGCAACTCGATGCACATAAAGAGTAACTGAAATTGGTTACTGGAGTTAGCTTGGCTGCACCCGCTGGGTAAGGTGAACGAGCCAAAAGGCCTGTCCAGCAAGGCTCTCGGACGAAATCAGTCCACGCGAAACGACCGTTGAAAATGGGAGAACCGAAGCTCGAAGCCGCTTTACTTTCCCAGGAGCAGTTTGGCAATCGTCGCTAACTGCATATTCGAGGTGCCCTCGTATATCTTACCGATCTTGGCATCGCGCCAGTATTTTTCCACGGGATAGTCTTTGGTAAATCCGTAACCGCCGTAGATTTCAATAGCCAGCGAAGTAACGCGCTCGGCCACTTGCGAAGCGAACAGTTTGGTCATGGCGGCTTCTTTGACAAAGTTCACGCCCGCGTCTTTCATGCGCGCCGCGTTGTAGACCATCAGCCGCGCGGCCTCGATCTCCGTCGCCATCTGCGCAATCTGAAATTGGATGCCCTGAAAGTCGGCAATCACTTTGCCGAACTGCTTGCGCTCCAGCGCGTATTTTGCCGCGAACTCCCAGGCGCCGCGGGCAATGCCGATCATCTGCGCTCCAATGCCAATGCGGCCCTCGTTCAGCGTTTCAATGGCGATCTTGTATCCCTTGCCCGGTTCGCCGAGTACGTTTTCTTTGGGCACGCGG
>DATBZH010000105.1:0-54936 GCA_036513255.1 Candidatus Sulfotelmatobacter sp. | reverse complement strand
AGGAAGCGCCTTCAAATTATTTCTTCCGGCGTGCGAATGGGAAAGTTCGCCCGACAAAGAGCCGGCGTCATCCAGTTCTTCGGCCACCAGTTCTTCGGGCGCGGGAACCGAAACCATATTACTGGTCGAAGATCAGGCCGGGATTCGCGAGGTCGCCAACGACTATCTGCTGCAACTCGGATACAACGTCTTAATTGCACCGGACGGCGAGGCCGCCATGCAAGTCGCGCTGTCCCAAAATCAACGCATCGATCTTCTGATCACCGACGTGGTGATGCCCAGGATGGGTGGACGCGAATTGGCCGCCCGGTTGCTCGCGACTCAGCCCACCGCCAAAGTGCTGTTCATCTCCGGATATCCCGATGGCCCCATGCCGGGCCAGGAAGACTCGATTGTAGACGGGGAAATTCTGCGAAAGCCGTTTTCGCTTAAGGCCCTTGCCAGCAAAGCGCGATGGTTGCTCGATGCGGGTGACGAAGCCAAGCAGTAATCCGCAATCTCACTCTCCGCCGATCCTGAACCGGAATCCTGCACGAAAGTTGATCGGCAACGCCGGATAGCCGACGACTTCGTTGTAGTGCTGGTCGAGGGCGTTCTGAATATTTAGATAAGCAGTGACACGCGAATTGATCGCGTACCATCCGCCCAGATCGGCGCGAAGATAGCCGGCAGCATGATCGATGTTGAAGCCGAAGAAATCGGAGTCGGGCCGCGGGCCTACGAAGCTTCCACCAAGATTCGCGCCCCAGCGCGTGCCGAGGTACGAAAGTAGAAGAGTGGCCGAGTTTTTCGGCCGGCGCAGCAAAGGCTGGCCCACATTGTAGAGATCATTCACCGGCGCGGGATTGTCGAGAATCTGCGTTGATGTGTTTGTATAAGCGGCATCGAGTAGCAGTCGTGAACGTAGCTTCGCCTGCAACTCCACCTCAGCGCCCTGCGCAAAAGCTTTGTTGACGTTCTGGTATTGGCCGATAAAATCGATGAGATCGACCTCAAGGTAGTTGATCTGGTTGTGAAACAGGTTGTTGAAGTAAGTAGCGTTCAACACATATTTGCTGTTGAAAAAATTCTGCTGGATGCCTGCTTCGAAGGCGCGCACGCTCTCCGGCTTTAGAGCCGTGTTGGTGAAGCTGAAGGGCGGTCCGGCGAATGTCTCCTCTAGGCGCGGATCTTTAAACCCTGTGGCGTAGGAAAAACGCAGACGCGTGCCGGAAAAGATTTCATTTCCACGCAGAGCTTGATACGTCAGCGCAACGCGGGGCACGCCGGTGTTGCCGAAGGCGCTGTTATGAACGAAGCGTCCGCCGCCGATCACGATCAGTCGCCCCAGGGTGAGTTGCTGCTGCGCGTAGAAGTCGTTCTCCAACCGCTGCCCGTGAGTCTGGCCGAAGTTGACGTCGCCGACAAAACCATTTTCATTTTCGACGCGGTAGCCGAAAGTGGTGTGCGCCCACGTTCGCTCAGAATAGTCGCCCTGATATTCGAAGCCGCCGCGATTGATGCGGTCGACTTCGTGCGATTGAAAATCGATTTCGTCGCCGAACGAATCCACGCGCGAAGGATCGCCGTTCACGTTGAGCTCGTTGTAACGGTAAAGAGAATCGAATCCGGTGAAGCGGTGCTGCCAGCCGTTGGGTGCGGCCACTGTGAGCTCCACACTGCCCAGCAGGTTGTTGTATTGTGACCATTCAGTTGGATCCGGCGGCAAAGGCTCGTTCGGCGCAGATAGACCATTCACTGGAACCAACGGATCGTATCCGTTGAAGCTCCACTCGCCGGGGATTCCGGTGTGGCTGTTCGAGTGACGCACTCGCACGCGCAGCGAAACCTCGCTGTTAAGCTCCGCGCCAACATTCGCGCCCTGAAGAGAATTCGAGTAAGCATTATTAATTCCAGAGCCGTTGGTGGTGTACTGATCGGCAAAGGCGTTGTAATCGAAGCGGTCGCGCGCGCCCGCCAGCGATGCGTATCCGTTAGCCGTGGAAAGATTTCCGCCGTCAGCGCCGAAACGCAACTCCGGAACGTGAGTGCTGCCGGTGCGCGTCCAGACCTGAAAGGCACTGGTCATTGCGTCGGAGCCGTAGAGTGTGCTCTGCGCTCCGCGAGCGAATTCCACGCGGTCCGCCTGATCCAGAGACAGCGTTCCGAAATCAAACGTGCCGCCGGGTTCGTTGATCGTGACTCCGTCGACGATGACTTTGTTATAAGTGGAATCTCCGCCGCGCACGAAAAGCGACGACAGTCCTCCGCTCTGGCCCGCGGTGTTAATGATTGCTCCGGGAAGAAACCGAACCGCGTCACTGGCGGCTACGGGGTTTATGGTTTTGAGTTCCGCGTTGTTCAGACTCGCCACGTCCGCTCCCGCCGCTTCTTCCGGAACTGGACTGCGTGTCGCGGTCACCACAACTGTCTCGGACGCCGGAGCCAGCCGCAGATTGATGGTGATGGCACTCGTAAGCGATGCGATGTCGCGTTCCGAAACGTCGGTGACTTCCACAGCGAAACCCGGAGCAAGCACTCTCAGTTGATACGGTCCACTCCCGGGCAGTGTGAGCGTGGCGATTCCTTCTGCGGTCGTTGACTGAGTGGCTAGAAGAGAAGTATCGCCGGGCTTCACCAGCGAAACCTGTGCGCCTCTCACTGCGGCAGATTGCGGGTCCACTACTTTGACTTTGAGTTCGGCGGCGAAGAGTTCGGCGGCGAATGTTAAGACAAAGACAAAGAAGAAAGAAACAGCGGGGCGAAACAAGCGCATAGGAATTCTCCCTTTCACGCGAAAGAGGTTGCGGTTGTCGGTACGCGCCGGTCTCCTGGCTGCGCGAGTAAGGATGTCCGACAACGATGTCGGATCACCCGTTTACTGCAACCGGCCTTCCCAGGATTTCTCCCAGTGACCAGTTGCAAATTTCCTCGCTCACAGTTGCGCGGCAGCGCGGGATTCTCACCCGCTTCCCTGTCTTCGCCCAGTGGCAAAGACGCGCATACCGAAAGAAATTAAAAGAACCCGAAAAACCTGTGAAGGGAATTTACTGGGAGACGTGCGTGGAAGTCAAATCCAAGTCCAAGTTGGCAATAGCGCAACCTATTCTGCAATCGTGGATGGCCCTTTCAGCCAAAGGCGCATCTACTAGAAACCCATGCCCGTTCGCCGTCCGAAATCGCCGACCGGAAACAACTTCGACGTCATCGTCATCGTCGTCGGCGCTGGCGCCGCGGGCCTCACAGCTGCCGCGGAACTTGCCGAGGCCGGGCACTCCGTCATCGTTCTCGAGGCCCGAGACCGCATCGGCGGACGGATGTTCACGCGACACGACCCGCATTCCATGTTTCCCATTGAGCTCGGCGCGGAGTTCATTCACGGCCGTCCACCGGAAATCTGGGATGTGCTGCGAGAGCACAAAGTCCCCATCACCGAAGTGGATGGAGACAACTGGTGCGTTCGCAAGGGCCGAATATCCGAGTGCGATTTCTTTTCCGAGGTCGACAAAGTTCTGGAACGGATGGACGATAGCGGCCCCGACGAGTCGTTCCAGGATTTCCTGCACCGTTGTTGTCCACACGCTTCCAAAGAAACGAAGCAACATGCATTGAGTTACGTCAGTGGTTTCAATGCCGCCGATCCCGCACTGGTCAGCGTTCACTGGCTCGTGCAGCAGATGAAGGCGGAAGAAAAGATCGACGGTGAACGCGCATTTCGCGCACGCCACGGCTATTCCAGTCTGCTCGATATACTGCGCGAGCGCGTGGCGAAGAACAACGTAACCATCGCCACGAACACGGTAGTTGAGCGCGTAACGTGGAATCCGGGCCGGGTAACGATCGACGCAATCAGCAACGGCAGTCCGGTTTCTTTTCGCGCTCAGCGCGTGTTGATCACTATCCCTCTCGGTGTTTTGCAAGCGCCGCGCGGCGAGCGCGGCTCAATCAAGTTCCGACCCGCGCTTCCGAAAGGAAAATTGAAAGCGCTCGCCGGCCTTGAGATGGGAAAAGCCGTACGCGTGGTGCTTCGCTTTCGCGAACGTTTCTGGGCCAAACTCTCACCCCACGGCAACAAGCGCAAAACTCTGGATGACCTGAGCTTCCTCTTCTCCCAGGATGAATGGTTCCCCACATGGTGGACAGCAATGCCGCGGCGCACTCCGCTGATTACCGGATGGGCTCCCTTTCGTTGTGCCGAGCGTGTCGCTGAGAATGACGTGCCGGTTTTCGATCGCAGCCTGCAAACCCTCAGTGGATTGCTCAAAGTAGACTGCGGGAAACTTGCAGGCCTGTTGAAAGACGCGCATTTTCACGACTGGCAGCACGATCCTTATTCCCGGGGCGCTTACAGTTATACAAAGGCGGGAGCAGCACACGCTCCGAAAATGCTGAGCCAATCGGTGGAGGACACGCTGTTCTTCGCCGGAGAAGCTACCGATATTTCCGGAAATAACGGCACGGTTCATGGCGCGATTGCCAGCGGAAAACGCGCGGTTGCTGACATCATACGGTCAACGAGAAATTTGGCCAGCGAATCGACAGTTATACCAAAATGTTGATCCGCTTTGGCAAGGCGGCCTAGAAGCAATTTCAGCGCAGCGCCAACACCTAGCAGAATCTGCCTTGGACAGTTCTGCTCGATGTGACTTCACTCACAGGTCATCCGTTGTATGGAAACTCAGCCGTGCCCACTTTATCGATGTTCGCTTCCGCAAACTCTCTCACGCGGTCCAGCGCGGTCTGCAACTCAATTTGATAGCGATCAATGTGCGCGTCGCTGGCACTACGTGGGACTTCGATAAGTTTTCCAAAACGCATCAGCACCCGTGAAAACGGCTTGGGAATAATCAGGCGATCCCACGAATTCAATACCCACGCCTTGTCGACGGCCATGTGAAACATGGTCAGCGGCACGCCGGAAGATCTTCCCAGCGCGACTGGGCCGGGCTTCACTTTGTAGCGCGGGCCGCGCGGGCCGTCGAGAGTGAAAGCCACAGACCATCCATCATCGAGCGCGCGGCGCAGGCCGAGCAATGCTCGGACCGCGTTACGGCTGCTCGATCCCTTCACAGCTACAAAACCAAATTTGCGGATGATGCGTCCCATGTACTCGCCGTCATAGCTGTTGCTGCTCATCACGCGCACGCCGAGATTGCGGCACATGTAGGTTGCGGGAATGATGCAGGCGTGCCAGAAGGATCCGATCAGCGGGCGCTGGCCGACGGTTTGCTGCGCGCCCTCTTCGCGCGAAATGCAGACTCGCAGAGTGGGTCCGACAAGCCGAATGAACCAGTAACCGGCGCCAATGATGAGGCGCAGAATAATGCGCTGGCGCAGAGTGAAGCGGCGCGGGCTGGGACTAACTTCGGCGGCGACGGAGGCCTCGGTGGCGCTGACTTCGGGCACGAAGCCATTGTAATTCGTGCTTCACACAGCGATGACGAATCGGGGAGTGAAAGATCAGCTCTCTAGATAACCATCGATCCAGGCTTTCAGTTTCTGGCGGCGTTCGTCGGCGGTTTCGAAGCGGACACCAAATGACTTGGGCTTCTTCCAACTCACGGCGCCGCGGATCCATACGCGCGGCAAGGTAAGCAGGGCGAATGACACTTCGACGTTCGTCCCTGCGGACAAATCTTCCGAGCACTTTACCGACATGCCTCCCGAGCTCACTTCGAGACTGCTGGCGCTCAGGCGCCGGCCGTCATTGCTGACGATGGAAACCTCGGTCATCAGCGGAATGCGGACGTAGCGGCGAAATTCGTGCAGCACCAGCATCTGCGTGGCGCGCACCAGCTTGAGCGCGGCCGGACGCTCCAGCGGCTCGTTAAACATGGCGTTGATGCCGTACTTGGAATACCGCATTGCGTCTTTCGCGTTGCCTCCCAGGCCGTAGATGACGCAGCGGCTGTTGGAGGGCGACACGCGGGCGGACTCCATCACTTTCTCGGCGCCGTTGCTCAGGTGCAGAACGCAGGCTTCAAACTTTTCCTTGTGCAGGCGTTCGGCGGCGTTGGAGGTCATGACAACGGTTTCGATTCCAAATTGCCGAAAGCAGTCGGCCAGCAAGGCGCGGGACTGATCCGGCAAACTGACGAGGGCGGTGCGGGCGGCGGTTTTCCGGAAAGATACGCCTAAATTCGAATCCGGGGCCAGGACAGAGGCGGCGAAGGATTTTTCCATAGGGTCGGGGGAGCGACTCGGTGCTGAAACCATTCTGGCTTGGGAACCGCAACCGGCAAAGACACCAAGGGGCAGAGGGCGGGGTACTAAAGGTCCTATTGGCGGGCATGCACTGGAGAGGACTGGTTTAAGGAAGCACTCAGCATTCAGTCTGGAGGGACTGAGGTAGTTAAGTAAATTATTTGAAATAAATGACTTAGATGACCTATATGCCTGAAAGGTCTTTATGTAAAAGGCTGCCTATTTCAATCCATCGACGACGTAGAGGTCGGACAGCATCCGGCCCAGTGAATAGGCATACGATTTCCCGTCCGCACTGAAACGCAGGCTGGGGACGCTTTGGGCGCCTGAGGGATCGGCGGGAACGATTTCCTTGAAGGGTTCCCGGCGTCCGGTTGTTAGGTCGACTCGACTGACCACCACGGGGATCTTGCGCGAGCGCATCAGTACGGTTTTGCTGTCGCCGAAGAAACCCATAACGCCTTCATCGAAGCTCAACGTAAGGTTCACTTTCTGCGGCTCGCCGCCGGCAATCGGATAGAGCCAGCGGTCACGCTTGCCGTCGGTAGCGAGAAGGTACTTGCCGTCCGGTGAGACGAGGTTGCCTATGGTGCCTTCGGGGGTCAGCGCTCGCGGCGCGGAGCCCGGATCAATGCTCTGCAGATAAGTGCGGCGGGCATGGCCTGGTTCTGCGGCGCTGAAGATGATCGACTTGCCATCCGGCAACCACGCGCCGTTGAAATGATGAATTTTGTTGTCCGTGAGTTGGCGCGGTTCGCCGACGCCGGTAGGCAACAGCATCAGGTTGGCAGGGTCGCCATCTTCCGCCACCACCCATTTGCCATCCGGAGATAACGCCCCGAAACCGCCATCGCCCAGGCGGACGGCGGGCGAGCCATCGGTCTTACGCAGAAACATGCTGTAGTTTGTTCCCACAGCCTCGCCGGTTTCGGAGAAAAGAATGGTCTTGCCGTCCGGTGAAATGTCCGCCAGAAGCGACCAGTCGAACCAGGAGAGTGCGCGCTCGTGGGTTTCGCCCGGAGGCAGCGCGAACAGGCTGACGCGAGTTTTGTCGGCGGTCAACAGCACCTGGCCGGTGCGACTGATATCGTGAATGATCAATCCGCCGGGAGCGCGATAAATCAGACGCTCTTTGCCGGAAAAATCCAGCGCGTAAATGGAACGTGCGGAGCCGGCGGGCACGGCGGAGAACCAGACCTCTTTCTTATTCGGACTCCACGCCAGTCCCTCGACGCTGGAATAAAAAGAAGAATGGGCCTTGGGATTTCCGTGCGCGTCGAGGATGGCGACGCGGCCGTCGTCGCCTCCCTGCACGTGGTCGGCGATGGCAATAAAATCTCCACTCGGAGAAAAACGCACGTGGCTCACCCAGCCACGCGGCTCATAAATTACATTACCGATGGGGTATTCAAGGTGTGAGAGAACGGTGTTGCCGGGACGAATCACCGCCAGCGATTGGCCATCGGCCGCCCAGTCGGCCCACATTACGTTGTCAAGCATCTCGCGCGGCGCGCCTCCAGCCAGCGGCACCCGCGCCAGAGTGCCGGCTTGAGTGAAGTGGGCGTACGCGACCGCGTGCAGTGAAATGGCCATTTCGCCCTTGGAAGAGATGGAAAGAATCTGCGCGGGTGGCAGGCCGACAGAGCGGGAGTCGGAACTATCAAAGCGGGTAGAAAAAATCTCCTGAGGCTGACCGTCCCAGGCGGCGCCGTAAATAATCGTTTGGCCATCGGAAGCAAAGCGGGCGGCCCAGATGGTGCCGTTGCGAAAAGTAACCTCATGAAAGGTTGGGTTGGCGTAGGCCGTGCGATGGGCGAAGCGATAGATGCCCGCCCAGGACATGAGTAACAGCAGTGCGCCGAGTACAGGCAGAAGCCAGCGGCGAGCCTTCCCGGTTTCATCTGGAATGGCTTGTACACCGCTGCGGCTGGGAGTGGAGATATCAGTTAAGGCCTCGAGGTTGAAGGCTACGTCGCGCGCCGATTGAAAGCGTTCGGCGGGACTCTTTTCGAGGCAGTGACGGACGATGCGTTCGAGCGCGGGCGAAACGTTGCGGTTGGTCTCGGATAGATCGGGAGGATCCTCTTTGAGGATGGCGCTCATGGTATCGACCGGAGAGTCTCCGTGGAAAGCGCGCTTACCGGAGAGCATCTCATAAAGAATTGCGCCGAAGGCGAAGATGTCGGAACGCGGATCGGCGGCTTTGCCGCGAACCTGCTCCGGCGACATGTAGCCGACCGTGCCCATGACGGTTCCGGCATCGGTAGCGATCTGCTGGGTGGGCGCGTCGCCAGAGTTGTCCGCTTCGGGGCGGGTGAATTTGGCCAGGCCGAAGTCGAGAATTTTCGCGCGGCCGTCGTCAGTGATAAAGATGTTTTCCGGCTTCAGGTCGCGATGGACGATGCCTTTGTCGTGAGCAGCGGCCAGGCCGCTGGCGATCTGCCGCGCGTAATCGATAGCTTTGCGGGAAATGAGCGCGCCGTTTTGCAGCCGATCACGAAGGGTTTCTCCTTCCAGCAGTTCTGAGACTACGTAGGGGCCGGCCCGGTCGCCTATATCGGCGCCACCGATGTCAAAGATCGAAAGAATGTTGGGATGATTCAGCGCCGCCGTGGCGCGAGATTCCGCCGCGAAGCGCTGCAGGCGGTCAGGATCGGCGGAGAACGACGCCGGGAGAATTTTAATGGCGACATCGCGGTTGAGGCGGGAGTCGTGGGCGCGGTAGACCTCGCCCATGCCGCCAGCGCCCAGCGGGGAATGGATTTCATAAGGGCCGAGTTTCGTGCCGGAGGTCAGCGCCATAGTCGGGGCAATTATAAGGCAAGGCTCGCCCGCAGAAGGAAGATCACGTTCAGGACGAAAACAGAGGCGAGGGGAACGGGATCGTTTGTGCCACACGTGCAGCTACACGGCGCGGCGAATGGTTTTCAGCAGATTAAGGCAATTTCGCCGGATGTTGTCGTTGACGGCGTAAATTTGGTCTGTCCGCAAAATGGAACAGATTTCAGCTTAGCGTTCCGGGCAACGCAATTTATGGTAACAACATCTTCAGCAGACGCGAAGGATTCTCTTGACAGTGAGTGGCGGGAGAGCGGTAAAGCCGCGCCCTTTCAAAACAAACGAACCCTTACGGCATCGTTGAAACGATGTCCTAATACGAATCACTAGTCCTACAGAGTCCTTCAGCGATTTTTCCAGCGCAGTGCTCCGCGACCGAGTTGACGGCGGCCCGGCGGTGGTGGAAGTAGCTAATTTTTCCGAGAGGTATCCTCCCATGAAGTCATGCACAGTGAAATCGCAGAAAATGCAGTTGCGCAAAATGATCGCGCGCACGGTCGCGTTCGCAATAGTGATCACAGCTACGGTGCTCTCACTCATCGGCGCCGCGGGCGCGCAGGATTTCAAGAAGCAAGTTATCTACCAGATTGTCACCGACAGGTTCTTTAACGGTGACACAACGAATGACAATCCATCGCAGAGCGCCGGGTTGTTCGATTCCACGCAGACGAACTGGCAGGCTTACTGGGGCGGCGACCTTGCGGGGATTCAGCAAAAGATGGCGTACCTCCATGGCATGGGGGTGACGGCGATTTGGATTTCGCCCGCAGTGGACAACGAGAACCTGAACGAGAATACCGGCGCGCCAATTTCAGCTCCGTACCATGGGTATGGCGGGCACGATTTTATGCGGGTGGAAGAACATTTTGGCGACAGCAGCAATTCATGGACAGCATTTTCCAATCTGACCACGGCGGCCCACGCGGTCGGCATCAAGGTGATTGTGGATTGGGCGGAAAACGATACCAACTACAACGCCGGCGGCGAGTTTGGCGCGCTCTACAACAACGGCGTGTTCATGGCTTCCGACAGCAGCGATCCCAACGGATACTTCCATCATAATCCGGCGATTGGCGACTTCAACGACCGCTACCAATTGCAGTACTACACGCTAGAGCAGTTGGAAGACTTGAACCAGGAGAACCCGACTATTGACAGCTATTTGAAGACGGCGATTCATCTGTTTCAAACGCACGGTGCGGATGGATTTCGGCTGGACGCGATCAAGCACGTCACGTGGGGATGGGAGTATTCGCTGGCGAATTCGGTGTTCAATCAGGCGCCGGCATTTATTTATGGCGAGTGGTACAACAACGATTCGGCCGATCCGATGTATCACGATGCTTATAAGTTCGCCAACAAAACCGGCATCAGCGAGCTTGATTTCGGCGTGAACCAGGCGGTACGCGACGTTTTTGCCAGCAACAATAATTTCTCGGAGATTGATGGGACGATTTCAACGGAGAATTCGAATTTCATCTGGAACAACGACTTGGTCACATTTTTCGACAGCCATGACGAATCGCGGTTTCTCACGAACAATAACAACAACAATCGACTGCACGAAGCCATGGCTTTTCTGTTGACGTGCCGCGGTATTCCCGTGATTTTGTATGGCGATGAGCAATATCTGCACAATGACACGGGCGGCGGTAACGATCCTTACAACCGCGTCTGGATGAGTTCTTACAGCACCACGACCACTGCGTATCAACTCATCAATAAGCTGGCGACTTTGCGGCAGAGCACGAACGATGCGCTGGCTTACGGCGGATTTCAGCAGCGGTGGATGAATAACGATGTCTACATTTACGAGCGCAAGTTCTTTAACGACGTGGTGCTGGTGGCGATCAACAAGAACGATACGACGGGATATGCAATCTCAGGGTTGCTGACTGCATTGCCGGCGGGGACTTACAGCGATTACATGGGCGGACTGCTTGGGGGATCGAGTCTTACTGTGACTACTGGCAGCGGCGGCAACAATCCGGCGAACAACTTTACGCTGCCCGCGCACACTGTAGCTGTGTGGCAGGCCGTGGGCACACCGACCGCGCCTGAGGTTGGTTCGATTGGACCGACTGTAGGCCAGCCCGGCATGAAGGTGACGATTGCAGGTAAAGGATTTGGAACTTCGACTGGCCAAGTTTTGTTTGGAACAACGGCTGGCACAATTTCAACGTGGTCCGACTCGTCTGTCACGTTTACCGTGCCCAGCGTGACTAACGGCATTTATTCGGTGCAGTTGAAAAACAGCGGGGGAACGGCGGCCAACACGATTCAATTCACAGCGCTCACGGCGAAGCTAATTCCGGTGACCTTCACTGTAAATAATGCGACTCCGACCAGCACCGGAGATTACATCTTTTTGACGGGCAGCACGATTGAGCTCGGTGCCTGGGGAACGACGTTTGATACAGCGGTCGGCCCGATGCTCGATCCGAGCTATCCGAATTGGTTTTTGAACGCGTCGCTTCCGGCGGGAACAGCGGTGCAGTTCAAATTCATTAAGATCGCCGCGAACGGCACCGTGTCGTGGGAGAACGGATCGAACCATCAATATACGGTGCCAACCAGCGGGACAGGATCGGTGAATGTGAATTGGCAGTATTAGGACAGCCAAGGGCGGCTGTCCTCACAATAAGCCCTACGCCCGTTACTCGCTCCAGCGGCGAAAGAGCAGCGCGCCGTTGGTGCCGCCGAAGCCGAATGAGTTCGACATGGCATATTCGACTTTAGCTTTGCGGGCTTCGTTGGGCACAAAATCCATGCCGCCGGTTTCCGGATCTTGTTCGAAGAGATTGATGGTGGGTGGCAAGATTTGATCGCGCAACGCGAGCACGGTGACTCCGGCTTCGAGGCCGCCGGCGCCGCCGAGAAGATGTCCGGTCATGGACTTGGTGGAACTGACGGGGATACGACGTGGGCCGAAGAAGTTGCGGATCGCGTGCGCCTCAAGCGTGTCGCCGATGGGAGTTGAGGTGCCATGAGCGTTGACGTAGTCGACCATATCCGGCGTAATGCCGGCGTCGCGCGCGGCGTTGCGCATCACGCGGAACCCGCCTTCGTGTTCCGGAGCGGGCTGGGTCATGTGGTAAGCATCGCCCGACATGCCGTAGCCAACGATCTCGGCAAGAATGGGCGCGCCACGGCGGCGGGCGTGGTCAAGTTCTTCGAGAACGATTATGCCCGCGCCTTCCCCGATCACGAAGCCGTCGCGGTCTTTGTCCCAGGGGCGGCTCGCTTTCTCGGGATCGTCGTTACGCGTGGAAAGCGCGCGCATGGCGGCGAATCCGCCGACGCCCATGGGAGTGATGGCCGCTTCGGAGCCGCCGGCGATCATGACGTCGGCGTCATTGTGCTGGATGATTCGGAAAGAATCTCCGATGGAGTGAGCGCTGGTGGTGCAGGCAGTCGCGGTGGCTTCGTTCGGCCCCTTGGCGCCGTGACGCATGGAAACCTGGCCGGCGGCTAAGTTGATAATGGCCGCGGGAATAAAGAAGGGAGAAATTTTTCGCGGGCCACCTTCGACCAGAGCCTGGTGCTCACGTTCGATGATGTCGAACCCTCCGATGCCCGAGCCGATATGAACGCCGACGCGTTCGTCGTTTTCCGGCGTGATCTTGAGGGCGGACATCTTTAACGCTTCATCGGAGGCGGCGATGGCCAGGTGGATGAAGCGGCCCATTTTCTTCACTTCTTTTTTGTCAATGAAGTTCAGGGGATCGAAATTCTTGACCTCGGCGGCAATCTGGCAGGCAAATTTGGTGGCATCGAAGCGGCTGATGCGCGCGGCGCCGCTCTTACCTGCGAGCAAGGCTTTCCACACATCTTCGGTGGAGTTGCCAACGCCGCAGATCAAGCCCAGGCCTGTAACCACGACCCTGCGTGTCAAACTTACTTACCGCCTTTCGAATGCTTGGAGATGTAGTCGACCGCGTCCTGCACGGTGCGAATTTTCTCGGCGTCTTCGTCGGGGATCTCGATGTCGAAGGCCTCCTCAAAGGCCATCACGAGTTCGACGGTGTCGAGCGAATCCGCGCCCAGATCGTCTACAAACGAGGCGCTGGAGGTGACCTCGCCTTCGTCCACTCCCAACTGCTCAACGATAATCTGTTTCACTTTTTCGTCAACGGCTGCCATGTTGCTCCTTCAAGTGCTTTGATTGAACGCCATGCGCGGGGCGCGGCCCGCGGAAAGTCGGCTACTTCTTTTTTGCGTGCTTGTCGATATAGTCGATTGCGTCCTGGACGGTGCGAATTTTCTCCGCGTCTTCGTCAGGGATTTCGATGCTGAAAGACTCTTCCAGGGCCATGACCAGCTCGACGGTATCGAGCGAATCGGCGCCCAAGTCGTCGACGAACGAACTGCTGGGGGAGACGTCATTTTCATCGACGCCAAGCTGCTCGGCGATGATCTGTTTTATCTTTTCTACAATTTCCGGATTTCTTTCGGTCACGGATGCCATGGTGTTGCTCCTGTCAATACGAATTCAAAAAGGCGAGTGTGTAGTGTAATTGTCCCGGGGAACGAGTGTAAAGGAAGGACCGCCATGCCGCCAGTGGATGGGAGCGCTTCCTTAGAATCTTAAGGGCGGAGTGCCGGCGGGGTCAAACGTCGGGCGTTGGTCGTCGATTGTTGGCTGTTGGCCGGCAAATCCTGTCCGCCGATGTGGGCCAGCCACTAACGACCATCGGCCGACGGCTTCTGGTTAGCGGGCGACGGTCCAGAGCTGGTACATCACTACGCCGAACATGAAGATGAGGTACCCTCGCAGAGCCCAAAAAAAAATAGCTTCGGTGCGCGTGAGCTTGCGCCGCGGGCAGTGGAAGCGGGCTTTGGCTGCGGCAAACTGACCGGGCTCCAGCGAAGCGACAACCGTGGCGACGTCTTGCTGGCTGACCTCATCGCGCGAAGAATGATTTTCCACTCATCCACCTCCAAAAATTCCTAACGCGTGGGGAGCGATCACGCTGACCCCGAACAGAATGCCCGCTCCAATTAAGATAACGACCACGATCAGGGCCAGGGCATTTGCCCAGAGCGGGCTGACGAGGTCGCCCATGATTTCGCGGTCGTTGACCAGCATGTAGAGAAAAAGCAGCGCAGGCGGCATGGCAAGCACGGCAATCACGTTCACAACGAGAACAATGTAGACCAGCGGAATGCCAGGGATGAGAACCAGCCCCGCGGCCGCAGCGGCTTCGAGCACCAGAACCATGTAGAACGATTTGCCCTGCGTGAATGGGAGATTCAGACTGTGCGGGCGATGAGCGACCTCGCCGAACGCATAGGCGGAAGAAATCGAAATGGTGATGGCGGCTACCATGCCCGCCTCAAACATGCCAAGGGCGAAGAGGGCCGATCCCCAATGTCCGACGAAGGGCTGGAGCGCCTGGGCGAAATTCGCGGCCTCAAAGTTGGCGGCGGACATGTGATGCGTAAATAACGGAGCCGTCGCTACTATGGTGGCGAGCGCTGCCAGCGCTGCCAGCGTCGCTCCCAGCATGGTATCGAAGCGGCCCATGGCGATGTCGCTCTTGGTCAGGCCCTTGTCGGCAATCGCGCTTTGTTGGAAGAAGAGCATCCAGGGCGTTACAGTTGCGCCGATGTTGGAGAGCAGGATCAACACTAATTCCGGCGTAAGGCCGCCGGGAAGCGGTTGCCAACTAACCAGTGCGCGGCCCACAGCCGCCCAATGGGGATGCGTGAGCAGAGCCACGGGAACGAAGATCAGATTCAACATGGCGGCGGCCAGCGTCATGCGTTCCCAGGTCCAATAGCGATGCGTCATAAGGGCGACGAATAAGACCAGCAACGCGCCCAGGACGGCCACCGCCGGGCGAATCCCAAAGAATCCCAGCCCTGCGCGGATGGCGATAAATTCTGTGACCAGCGTGAGGAAGTTGCCCACCATGAGGTCGATCATGGAAAACCATCCCCAAAACGGCCCGAAGCGATCGAAGATGAGTTCCGCGTGCCCGCGATGAGTGGCAGCGCCCAGGCGAACGGTCATTTCCTGGACTACGCAGGCCATCAGGAAAGTCAGGACCACGAAGGGCAGGAAGAATCCGATGCCGAAACGCGCGCCCGTCGCGGCATACGACAACATGCTGGGACCATCGTTCTCGCCTAGCATGACAAGAATGCCCGGGCCAATAAGGAGCCAAAGCAGACGCATTCGCGGCATCAGGCCGCGCCGGGCACGGTTCTGGCGAACCTTCTGACGGTCATGGGCGCGATCGACATCTTCATGAGTAATTACGACGGCGGTGGGTGCATCGCTTCCGCTGCAGTCCTCCAGTTGTGCGTCCTGACGGTTCATTGAAGATTACCGCAGAAAAGGCTACGAGCGGTTAGCCCAAGTATACACGAAGATATAAACTGTAGTTAACTATAGGTTTTAGCGGTGCGGTTCGCGCAGCGGCTAAAAACCAGGGTTCGCTTTTTGGGCTAATTTAGGTATGGCGAAGCGATGTCCTTGGATAAGAATCGGCGATTTAACGGCGTTCCCTCCCACGATTAGGTTCATCGCGCTTTGGCGGGAGCGACCCAGACGCGCTCCGCTGCGGCACGGCCGAGGGAGACATTGCCCGCCAGGGTCGAAAGCGTGAACGTCTGATCGTAATTGCGTTCGAGGACGCGAAACTTCGCCCCGGGACGGATGCCGCGAGTTTCCAGAAACTCCAAGAGGCGGCGGTCGCGCTCGTAGATACCGCTGACCGCATAGATGCCGCCGGGTTCGGCGTCCGCCAGTTTGGCCAACCCGCGGCGGCGGCGGCTGGCGGGGCTTTCGAGTTCGCTGAGATTGCCGTGCGGGCAAGCGCCACCGGCTCCCAGTTTGGCGAGGAGTTTTGCTTCGAAGTCAGGCGATACGGCGTGTTCGAGCCGTTCGGCTTCGTCGTGCACCTTCCACCATTCCATGCCGAACAACTCGGAAAGCATGCGTTCGATCAGGTGATGGCGCAGGGTAAGCTTGCGCGCGATCTTGCGTCCGGCTGCCGTCAGGCGAATCAGGCCGTCGGCTTGCACGCGGACCAAGCCATCTTTTCTGAGCCTCCGCAATGCCATGGTGACGGCCGGAGGCGAGACTTTCAACAAGTCCGCAAGCCGCGCTGCGATGACCTCTTCGCCTTCGCTTTCGGCCTCAAGGATGGACTTGAGATAATCTTCTTTGGAGACGGTGATCATCTGGAGAGATTATACGGCGGAGCGTTAAGCGCGGTTAACATATGCGGATAACGCCAGGTGAATATTCCGCAATGATGCATCCCAACGATTACTGAGCCGGGATTTGCTGAATCGTTCGTCATTGCTGTAAAATCTAAGGCTTGTGTTGAGAGATTAACCATGAAAACAGCCATACATCCCGCTTACAATGAAGTGCGCGTGCATTGCGCGTGCGGCAACGCGTTTGTGACTCGCTCGACCCATAAAGGTGATATTTCGGTCGAAATTTGCTCGGCCTGCCATCCGTTCTTTACCGGCAAGCAGAAGTTGATGGATACGGCTGGGCGCGTCGAGCGTTTCCGCCGCAAGTATGCCAAGAAAGAAACTCCGGCGGCTCCGGCGAAGAGCTAAGCTCTTTCGCTACGGATTTGCGCGGATTGCACGGATAAGTCAAGGTTTTTCAGCCCTCGCTGAGGCGGGGGTTTTGTTTTTGGAGTGGATAGGTAAAATAACTAAAGATGAAGAAGTTTTGGGACAACCCGGCGGGAGCCGATCAGCGGGACGGAGTAGCGGGCGAGGGCGCCAGCTCCGCACGGGTGCCTGCATCTTTGTCAATTGGCGGCGTGCGAATTGCGCCGGCGACCGTGCTCGCTCCCATGGCTGGAGTGACTGACACGGTGTTTCGCCGCTTCATCCGCAATCTCGGTGGATGCGGGTTGATCATGACCGAGTTCACGTCAGCCGATGGCGTGCTCCGCAAGAAGGACCAGAAGGCCAAGCGCTATCTGCATTTCTATGAGGACGAGCATCCGATTTCGGCGCAGCTTTTTGGCAGCGATCCGCACGTGATGGCCGAGGCGGCGCGCATGGTCGAGGGACTGGGCTTCGATCTGGTGGATTTGAACTTGGGATGTCCGGCGAAGAAAGTTGTGAAGTGCAACGGGGGCTCTGGCTTGTTGCGCGACCTGCCTGCGATTGGGAAAATTTTTGAGGCGGTGCGGGCGGCGGTGACCATTCCATTCACGGTGAAATTCCGCGCGGGATGGAGTGACGACGAGATTGTTTGCGTGGAGTTGGCGCGGATGGCGGAATCGTGCGGGCTGGCGGCAGTGGCTCTGCATGCGCGCACGCGAGAGCAGGGCTACAGTGGCAATGCCCGGTGGGAGTGGATTGCGGCGGTGAAAGATGCTGTGCGAATTCCGGTGATTGGCAATGGAGATATTCGATCACCGGAAGATGCCTGCGCCATGGTGACGCAGACCGGCTGCGACGCAGTGATGATCGGTCGCACCGCGCCATCGAATCCGTGGATCTTTCGGCAGATTCAGCAGTATTGTGAGATGGAAGTCGGCAGCCACGGCATATATCGTGAGGGAATGGAACGGGAGGGACTGGATCGGGAAGGGCATGACTTCAGTCGTGCCGCAACCTTCGCGAATTTGGATCCGTCTTTAGCCGTTGCGGGGAGCTTGACTGCCTCAGGGGCTAAAGCCCCAATATATTGGGATCCTAACGGCCCGGCTCAAGCCGTGCCCTTCCCGTCCAAGCCTGCATCCAGAGTTTCGGCGCTGGCCAAGCCCTACGACGAGCCCACGGAATCCGACCGCTACCAGATGATTCGAACTTACTTCCAGATGCTGATCGAAGAAGAACTGCCGGACGCGGTGGGCAAGATGAAGCAGTTCGCATCATGGTTCACGCATGGCGTTCCGGGAGGCGCAGGTCTGCGCAAGACGATTTACGAATCGAAGAGCGCGGTGGAGATTCTGGGGCGTGTAGAGGAATTCTTCGAGGCCAGGCTCCAGTTGTGTGGCGCGGGCGTCCTCGTCCGCGAAGGCTGAGCCGTAGGCACTTACATCTTTCGGGCGAGCATCTTCCCCAACTCATCCTTCATTACATATGCCCAGGGCGTCTGCGGGTCATGCGTGAAGACCGTCAGCCATTTCTCCGCGATCGACTTCGCGTAGTACTGCTTCTTGCTCTCGATGGTTTGCAGCGGGTAGAGGTCGAAGCCCACGCCCCAGGTGAGGTCGATGTGCGCCGTGGTGGGGATCAGGTCCGAGATGTAGCAGGCGACTGCAGGGGCTGAAGTCCCGTTCTCTTTTATGGGCGCTGACGGCGCGGCTTGAATCTGTGCCCTTTCAAGGCCAGGACGACCGTTGACGATTACGGCTTGCATGTGCGCGGTGTGGCCGGGGAAGGTTTGCACGCTGATGCCGGGGATGATTTCTTCGCCGCCTTTGAGCAGCGTCATTTGACCGCTGGCCACCAGCGGATCGTAGTTGTCAGAGATATAGCTGATCGAGTCGCGTTCGCTGGGACGGCGAGCATATTGCCACTCGCCTTCCGGAGCGTAGTATTTCGCGCGCGGAAATGTGGGAACGATCTTGCCGTTTTTGTCGCGGATGGTATTCCATCCGCAATGGTCGAAGTGCAGGTGCGAGTTGATGACGATGTCAACGTCTTCGGGTGCGATTCCGGCGACCGCGAGGTTTGCAATCAGCTTTGCTGGCTGGCCGTAGAACTTGACCATGCGTTCGGAAAGCTTGTTGCCCATGCCGGTTTCGACCAGCACGGTTTGCTTGCCGGTTCGAATGAGCAGCGAGTTGAGGCCGGATTGAACGTAATTCTTTTCGTCAGCTTCGACTTTACGCGACCACATGATTTTGGGGATGACGCCGAAGAAGGCTCCGCCGTCTAGTGGGTAGGTGCCGTCGGAAAAGATGGAGAGTTCGAAGTCGCCAAGAGTGAGGGTGGGCATGAATTCAGTGTGACACAGGCTTAGAAAGCTTTGCCACGGATCGGCACGGATTTCCACGGATTGTTTAAGTTGTTTTATCTGTGAAAATCCGCGTAATCCGCGGCTTATTTTGCCCTGGCTGGTTCCTTTTCCCCTACGCGTTTGCTGACCTCGAATCTCATCTTGCCGAGCTTCTTATCGGCATCGACGACGATGTGGTCGCCGTGGAGAATTTCGCCATCCAGGATTTTCATCGCCAGGGAGTCCTGCACCAGCTTTTGAATCGCACGCTTCAGCGGACGGGCGCCGAAGTTCGGATCGAAGCCTTGCGTGAAGAGCAGGTCTTTGGCGGCATCGGTGAGTTCGAGTGAGATCTTGCGATCGGCCAACAGCCGACGAACGTCTTCCAGACGCAGCTCGATGATCTTGACCAGTTGTTCCTTGCCCAGCGGCCTGAAGACGATGATGTCGTCGACGCGGTTGAGGAACTCGGGCCGGAAGTGGCCGTGCAGCGCGTTCATCCCCTGCTTTGAGGCTTCTTCAAAGTCTTTTTCCGAGCGCAGGCCTTCGCTTTGCAGAAACGATGAGCCGAGGTTCGAAGTCATGATCAGAATCGTGTTCTTGAAATCGACCACGCGGCCTTTGCCGTCGGTGAGGCGGCCATCGTCCATCATTTGCAACAGGACATTAAAGACGTCGGGATGCGCTTTTTCGATTTCGTCGAACAGCACGACCGCGTAGGGGCGCCGGCGAACCTGCTCTGTGAGCTGTCCTCCTTCTTCGTAGCCGACGTAGCCGGGAGGCGCACCGATCAGGCGGGCAACTGAATGCTTCTCCATGTATTCCGACATGTCGATGCGGATCATGGCGTGCTCGTCGTCGAAGAGAAATTCGGCGAGAGCACGAGCCAGTTCGGTTTTTCCCACACCCGTTGGTCCAAGAAAAATGAAGGAACCGATGGGACGCTTGGGATCGCTGAGTCCGGCGCGCGAGCGGCGGATGGCGTTGGCCACGCGTTCGAGCGGTTCGTCCTGGCCGATGACACGCAGGCGCAGGCGTTCTTCCATGGTGACCAGCTTTTTGACTTCCCCTTCGAGCATCTTGGAGATGGGAATACCGGTCCACTTGGAGACGATGCGCGCCACGTCTTCTTCGTCGACTTCTTCCTTCAACATGCGCGCCTTATCGGGAGTCTCCATCTGCTTCGTGAGCTTTTCCAATTCCTGCTCGGTCTGGCGGATGAGGCTGTAGCGGATTTCGGCGACCCGTTGCAGATTGCCTTTGCGCTCTTCGGCCTGTTCTTCGATCTTTATTTTTTCGAGTTGTTCTTTGAACTCGCGGGCGCGAGCGATGAGATCTTTTTCTTTCTTCCAGTTGGCTTTCAGCGCGTTGGATTTCTCGCGAATCTCGGCCAGGTCTTTTTCAATGACGCCGAGGCGCTCCTTGGAGTTCGCGTCGTCTTCTTTTTTCAAAGCTTGCTTTTCGATCTCCAGCTGCGTGGCACGGCGTTCGAGTTGATCGATATCTGTGGGAAGCGAATCGATCTGGATACGCAAGGACGCTGCCGCTTCGTCAATCAAGTCGATTGCTTTGTCGGGCAGGAAGCGGTCGGAAATGTAGCGGTGCGAGAGCGTGGCTGCGGCGACGATGGCCGAGTCTTTGATACGAACTCCGTGATGCACTTCGTAACGTTCTTTCAGACCGCGCAGAATGGCGATGGTGTCTTCGACGTTGGGTTCGCCGACGAAAACGATCTGGAAGCGGCGTTCGAGCGCAGCGTCTTTTTCGATGTACTTGCGGTATTCGTTCAGCGTGGTTGCGCCAATGGCTCTCAGTTCACCCCGAGCGAGTGCCGGCTTGAGCATGTTGGAGGCATCGATTGCGCCTTCGGCCGCTCCAGCGCCGACCAGTGTGTGAAGTTCGTCGATGAAGAGAACGATTTGTCCCTGGGCATCCCCGATTTCTTTAAGAACGGCCTTCAGCCGGTCTTCGAATTCGCCGCGATATTTTGCGCCGGCGAGCATCGCGCCTAAATCAAGCGAAACGACGCGCTTGTTCTTCAGTGCTTCGGGAACGTCGCCGGAGATGATGCGTTGCGCCAGACCTTCAACGATGGCGGTTTTTCCGACGCCGGGTTCGCCGATGAGCACGGGATTATTTTTTGTACGGCGCGAGAGAACCTGGACGACGCGGCGGATTTCTTCGTCGCGTCCGATGACGGGGTCGAGTTTGCCGCGGCGGGCTTGTTCGGTTAGGTCGCGTGCGTAGCGCTCGAGAGCCTGATACTTTCCTTCGGGATTCTGATCGGTGACTTTTTGCGAACCGCGAACCGTGGTCAGGGCTTTCAGGATCGCGTCATAGGTTGCGCCGTGACGCGCGAGGATCTGCTGGGCAGCGTCTTGTTTCAGATGTGTGATGGCCAACAGCAGATGCTCGGTGGAGACGTATTCGTCTTTGAAGTTTGTAGCTTCTTTGAAGGCTTGTTCGAGCAACTTGTTGGCAGCGTTCGAGAGCGTGGCTTGCGCCGCGCCTCCGCCGGAAACCTTGGGTAGCTTTTCGATTTCTCGATAGATGTCACTGAGCACGGCTTGCGCGCCGATGCCGATTTTTTCGAGCACCGGCGGAACGATGCCTTCTTTGTCTTCAAGCAATGCGGCGAGCAGATGTAATGGCAGCAATTCCGGATTGCCGTGCTCGGAGGCAAGGTCGTTGCCGCGCTGGACGGCTTCCTGGGCTTTTACTGTGAATTTGTCCCAACGGATGGGCATGGAAAATCTCCATTTGGTAATTGGGTAATTGAAATGTGTTCCATCTTTAGTTCTTCTCGACTGTTTTTTTGGCGCTTTGTGCTTCCGGTTTTCGTCTCAGGCCAGCAGCTGCGATCGCTTTATCGCGATCGCGCAATTTTTCTAAAATTTTGATCTTTTCGGTAAAGCTCAGCGCCGCCAGCTTTGACCTCATCTTTGACTTATCCACGTGTTCCTTCCAGGAATCTGCTCTCGAAGTGTTTCCATTTCTCAATCAAGCCGTAGCGAAGAAGCAGAGTATTCAGCTTGTCGCGATCCAGCGCGCCTTGCGAAATGAACTGGATAATTCGTATGTGATCCTTTGGACGATCAGTTCGCAACGCAATTGCAGCTAAATGTTCGGGGGACATCACCCAAGTCCTGGCACCGTCAACTTCAATGGGAACTGCTTGGGCTATTGCCTCAATCTCGAGTGCATCGCTCGGCACGAGGAATTGAACTGGCCAATCGCCGAGGACAATGTATTCGGATTCCTCGCGACCGCCCTTCGCCTTCAAATATTCGTAAATCGGCGACAGGCTGATCAACGTGTGAGAAGCAGCGGCGGGCAGCATTACAAAAACGTCGAGATCGACTGTTGCTGCGGGCTCGATGTAAAACGTCGCGCCCACCGCACCGCCGATGGCATATTTGCCAATCACTCCATCGGCTTGCATCTGATTGATGGTTTCGAGCGTTTCTTTCACGGCTCAGGCACCCTGCAAGCATTGTGAACTAATTCGAACATCCGAGCCAAGCGTTGCCGGTCAAAGAAAACGGGAAGCGGCAGGTTTGCCGCCTCCCGTTGAAACCGAGTCGAGCTTTGCTCGACCTGGACGGACGAGGGCGCCCGTCCCCACATGAGCATTGCCGACTTACGCGGCTTGGCTCGTGCTCTTGGGCTGCTTGCTTTCGACAGTCTTTGCGTTATTCGCACCGGCGCCGACCGTCACCTTGATCTGCTTCGGCTTGGCTTCCGCCTTTTTGGGCAGAGTGATCTTCAGCACGCCCTTGTCGTAGGTTGCCGAGACGTTCTCGGAATCAACGGTGGTGGGGAGGGTGAAGTTGCGGGTGAAGCTGCCGTACTGGCGCTCCACGCGGCGGTAGTTCTCTTCTTTTTCTTCCTTCTCGATCTTGCGCTCGCCATGCACGGTCAGCGAGTTATTTTCGAGGCGGATGTCGATGTCTTTCTCATCGATTCCCGGCACTTCGATTTTCAGGCTGACGCTGTGCTCATCTTCGTAGACATCGACAGCGGGGGCAAAGCTCGAGGTGGTCAGCGAGTCGTCATGGCCCTGATTGTAAGATTCGCGGAACAGACGGTTAACGCGGTCCTGCAGGGTGGCGACTTCGCGGAATGGTTCCCAACGGGTAAGAACGGTCATGGTAAATCCTCCTTCAAAAGATCGGTAAATTCGAATTTCGGTGCTTGCCGAAGCTGTTCTTAAAGGTTCACCTAGCTTCGGGTTCGCTTCATTAGACGTTTTATTATAGTAAAAGAATCATAAAAAATGAGTGTATTATTGTCAACTATAAAATGTTAGTATTATCAGTAACTTACGAGGATAATGGCGCATTTTAAGTAGGATGTTTCAGGCACTCCAGGCAGGATTGGGTGATCTTTGGATTGGCTTCGGAGTTCCACGAGGCGAAGCTGGCGGTGGGCATCTCGTCCAGCGCTGGCCAGCATGTCTAGGAAATCCGACTGGCCGACATGGCAGGAGCAGGAGCACGAGATCAGAAGTCCGCCGGGCCGCAGCATTTTCAAAGCGCGGAGGTTGAGTTCCTTGTACCCGCGCATAGCGGCGTCGAGGTCGCGCTTGGTTTTGGCGAAGGCCGGAGGGTCGAGAACGATGGTATCGTAGCGGCGCTCCGAGGCGGCATAATCTTTCATCAGGTCGAAGGCGTTGGCTTCGATCCATTCGACTTCTTTCTTGTTGAGAGCGGCATTGCGGTCTGCGGCTTCGAGCGCAGGCCGGGAACTATCGACACCGGTGACGCTGGAACAGTGCGGAGCAAGATGAAGGGCAAAGCCTCCCTGATAGCAAAACACGTCCAGCGCATCGCCGTGGGCAATTTGGGCGGCAGCCGCATAGTTCTCCCGCTGATCGAGGAACGATCCGGTCTTCTGGCCTTCGAGAGCGTCGTGATGGAACTGAATGCCGTTCATGGTGACGATGGTTGAAGTCTTGTCGCCTTGGAGCAGGCCGGATTCGCGGGGAGATAGATCTTCGAGTTCGCGAATGCGCGGATCGACGCGTTCAACGACCGAATTCGGATTCAGCCGGTCACTCAGTTCGGACAGGAGAAGTTGGCGGACGGAGTCGGCGTCTACAGCCTGCGTGAGAATTTGCAGAGAGAGAATGTCGGAATAACGGTCGACGATAACGCCAGGCAGGCCGTCGGCTTCGCTGAAGATGACGCGGTAAGCATCGGTGTCGTGTACGACGGCCTCGCGATAGGCAATCGCGTCCGCGATTCGATGGCGCAGGAGCGCGGAGACATCGGCGACCGGATCGTGAGAAATCCGGCGGATGGCGATCTGCGAACTGCTGGAATAAAAGGCGGTGCCCAGGGGCTTGCCGCGGTGATCGGTGACGGTGACAACGGAGCCGGGAGGGGCGTCGTTTGTTGAGACGATGTCTGAACGGTAGACCCAGACGTGACCTTCTTTGAGGCGGGATGCACCCCGAGGGGAGACTCTGATGGATGGACCATTTGCGGGAGGTTTCTCGGACATGCGGCTATCTTAAACTCTATCGCCGGAGTGGTATTTCCAACGCGGAAGGAAGATCAAAATCAACACAGAGGAACACTGGGGGAAACACAGAGGTTCACAGGGTTTGAATGCTACGTTTTCTTAGCTGGCGGCTTGTTCGGTGGAAACAGCGGCAGGGATTTCCGGCTTAGAGGCGGGGCGAACCTGAGCTTCGGCACGCGCGTGTTCGAGGTCGGCGAGTAGTGAATCCAACACCACCATCGGCAATTCTGTCCCCCAGATTTCCAGGTCCGCTTCCGTCCATGATCCGTTGAGGCGAATCGAGCCGGCGATGTCCTCGGGGAATGCCTGGCGGTAGTCACCCTCGCGGCTGAGGATATCGCCGAACAAGCGGCCGGTGTGCATCTCATAGACGCGTCGGGTAGCCTGGCCGCGGGCGTTGGTCAAACATAGGTAGACTTCGCCTTCGTCGGCGAAATCCGGCTTGTAATACCAGGCTTGCGGAGCATCGATCTTCGGGTGATGACGTCTCGCACGCGTGATCGTCATTTTTTCCGGGACGAGTTCGTGCGCGGGATTGAAATACAGGATGCGCTGGCAGGAGTCGCAAACAATGGTCTGCTGGCCGGTGCGGACTTCGTTGTAAGTCTGCGGACGCAGCATGACCTGGCAGCCCATGCACTTGTGATCAAGCACTTCGGAAATGCCCGAGCCGCGGAATTTGGAGACGCGTTCGTAATGGCGCAGAAGATCTTCTTTGACACCGGTGCGCAGTTGATCGCGTTTGCCCCGCCACTCAGTGAGCTGCTTTTCGTCTTCGGCGGTGCGCTGGCGGGCCTGTTCTTTTTCCTGCTCAATTTCGGCTGTTTCGGCTTTCATCTCAGCCTGCGCGGCCTTCACTTCCTTGTCGCGCGCGTCGGCGTTGACCATCAGCTCGAGAATCTTGTCTTCGTTGGCGGCAATCTCTTTTTCCGCGAATTGAATCTCGTGCAACAACGCTTTGTATTGATCGTTGGTTTTTACGTCGAGCGATTGGTCGCGATATTTGGAAATCTTGCCGCGAAGATCGGAGATCGTGGTCTCGTACTTGCGGCGGGAGGCTTCGTCGGCTTTGACGCTGGCCTGGGCTTTTTCCAGTTGCGCTTTTGTTCCGGCGAGCTTTAGCTCAATGGCGGCGACGCGCTTGGGCAGTTCCGCGACTTCATCCTGCAGTCGACGAATCTCTTTGTCCGCATCTTGCAACTTCAGCAGGTTTTCGATATCGGGGAGCATTCAATTGCAATGATTTTAGCACGCGGCCGCGCTCATCTCCGGAAGCAATCCCTCCAAATTTGCGCGGCAGAGTCCCGTTTCCGGCCCCGAGGATCGCTGTATCGCAGTGGCGAAGAAGAGCTTTAACAAGGGACCACAGGGCGCACAGAGTAAATGCCGCTCCCCGAAGACTACATTGTCTCTCCGCATGCGCGATACAGTCGCCCGGTGTACACTCTTTGGTTCGCCTGCGTGACCGCATCTTACGTTCGTTTCTTGTGAGGGTTACTTCGTGAAAATACAGAAATGCTACGGCATTCGTCTCGCCCTGTTTATTGTTTGCAGTAGTTTGTTCGTCCTTCAATACGGAGTGGCCCAAGCCACCGCGCCAACGAAACCACTGACGATCGAACGGATATTTACTCCCGGAGAAATGACGGGCCGAGGACCGGAAACAGTTGAGTGGAGTCCTGATGGCACGAAACTTTCTTATGTGCTGCGCGATGAGAAAGGCGAGCAAGGCGAATTGTGGTACATGGACGCCGTAACCGGCGAGAAGAAAGTGCTGGTCAGCGCCGCGAAATTGGCGTCGCTCGCACCCGACTATGCCAAAGTCAAGAACGAGCGTGAGAAAGAACGCTTAACCCGTTATCACGTCGCCGCGTATTTGTGGGCGCCGGATTCCAAGCACCTGATCTTCGATTCGCAGGGCCAGCTCTGGCTCTATGACCTTGGCAGCAACACGGCGGTGCAGTTTACTTCCGCGCCCGATCCCAACGGCGATCCCAAATTTTCTCCTGATGGCAGCCATGTCTCGTACGTCCGAAAACACAATCTCTACGTGCAGCCCGCGAACGGTAAGGGCGAAAAGCAGCTGACTAAGGAAACGGGCGACAATCTGTTTAACGGCGATATCGACTGGGTCTACGCCGAAGAGCTGGGAGTGCGCAGCAATTATTTCTGGTCGCCCGACAGCAAGGAAATTGTTTTTCTGCACATGGATGAGAGCAAGGTTCCGATCTATCCGATCACGGACTGGACGCCGACTCATCCGACGGTGGACAATGAAAAATATCCCAAGGTAGGCGACGTGAATCCGGTGGTAAAGCTCGGAGTCGTCAACGCCGGCGGCGGGAAAATTCATTGGATCAAGCTGACCCACGACGAAGACACCTACATCCCGCGTTTTGGTTGGGTGCGTGACGGAGTGTTTTGGGCCGAAGTGCTCAATCGTACTCAGGACGAGGCGGATTTATATTTTGTGGACGCAAAATCGGGCAAGTCGCGGCTCGTTCTAAAGGAAACCACGCCCGGCGCCTGGATCGACTTCGAGCACCTGGAGCCTCGTTTCCTGAAGTCGAACGGCCGGTTTCTCTGGCCGAGTTGGCGCGATGGAAACATGCATCTCTACCTCTACAGTTTCGATCAGCAGAGCCCGATGGACGCGGACGCCAAGCTGGAGCGGCAGCTTACGCAAGGCGATTTCCAGGTGCTGGGAATCGAAGGAGTGGATGAAGCAGCCAGCGTGGTATTTTTCTCCTCCAATAAGGACGACCCGCGGCAGCGGCAGATTTATTCGGCGAAACTGGACGGCTCGGGGATGCAGGCGCTGACGCATGAAGAAGGAATGCACTTTGGCGACTTCGCCGAAGATGGCAAGCACTACGCTGAAACCTACACCGATACCTTGATCCCGCCGAAGATATCCCTTTGCGCTGTGGGCGGAGGTTGCAATCCGATGTGGGAGGCACGTGGCGTCACTGAGTACAACCTGGCACCAACCAAGTTCTTGGAATTCAAAGCTGACGATGGAACCACGCTGTATGGCCGGCTGCTGCTACCGCCGGATGCGCCCGCGAACGGCAAGATTCCCGTAATTGTCAACATTTATGGCGGGCCAGCAGGGCAAGAGGTAGTCAAGGCCTGGGGCGGGTCGAACGCATTCTTCGACCAGATACTAGCGCGGAAAGGCTTTGCAATTTTCGCTGTCGACAATCGCGGAACCCCGGGCCGAGGGCGAAAGTTTGAGACTGCGATTCGCCATGAGTTCGGAGCGATCGAGTTGAAGGATCAGCTCACCGCGCTCGACCAGCTTTTCGCGCAGTATCCGCAGCTCGATAAAGACCGCATAGCGATGTGGGGTTGGTCGAATGGCGGATCGATGACGCTGTATGCGATGACGCACTCCGACCGCTTCCGTGCCGGAGTCGCAGTTGCGCCCGTTACCAATCAAGTGAATTACGACACGATTTATACCGAACGTTACATGGGCCTTCTTAAAGATGATCAGAAAGGATATGAGGAGTCGGATGTAACCAAATCAGCCGACAAGCTGCACGGAGCGTTGTTGCTGGTTCATGGCACCAGCGACGACAATGTTCATTTTCAGAACACCATTCAGATGATCGATGCACTGATCAAGGCAGACAAACATTTTCAGCTGATGATCTATCCCAACAAGACGCACGGCATCGCGGGAAAAGATTCGCGCGTGCATTTATTCGAGATGATTGAGGAGCACTTTGAACGGGAGTTGAAGTAAAACAGTTGCCGGTTGCCAGGGAAAACCGGAATCGACAAGGTCAGATTGACGGGTGGCTTTACTTCTGTTTTTCGGTCTTCTTGGACGAACTCTCTTTCGACGAACTGTCCTTCGAAGAACTTTCTTTGACGGAACTTTCCTTCCCCGAACTTTCCTTCGAGGAGCTTTCCGATTTGGACTTATCGTCCTTCTTGGATTCTTTGCTGCCGTTATCGGAGGAGGCGGAGGAACCGCTTGACTTCTTGGGATAGTCGGTCACGTACCAGCCCGATCCTTTGAACTGCACGGCGGGTGCGGAGATCATCTGCTCGACCACGCCGCCGCATTCCGGACACTTCTTCACCATCTTGTCCGAAAATTTTTGGATTTTCTCGAAGCGATGACCGCACTTCTTGCACTCGTACTCGTAGAGGGGCATGTGTGATTTAGATTTGCGCTGTCTTGGAAATTCTGTCTGCTCGTTAATTTTAGATCATTTTGCGATCTGCCGTAGCCCGGACCGGGCGGCAGGCGACAGCCGGCATCGTGACGCTTACTCAGAGTCTCAGTTCCTGCATAACCTTTAAGCGTCCAATTAATCGTCCAATCGTTCCGATAGACGCTTAGGAGCCGTGTTGCGCCACGCAGCCTGGATCGCCTTGCTTAGCACGTCTTTCTTCGCGGCTTTCAGATGAACACTCGTAGCGCCGCGGCGTCCCCATGCACCTTTCACGGGGACGAAGACATCGGGATAGTCTTTTGAGAAGTAATGCTGCTCTTCCGGCGAGAGCTTGACCATTCCTCGGGTTTTATCAGGATACCCGAGTGTGGCAAAGATCTTTCCGGCGACACGAAAATCGGGATGGCTCATGTGCGAGCGCTCTTCGGCCTCGGGAAGCGCGAGAGCAATACGGCGAAAGTCATTTGCGGTCATGATCTGCCTCGGCAAGAAAGTTACGTTAGCATAACGGTTCGCAAGCCTCAAAGTTACGCTGGCGGTCTCAGGCTAAACTCGCCGCCATGCGATGTTAGACTCGCGCCATGAGGGAACCCGACGATAAGCGGACGGTAGATACGGGAATGCGGGAGACTCCATCGACGTCATCGGATCGGCTCACGCCCGCGCTTTATCTTGTCGCGACCCCGATCGGGAACCTGGAAGACATCACGTTGCGCGCGCTGCGAGTGCTCAAACAAGCCGATCTCATCGCCTGCGAAGATACCCGCCACACGCAGAAGCTGCTGAACCATTACAGCATCGCAACCCGCACCGTGAGTTATCACGAGCACAATGAAATGACGCGCGCGACCGAATTAGTGAAGCGACTCGAAGACGGAGCCAGCGTAGCTCTGGTGACCGATGCAGGCATGCCGGGAATTTCTGATCCCGGCTATCGCTTGATTTCGCTGGCGATCCGGCATGGCATGCCGGTGGTGCCGATCCCGGGCGCATCGGCGTTTTTGGCGGCGCTGGTGGCCAGCGGTCTGCCTACCGATTCGTTCCGCTTCAGCGGGTTCCTACCGGCAAAACGCGGCGAACGGCGGGCGGCATTAGAAGCCATCAAGAATTCGCCGCGCACACAGGTTTTCTACGAAGCTCCGCACCGGGTGGTGGAGTCGCTCGAAGATGTTTGCGAGGTTTTGGAAGAAGCACGGCAGGTGGTGATCGCACGCGAGGTGACCAAGCTGCACGAGGAATTCTTGCGTGGGCGGGCTGGAGAAGTTTTGGAGACGTTGAAGGCGCGCGATGCGGTGAAGGGCGAGATAACGTTATTGATTGGGAAGACGGAAGACGGTCCGCATGTTGCGATTCCGTGTGCCGGCAGTATTCGCCAAAGGGTTCAGCAGATGATGGCCGAGGAGAAGGTGGACGAAAAATCCGCGTTGAAGAAGGTGGCTAAGGAGCGGGGAATATCGAAGAGTGCGGCGTACCGTGAACTCCAGAGAAGCAAGTAACGGCTCTCTCCTACAATCACAGGCTTATTTATTTGGGGCGACCGGAACCTATAGGTGAGGACGTTGTTTCAAGGGCAAATCAGCTTGTGAGCGCTTGTATCTTAAAATGGCGCTCAAATCTGTCGGCAATCTGTTCATCAAACAGTTCCGGATTTTCCTGCCTAATTCGTAACCAAACTCGTGTGATGGTCGCTCGTCAACGTACTTCAGAAGCCATTGCGTTGTACTCATCCATCGGTATTTGAACATTTTGTCAAATCCCCTGAGCCGATCGAAACACTTCCAGGCCTTCAGTACAAGCACTCTTTCGCAGCATGGAACCTATAGTTGTAACAGTGCTCGACGCGTTTACTTCCCGGTCAACTCCTTCTTCACCGTCTCGCTAACCAACTTCCCATCCACTCGCATGCCTGCACCGGAGAAGCGAGCCATAGCGTTCTTCATCACCGTGCCCATATCTTTCATGGTGGGCGAGCCCATTTCGGCGATCACCGCTTTCACTCCAGCAACGACTTCCGCTTCGCCCGCCGCTTTGGGCAGGTAGGCCTCGATCATTACGATCTCAGCCGCTTCCTTGTCGGCCATCTCCTGGCGTCCGCCTTTCGTGAACTGCTCGACGGATTCCTTGCGTTGCTTGATCAGAGTGGTCAGCACGGCTTGCGATTCTTTGTCGTCGAGAGGAGACATCTTTTCGATCGCGCGATTTTGTAGCGCGGCTTTGACCATGCGCAGCGTGGAGAGGCGCTGCTCATCGCGCGCTTTCATTGCTGTGGTGATGTCTTGCTGAATCTGTTCGACGAGGCTCATAGCGGGATTATAGCCGCTGTAGACAGGGCGGAGCGTGTGACTCATCCCCCTGGCTCAGGTCACGACGTAACCTATCTTAAATTTACCCTCACAATCGCGGTGCAAGTCGTGCTGTGCGCCGTGCATTCCGGTAAACTTAAATCTTCTCCATTCATTAAGGACACTTCCTATGTTGCGCAAGAACCGTCTTTTTACTCCCGGCCCAACGCCACTGCTGCCGGCGGCACAAACGGCTATGGCTTCATTCACGGCACATCACCGCACTGCGGATTTTCGCGCACTGTTTCAGCGAGTGCTCGCCGACATGAAGGAATTTGTCGGCACGCACAATGATGTTCTGGTGCTCGCATGCTCGGGCACGGGCGTGATGGAGGCGTCAGTTTCGAACCTGACATCGCCCGGCGACAAGGTCCTGGTGCTGACCGCGGGGAAATTCGGTGAACGCTGGACCGGCCTGGCCAAGGCCTTCGGCTGCAACGTCGACGTGCTGAGCAGGCCCTACGGCGAAACATTCTCGCTGGACGAAATTCGCGCGAAGCTTACTCCGGGTACGCGGGCTGTCTTTATACAGGCGACCGAGAGCTCCACGGGAGCACGTCATGACATCAAAGGCATCGCAAAAATAGTGCGCGAGCAGGATGACACGCTGCTTATTGTCGACGCGATCACGGGCTTGGGCACGACGCACCTTGATGTCGATGCCTGGGGCGTTGACGTGATTATTGGCGGATCGCAGAAGGCTCTGATGATGCCGCCGGGCCTCGCGTATTGCGCCGTCAGTGACCGCGCCTGGAAGCGCATGGATAGCACGACTTCGCCGCGCTATTACTTCGATCTGCGCAAGGAGCGCAAGTCCGCTGCTAAGGGTGAGTCGGCGTACACGCCCGCCACATCGCTGTTTGCCGCGCTGGGCGCGGCTCTTGAGTTCGTGCGCAATATGGGCAAGGGAGATCTCGCCAAAGGGCGCGAGGAACTGGTGAACAACGCCGAACTGTGTGCCGAGATGACGCGCGCTGGCGTTCAGGCTTTGGGACTCAAGCTTTACGCGTCCTCGCCGGCAGCCGCGCTTACCGCCGTCTGCTCTCCTGAAGGAGTTGATTCCAGCGCACTGGTAAAAGAATTCCGCGAGTCCTTCGATGCAGTTGTGGCCAACGGGCAAGGCGAAATGAAGGGAAAACTGTTTCGCATCGCCCACATCGGCTACTACGACTATCTCGATACCATCGGCATTCTCGGCGCGCTGGAGCACGTGCTTGCCCGAACAACCCAGCAGACCATCGAGTATGGCGCCGCTGTGCGCGCTGCCCAGCAAATCTATGCCCGCAGTTTTTCCGGCAAGAGCCAACTGGTTGAGGCTTGAGCGCTGCCAGTCCTGCATGTCGTGAATTCAGCCAGCCCAGATAGGAAAAACCAGATAGGAAAAATAGAACAGTGAAAATTGTTATCGCGGAAAAAATTTCGGCGGCAGCGGTAGACCAGCTTCGCGAACCCGGCTGGATTGTATTAACCGCAGATCAACTGGATGGAAAACTCACCGAGCAGCTTGAGTCGGCCGACGCGCTGATCGTGCGTTCAGCGGTGCAAGCGGACGCCAAGCTTTTGGAACATGCGAACAAGCTTCGCGTGATTGGCCGCGCGGGCGTAGGCGTCGACAACATCGATCTGGAAGCCGCGACCCACAAAGGCATTGCGGTCATGAATACTCCGGGCGCGAATGCGGTGGCTGTGGCCGAACAAACGCTGGGCATGATGCTGGCCATGGCTCGCCATCTTTGCCGGGCGGACGCGTTGATGCATGCGGGAAAATGGGAGAAGAAATCCCTGCAAGGGACCGAGCTGCGCGGCAAGACTTTGGGCATTGTCGGGCTCGGGCGTGTGGGCATGGAGGTTGCCCGGCGAGCTCGCAGTTTCGGCATGGAGATGGTGGCGCACGATCCGTTCGTCTCAGTAGGAGTCGCGAAGGAGCAGGGGATCCGAATGTCGTCGCTAGACGAACTCTACTCCGCTGCCGACTACATTACGCTGCATGTCGGGCTGACGCCGCAAACGACAGGAATGATCAACCAATCGTCGATTTCCATGATGAAGAAGGGCGTGCGGCTGGTGAATTGCGCGCGTGGAGAATTGGTAAACGAGGCCGATCTGGCGCAGGCGCTGCAGCAAAAGCATGTGGCCGCCGCTGCGCTCGATGTTTTCGCCGAAGAGCCGTTGAAGAATTCCCCACTGCTCACGCTCGAAAACGTGATCCTGACGCCGCACATCGGCGGCTCGACGCAGGAAGCTCAGGAAGCGGTGGGAGTGCAAATCGCGCAGCAGGTGAAAGAGTATCTGAAACATGGAGTAATTCAGAACGCGGTGAATGTTCCCTCGGTTTCAGCGGAAGAATACACAGCCATGCAACCCTATATTTTGCTGGCGGAACGCATGGGCGGATTTCTGGCACAGATTTCCGAGGGCACGATCGAAGAAGTGTCGATCCGCTACAGCGGCCACATCGCCGAATGGAAGACTGAGTTGATCCGCAACGCCGCTATCAAAGGCATTTTGAATCAGGGACTGGAGGAAAAGGCGAATTTGGTGAACGCGTCGTCCATCGCCGACTCGCGAGGCTTGCGCGTGAAGGAATCGCACAAGGCCAAGGCATCGACCGGTGGAGCTGGCAGCGTGATTTCGATTTTGTTCAAGAGTTCGCGAGAGGAACATCTGGTGAAAGGGGCGGTTCTTCGCAAGAGCGCTCCGCGTCTGCTGCAGGTCGATGGCATCGACATTGAGGCTCCGCTTGAGCGCAACCTGATTTACCTGCGCAACCGCGATGTGCCGGGAGTCATTGGGAAAGTGGGCACCATCCTTGGCAATCATCAGATTAATATTGCGGATTTTTCTTTGGGACGGCGGAGTGCCGAGATTACGGGAAAGTTGCGAGAGGCTATTGCCGTCGTTCACGTGGATGCCCGCGTGCCCGATACTGTACTGCGCGAGCTTTGCGAGATTCCCGCAGTGGAGATTGCCAAGGCCGTGGAGTTGATTTAGTAGCGCTTAGGCCGATTCACGCCGTACGCGGTTTTGAGGCGGGCGCCCCGCTCCTGTAGATTGGTGATATTCGAGTTTTGGCGCACGCAGGTTTGGCTTCCGATCAAAGACCGCATATGCTTATGAGCCCTTAGGAATTCTGCTCATCCCGGCGCAGCTTGCGGCTTTCCGCTAACAGAGACATCGAGTGCATCAGGTTCTGCAAGGTGACAATGCCGACCAGCCATTCGTCTTCCACGACGGGAATGATGCTGGAATTGCGGGTGGTGAGCTTGCGAAAAGCTGTGGCTAACGATTCGTGGCGCGCCGAGACTTCAAACAACTTGTTCATCACTGCCTGCACATAGCCGTTGCCGTCCGCGCGCAACGCTTCCAGAATGCGCTGCCTGGAGACCACGCCCACCAGATCGCTTCCTCGAACTACGACAAAATTGTCTTGCAGCGAATGGACGGCTTTCCCCAGCGCATCTTCCAGCGTGTCGGCGGGGGAAAGCGTGGCGAAGTCGGTAAGCATCACTTCTTCCAAACGGACATTGTCGAGCACCGATTGAAAGACCACAGCCCGCTCTTCGAGCTGAGCGGCAGCGAAAATAATGACGCCGATCATCGTCAGCCATGCGTCGCTGAAAAGACCCGCCACTATAAAGACCATAGCCATCGCGTTGCTGATGGAAACCGCGCGCCGGGTCGCGGCGGCGGAATCCATCGTGCGCATGAAAAGAGCGCGTAACACGCGGCCGCCATCGAGCGGATAGGCGGGCAGCAGATTAAGCCCCGCAATGTACAAATTTGCCCAGACCAAACTGCGAGGCAGGTTTGAGGCCTGCAGGAAAGGCCATTTCCACAACTGAATGCCGGGAATCATCTGCAGCACAATCGCAGATGCAATAGCGGCGAACGCCAAATTTACCAATGGGCCAATCAGGGCAAAGCGAATCTCGCGCTTCCATAGCGGGCCGCCCGATGCCGGTTTCTCGCTGCGCAATTCTTCGAACACGGTCACGCCGCTGAGCGGGAGCAGGATTACGGCTTTCGGAATCATGCCGGCGCGCGCGGCGAGCAGCATGTGCCCGGTCTCATGAGCCGCGACACATGCCAGAATGATCCCTACGAGGGCCAGGTCGCGAGGGCCGTTGGCCGACCCATTATGCGCACCATATTCTGTCCAGAAAACGAAGACGGGCAGCAGAAAAAATGTGAGGTGGATACGAACCTCAACCCCGAATAATCGTCCGACCAAAACCGACCAGCTTCTCATAAACCTCTGCTATCCATATTCTACATGGGCCGCTATATTGATTCGGTCCTCGAAAGTACATATCCATGCGGGTTATCGCGGGGAAATATCGGAGCCGTGCGCTGCGTTCGCCGCGTGGAATGGATATTCGTCCCACATCCGATCGCCTGCGAGAGACGCTGTTCAACGTGCTCACCGCAGGGAACCCCGCGGCACTGGAGGGCACTGCCTGGCTCGACCTGTTCGCCGGAACTGGAGCTGTCGGAATCGAAGCCCTGAGTCGTGGCGCGAAGAACGTCTATTTTGTCGATACTCTCGCAGCGGCCACAGCAGCGATTCGCAAAAATCTCGACCTTCTCGGAATCGATGCCGGTTTCACAATTTTTAACGAGGAGATGAGCCGTGCATTTTGGCGCATGGAACGCGCACACGTGTCGGCGGACATCGTTTTTCTGGATCCTCCCTACGCCATGAAAGATGTCTATGGGGAAACGTTGCGCGCATTGGCGGAATCCTCGTTAGTGTGGGCAATGTCGGTGGTGATTGCCGAGCACGATAAGAGGTTCGATCCTGGCGATGAGTTTGGGGCGTTGCGGCGCTTCCGCAAACTGGAACAGGGTGATGCCGCGCTCAGCTTCTATCGGATGGGACCATCCGCTGACATCTGGGAACCGAAACCACTACATGATTAGCTCGTCGCTGCGACGCACGATGGGATGTTGCATCTCCTGCAAATCGTTCTTGACCATATTGAGGCCGTAGACACAGCCTTCGAAATTCTGCGCCAGGTTGGCGAATAGCGGTGCGACTTTGGCATATTCGAAGTGCTCGAACTTGGAAACAATGTAGTAACTTTCTTTCCCCGCTTTCACCCAATCGATAAAATTCTCCGTGCGATCGCGGCGCAGGCGGAAATGGTTCACGCTCTCGGGAAACATTCCGGCAAAAAACAGCGCGTAGTCGCCGATGTGCTTGCGTACCTGGCGCTCGCGATCGAAAGAAGGAGCCGGACCGTAAATCGGATCGGACTCGACCAGCATCGCGCCCAGATCGGAGAGCGGGCGATTGGCCGCGTCGCGAATCTGAAAAAGCTGTTCGGCCTCGCAGAACTCCGACAAGAGGTGTGATACATAAGCGACAACCTGGGGGTCACGGATGCCGATCTCTTCCGCGTAATGACGGCCGACTAGATCTTGAAAAAGCTCCTGCAACGGATGCGATTCCGGAATCATATTTTGGCTCCCCCGAATGCCTTGTCCAGCACGGCATTTCAGCCGCTTGATAGTGAGTAAATATCGCAGCTCGAAAGCAAAAGCAAGTGACTTCTGTTTCTGACTGCAATTTGTTTTACCGATCCATTAGAGAGTGAGTAAGAATTGCGAGTTGCTCGTGTTAATTTGCTGGCACTCCCGCTGTCGCGCTGCCAAAGTTGCAAGATGCTGCGGCTGTTCAAGATCGCTCAACTGGGTTCTGAATGTCATGCAGGATAAAAGAGCAAGTTTTACAAGCCCGCCTGTAGAATGACGGATTAAAAGGAGCGGCATGAACCGTCAGAATATTTCCAGCGGCACTCCATGGGAACCCGTTGTGGGTTACTCGCGTGCGGTAAGAATTGGAGCGCACGTCCACGTATCAGGTACGACCGCAACTGACACAGACGGTAAGATTGTCGGCGGCAGCGATGTGTACGCTCAAACGGTTCAGACCCTGAAGAACATCGAATCCGCCCTGAGCAAGGCGGGTGCAACTCTGAAAGATGTGGTCCGCACTCGCATGTACGTCACGAATATTGCGGAGTGGGAAAAAGTCGGCAAGGCGCACGGCGAGTTTTTTCGCGACATCCGTCCCGCAACTTCGATGGTGCAGGTCAGCGCGCTGATCTCGCCCGAGATTCTGGTGGAAATCGAAGCTGACGCAGTGGTTGACGAGGGTTGAGGTAGTTTGATGGTGCTTGGCCAACCGCGCAACACAATTTTCTTGACAACCGTTCGCCCGCGAGCATAATGCCTCAATCCCGTTTTTTGTTTCGATAGTCGGCTGCAATCCCGGCAATCGAAGGAGGCTTTCATGAGCGTGCTGGACCTTTGTGACCGTGAGGTTGCCGCGGTTCCGCTCGATGCCACCGTTGCCGACGCCATTCACAAGATGCTGGACCACCACGTGGGAGCTGTCGCCGTTGTCGATAGCGAGTTCCGTGTGGCCGGGATTTTCACGGAACGGGATGTATTGCGCAAAATGGCGCTCACCCGGATGGACCCGAAAACAACGCCGGTTCGCGAACTGATGACGACTCCGGTAGAGATGGCCACGCGCGGCACCGGTCCCGGCGAAGCGCTGACCATCATGCTGGAACGCCACTTCCGCCACTTGCCCGTAGCCGCGGATGACGGCAGATTACTGGGCATTCTTTCCATCCGAAACCTGCTGGAGTGGCGTGTGGAAGATCTGAGTCGCGAACTCGAGGCGCTCGAGCAATACGTTTGCAATGATGGCCCGGGCGGCTAGCGTCTTCTCGTTTTGATTGCCAACTTTATCGCGAACGCTATGTGAACGAATCGCCGTATTGCCGTGTACAGAGGCGCCGATTTTCCGCCGCCTAAAGATTGATAACGAGACCTGCCCAAAGACTCCATGAAAAAAATCCCGGTCGCTCTTGCTATTATCGCCACCACCATCTTCCTGGCGGAAACACTTATTGCGCAGCAACATTCCGGCAATGTCGTCGTCCATGCGGCCCGCATGCTTGACGTAAAAACCGGCAAACTGCTCGCGGATCAAACTCTGCTCATCGAAGACGGAAAAATTGTAAGCGTCGGCTCTGCTGCCAATGTCAGGGCGCCTGCCGATGCAATTCTTATCGACTTGCCCTCGGCCACCGTGCTGCCTGGCCTGATCGACGCGCACACGCACCTGACCATGGATCCGAAATTCGGATATGAAAGACTGGCCATCTCGGTGCCGCGCGAGACTCTGATCGGCGCCAAGAACGCGCGCATTACTCTTAATGCAGGATTCACGACCGTGCGCAATGTAGGCGCGAGCGGCTATAGCGATGTTGCGTTGCGCGACGCCATCAATGCTGGCGACGTACCCGGCCCGAGAATGCTGGTCAGCGGCCCGGCGCTAAGCATAACCGGCGGGCACTGCGACAACGACATGTTGCCTTTCGAATACCACGCGGTGGCCGACGGCGTCGCCGATGGTATCGCGGCCGTTCAACAGAAAGTTCGCCAAAATATTAAGTATGGTTCCGATCTGATCAAAGTTTGTGCAACCGGAGGAGTGCTCTCGTTGGGCGACAATCCCCAGGCTTCGCAGTACACGCTGGAGGAGATGAAGGCCATCGTTGCCGATGCCCACCGGTTGGGAAGGAAAGTCGCGGCGCATGCGCACGGCGCAGAAGGAATTCGCTGGGCAACGGAAGCAGGCGTGGATTCCATTGAGCACGGTTCGTACATTGACGATGCGGGCATCGCCGCGATGAAGGAACACGGCACTTACCTCGTGCCGACCTTGTATCTCGGCGATTGGGCGTTCCAGAATATGGAACAGCTCCACATGCCTCCGCCCTTGATGGCGAAGGCGCGCGAAGTCATTCCCATGGCGCGCAAGAATATTGCGCACGCTTTTGCCAGCGGCGTGAAGGTTGCATTTGGAACGGATGCCGCCGTTTATCCGCACGGGTTGAATGCCCACGAGTTCGCCGTGATGGTGAAGTTAGGGCTGACTCCGCTGCAAGCGATCCAAGCCGCAACCGTGAACGCTGCGGATTTGCTTGGCTGGTCCGGCAAAGTCGGCAGCCTGGAGCCGGGAGCGTGGGCCGACATCGTTGCGGTCGATGGCGATCCGCTTCAGGATGTAACGACTCTCGAGAAAGTGAAGTTTGTGATGAAGGGCGGCGAAGTGGTAAAGGACGATTATGGGAAGTAGAGGCAATGCCTCAGTTTGAATTTTGTGCGATAAAGGCCAATAAAGAAAAGGCCACCGATAAAATAGATGACAACATTCCACCAAAACCGCTTTGGTTCCTCGGAGCGGTCCACAAAACGAGAATGTCCACGGCTGGCCTCGAACGTTTCCCCAGTGAGTGTGGAGGCTACGCCTATCAGCAATAAAATGATCCCAATAAGCAGGAGGAGCCGACGATAAAGTGGAACTGTCATGAACGTTTCTTGTAAGGTCGCATTTCCGCGGCTTCGGGAGGTAATTGTCCGCCATCTGCACGATCTCTTCAACTGAGGCACTACCGAAATAGGGCGAATGTGTACAGCTAGCGAGCCTGACGGGCATGTTCCGTAATCCAGTCCGTCCACTGCGATGACTCTCCGCTGGCCAGCAGTGGCGCTTTTCCTAGCACGGCGTCGACAAAATTTTCCACCAGCGGAAGATGCACATTTTCATGCACTGGAAGATTTTCTCTGCCGCCCGGATACACGAGTTCCGGCCCATTGAGTGGAGTCAAGTCCATCTCGCCTTCCGTCCCTCTAATGCGGCATTCATCCCGTTTAATGCGCGAGTGCCAGCGCACATCCACAATCCCGCGCACGCCATTTTCGTAATCGATCATCACCGTCGCGTTATCTTCCACACCGTACTGATGCACTGCATTCGACAGATGCCCGGTGGCCCGCACTGGCTGCCCAAACAGGAAATTCAGAACGTCAATCCGATGGGAGGCGATATCGAACAGAGGCCCGCCCCCGGCCTTCGCCGGATCGATCAACCAATTGCGATCGCTTTCTTTTCCGTCGAGCCACATGTGGCAGGTCAGTTCCGCGAGCACCGGCTTTCCGATCGCGCCGGCTTCCAGAAGTTGTTTTGCCCGCTGGACCTTCGGATAATGGCGGCGATAATAGGCAACCCCCAGCATCATTCCACTTTCTTTCGCGGCCTGTAACATGGAGCGCGCCTCCGCCTGGTTCATCGCCATGGGCTTTTCGCACAGCACGTGTTTTCCTGCGTAAAGCGCCTGGATCGCCTGCGGCGCGTGCAGAAACACGGGCGTGGCAATGTAGACGGCCTGAACTCCAACATCGGAGAGAGCATCGTGCAATGACATCCAGATGCGGGTTTTGAAAGCCGCAGCCTTGGCCGGATCGCGCGTGACTAACCCATACAAACGGCTTCTTGCCTCGGCCTGAATTGCGGGAATCACACGGCGGGTTGAGATATCGCCGATCCCGACAACGATCCAATTGAGCATATGTTTATTTTCTAACCGCGTTCCTGCAAGATGAATACGGCGGACACGCCAAGAACTTGTCGGCAATACAAAAGGCCGGCCCGCAGCCGGCCTTCCATCGATTCTCAAGCGCAACTACTTCTTGGGAGCGATCGCGTCTTTCGCGGCTTTGGCCACGCGGAATTTCACCACGGTCTTAGCCTTGATCTGAATGGGCTCGCCGGTTTGCGGATTGCGGCCTACGCGAGCCTTGCGATGAGCCTTTACCAAACGACCCAAGCCCGGAACGACGAACACGCCGTTCTTCTTTGTCTCTTTGATTGCGGTGTCGGCAAGGTGCTCAAGGAACGCCGCCGCCTGCTTGTTGTTGAGTTCATTCTTCTCCGCCAGAAGGCGGACGAGTTGCGTTTTGGTCAAACCTGATGCCATTGAATCTCCTCCTAAAAACGATTTTTTGGAATTTTAATTCCGTCGGGCGTCATCTTATAACAGTGCCCTGTGGAAAACACCCATATTTTACGCGGGTCTAACGAATGTGCCACAGGGAACAAGGCCATTCTACGCGCTCTTTCACGAGTGTGGTTCCAAAATGGGCCATTTTATGGCCGCTGCCGTGTTAACTATCCCGCTTCCGGGTTACCATGGCTGATCGGGAGGTTGAATTCTTGAGCTGCGCGATCTGCGAGGTCCGGAAGGAAAAACGCTTCTGTCCTGCCATGCACGCGCGTATTTGCCCGCAATGTTGCGGCGAGCAGCGCGAGGTCACGCTCGACTGTCCCAGTGATTGTCCTTATTTGCGGCAGGCGCGAGAACATGAGAAGCCGCGCGCAGCCGATGATATCGATTCTTCCGCTTTGTTCCTGCAGGTTGAAGTGTCGGACCAATTCATATACGAGCACGAACATCTGCTGATGGGTTTGACCTATGCGCTGGCCAAAGCTGCGCGCGCTGATCGTATGTTGCATGACCGCGATCTAATCGCCGCGCTGTCGGTCTTGTGTACAAGCATGGAGCGGCTGGTCAACTCAGGCCTGCACTATGAGCCGCAGTTGGCCAGCCCGTCGCAGCAGCGAGTTGTGGTGGAAATTGAGACCATGCTGAAAGAGTTTCGCGAGGCCGAGCAGAAGCACCGTGGATACACGAGTCTGCGCGATTCCGATGTGGTGAAGGCGCTGGTGTTCTTGGTTCGCATGGGATACGGGCGAACATCTGGCCGGCCCAAGTCGCGAGCGCTTGTTGAGTTCCTGTTCAAGCAATTTCCCGAGCAGGAGCCGGCGATGCTAGCCTCTCCAGCTGCCTCCAGCCGGTTGATCATCCCTTAAGCGTGCCTGCAGCTTTTCGATCTTGCGCACAGCTTGTCCCGGAGGCAAAGCGTCGAGCAATTCCCGCGCCGTCTTCCCCAGTACTGGATGGCACGCTTCCGGAGCAATCTCTGCCAGCGGTTCCAGTACGAATCGCCGTTGCTGCATTGCGGGATGAGGAATCGTCAAGCTTGGCGACTGGACATACGCATTTCCCATCAAGAGGATGTCGATATCGATAAGGCGCGGGCCTTTTTCTTGAACGCGACGCCGGCCCATCTGTTCTTCGATAGTCAGAATCGCAGCCATAAGCTGTTCCGGAGTCTTCTCTGTCTCCAACGTAACTGCACAGTTCAGGAACCACGGTTGGTCGGTCATTTCCACCGGCTCCGTTTCATACATTGAAGAAGCCGAAACAACCTGACCAACCGAACTTAATCGCCGAATCGCTTCGCGAATCTGCTCTTCACGGTCGCCAAGGTTTGAGCCCAGCGACAGATAAGCCAAGGCCATGCCAAGAGTATCCGGCAATGATGGCTGTTTCACAAACTTAGTCTCCAGACGGTCACTCCGAATTATTCGCCGTCCCTCTTTTCATCTGTCCGGCAGTCACCTTACCTCTTGGTACCTTTGTGACTTTCGTGCTCCTGACGGCAATCTTAGAATTGCCCCATGACTTTGGAGTCGCTGTTGGTGAGTTGTGACGTGGCTTTCATACGCATGATTCGCCCGTTATTAGAGAAGCTTGGGATCAACGTCGAGATTTGCCAGGACGCGCGAAAAGCGACGGACGTTTTGGTTTCCGAAAAGTTCGATGCGATCATTGTGGATTGCGATGACCTTAGCGGTGGGTTGGAGGTGCTGCAAGGCCTTCGCAGCACTCCCAGCAACCAGAAGTCAGTTGTATTTGCTGTCCTCAATGGCAAGAGAACAACTACACAAGAAGCCTTTGGCATGGGAGCAAATTTCGTACTGCAAAAGCCCATCAGCAACTTGAATGCGACGCGATGTTTCAATGCGGCTCTAAGTTTCATGGTGCGCGAGCGGCGGCGTTATTTCCGCCAGCCGGTGAAGATGTCGGTTCAGGTGGTCCTCGATGAGAAAGAAGTCAAGGCTACCAGCACCAACGTCAGCGAGGGCGGCATCGCGGTCTTGCTGCGCCAGGCCTTGCCAAAAAATGCCAAACCGCGCCTGAGTTTTGTATTGCCGGGAACCGACATTAGCATGAGCGTGGAATCGGAAGTTGCCTGGGTCGACATGAAGGGTTGTGTCGGACTGCGTTTTTGCAATGTACCGGAACGATCGCAGCAAGTGCTGGAAAAATGGTTGGAATCCCAAGTGGAACATGAACTTCCCGCCGCCGTCGAAAGTAAGCCTGCGGCTCTAGCGGAGATGGCGCGCCAGTAATTACATGGCCGAGGTGATCCGCCTCAGCTTTTCTTCGAGTTCTAGCCTTTCCGTTCACATTTTTAGTATTCCCTCCGCGCTCATCTGCGTGGTGTGCCATTCTTGTAACTTGCGCCTGCGCGCGGGCGCGGGCAATCTGAGTGTCTGTCAAAGAGTATCTACCGGAGACATACATTCATGACCAACTCCCTCCGCATTTCTCGAGTGCAGCAAACGCTCCGCAAGTTCGAAGCCGACATTCCTCTGCTCAATATGCGGGTAAAAGATTTGTCCGCGGAGCGGCAAGAAGCGGCGCGGCAGTTTGCCGCGGCACTAATCGAACAAACAAAAGCAGAATTGGCGAAACTGTTAGAGGAACAGCCCGATGATCGCCCGCGTTCCGACCGGTTTTTCTGCGAACCCGCAGACTAAGCGACGCCGAGCGCAGTGCTTAGATTCACAACACAGATCCAGCCGCCGCATGTGCGGGCGCTGAAAAATCGGCGGCAACATCGTTCTCGGAGATCGTCGTTTCCTCCCACATTGTCTTGTCGCGAAGGATGCGCGAAACCAGCGCCGTATGCATGGCATGGCCCGCGCGGTCGGCGACCACTCTGCCCAGAATCTGTTTTCCCAGCAAGGCTAAATCGCCAACCAGGTCCAGGACTTTATGCCGGACAAATTCGTCAGGAAAACGCAATGGGCCGTTCTCCACGCCATCGCGAGTCAGCACAATGCAGTTCTCCCGCGAGGCTCCGCGAATAAGGCCCATGTTGCGCATGGCGCGCTCATCTTCGCGCGAGCCAAAAGTTCGAGCGGACGCGATGTGCCGCACGTAGTTTCCGTTGGAAAGTTCCAGTTGGCAGGTTTCTTTTCCGATCAGCGGGTGAGGGAAGTTAATGGAGTAGGAGACCGAGTATCTCTCGGCCGGATAGACGGCAATAAACTTATCGCCTTCCCGCAATTCCAATTCGCGCAGAATTCTCAAGTACTTGCGCGGCCGCCGTTGCTTGCGGATGCCCGCCTTCTGAATCTTTTCCACGAACGGGCGTGCGCTGCCGTCGAGAATAGGCAGTTCCAGATTGTCCAGCTCTACCACCGCATTATCGATGCCCATGCCGATAAACGCCGACAGAATATGCTCTGTCGTGGAGATGAGAACGCCCTTCTTCATCAGACTCGTGGCATAGCTGACGCGGGCCACGTTGCGGCTTACTGCTTCGATCTCAAAGTCGTCCAGATCGATGCGACGAAATACAATGCCCGTTCCCGGTGAAGCCGGCAGAATGCGCAGCGACACCGGTGCGCCACTGTGCAGCCCTACGCCGCTGCATTCCACGATAGAACGGATTGTCTGTTCCGCAGTCAGATTACGAGGTCCGTATGTTTCTGTGAACTGAATAGATTACAGCCGGGAAGCGAAGTTGTCTGTGGCAGAAAAGCCACAGTTCGTGGCCATCGAGCGACTGAGAACCACGCTGGTCACGAGGGCAAATTCCGCAGATTCAAGGGGTTGCATCGGAGAGATGACACGGCTAACGGTCTAGTGCTTCTTTGCCGTCTTGTTGGGATTGTAGCCAGAGTTCGGATCGAACATTGCTGGATCGAGGGTCTCGTTGTAGGAAACAGAGTTGAGAAATCGCTGGCCGGCGATGTCACCGTTGAAGTAACGTGCGACGTCGTAGGGCGTGGCAATACCTTGCACATGGCGATAATTATCGTAGATTTCTTCTTCCAGATTCTTCTGCCGGTCGACGGGATCGCGCCATTGGAAGCTTTTCTTGATCGGAAGGTGTGTGTCCACATCGAGGAAAAGATCCACACTCTCGTCTTTGTTATTGATCAACGTAATCTGCACGGCGGGATGCTGGGCGGCGATGGCGTCTCCATCGTAGAACAATGCAACGCCCGGATCGTTGAGCCAGGTACGAAGAATCGTCTCCAGGGAAAATCTGCGCCTCCGCAGATAGTCGGTCAGATCCTTCGGCTCCATCGGATGCGCGCCTTTATAGGTGATTTCGTATCCCTTGTCGCCGATGTAGAGCTCGGCGATGTCACGCTCCTTGGTAATTTCAATGCGCTCTTTGTCGGGAAATTCGGCGAAGCGCCAGTAAAGAACGCCGTTGCTGGTGGGGCGCCCATGATGGAAGCTGTAGCCGCGGCCGGTCTGCTGCACGTTTTGGATAGTGAGATAGGCCTGGCCGCCAAGGGCATCGATCGCCTGTTGGAGCAGGGCTTTCGCTTTGCGCGAGTTTGCCTGGTCAACCGGAATGGTAGAGGAGCTTTGCGCCGGTATCGGCGACTGCGCAACGGGCTGGCTTGCAGAGGGGGGGGTCTGTGCCCGGGCGGAAGTCGTCCCCATGAAAATCGGCGCAAGGAAGATCGTCGCTATGCAGATGAGGAAAAGCGGTTTCATTCAGCGTGAGGGGATCGGTGTGAGCAAACAGAATTGTAGCGTTTTACGGGCACTTTCTGCTTGCGGATGGAAATTCGTCCTCTTACTTGGATGCAGAAAATGGGCTTCGTGCCCGCCGTTCCCGGCGGAATTTCGTTGTCGCCGAGACGAGATTCGTATCAGGGCATGCATTTATGCGTGCCGCAAGTGTTGAATTCTCCAGATCGCCTTCAGGCGCTGCTTAGCCCACCAACACCGCGCCGCCGTTTACGTTGAAAATCTCGCCAGTGATGAAGCCGGCGTGTTCGGTGCAGAGGAACAAGATCGGCGCCGCGATCTCTTCCGGCTTGCCAACGCGGCCCAGTGGGATCGTGCGGCGGATCACCTCCCCAGTTCGTGGATCGTTTAACGCCGGTCTTGACATATCGGTATCGACCCAGCCGGGAGCGACGCAGTTTACGTAGATGCCATCCTTCGCCAACTCTGCGCCAAGGCTTTTTGTCATGCTGATAATCGCGCCTTTCGTTGCGGAATAGTCGACGTGGAAAGCCTCTCCGCGCTGGCCACTAGTCGAACTGATCAGCACGATGTGTCCGGCTGCGGCATCAGCTTTCGGCTGCGACTTCATTTGCGCCACCGAATGTTTGACCAGGCCAAACACCGCGTCGAGATTGATCGACACAGTCGAGCGCCACTGCTCGTCGGACATGCGGTCGATGGGAACATCCTCAGCGGGCCAGACGCCGTGGTTGGCGACCAGGATGTCGAGGCGTCCAAAATGCTTGACGGTCTCTGCGACCAGAGATTGCGCGGCCTCCGGGCTGCTCAGTTCGCTGGCGACGGCATGGCAATTGGCGGAGCCGCATTCGGCGACAAGTGCGTCGGCCCGAGCGCGGGCTTTCTGGTAACTGAAGACCACGTTGGCATCGGCTGCGGCAAACATGCGGACTGCGGCTGCTCCGATGCCGCGAGACCCTCCGGTGATGAGCGCTACTTTGCCAGTGAGCGAGATTGGGAGAGGCATGGCATTCAGTTTGGCGTTTGGAGACGGCAAAATGCAAGCTGATCCGTCCGCGGAGAGTTTCCCACTTCGGGGACTATGCTTACCTTCTCGGTATCCCCCCTCCCTTTTACGATCATCGGGCTAGCAGGGTAATGAACTGGTTAACGCACATGTGCATCATCTTGCATAATAAAGTTGCCGTGACAAGTTTGGATTGGGCTATTTAGAGGGCCGTTTGCTCTGTTCGATAACGTCATCCATGGCCTTGTCCGCACGTTTTCTCAGGTCTTCGTCCATAGGTTGTTCCAGCCATTCCCACTGTTCGCTAGTTCTACCACCGTCGAATCGGAAATACATACGATGCTGTATGCCCCAACTTTTGTAATCAATCACGACAGTCAGGTTGGCCCGAGTAATAAGGCTATTGGTAAATCTGCAAACCATCGTGTCCGATTGGCCCCTTTCCAGCGTCTTGCTGGCCCGCATTTGTGTTGTGTTCATAATTCCACCAGAGACAGTGACACCCGCTTCCGTTTTTATCGTGTCGATGTAGCAGTTTTCCTGAACGATATCAAGCGAGAAATAACCAGTGTTTGCAAGGCGAAAAGGTGTGGAAAATGGCCGATCATGTTCTAGCGGCTGCTCTGGGGATACGGACATCTGCGGCCTTAATTGAACTAATGCCACTGCTCCCGCTGCCCCTAGTAGTAGCGATAGAACGGTACCTCTGCTCCAAGTTGAGGTTTTCTTCTTGGGTCGGCGTTTTCGCCTTCCGGGCTTCATATTTGTGCTTTTTCTCCTAATCGGCGTTTACTTAACTTATGCACTGGCGATGTTCTGCTGGTGTTAAGACTGGGACTATGAAAGCGGAATACTAAAGAGGGGCCGGAAGCACTACAGAACTGTAAGGAACTTGCGACCGCGATTTTACAGGCTCCGGCCAAGAAAAAGAAGCAGACTAAGAAGTCGAACTTCCGTCCCCGTCCCTGTCGCCGCGTGATGTGGCGAATCACTCTTGCTTGTTTGCATCCAACTGATTGATTGGAGGGGTCTTTTGGCCCGTATTACTCATTGACAGATCGGTCCAGTCGTAGGAAAATTTTAGTAGGTGTTCCCTCTCCCCTGATCATTTGGTCTAGTTCTTGCGCGACGCAAACCCTTGTCAGCCAAGAGGTTCCGAGCTGAAACCTTTGCGCGAGAGGCACTTGCGCAACCAGTGAGGTGTATTTCGAGACGTTGGGCCGTCAGACCATGGGATTTGTAGCCGCAGCGCAAGGCAGGCAGTCAGCCAACGTTCAGTAAGCAAGGGGAGCAAGCATTTCCGATGGTTCTTCGTATAACATCTGCGAAAGTCACTCAAGCGCCGGAGCCGGGCGAAGAACAGCTCATGCCCGGCGACGGGCGGGACCGACACGCTGAGGATCGCTCCCCGCGAGCGATGCGAGATAGTGCCGTCGGATCGACGGATCGTCACTCGCAGAAGAAAGTGGCTGCTGCCGACGTTGCCTTGGATTTGGTATTGCAGGAAATCGTGCAGCAGGCCCGGCTGGCGACGATGGCGACCGGGGCATTCGTGGGCGTGGTGCGGGCGAACAAGATTGTTTGCCTGGCGACCAGCGGATCGAACGCCGGCGAATTTGCCGTCTATTTGGACCGGGACCAGCGAATGGTTAGCTCCTGCCTTTCCGGCGGCACCGTGCAAATATGCGGCGACTCGGAAACTTCCGAGGAACTCGAGGGGAACGCCTGCCGTTACCTGGGTGCTCGCTCCGTCGTTATGGTTCCGGTTATCAATGAGACTGCCAGCGAGAAAGACAAGAAGCTCGGCATTTTCGGCGTCTTCGCGCCACAAGTTGCCGCATTTTCCGACAATAATGTTCTCGCCTTGCAGGGACTGTCCCATCGCATCGCGGAGGCAATGGCGCGGGTCGATCGATTCACTTCCGCTTCGGGCGATGCGGCCACTCCTGTTCGGCTTGACACGGTTCGGCCTGATACCGTTCGGTCTGAGTCTGGCAAGCCGATACCGTTGCCGGCTCGCGACAAGCGACCGCGGTCGGCGTTACGCTCGCTCGCGGCAATCAAAGTAAGAGGCCCGGCGGCGTGGGGTTTCGGTGTCTTGGCGGTAGTGCTGCTCGCGGGCTGGGGTTTGAGCCGTGTCATGAGTCCGCGGACGATGGAGACATCCGCGAAGGCACTCGCGCCAACTGTCGCGCAACCTGCGACTTCGCAACCGGCGTCAATCCCGTCTGATCCGCCTGTATCCGATCAACCTGCGTCTAGTCATCCATCGTCCTCCGACGCGAGTACGCACTCGAGCCAGAGTCCTGCGGCTGTACCGGTTGTGAAACCAAATCCCACGGTCGCGCGCAGCATCAAACCTGTGACAACAATTCCGGCCGGGCACACGGCCGTCAACAAAGTCCCGGCGCGCCCCGGGCTCAACGTGCCGGAGTTGGAAATCGAGAACGCGCTCGATGATGCAACTTCGGAATCGCTTGCGCCTGCATCGGTGCGCACGTCGAAGCCTTCCGCTGAATTGAGAACCGGCGCGGCGCCCGCATCAGCGGAGCCGGTAACGAAGACAACTTCAATGAACACAGGTTATCCGCCGGTGCCCGGTAACGCATCTGCGGGATCGCCACCGCGCGAAGCTGTGCGCATAACGAGAGCTCCCGGACCGAGCGTGGATGCGCCGCCTTCTTCAAGCGATGCAAGTAAGAACGCGAGCCCAGCCAATTCCGATCCTTCGGCGTCGCCTCCGGTCATGCTGCAGGAGTGGACCGCTCTCGCGCACGTCGCGCAGCGCGTGCAACCCGACTACCCGCCGGAAGCGAAGGCTCAGCACACGCAAGGTACAGTTGTACTGGATGTAGTCGTGAGCGCGGATGGCCAGGTGGAAAGTGTCACGCCTGTGGATGGAGATCATCCCTTCGTGGAAGCAGCCGATAAAGCGATGCGTAAATGGCGTTTCACTCCGTTCATTCGCAACAAGCAGGCCGTCAGGTTTGAAAGTCACATCACGTTGAACTTCGCTTTGCCATGAATTCACAGCAGCCGCGCGTGCGAGACAAAAGCCACTTGCGAGACAAAGATCAAAAGCAACGCTCGTCCCTTTTGTGGGCGGCGGCGCGGGTTGCCGTTCTCGCGCTGTGTCTCCCGCTCTTCGTATGGGGCAATCCGCAGGCCCAGCCGCAGGCCCCCGGTACGAACTCGCCAGGTATCGCGCCTACTATCCCAGTCCTGCCCGCGGTGCAGCACGTCAAACTCTTGCTCGACAACGGCAATCCCGCACTTGAGATCGAAACCACTGCGCCCGTGATCCCGGAGATCAACAAGTCGAATGAGGGAATGCGCCTGGTCATCGACTTGCCGAATACGAACATGTCGGTGGCGGACAAAGTTGTCCCGATCAAGAACAAGGATCTGAGCGAGATGCGGCTCAACCTCGTCGGCTCAACTCCGCCGAGGGTGCATGTGGAAGTTGATTTCCGCATGCCGCTCGCCTACACGTGGAATGCCACAGGCAATCGCCTTTTGATTACCTTCCGCGAGCCGGGCAAACCCGATGCGTCCGCAACTCCCGCCGCAGCCGCCAGCACGACTCCGTTGCCTGTTTCCGCCCCGGTCGAGATCGCTGACTTTACGAACGTAGTCGCCGCGGAGCGGCTTGCTCCCGGATATGCTGTTAGCGCTACCGGTGAGACCACCGTTCTGCGGGTCAAGCGCGTGGGAGATGTCTACATCTGTCCGCAAACAACGGTTTCCGTTGTGCGCTCCAAGAATGGCCCTGACCTGCTGCTGGCGATCAACAGTGGTGGCCTGGAAACTCATCTGAGTCTGAAGAATTCCGCGGATGAAGTAGTCACGCCCGACTTTCGCATCCTGCTGCGCGGCCCCGGAGATTTTCACTACGCCATTCGTTCCGACTCGCGCGGCAACGCTTGTGTCAAGACCCTCCCAGGCAACACCGCCTCGGCGATCATTTACGAAGTGATGGGAGATGGATCGTACAACGTGCAAGCCCAGGACCAGCTCTTTTTGCACGATGGCAAACTCAGCCCCGAGGCAATCGCTCACTCGCAGTCCAATAGTTCCGGCTCTGTTCTCGCGGTCGAGTGCGGATGTCCACCTCCGGCCCGCGCGGTGCTGGTCGCGTCCAACCGGACAGAACCTAAGCTTGCCATCGAAGATCCATCCCCCGGCCCCGCGGCTCCCGCGGCGCGTCGCCTGGAAGTCACTTCCGATCCTGGCCCAACGTTGCCGACAACTCCGTCCGGGTCGAGCAGCCAGGCTCCGCCCGAAACCGCCACTGAAATTCGCGAACTTCCGCCATCACGACCAAACCAACCCCATGTGCAGGTCGAAGCCTCTCTGACTTTCACGCCCAATCCCGCGAGGCTGGCGGCAAGCCACTTGCCGGCATTTTCGAATCAAGTCGCATCACCGGTAGAGGTACTGCCACCGTCGCCGCCTCCCGCGCCCGAGCACAAGACGGTTTTAGGGAAGATCAAGGGATTCTTTTCGCGGGTGTTTCAGTAAGGCGGCTATACGAAGATCCACACCACTTAGGGATATATTTGGGTCAGCCGCCTGTACCTGAAAGTTTCCCACCGCAGCGTGACGGGGTGCGCCGGGCGTTAGTCCCGGTTCGATCTTCGAACTGCCCGCAGTGAGCGTGACGGAACTCCAAAATCGCTCCCCGTCCATAATTCGAGAATGCGAGGGCCGCTGCGCTGTAAGTGCTGTGCCAGAACGTAATCCGGGAACGGCGGCGTGGGAAACGTCGCCGCCTGATACAGAATCCACTGCGATCCATCCATCTCCACCGCGCCCTTATACGGACCGCCCCAAGCGCGAATCGTCTTGCCGCGAAATAGAAACGGAATCGCCGTTTGCAGTGATGTGATATTGATGAACGACGGTGTCGATGAACTTACCGTGTAGTCCGCGAATATATAGCCATCGCTGAGTTGCACAGAGAGGAGGACTCGGCATAACCGTTCGTCGTTTGGCTGTCGAGGTGGATGGCGTACTTCTGAGGGCCGTCCGCTTCGGATTCATAGGTACTTACTCCTAAATAAGTCGGAGCCAGTGCCGCTTGCGCATAGAAGCCATATTTCTCGGGGCCGTTCGAGCGGTTGTTGTCAAAAGATTTGTCTCCGATATGAGTGATCAGGCTGGAAATCTGGTCAATGAATCCGGCCGCATTATTGAGATAAGCGACATTTCCTGTATAGGTCGAGCCGTAGGAAATGTCGGCGAAGCCCGCGCCGCAGACCTTGCACGCGTTTCCCCGACCGTTATTGTAGGCGTAGTTGCCCATCAGTGTGGCGCGCTCGTATCCCACTCCGATGAACCTCACGCCGTTTTGCACTCCGGCTGAGGTGGTGAGAGTCATCGTGGTTCCATTGAGACTGGAGATCAGGTAGTTCACCGCATTGATTTGCACCGCCTGATTTGCCTTCCATGCGGGGCTGAAGCTATCGCAAACCGGAATTTTGGCGGAGCACGGAAGCCAGGTGACCGTCTTGCCGGAGGTGTTGACCCGGCTTTGCAGTTGCGGAGTGTTGTCAAAGCCTTCGCCGAAATTATCGTGGGAGCGGTTGCCAATAATCTGCGGTTGATCCAGGAGAGGACTGTTGAGGTCGAAACCTTCGCCATTCAGCGTACCGTGCGGACCGGCCTGCAACAGGCCGAATGGAGCACAGTTCAGGTTATTCCAATCCGGTGTCCAGCCATTGCAGTAAGATTCGTTGCTTTGCCAGCGGAAGCCCTGCATGGGAGCGTTCGTGCTGATGCCGACACTCTGCACGAGAAAACCGTCATTGGCGTTTGCGTAGGCGCGATTAGATTCCCAAACGACATCAGAGGATACGTTAGCGGCGGTCGACGATGGGAAAGTTTCGAAGCCGGTGTTGCCGTCGTGAGCGATGTTGTTGAAAAATCTCACGTGCGAGTTGCCGGCTCGATGCGCGGGGCTGTTGACGAATCCACCGCCGATAGTTCCCAGGGAACGGCGCAACGAATCTTCGGATGAAAGCGCGCAGCCAAAAAAATCCGCAATGCTGTTGCGAATGTCGATGTAGTGGTCGCCTCCGCTCACGCTGATCGCGTTGCCCAACGTGTTGCGAACTTCAACTTCATCAATAGTGACGTGGTTGGAGTCGGTGATATCGATCGCGTTGGCGATGGGCGGCACCGCGCTGCAGGCATGTGCTGCAACAGTTTGGGCCACGCCGGCGTCGATGGTGAAGCCCTTAAGAGTCACATTCGAGAGCGCTGAGAGAGAGAGGGATGCCGATATCTGAAGGATGGTGCTGTTGATGCCGCTTCCCTCGATTACGCAGTTGGAGACAGGAGTGAAAGATCCTGTCAAAGTACCGGGCGGGATGAAGACGTGTCCAGGCTTTGTTCCGTCACAGGCGGCATGAGTCGCCGACTGCACAGTCTTATGGAAGACTCCATCGACGTGGATATAACCATCGAGAGATGTGGGCGGCTGGCTGCTTGAGGGTGAGGTCCCGATTTGAGAGACGGCAGAAATAGTGCAAAGCAAAAGCGCATTTAAGGTCGCGATTCTAAGCACGCAAACGCTCCTAGTTAATCAGCCGGGTTCTGGAAATTTCAGAGCTGAATTTGAATCGGCAATGCCCTTCCTCAGCATAGTGCGGTTGCCGATGCGGATCAACCCGGCGGGCTGTGCGGCGGGGGAACCTGCGCGAACACTTTGCTGGGAGCTGGTTGTACTCGCATGATCTGTCTAACTGGGGTTCTTCCAAGATGGCGGCGAATCAGGAATTTGTTGCGGACCGGCGCCGGTGTTTGCGGCAAACGGTGCATGCGCCGGCGTTTGCCAGTTTCGATGGCGTAACTGGCGGAATGATTCTCGACTTGAGCGAGGAAGGCATGGCCATGCGGACGGCCACTCCGCTGAAAGCGAAGCAGCGAGTGCAACTCCAGGTGGATCTCACCGAACCCATCGCTCATCTGGAAACAACCGGCTACATTGCCTGGGCCGATGCGCTGGGGCGGGCGGGAGTACGATTTTCGGAGTTGCCGGAAGATGCGCGGCAGCGCTTGAACGAGTGGCTGACTGTGAATGCGGACGCGCCGAGCAGCAGGGCTCCCAAGCTGAGTTTGCGGGGGACGGCACGGGCTGCCGCGTGGGCGATCCGCGACGGCAGGCCGGAGGCGAAGGAGGGACATGTGAGCCTGAGTCTTGAGCCGGAGACGGATGCGATGGACACGGATCTGATCAACACCGATACGATGGATGACGACGAGTTGATCATGGAAATCGCTGCGCGGCGAGGCGTGCTTTCGCAAGGCAATGTCTCGTCGACCGGTTTCTCTGGAACTGTGCAGTATGAGTTCAATTCGCTGGGCACGGATTTGAGTGCGGCCTTGCGCCTCATTGGAGAGCGGGCGCGGGCGCTGACGCGCGGAACGAGCGCGGCCATTGCGTTGTCGCATAACGGGTCGGTGATGTGCCGGGCGAGTATTGGAGCGAGCGCTCCGGCGCTGGGCACGCGGCTGGACGTGAATTCGGGATTTTCCGGAGAATGTTTTCGCACGGGCAAATCGTTGCGCTGCGACGACGCCGAGATCGATACAAGAGTGGATGCGGAAAGCTGCCGGAGGCTGGGCGTGCGATCGATCCTAGCGGCGCCGATCCGTTCCCAGCGGGAAACGGTGGGATTGCTGGCGGTGTTTGGTGAGCAGTCTTTTAACTTCGATGAAGGCGATGTTGCCGTGGTGGAGAGCCTAGCGCATACGGTGCTGGTTACGATGAGCCGGCAGGAGGCGCGGAAAGTCTGAATTAATGTAAGAATGTGTGCGAATGAGTGAAAGGCCATCGAGAGAGATTCTCGATGGCCTTTTGTTTTGCCGCGAGTCGCAGCAGTTACTGAGGAGCCGTTGTTGGAGTTGACCCCGTCGCCGGCGCCGCTTGGGCGACCGGAGTGTCCATCGTGTTGTTCGTTGAAGCTGGCGTGGTGGATTCGCTGGGCTTCGTGGCGTCGGCTGTGGCCGCGGGCTTTGCGGCATCGTTGGTTGACGGGGCGGTTGTTGCCGAATCCGCTTTTTGCTCGTTATTCTTCCCGCTGGCGTCGCTCTTTTCTGCGCCGCTTGCTTGCAGAGTGTCTTTACCCTGCTCGACGTTCTCGATCTTCACGGTCGATAGAATCGAGCCTAGGCGGGCGAAGACTTTGTCGCGATCGATGTGCTTGAGGGCGGTGTCGGCCTGCGCGGCATTGGTTGTTATGTTGAGGGCGAACTCGTAGCAGGCTCCATTTTGAAACACGTGAAAGTATTTGGAGTCGCTCTGGCTCGTGCCTTCGCCGGAGACGGCTTCTGCGCCGTGCATTTCGAGATCGCCGAGCATGAGCTTAGGCGATAGTGTGTCAGCTTTTTCCGCAACTGCGGCGAG
>DATBZH010000104.1:0-24971 GCA_036513255.1 Candidatus Sulfotelmatobacter sp. | reverse complement strand
GGAGGAGGTCGCGCGGCGCGGTGCCGAATTCTCCCGCCGGAGTGGCAAACGCCGCGGGATTGATCCACTCCGAGATGGTTCTTCCACCTGGCGGGGTGAGAGAAACGCCCGGAATCAGATCGGGACGCTCCGTGCCGGAGGCTCCGTCCGGCGCAGTATAACTGCTGGGCATCAGTACGTTCACCGGGAAGCCGGTGCGGGCCAGGGCGGTGGTCGTCAATTCCCAGTTGCCCAGGACAGCGCGTGCAATCCCGGGGTCACTCAACAGCCTCTTGCCCCGGCCGAAGGGCAGCTCATAGACCGCATTGCCATTGACCACATGGCGGGCGTCCCAAGTGCCGCTGGCGCGATCACACGCCAGGCACAGCGGATTCTGCGCCGATATTTCGTCGCCATCGCCGCTGCCATTGGAGCCGTTGTCGATCTCGTGCGAATAGGTGTAATTAGCGGTCACCAGTAATCCGTGGGAGAACGAACGCCGCAATGCCACGGAGAGACCATTGTACGAGCTCATGCCGACTGAGCCGCGCCAGGGGATGGCGGGAGCAAAGGCCGGATATTGCACGGCGCCCGTAGCCGGATTGATCAAGTTCACCACGTTGGTGTCCAGCAGATGCACGCCGTTGCTTCCCAAGTAATAGACCGAGCCGACGAAGTTCGCAGGCAGCTCGCGCTGCACCGAGAGGCTCCACTGCTCGGTATACGAATCCTTGCGGTTCCGTTGTTCGGCGTTCGGTGAAAGGGTTCCGGAGCCGGTAAAAAACGGATCGACCGGATACGCGAGCTGAAGGCTTTTAGTGCTTTTTACCGAATAGGAGGGCACTTCGTTCTTGGCGGGCAGATTCTGATCGTCCAATTGTCCGTCTTCGTGGTAGATGCCGAATCCGCCTCGGATCACCGTCCGGCTGTCCTGCCACGGCGTCCAGGCAAAGCCCGCACGAGGATCGACATCGCCGTAGTTCTGGTTGCCGAAGCTGGCGCCCACACCGCAGAATCCCTGTGAGCCGCAGGTGGCGAAATCGAATGGGCTGGCCAACCCGTTCTCCTCGTGGAAGAGATCGAAGATGGTATAGCGCACGCCCAGGTTCAGGGTCAGCCTGGGCGTCCATCTGTACTCGTCCTGCGCGTAGCCGACGTAATCATTCTTGCGCAAGTGGTTGACCGGCAACGCGCCCGACAGGCTGGCTTTGTTCACTTCATTCGCCGCCAGATCCTCCACTGTGGAAAACGTAATTTTTCCATGGACCCCCGATTCCTGATTCACTTGAATGCGGCGAACCTCCGCGCCAAACTTGAAGGTATGCCGGCCATGAATCCAGGTCAGGTTGTCGATCCAAGAAAATGAGTTGCCTACGTAGATGCTGTTCTCGTTGGTGTTCTGGGTGATGAATCCCGGCCCAGGGCCGGTGGCAATCGAAATCTGGTAGATGGTGCCGTTTCTACCGATGTTGTAAGTGTTGGATGTGGCGCGATTGAATCCAAACTTGGCCTCGTTCACCAGTGTAGGCCTGAAGATGTGCAGCAATTCGAGCGCGCCGTTGATCGGCGCAGATACCCTCTGCTGCAAGTCCGTCGCGGCCGCCGAAACCGGTTGCGTATCGACGGAACGATCGTAATTGAATCGCATGAACGCTGTCGTCGCGGCCGAGAAATGCTGGTCAAGGCGCAGCATGGCCGAATTCTCGTTGACCACCTGAGTGCAGGCGCAGGTCAGCAGGTCATAGTCCGCGTAGTGTGGGTCGCCTGGGTCGGTGGCCGGCGTCCAAGGCGTCAGGATGGTGTTTGGACCTGCACCCGGGAAGGCGTTGATGATGGGGTAGACTGGCGACGAGGCCGGAACGCTGGCAATGAGCGCCGCGCTCGGCACGTCGCCGCTCGTCGGGTAGCCCCAGTGTTGCCGATAGGCTTCCGTAGCGATAAAGAAAAACGTCTTATCGCGGACGATGGGGCCGCCCAGCGATCCGCCGAACTGATTGAGACGAAGCGGTTGCTGCGTTTCTTTGTTAGAAGCCCATTCCGGCACGGGCGCGTCAAAAACGTCGTTGCGCAAGAATTCGAACACTCGCCCGTGGAAGCCGTTTGTGCCCGAAGGCGAGGTAACGGCCAGTTGCGGCCCTCCGGTTGCGCCTTGCTCGGCGGATGCCATCAGCGAATCGACGCTGAACTCCTGGATCGCGTCCAGCGGAATGGCCAGCCGCACCCATGGGCGCTGCGTCTGATTCACGATGCTGGTCGAATCAATGCCGTCGTAGGTCCAGTTGCTGTCGTCCAGGCCGCGCCCGGCGAAGCGAATCGTCCGCTGGTTGCTGCCGCCGGTGTCAACGGCGCCGGGGACGAAGGCCGTCAGCGAGGCCCAGTTGCGGCCGTTCAGCGGCAATTCATCCGCCTGCTCTTTCTCGATTAAACCCGTTACCGCGCTGGTGTTGCGGTCGATCAGCGCCGAACTGGCGGAAACTTCCACGCGTTCGTCGCGGCCGGAGACTTGCAGAGTCGCATCGAGCCTTCGCGTGAGCCCGATGACCTCCACGACATCGACGAAGGTGAGCGATTTGAACCCCTCGTGCTCAAACGTAATCGTGTACACTCCAACCGGCAATTCGGGAATATCAAACGATCCGCTGGGAGACGTCGTAGTCTCCCGCCGCAGTCCCGTCGAATTCTGCAGCGCGACCACATGCGTCTGCGGCAAAACCCGCCCGGCGGGGTCGCTGACGGCGCCGTTCAATCCGGCGCGGTCGACCTGTGCCGGAGACGAAGACGCAAGGCCTACGATGAGGCCAGCGAAGCATAAGAATTGAGCAGTTTTGCGAAGGGGTCGCCTACAGAGATGGAACGTCCGCATAATTTCTCGCCGCATCCATTCCTCCGAAACTTGACTTGAGGACACTTCACCGCACTTCTTTTGCGGTCGGTAGATCAGCGAAAAATAGCAGGGCCACTCCTGCTACTACCAACAGACTCGTAGATGGACATTGCGAAAATAGCGCGCGAAATCATTCTTAATCCGTGTGTCTGCAGAAGAGGTGGACTTGCGTTTCACACCTTAAGTCAGAACAGAAACCGCAGCGAGAATTCTATCTGCCGCGATGGGTCCGAGTTTGCCACTCCGGCGATAGGCGCAAGAAAATTGGTTTTCGGCGTCGGTCCCTCGCCGTATGCATTAACCACGTTGAGATAGTTCTGGTGGTTGAGAATGTTGAACGCCTGCACCCGCCCCTCGGCCTGCAATCTCTCATAAATCTTGAAGCGTTTGCCGAGCGCTATGTCCAGGTTTCCCTGTACGGGAGTGCGGAATGAATTTCGGCTAAAACCCACCGGACGGTCAGTTGAATAGGTGTCCCCATTGTCGTCCGTGCCCGTAATCGGATTGACTGGCAGACCGGATCCAATCGTCCCCACCAGCGTGAACTCTGTCCGGAAAGGCAGTTGCATACCGGCCGTTCCTACCAGGCGGTTTCGCTGATAGTAATCGTCGGGAGCGCGTTCATAGGCGGTCCAATTTGGGTACCATTCGCTGGGAATGCCGCTGTTGGCGTCGGCATAGAACATTGCATAGGTGTACGAAGCGGCAAACACATAGTGCGCGCCCAGTTGCAGCCGGTGGGCAAGCCTTCCAGTGAGGCCCACATCCAGCGACTGGTAAATGCTCGACGAGTTGTTCTTGATGACGGCCACATCGCGCACTTGTACGCCATCGTAAGTCGATTCTTGAGTTATGGGATTGTAGAAAGGGCGCGTCTTGTCCGCGACCGATCCCGGCCTCGGCGACATGGTAGCGGTGCGCGGGTAAGGCGCCGGATGATTAATGTCATCCACCGCCATCTGCTTGAGCGTATGTTCGCTAAAGCCGGAAATATTCAAAGTCAGATTGCGGGCAAGCTTCTGTTCCACGCTCAATGAGAATTGCAGTGCATAAGGATTGAGCAGTTTGCTGTCCGGCAGATACAGATTCAAAGCTGCCGCAGGTGTACCAGTGGGTATCGAGGGAAGGGAATTGGGGAAAGTCGGAAAACCAGCAGTGCCGTAAGGAATCGTGATCGTCTGCTGTGGCGCATTCGGTCCCAGAGTCGTGAAGCGCCGCATAATATACATGTAGTACTGATCGTAGAAAATCCCTGCGCCCGCGCGCACTACCGTCTTACCGTCGCCTCTTACATCCCACGCCAGGCCCAGCCGCGGAGCGAAATTATTACGGTCGTCGGTTACGCTCTGCCACTCGTAACGCAGGCCGAGATTCGCTGTCAACCGCGATGAGAGCTTCACATTGTCTTCTACAAATGCGCTCACCTCATTCTCGCCGTAGTGCAGGTTCTGCACTCCGAAAGTCTGGCTGTAGCTGCTTGGAGTCGTAAAATTCGTCGCTGAGAAGGAGTAAGCCCCAAACGGTGTGTAGGCAAAATCTTTGGCTCGCAGATGCACGGCTTCGCCACCGACCTTAATCTCATGCCGCCCATGCCGTACTACCAGAACATCGCTGAAATTAAACGTGTGCGCGTGTACCCAGCTATAGGTTGAGTAACCAGTCGTCTCATAATTAGGATATGAGATGGTCACCGATGGGTCCAGCGGCGTGGCGCTGTCCGGAAAAAAATCGATGAAGGAAAACCGCGCCTCGTTCACCTTGTTTCCGAAGATCACCCGGTCGGAAATCTGCCCGCCCCATGACTGGATACGCGCCAGACGGCCTGTGCTGGGCTGGTTGAAACCGGATATGCGATCCTGCACATTGTTCGATTGGAAATGGTTGCCGTTGAAACGCGCGGTCAAAGAGTTAGTGTCGCTGAAGTTGTGGTCGAAGCGCAGCAGGGCATAGGACTCGGTTGTGTGCCCATCGAAGACGCTCGGCGTGGGGGACTGAATGAAAGCTCCGCGATCCTGCTCCGCCACCTCAAAACTGCCGAAGAAAAACGTCCGGTTGCTCTCAATCGGGCCGCCGAATGATCCGCCCCAATCTTCGCGCTGGTTCGGAGTATGAAGAGTCGATACCGGCGGATTGCTCTGAATCCCGCTCGGGCGAATAAATGCAAATGCGTCGCCGTGATAATTGTTCGTCCCCGACTTGGTGTTGATCACCAGTATTCCGGTGGTCGAGATTCCATACTGCGCCGGGTATTGACCGGTCATCACAGTCATGTCGCTGGCCGCGCCCAGCGAAACTACTGTCTGGGGCGCCACCGAATAAATCCAGTCGTACGTCGTCGTTCCATCCAGCATGTATCCGGTATTGCGGTAGGAACCTGCGTTGATCGAGAGGCGGGTGCTGTCCTGGTAGTCGGAGCCCAACCCAATGGTCTGGCGCACGTGCGGATCCAGCCTCGCGTCTTTGTCTAACGAGTGAGTGACTGTGGGCAGGTCTTGCAAATCCTCAGACGTCAGTGTTTGCTTGATTTCCGATGCCGTGCTCTGCAAGTTCACCACGCCATCGGTCACCACAATGGATTCGTTCACGTTGGCCAGTTCCATGTTCGCATCAATGTGAAGCGTTTCGCCTTCGTTCAACGTTATCGCGGTCTGCGCGAACGGACGCAGTCCTTCCGACTGAACCGTCAGCGAGTACGCGACACCCGCCTGCAATCCAGAAAAAGAAAAGGTTCCGTCGCCGCTGGTTTGTGCGCTCTGGTCGTGACCATTTCCGTGCAGCACAACACTTGCACTAGGAATCGGAGTGGAACTCGCTCCGGCCGTCACCGTCCCCGCAATCGTATTGGCAAACAGAGTGGAAGAAACACAACCAAGGAAAACGAGGACTAACCGGGCCCGGTGCATCATTGTTTCGAAAGCTCCTGTTTGGAAAATTCTTGAAACTTCGGCGCTACCGCCGCGGCTGCCGGGTGAATAAAAATTCGATATCGCAGGTGCAGTTCTTTGCCGGCTTGTAGAGTCAGACTGCCATCTTCAGCAGACTTCGAATAAGTGCGGAAAGCAAAGGGGCTGGCGAAAAATATTCCTTCCGGCCGCAGGTGCCACGGAGTTGGATGGCGGAAATTGCGCGGCGAATCCATCACTGCCACGCCGACCTTCTCTCCCTGCAGATCGGTCTGCCAGTCCACCCATGCAGTGCGCTTGCCCCGGATGGTGTCGACTCCCGTAATCCCCTCAGCGTCTACAACTTTTCCGCCGGTGTGCTCATCGAAAGCCGGTGCAAGGCGAAGCCCCAAAATCGCGTCGTGGTCGTCATCAAACTTGACCGTCTTGACCGCTTGGAGGCGCAAGTCGATATCGAATATCCGGCTCTCGCTGGGCTTTGCATAAAACTTCACGGCCAGTGTCTCCGAGATAACTGTTTCGCCTTCGGGGCTAACCCAGTCTGCGAGCACGCGAAGGCCGCCTGTCTTCCTGCCATTCTTGGTTTCGAGAACCCGCCGGAACACGATCGAACCCTTGTGAGGACGGTTGTACGATGTTTCGATTTCCCAAAAATCCATACCGCTCACGTTCTCCGCGCCAATCCAAAGACTTCGCTGGTGCGGATGATCGGTAGGGTCGCCTTCGACTTTCTCCATTGGAAAAGCGCGCGTGACTGGTTTTCCTGATGCCGTGAGGAGCGGATAGAAAAAAGGCTTATGCGCTTCTTCACCTTTGTAGAGCGAAGTAAAAGGCTTGCCGTCGATCTCGACCGAAATCCGATCCGCCTTTGTGGTGATCTTTACTTGAGCTTCAGCGAGGAGAGGAACTATCAGAAAGAAAAGGACGAAGAGATGGATCAGCGTGGAGAGGATAGAGGAGGGGCTACCCTTATCTTGCCTTGCCCGCGACTGCAATCGCATAAGTTCACCGAAACACCGCAGCAGGAAACTAGCAGGCGCTTCGTGCTACTACCAATGAACTCGTAGATGTGGTGAAAGCGAGGGGAAGCGGCGATCCTAAGCGCTAAGGTGCAAAGATCGCACCGTACACTTCGTTAGTGGATGAACCATTCGGTAAGTTGGTGGGTGAACATTAACGCGTGGCTGTAGTGGACGGCGGTATACGGAAGCGTGACCAAAACCGCAGGCAGGAACCACCAGCGAAGTCTTACGAAACGGGAACTGTTTTCATTCCAGGCGAGAAGACGCCGCACGCGTACGTCTATTAGCGCTGTAATATCTACCAGGCCCGTGGTAAATGCCGGTTGCGCCTGCACGGGAACTAACTCGCAAAGTTTGATCAATGCGGCGGCCAGATCAACCGCGTCAGCGCTGTTGGTGACTGCGGCCTCGTCCGCCGCAAATTCTGCCGCTTCCTGCCATGCCCGCTCCAGACTTCCCATGCCCGGAAACGGAGCGCCATAAAGAATCAGCTTTTTCAAATTGTCCCGCGACCGCAAGTGCCCCATTTCATGCCGCACCGCAACCCTCAATTCCTCGGGGCTCAACAGCGAAACGGCAGCCTCGGAAACCAATACCTGGGGCGTAGAAATGCCATACAACAAAAGTGGCGGCGCTCCGTGGTTGGCCCGCAGAATGGGCACGGCCGCGCCGGCCTCCAGAGCATGCGCGCCTTTCAGCCAGGCCGCCACTACGTGCAAAGCACCCTTTTGCGCACTCAGTATCCGGACAAAGCCAGCCGCCAGCAACAACAGCGTCCCCGCGCTGAACAATAGCGTTCCTATGTCTTCATCCATTCCTCCTTCAAGCAGGAAGAATGCCGGCAACGCAAAAGCCAAAGTAATGAATGCGGAGCCTACCAGAGGAAAGATTCGCAACCCAAACAGCAAGCGGGCCGCCGCCACGGCAGAATTTCGGCATAGCGGACGGGCGCATCGCCAGACGCCTACCACCAGCACAGAGAGCAGGCAATAGACTACGCCGAAGAATCCCAATGCAACCATGAACCCGCGGAAGGCGAACAGCATTACTGTTTCTCCTTTCGCTTCTTCAGTTCCAAACGCTTCCGCTCGACCAGCACCCGTAACTCATCCAACAAGCTTGCGTCGTGAGCGCTGATTGCGTCCACAAAACAAGACAAGGGTAAAGAGGAAGAACTGCTCGATTCTAGCCATCGCCGCATTCCGGCAACGGCTACCAGGCGTGATATCTCCGCGGGGGCGCACTGCGCGGAGTAACGGAATGCCCTGCCTTCTTCCACTCGATCCAGCAGACCTTTCTTGAACAGCCGGTCGAGAGTGGTCATGACGGTCGTGTAGGCGAGCGGAATTTTACCGTCCTCCACGAGTTCGCGCACAGTCAGGCTCTTGCTTTTGCGCGACCACACTTCTTCGAGGATCTTGCGCTCCAGCGGTCCTAGTCTTACTCGATCCGGGCCCGCCTCAGAAGCGACATGATTCATCCCATTCATAAGAAGACCAAGAATCAAACGCCAGTGGCGAATAAAAAGAAGAAGCCAAAACCGGATGGTTGATGACCTTGCTGTTATATCATCCCGGCCTTGTCTCCGGCACCACCTACTTTGCTTCCTCGGGCATAATTTTCAGCTCCAGCTTTTCCGTGTGGCGCAGCAAAGTCAGCGAGCAACTCACCCCGACCCGCACATCGGTCAACACGCGGTGCAGGTCGTCTATCCCGGCCACCGGATGGTCTTCCAGCGCCACGATCACGTCTCCTTCGCGCAATCCCGCGCGCCGGGCCGGGCTTCCATCTTCCACCGACAACACCAGAGCGCCGGTTTCCTTCGTCAAATCATAAAAACGCACCACACGCCGATGGATCGGCACGGTCTGCGCCGAAACGCCAACATAGCTGCGGCGCAGCCGCCCATCGCGCAGTAACCGGCTGGCCACAAACTTCGCCGTGTTGATGCCGATGGCAAAGCAAATTCCCTGCGCCGGAAGAATGGTTGCCGTGTTCACGCCGATCACGCGCCCCGAGGAATCGACCAGCGGCCCGCCCGAGTTTCCCGGATTCAGCGATGCATCAGTCTGAATCACATCATCGATCAATCGCCCGGAATACGACCGCAGCGATCGCCCCAGCGCGCTGACCACACCCGCCGTCACCGTCGACTGAAATCCATAAGGCGCGCCAATGGCGATCGCCACCTGCCCCACGCGCAGCCGCTGCGAATCGCCGAGTGAGGCAGCAGTAAGTCCTGGCTCGTCAATGCGCGGCTCGTCGATACGAATGACGGCCAGATCACTCGCCGGATCGTCACCGATCAGGCTCGCAGGCATGCGACGCCTATCAGCGACGGTGACCTCAATTCGCCTCGCCTCATGAACCACGTGACTGTTCGTCAGAATCAGGCCGTCGGGAGTGAAAACAAACCCTGACCCTCCGCCCCGCCGCTCCCGCTCTTCGCCCGAACGGGTACGTCCCGCAGATTGATGCACTTCAATATTCACGACCGACGGGCTGACCTTTTCGACAGCGCCAGTTACTGCACGCGAGTACGCGTCAAGTAAAGACTCGTCATGAAGGCTCGGTCCTGGCACAATCGCGGATTCGCGCGAGGGTGGATCCTCCCATGGGCGTTCCTCAGAAACTGAACGTAAAGGCAATTCCGCGGGCGAGACGAACGGATGTGTTGCTTCTTCGAAATTCATGCTGGATAGATGCCCGTCGATCTATCCGAGATTCATGCAGCCGCATGGCGCGGCGAAAGAATACAGCCCACGGCGCAAGCCGTGGGAAGCCTTAACATCGAGAGGTTAGCCCTAACACGCCGAAAGAGCCGTTTTGGGAGGTCTCATAAAAAAAGCCGGGACCAAAATTGGTCCCGGCATCGAGTTGGCTGGTTGCCCGGAGAAAGTCGATCTGCGCTGAAGCCCGACTTAACCTCAGGCGCTAAAGCGCGTGAGCGTCGAGTCTTCGGACGGCACGAGTAAACTCGTGCCCTTCCCAAACGCTACGCCGTCCGTCTCGGCCGAACCGTCAAATCCCTCACCTGCGTCAGAATGCTCGACATCTGCATGCCATTCAGCTGCGAAACAAACGGCAGCAATTCGGCGACGAACTGATCTTTCACCAGTTCGCTGATCTCTTCCTGGCGGTTGCGTTCTCCTCCAGTGAGCAAGTCGGCCACGGTCACCTCCAGTGCCCGCGCCAGCCGCTCCAGCGACGAGAGCGTAGGCGTAGCTTTTTCATTTTCGATTTTCGACACGTAGGTCCGAGGCACCGACATGCGCCCCGCCAGTTGCCGCTGGCTCAGCCCATTGCGCAGGCGCAGCGAGCGGATCGACACCGCCAGGTTCAAATGTCCGGACATGGTGCCCGGCATGGGCAGCAACACCGGAGTGGGCAGCACCTGCACCGGTTCTGGCTCTTCCTCATCCAGACACGCGTGGCAGCGGCGGCAATTATTGTTATGGGTGCGAAACTGAACCAACAGGCAGTGATCGCAACGGACGACCTCCCTAGAGTCTACCGGGGCAAGAGTCGTAGCCATCGAGTTGTGGGAGTTGCCAGAGCCGGCAACTTATTCGGAACCGCCTTCTGGGGGAAAGGTTCCGAATGCACGCTAATCTGCGGTATCAGGCCTGTGCATGTCAAGGTTAAAATAAAGCAACCCCGCGAATTTCGCGGCTACGAGCCAAAGCAATACGGCAAGAGTCCGATGAAATCAGGCGAAAATCGTGATGGATCGCGAAGCAGCGTGATGTTTACTAATTGTATGCGCGTCTTCCGAAAGATGAGGGTCTGAGCGAATCGCCTGATTTTCTCAACTATTCAGACTGTCCTCAGAGCGAGGCCTTCGAAGACGAATCGCATCAGTTATACTTGGCCGATTTCGGTAGTGTGCCATGAGTGGTCAAAATCAGACAGTTCGTTTCGGCCCCTTCGAACTGGATATTCAGATCGGAGAGCTGCGTAAGAACAATACCCGCCTCAAGTTGCAAGGCCAGCCCATCCAAATCCTCGAAATGCTGCTGGCGAAGCCCGGAGAGCTGGTCACTCGCGGGGAGATCCAGCAGCGCCTCTGGTCCAGTGATACCTTCGTTGATTTCAATCTCAGCCTGAACACCGCGATCAAGAAGCTTCGTCAGGCGCTGGGGGACGAGGCCGATGCTCCGTGCTACGTTGAGACGCTCCCCAAGCGCGGGTACCGATTCATCGGCGAGGTTGAAAGGATGCCCGCTCCTCCCGACGATCTGGTGGGCCCGCGCGAACTGGCACGTACAACAGAGATTCATCGAACCAGGATCTGGGCCCTGATTGCCGTCGCTTTGTTGGCGATCGTCAGCGCGCTGATCTATTTACTCTTGCCGACCCCGCCGCCCAGGATTACCGGCACTCACCTTTTAACCAGGGACGCGTTCGTCGGCCTGCTGCCCTTGCCGCTAAGAAGGCCTTTGACGGACGGCAAGTCCGTCTACTTCCAGACGATCCGCTCGTCCACAATAATCACAAAGCGGATTCCGGTCACAGGCGGAGAAGCGTCCGAGATCCCAGCTGCTCCCGGCCTTCTGGCGGACATCTCAAGGGACGGATCTGCGCTCCTATTCAAGGAGCCGGTCGGTCCCCAGGCGAGCCAGTTTAATGTATGGACCCAACCGCTGCCAACGGGTTCGCCCCGGCTGATTGTTCGGGGCATATCGTATTCTGTTATCTGGGCTTTGGATGGCCGAGGTATTTTCTTCACCCGAAAAAACGACTCGGAACTCTATCGAGCCAACGCCGACGGAACCGACGAGCGACGTCTTGCCACCGCGAAGTACTTCTTTGGTCTCACCCTTTCTCCCGACGGGTCCCGCATCCGTTTTGGTCAGCCACAGGATTCCACGGTTAATTATCGGCTGTGGGAGATTGGTGTGGACGGGCGCAATCCTCACCAAATCCTTGAGCGCGAGCACGTTTTCCCCGGGACTTGGAGTCCGGACGGGAAGGTCTATTTCTTTAGTGCCTGGGACGGCGACCGATACGACCTGTGGGCCGTGCGTGACGGACGGAGTTGGTGGAGAAGTCACACCCCGGTTCCGGAGCGGCTGATGTCCGGCTACACGTCGTACGGGCCTCCAACGATAAGCAGAGACGGCACCGAGCTCTACGCCGCAGCAGAAGAACATCGGGGGGAATTGTCGATTTACGATCGCACATCGGACAGATTCGGTCCTTATCTCGGAGGAATTTCAGCTTGTTACGTGGATTTTTCCCCCGACGGCCAGTGGATGGCTTACGTTTCCTACCCCGAGGGATCACTGTGGCGCAGCAAGACCGACGGCACCCAGAAGATGCAACTTACCTTGCCGCCCACGGGCGTAATGAGTCCGCGCTGGTCTCCCGACGGAAAAATGATTGTGTTCACCGACGTCTCTCACGTCGGAAAGAGCCAGGTTGGCGAAACCAACTCAAGCCGAATCTACGCTGTCAGTGCGGATGGGGGTAGTCCGTCGCTATTGCTTGCCGGGGATCTCAGTGATCCGACCTGGTCTTCGGATGGCAATCGGATCGCATATGCGAGCGGCCCGCAAGGGGATTTATCTCAGGTGAGAATTTTCAATCTCCAAACCCGCGAATCTACCAAGGTACCGGCGTCGGACGGCTTGTGGAGCCCTCGTTGGTCGCCGGACGGCAGATACCTCGTTGCACTCGTGGGCGATGACACCTCGAAAATGGCGCTCTTTACTTTCGCGACCAATACGTGGCAGACACTCGCTTCCGGCACCGTGTTCGCATGGGACTCTTGGTCTCATGACAGCAGGTTTGTCTACGCGCAGGAGGGCGATTCCCTGATAAGGATCGAGGTCGCGAGCCACCAGAGGCAGCAACTCGCAGCCTTGCATGGCTTGAAGGTACTGGCCTACAGTCTTGATCAATTCTCCCAAGGATGGTTTGGTCTATCACCGGATGATAAGCCGATTACAACCCGCGACACGGGCATCGAAGGAATCTACGCTCTCGACCTGGAATACAAATAGCGCGAGCAAAAAAGCGAAGCCCGGATTTCTCCGGGCTTCATCCACGTTCGCTCGCGACACCGGCTACTTGTTGGGCTGCTGCCCCTTTGCCACCAGGGTCGTTTGCAGCTGATGCCCTTCTCGCGCGTAGCGCAGTTCAGATGCCGGGGCGAACAACTCATGGCCCACGTTTACATCATCGATCCAAACTTGCGACAGGAAGTAGTGGTTGCCATAGCTGTGGAAGATGAGTCTGGGACGCAAATCCTGATTTGGTCCACCGCCGGTGTAGGTGGTCATCACTGCGGCAGTCCCGCGCCCGTCCAGCCGTTCTAGCTGTAACATTCCCGGTTTCATGACGGTTACCTTGTATTCTCCAGCAGCAAGGGTGTGGTTCCCGACGGCGAACTCGAAGGGAACCTGTACCCGGAAGCTGGCCGACTGTGCAAAGGCCGGGGTGAGAAGGACGAACAAAGCCAACAGGGCAGAGATCGTGAGTCTTGCATTTTTCATAACTACCTCCAGGAGCTGTGCTCCGTGAAATTTGTTGTCCCGACTCTGCTTCGATCCGCCAAAACCTACAATGCACGCGGCCTGATTCCTAAATGCATTTCTAAACAAGGAAGTGATTCGCGAGTTAGTCCGAGGTGAGAGTCAAGCTAAATGCCTGAAAAGGCAGGAGAAATTGCGCCCGAGGATGTTGCAATCTGGCTTTCGCTACTCGTTGCCGACAATCTTTTTTGCAGCTTCGCGCCAGTCAAATGATCGCAATAAGGGCCCATCTTCGATTTACAGCAGTTGCAAAATCGCGATAACACTCATCAGGAACGAGATCCTCGAAAGGCGCAATCCGAAAGCCTGCGCAAACGCGACTCTCAGCCGAAGGAGCCCCTTAGTCGTCGGGGCGAGCTGAAATTGAATAGGGATGCCACGGACTGACTGCGCGTCAGGATTTACCCGTTCTCATAGCCAAACTTACCAACAATTCCGGCCACTTCAAACTGGTCGCCGCTCTTGAGCTCCTGTTGGCTCTGTGTGAACTCGGCGTTGTTGACTTTAATACGGATGTTCTTTGCCGCCCGCACAAGGAAATATCCTTCTTCCCGCTGGTGAATCGAGGCGGCGACGCGAGGAGCAAACCATCGCTTCAGCCGAATGCTGGCCATCTTCGATTTGCCAATCGCGCTGAGCTTGCTCGAAAGAACGTACCGCTGCCGGTTGGTTCGGCCGGCGACGATGGTGACCACTCCAATTTGTCGCGCTTTCACCGCCGTCGAGTCGCAGGCCGGTACCAGCGCGATGCCCGACGGCCCCACAGGCGCAGCACCAGCGGCCATCTTAGCCATTTTGGCCATCATTTCTTTGAGCCTGCCGGCATCCAGCACCATGGTAGCTTCCAGCTGCGGGGGCGCAGCTTTTTCTACGTGAGCCTGCCAAACCGTGGTGCGATCGTGGGTCGCGGACGTAGACGACACATCGCGCTTTCCCGTCCTGCTGTGAAACTCAATTCGGTGCTTGCCGATTACGATGACATCCCCATCGCTAAGCGCTGCCCTCGAAACGCGGCGATCGTTGAGGTAGGTGGCGTTGAAGCTTTCGTTGTCCTCAAGAACATAGTGATTGTTTTCCCAGAAGATCCGGGCATGGTGGCCGGAGACAATAGGATTGTCGATCCGAAGCAGGTTGTCTGGCTGGCGGCCGATCGTCACCACGCCCCCAGTCAAGGCCACTTCCTGTAAGACTTTATCGTGGAACTGGAGAGACAACTTTGCCGTCTTATCCTGCCAGCGCCAGGTTTCCTGCGGCAGATCTTGTGCTATCGGGGCGAGGTTCTGTGTCATTAACAGCTCCAGAAAAAAACGTTTCAGCGAACGTTCTTTCAGAAGCAATCCTGGGTCCAGGAAGGAGACTTTGTAAGTGACTAATTCCAGACACTGATGAGAATAATTCAGCGCGCAACTGGGACGGGATGTCCCGTGCCTCGCGGCTAGAGGACAAATTGTCCCGTTTGCGTACTATCATGAATGATCAGGCGAAAATCATGGTTGATCGTGGAGCGGCGTGGTGAGTACTCTGCGCAACTAGTGGAGAATCGGGGTAGCCGAGGCCGCTACGCACTTCCACGACTCCCCATCGTGAATCCAGGTGTCGACGAAGCGATTTCGTCGTGCGAACGCTTTCCCCTTTTCAATGCCGCTTTCACGAAAAACACCGGTCGCGATGGCGACGTTGCCAAAGATACGCACGCTAATTGATTCCGGGTCGGTTTGTTGATTCGCAGAAGGCTTCGCCTTATCGATCTCTGTCAGAAATCCAGCTTTTGATTCCAGGCTGCCGTCGTCGTTGACCAACACTATGGAATCATGAAGCATGCCACCCAATGCCTTACCATCGCGAGACTTAAAGGCTTGGTTCCATGCCTTCTCCATGGCAATGACCCTGGATTCGCCGTTGCTGTCATCTTGAGACGCCACGGGTATTGCCATGGCGCCGGCTAGGGCAAGCACACAAAACATCTTCATCTTGTACCGCCTCGCAGGCTTGCTATTGGCCACAAACACAAGACTAGAGGCAAACCGCTAACATAGCGATGTACGAAGGTACAGTACGCAATGATAGCGGTACTAAGATTGTCAGGGGAAAATCGCGATTGGAAGTCCCTGAGCTGTTCAGTCAATCGGTTCGCCATCACACTCACTGGGCGGCGAGGTTCTTAAAAGACCGCCGCCCATACACTGGCAACCCGGATTCAAGTTAGCATGGGTAAAGATGAACGAAATCCACCACAGAGAAGCAGCATGGCAACTCCTAACTGAGTTCACGCAATCCGAAAGCCTGCGCAAACATGCTCTCGCCGTAGAAGCCTGCATGCGCGCCTGCGCCCGAAAATTCGTGACAAGTTCGCTAGACGAAGAAAACCTCTGGGGCATCGTCGGCCTCATCCACGACTTCGACTACGACCGCTGGCCCAGCCTCGAAGACCATCCCTACAAAGGCAACGCAATTCTCAAAGAACGCGGATGGCCCGAGATAATCAGCCGCGCTGTGATGTCGCACGCCGAATACACCGGCGTCACCCGCGACAGCATGATGGAAAAAGCCCTCTTCGCCTGCGACGAACTGGCCGGCTTCATCACCGCCGTCGCCCTAATTAAGCCCAGCAAGTCGCTGGCGGAGGTCGACGTCAAGTCGGTACGAAAAAGAATGAAAGACAAAGCCTTCGCCCGCAAAGTAAATCGCGACGACATCATTAACGGCGCAGCCGCCCTGGACGTGGACCTGGATGAACACATCGCCCTATGCATCGAAGCGATGAAGGCCATCGCGCCCGAATTAGGCTTGGACGGAAGCGCCGCCAAGCCAGAGTAATTGAGCTCTCACCAGCCCTTGTCTTCTATTCGTCCCGCAAACACCTGCATTCGTCCCAGCCCCGTCCCGAACTCCTCGGTTAGATCGTATATTCCATTGTCCAACTGACTGCATCGTGCCGCGTAGCGTCGGTTCGTGGGCGCCCCAGGCAAGCCGAAGAATTTAAGGAGACAATTCAATGCCGTCGAATAAGACTGTGCGTCTTGTGTTAGCTGTAGCTTTGATTCTCATCTCCGCAGTGTGGAGCGCGTGCAACAAAACCACAGTGACGGAAGTCTCCGCTTCCGCCTCCAACGCGCAAATCCCCATCACGACAAAGTCAGACGACGCCCGAAAAGAATTTCTCCAGGGGCGCGATCTTTCCGAGCGGCTTCTCGGCCAGGACTCCCTCCAGCATTTTGATAAAGCCCTGGCGCTTGACCCGGACTTTGCCACCGCGGAATTGGCGCGGGCCAACAACTCTCCCACCACAAAGGAATTCTTTCAGCACATGCAGAATGCCGTGAACCTGGCAAACCGCGCTTCAGAAGGCGAGAAGCTTGTCATCCTCGCCAACCAGGCCGGCGCCAATGGCAACACGGTTCAACAGAAAGATTATCTGGATAAGCTGATCACAGCGTATCCCAACGACGAGCGTGCTCAGTTCGCACTGGCTAACTATTACTTCGGACAGCAGGAAATCGATCAGGCGGTTGCGCATTATAAGAAATGCACCGAACTCGCTCCCAGCTATTCGCCCGCCTACAACGTTCTCGGTTATGCATATCGGCAACAAGGCAATTATGCTGACGCCGAGCAGGCATTCAAAAAATACATCGAACTAATTCCGAACGATCCGAATCCATACGACTCTTATGCCGAATTGTTGCTCAAAGAAGGGAAATTCGACGATTCGATCGCGCAATACCGCAAGGCTCTTTCCATCGATCCGCACTTTGCCTCGTCGCGCTTCGGCATTTCGGCGGACCTGATGTACTCGGGCAAAAGCGATGAAGCCAACACCGAGTTGCAAGGAATGGCCGATCAGGCCCGCAACGATGGCGAACTCCGGACGGCATTATTTGGGATGGCCGTGGTGGCGGCGGACAGCGGCAAACTCGACAAAGCGATTCAGGCGATGGACAAGGAATATGCTGTTGCGGAAAAGAAAAATGATGTGGCCAGCATGGCCGCCGACCTTCAGGCGAAGGGAATTATTCTTGCCGAGATGCCGAAATATAACGAAGCGAAGCAAACCTTCGACCACTCGTTCCAGATGATCCAGGCGTCTAATCTATCGCAAGAAATCAAAGACAATTCGGCGGTCCTGCATCACTTCAATCTGGCTGGGCTGGCTATCGCACAAAAAGACTTTGCTGCCGCCAAACTCCACGCGGAGGAGTTCCGTCAAGGTATCGCAAAATCGAACAACCATGCGCAAGAAAAGCAATCTCACGAACTGGCAGGCCGAATCGCTCTGGCACAAAAAGATTACGACGCGGCGATCACCGAACTTGCCCAGGCCAACGATCAAGACCCGCGCAATCTCTATCGCCTGGCCGAGGCTTATCAAGGCAAACGCGACAATGCCAAAGCTGCGGAGTTCCGGACCAAGGCCGCCGATTTCAATTCTCTGCCAGCGTTGAACTACGCTTTCGTTCGCGCGAAGACCAGAAAGGCTGAAGCAGGGAAGGAAGGTTTGTAAATCACGCTGGATAGACATCTGGGGACAGTCGCTCTTTTCTGATTTGAGCTCCTCCCTGGCGGCGCCGAATTTTTGTCCCGAGCGAAGTTAGAGAGTGGTGAAACGACCTATCGCAAAGCCTCGGCTACTTTCCCGCTCGCAATCAGTTCCGCCAGCCGCGCGAAGTCTTTGTACATCACGCGATCCTGTTCCATGGTCGCGCACACCGCGCGAATAGCCGCATGCGCTGCCTGCCCGCGCTTCGAAGTTTTCAGCGGCTTCTCGGCAAGAAGATAGAAGTCGATGGCTTGTGCCGCTGCCATGGCTTCAATCGCCATCACGTTGCGACTGTTTTCTACCACACGCTTCAGCTTAATTGCCGCCGTCATGCCCATGGAAACGTAGTCTTCTTTGTTGCCCGACGTCGTGATGGAATCCACCGACGCCGGATGCGCCAGGACTTTGTTCTCGCTTACCAGCGCGGCGGCGGTGACCTGCGCCATCATGAAACCAGAATTCAATCCCGCAGCGGGCGCGAGAAACGGCGGCAATCCTTCGCTGAGCGAAGGATTCACGAGCCGTTCGATGCGCCGCTCGCTGATCCCGGCTAGCGCACTGAGTGCAATGGCAAGGAAGTCGAGCGCGAACGCGATCGGCTCGCCATGAAAATTCCCTCCGGAAATTACATCACCTTCAATCTTTTTGGGATCGCCAATAAACACCAGTGGATTATCCACCGCGGAGTTTGCTTCCGTCTCGAAAATCTGACGGCAGTGAGCGAGCGTGTCACGCACGGCGCCATGCACCTGCGGAATGCAGCGCAGCGAATAAGCGTCTTGCACACGCCCGCACGCGCGATGCGACTCGCGAATCTGGCTGCCCTCGAGCATTTTGCGCAAATTCGCCGCGGTCTTGATTTGCCCGCTGTGCGGACGAGCTTTGTGAATGCGCTCATCGAATGCCGTATCGGTGCCCTGCAATGCGTCGCAAGCCAAACCGCCAATTACGTCCGCTGAGTCCACCATCGTTTCCGCTGCGAGCAGCGCAAGCGTGCCCACCGCCAGCATCGCCTGCGTGCCGTTGATCAGTGACACAGCTTCCTTCGCTTCGAGCATCAGCGGCTTGATCTGCGCCTGCTTCAGCGCGCCAGCGCTGTCAACGCGCTGGCCGTTCTGATCTAAACATTCTCCTTCGCCAATCAGCGCCAGAGCCAGATGAGCCAGCGGCGCAAGATCTCCGCTCGCGCCCACGCTACCCTGCGACGGAACATAGGGCGTCACGCCGCGGTTGAGCATTTCACAGATCGTGTCGATCACAACCGCGCGCACGCCCGAGTGACCCTTTGACAGCGAGTTAACGCGGAGCAGCATCATGGCGCGGACTTCAATGGCTGCCAGCGGTTCGCCTACACCTACGGCATGTGAGCGCACCAGATTCACTTGCAGTTCGCGAATTTGATCTCCGGCGATGCGCACGTCGCTGAGTTTGCCCACGCCGGTGGTGATGGCATAAGCAAGCTGGTTGTTCGCAACCAGCGCGTCGACCACGGCGCGCGCGCGATCAACCGTCTGGCGCGCATCGGCCGCCAGAAGAACCGCGCGCCGTTCCGCCGCGACTTCGCGCACCGCTTCCAGAGTCAGATCGTTACCGCTGATGTGAAGAGCGTTCATTTGAGTTGAAGGTTCAAGATCTCGAGGTTTCAGAGTTTCAAAGACTGGGCATCAAGGTCCTGAATATCGATTAGCACGCCACCTTGAAACAATGAAACAATAAAACAATGAAATCTTACTTTGCTGCTTCGCGAAACACTTTCAAATATTTTTCTGGCAAGGCCGCAACCTTCATCTGCGCGTCGGTGACGATGTGCGTCGTCTCGCCTTCCGCCAGCAGCGCGGCGTTTTCTGCACGAACCAATTCGTAGCTGAACACGACCACCGACTCGCGTACGCTTTTCAGCCGTGTGCGTACGATCACTTCTTCGTCGTAATACACCGGCGCGCGATAACGGCATTTCACCTCGGCCACAGCGATAAACCTTCCATCGTCGCGTTCCAGGTCACGGTAAGAAAATCCCAGCTCACGCATGAATTCGACCCGCCCGACTTCAAACCAGATCAGATGATTCGAGTGATACACCACGCCCATCTGATCGGTCTCGGCATAGCGCACGCGTAGGCGGGCTTCGTTGACGCGATGGTTGCCGGGTGTACTCACTTGCCGCTCCACACCGGCTTGCGCTTTTCCAGAAACGAAGAAATGCCCTCGCGAAAATCTGCCGTCGTGCGGATTGCCGCATTCTCTCGTACTGCCGCTTCGATCTGTGTGTCCAGTTCGTCGCGTGCGTGATCGGTGAGCAGTTGCTTGGTCGCTCGCAACGATGCGGGACTATTTTCCATCAGCACCGCAGCCAGTTCGCGAGCTCGCGACATCAGTTTATCTGGAGCGACAATCTCATTAACAAGCCCCATCCGCGCCGCTTCCTCCGCTCCAATGATCCTTCCCGTCAGCAACAAATCGCGGGCGTGCTTCTCGCCCACCTGCCGAAGAAGAAACGTGGAAACGATAGCCGGTACAAATCCGATGCGGACTTCGGTGTATCCAAACTTGGCTTCCGGCACTGCCAGCGTGAAGTCGCACAGCAAAGCGAGCCCGGTGCCTCCGGCGATGGCCGCTCCGTTCACCGCTGCGATGGTTACTTTTGGAAACTCATATAGAGTACGGAACAGGCGAACCATGGTTTCGGAATCTTGCAGGTTCTGCTCGGGCGATCGGCCAATGAGTGATTTAAGATTTTCGAGGTCCATGCCGGACGAGAAGGCCTTGCCCGCGCCGGTGAGGATCACGACGATCGCATCCGATTTCGCCACTTCGTCCAATGCGTGCAGTAGTTCGTCGATTAGTTCAAAGCTAATGGCATTGCGTTTGTCGGGACGATTCAGCGTAATGGTCGCGATGCCGTTGTCCTGTGCCAGTTGGAGTGCTTTATATTCCATATTTAAAAGGGCCACGGATCTCACGGATCAATCCTGATCATTAAAAATCCACCGAGATGGATCCGGAAACTGCGCACGTTCGTGACAAATTAATCCGCTGCTGCGCTGCTCGTGTATCTAGCTCCAATTTCCGCGCTAGCCCGCAACAGCCCATCCAGCGGTTTGAGCGCCGGCAATTCCGCGCCGCGTTGCTTCAGCGCTTCAATCACTTTCTCCGTGGGAATGTTACCCACCAAAGCATCTTGCGCGAATGGACATCCTCCCAGTCCTCCTAAAGCCGAGTCGAACCGTCTGCATCCGGCGTCATAAGCAGCCAGAATCTTCTCCGCGGCCTGATCGGGACGGCTATGCAGGTGAACGCCGATTTCCAGGTAATCGTACTTGGCCATCACCGCGCTCACCAGTTCGCCGATCTGCTGAGCGCTGGCCGCGCCCACGGTGTCAGCGAGAGAAATCACGCGGAGGTTTTCGATTTCCATCAGCGCGATGGCTTCAATCACTTCGTCCGCGTTCCACAAGTCGCCATAAGGATTGCCAAAAGCCATAGAAATATAAATCGCTACTTCAAGGCCGGCATCGTCGGCTTTTTTCTGAATTTTTTCCAGTACATCAAGCGCGTCTTCTGGCGATTGATTTTGATTCTTTCGAAGGAAAGTTTCAGAAATCGAATAGGGAAATCCCAAGGTTTGCACGCCTTGCGTCTCAATGGCCCGCTGCGCGCCCTTCTCGTTGACCACAATGCCGATAAGTTCGACATCGTCGGGCGGATCGAGTTCTTTCAGCACATCCTCGGAATCCGCCATCTGCGGCACAGCCTTCGGCGAAACGAACGAGACGGCATCGATGTGCTTGAATCCTACGCTGATCAAAGCTTTCAAATAGTCGGCTTTCAAGTCAGTGGGAATCTGCCCCTTCAGCCCTTGCCAGGCATCGCGCGGACATTCGATCAGTTTGACGGAATCAGCCATAGAAAATTTGCCCGGCCGCGGATTCACACGGATTTCCACGGATCAAACTTCATTCTTGTTCTTTGATCCGTGCTCCTCCGCGCGAATCCGTGGCGAAGAGTTCACGTTTGCAGCACTCCGACTTTGAACTCCGCCACGTCGGGGTTCAGTGCGGCCGCCTCCAGCGCTTGCGTGATTGCATCTCGGGTTTCGATAGGATCGATGATTTTGTCGATCCACAGCCGCGCCGCGCCGTAGCGCGGATCCGTCTGTTCGTCATAGGTCCGCTTCACGGAATCGTATAGCTCTTTTCTTTCTTCGTCGCTTAGCTTCTTTCCGCCGCGTTCCAGTTGCTTCACTTTAATTTCTACCAGCGTTCCTGCGGCCGAATCGCCGCTCATTACCGCGTAGCGCGCCGTCGGCCACGCGAAAACAAAGCGCGGGTCGTAAGCTTTGCCGCACATCGCATAATGTCCAGCGCCAAACGATCCTCCCACAATCACCGTGATCTTCGGCACCACGGAGTTCGAAACTGCATTCACCATTTTCGCACCAGCTTTGATGATGCCGCTCCATTCGGCGTCGCGGCCAACCATGAATCCGTTCACGTCGTGAAAAAAAACCAGGGGAATCAGATTCTGATTGCAATCCATTATGAAGCGCGCCGCCTTTTCGGCCGACTCCGTGTAAATGACCCCGCCGAATTCCGTGCGCTTGTGACCCTCGTGGTCGGTGGCCTGCGCGTGCAACTTCTGATTGGCCACAATTCCGACGGCGAAGCCGCCAATACGCCCGTAGCCGCAGAGCAGCGTCTTTCCATATTCGGGTTTGTACTCATCGAAGCGGCTGCCGTCGAGCACGCGCGCCAGAATTTCCTTCATGTCATAAGGCCGCGCCGGCGATGAATCATAGATGCCATAAATCTCTTCCGCATTCAGCGCGGGCCCCACCGGCTTCTTGCGATCCCAGGGAGATTGCCGCCGGTATCCCCATCGCTCAATGATCGACTGGATCCGGGCGATGCAGGCTTCGTCCGTCGCTTCGCGGAAATCGACCGTCCCGCTGATAGCGGAATGCATGGCCGCGCCGCCCAGTTCCTCCGCGGAAACTTTCTGGCCGATGGCCGCCTGCACCAAGGCCGGACCGGCGAGAAACAAACCGCTGCCATCGGTCATTAAAACGTGGTCGCACATCACCGGCAAATATCCTCCGCCGGCAACGCACATGCCCATGATCGCGGCGATCTGTGGAATTCCCATCGCCGACATGACTGCGTTGTTGCGGAAGACACGTCCGAAGTCGTCGGTGTCGGGGAAAACATCTTCTTGCAGCGGAAGAAATACGCCCGCGGAGTCGACCAGATAAATTGTCGGAATGCGATTCTCGATGGCGATATTTTGCGCCCGAATGACCTTCTTCGCCGTCATCGGGAAAAACGCTCCGGCCTTTACTGTGGCGTCGTTGGCGATGATCATCGCCATGCGTGAGTGAATGCGAGCCAGTCCTGTAATCACGCCTGCGGCCGGCGCTCCGCCCCACTCCTCGTACATGCCGTACGCAGCGTAAAGGCCGAGTTCAAAAAAAGTGCCGGGATCGGCCAACTTTTCGATGCGCTCCCGCGCCGTGAGCCGATTCTTGCCATGTTGATTTTCCACTGCCTTGGCCCCGCCGCCTTCGCAGATTTTTTCTCCCTCGTTTCGCACTTGCGACATCAGATCCGCGAGGAAGCGCATGTTGGCCTCAAAACGCGCGGAAGTCGGGTCCACTCGCGTGGCCAACACGTTTGCCGGAGGAGTCGAAGCCGACATGGGAGGATCGCTACGATCGGGCATGGATTTAAGTAGCGGACTGTTTACGGTATACCAGCCGAGCGGAGACGCGCAAACCGGCGCGCGAAGAATTCAGTCGCGCAAGCCGGCACGAATACATTCGGCGGCGGCAGCGACCGGATCTTCTGCGATGCGATCCACCAAGCCGATAAGCAGTGCTTCCTCTGCGTAGAGTTTTTCTGCAGCGACGAGCAACTGCATAGCCCGCGCTTTGCCGATCAGCCTCGGCAGCCGTTGAGTTCCGCCCCAACCCGTGATCAATCCCAAGGCGGCGCCGCGATGTCCGAAGACGGCATTCGGTGCGCCGATGCGCCGATGACAGGCCAGTGCCAAGTCCAACCCTCCACCCATGCAATATCCGGAGATGGCGGCGATTACCGGAGCGGGGAACTGTTCGATCGCGAGCATGAGGGATTGTCCGATCTTAGAGAATTCATAAGCGGCGACCCCGTCGAGGGATGCAATCTCTTCCAGATCCGCCCCGACAGAAAAGAATTTGGAGTTTCCGGCGATCACTAATGGCTTTCCCCGCTGGGTCAAGTCTTGCAGTGCGTCAGTCAGTTCAAGCACGCTGGCCCGGGTCAGGCGGTTCATTCCATCGGCGGACTGAAGGCGAAGGACGCAGATTTGGTCCACGCTATTGGCCTGCACCGAAAAGAATGGAGAAACCATTTTGGGAGAACAACGCCGAACCGGGCCGGATGCTTAACACGTATATGCGAGTCTTGGCAGTACCTCAGTAACCCGATGCTCGCAGGGTGATTTGCCGAAAGTCAAACAGGGATATTTACGCAGTTTGATAGTAGTGGCAACAAAAACAGGGGGATTTGTGCGATTCGGGGTGCTGAGCAGGAGCTGCGTCTATAGCATGGCAATTGCGCTGGGGACTTTGCCGTGTGTGGTTTGGGCGCAAGACGCCAGCCCCAGTGACCAGGAAACTATCACCCAACTGGTGCAACAGATCAAGCAGTTGCAGCAACAAGATCGTGACCTGCAGGAGCGGATCGAGATTCTCGAGGGCAAGCAACAGCAACCCTCGCCTGTGGCCGCGGACAATCCAGCCTCATCGTCCATACCGGCGTCCACACCGCAACCTCCAGAACAAATTCCGCCACCTCAGCCGCCAGCCGATTGGCATGAAGTACGCGGCATCCAGTGGCGCGGTTTCGGAGAAGCTGACTACAAGGTCCTCAATCAGCGCGAAGAGGAAACGGCAGACTACGGGTTTGTCCCCGGCTCGGCGGGCAACTTCTACACCGGCGATTTTGGTCTGTTTCTAACTTCCAGGCTTACTAACAAAGCCAGCGTGCTCTCCGAGATTGTGTTCGAGGAAGGCGACGCGCAGAGCTACAAGGTGAACCTGCGGCGAATGCTGCTCAAGTACGATTATAACGACCA
>DATBZH010000103.1:0-2170 GCA_036513255.1 Candidatus Sulfotelmatobacter sp. | reverse complement strand
GCAACAGGGAGACATTATCCTCGAGGTGAATCGTCACAAGGTCCAAAGCGCAAGCGATGTGCAACAGGCCTTATCGAGCGTAGCCAAGGGCCAGGATGCATTGCTGCTGGTTTGGTCGAATGGCGGTAATACTTTCCGGGTTCTGCATTCTCCTGAAGGCGCGTAGTCAGATTGGCAGCATTCCGGGCAAATTCGCCGCACTCTCTTCCCATCGTGGAAGGGAGTGCGGCGTTCTTTTTAACGCGGATGCTCTTTAACGGAGATTTCCGTTTTGCAAGTCGTCCTCGTGCTTATGCGGATGCTTACTACGGGCACACAAGGTTCGGAAATTCTGACTTGGGTAGCAGCTGCGATAAGCACCATTGAATCACTGTGGGCTTTAGTCTCTGCGGTACGCCTAAGCGAGTTTTTCTCAGAGTGATCCCATGACTTACCATAAGAGCTTATGGCTCACCTGTTCGATCCCCTCGCGATTCGCGGCATTTCATTTCCAAACCGCATATTCGTTTCACCCATGTGCGAGTACTCCAGCAGCAACGGATACGCCAGCGATTGGCACCTCGTGCATCTCGGCAGCCGGGCGGCTGGCGGCGCCGGCCTGGTACTCACTGAGGCAACCGCTGTTCTGCCCGAGGGCCGCATCAGCCCGCAGGACCTGGGCATCTGGATGGATGATCACATCGAGCCGCTGGCCCGGATCGTTCGCTTCATTCACGGGCAAGGCAGTTTTTCTGGAATGCAACTGGCGCATGCCGGGCGCAAGGCGAGTACCTGGCGGCCGTGGGAGGGGAGCGGAGCAATTCCCGAAAGCGCTGGAGGTTGGAAGAAAGTCGTCGCCCCGAGCCCGCTCTGTTTCGCCGACAACTATCCCATGCCGCAGGCGCTTTCCACTCACGGCATTCAGGAGGTCGTCAGTGCCTTTGCGGCGGCCGCTCGCCGCGCGTGCGAAGCCGGGTTTCGCGTGATTGAAATTCACGCCGCCCACGGATATTTGCTTCATGAATTTCTATCGCCACTGAGCAATCAACGATCTGACGCTTACGGCGGTTCCTTTGAAAATCGCACTCGAATGTTGCGCGAAGTTGTGGACGCTGTGCGAAAAGTCTGGCCCGAACGGGCGCCACTGTTTGTGCGCATCTCGGGTACCGATTGGGTGGATGGCGGCTGGGACATTCAGCAATCGGTAGAACTTGCCCGGCAGCTCAAGCCCCTGGGCGTGGACTTGATCGATTGTTCTTCGGGCGGCAATGTTTCGAATGCCAAAATTCCGGTTGGCCCGGGTTATCAAACGCCATTGGCAGAGCAGATCCGCCGGGAAGCTGGAATCATGACAGGCGCGGTTGGCATGATCACCTCTCCGCCTCAAGCGGAAGGCATCATCGCCGAGGGAAAAGCGGATGCGGTCTTGCTCGCTCGCGAATTCCTGCGCGATCCGTATTGGCCATTGCACTCGGCCCGCGAGCTAAGGCAAACAGTGTCGTGGCCTGTTCAATACTTGCGAGCCGCGCCCGAAGGCGCGCCGCCACGCGCCGCCGCCGACCTGACTGGTTTGGAATCCTGCTTCGAACAGCAACCTGCCATCTCGAAAGATCGTGGATGAATGAAAACTGTCATCCCCATGAGCATTGTCATCCCAACCGAAGTGGAGGGACCTGCGTTCAGGGGCAGCCACGACCTGTTTCTAAATTTAAGATGAGGTTGAACGTGAAACTCTACCGACACGCCATCGCTGTTTGTTCCTTATCGTTCGCACTCCCCGCGGCCCTCGCTCAAGCGCCGAAGTCGGACACCAGCTTGACCGGCGATCCCGTCTTTCAGCAAAACTGCACGAAGTGTCACGGAAGAACCGCGGAGGGTCGTCATTTCGGTGGACCATCCCTGATCTCGGAGCCAGCGACCTCTGCGTCAGCCGATGACCTGCGAGCCATCATCACGAAGGGCAAACACCACATGCCGAAGTATGGCGGCAAACTAACCCTCGAAGAAATCAACGCACTCGTCGACGAAATCAAGGCAGCGAAGAAGTGAACCCGGTCAATTCGCCTTCGCTCCCGCTTGCGACGCTGTTACATAACGGCGGGCGAACGTAAGAACCGCAGGCCAGTTCGGTTCGGAGCGAAGTTGAGGGGAAGGTTCTCCACGCCACAACTTTTCGTTCAGTACTTGTGTG
>DATBZH010000102.1:0-99538 GCA_036513255.1 Candidatus Sulfotelmatobacter sp. | reverse complement strand
ATAGAGAATCCGGCTGCCACAAAGAGGTCCCAATACGTGCGGTTGAACCCCTGTACGTCAAAGTGAATGGACCGCATTGAGCCCAGAAGGGCATCAACTCCCCATGTGGGATCAGACTGACGAAAGCCAAGCGTATGTCCCACTGCGAAAAGTAGCAGAAGAACCGAAGCGATTCGATAAAACAAAGATGCTCGCATCCTTGCCTCCAGAGATCACGGGCGCGGGCACCACTATCCTGCTGCGCGCAGGTCAAACTGTACCATTACCGAATTGCGATGTGAACGGCTCATCACAGTACGCCAGCGCGAATGAATTCCGAGAACCGGTTTTTTCGCAAGCTCTGAAGTCGTGCCCCTCCTGAGATTTATTGTGAGGCCCTAATAGATCGTGTAGCCCGGAGCGGGCGTGCGGAGGTCGGGCTTGGTTGCCATAAGCAGCAGAGCGCCTTCGCGTTTGAAGGCGCGCAGGTCGTCGAGACTGTGGAACGATTTCGTTTTGTAGTCGTTGGGCGTGGGCGTGTCGTCGGGGACGCGGCGGGCTTCCACGTTTTCGAAGGCGTGCTTTGTTAAGAGTTCGACGTACTCGGCGGATGAGCGCACGTGGACCGGCACTTTTAGTTTGTCGACCCACTGCAGTGAATATTGATTGTCTTTGTACAGATTGATGAGGATAAACAACCGGCCGCGCGGCGCCATTACGCGGAATAATTCCATCAGCGCGCGGTCCTGATCGGCGTAGTAGTAGAACGATTCGACGGACAGAACTTTGTCGAAGAAGTTTTCTTCCCAGGGAATCTGCTGCGCCGATCCCCAGACGTAGAGAATGTTGTCGAAGTCTTTTGAAGCTTCGCGCGCCTGGCGCACCATTTCGTCGGAAACATCGAGGCCTACGACCTGACCGAAACCTTCCGGGCCTTCGCCAACTAGCCGCGCAAGCAGCCGCGTCGCCCAACCTGAACCGCAACCCAGATCGAGGATGCGCTCGCCGGGGCGGAGATTCATCAGGCGAAGGGTTTTTTCGGTGATGTCGAGATGATGATTCTCCATCTTCGGGCCTTCACCGGCCGCGGCCCAGCGGTTGAATTCCTGTTGGAGATGTTCGTCGGGAGTGGGGGGCTTGTCGGGCATGAGGTGATTTTACCGCCTCTGGAACCGACGCGGCGCTGGCAAGAACGTTGTCCTCGACCCAAGTCGAAACCCGGTAAATCCTCTCCGGCACGAATCCTTCTCAGGACGAATCCGTGCCGGCTTAGCTATTTCTTCCGGCTAGGATCGTCGTTAGGATCGATATAGTTGAATTGCACGGGCGCCATGCCATGAACCTGGACTACGACCTCGCCACTGGCCATAACGTAGTGGTGCATGTCCGGATCGAGATAGGCGAAGCTGCCAGCGGGAAAGCTCATCATGCCGCTCTCCACAAAGTGGTCTCCCATGCCAACCTTTAAAGTGCCGGAGAGCACTGTCACGTTCTCGCGCTTGGGATGCCAGTGTGGATTGATGCGATATCCGTCGGGCATTTTCAGGCGCACGGTGTAGTCTCCTGTGGATGCCATCGGGTTGCCTTCGAGCACCGCCAGCTGCGCTCCTGGCGCCACAAACGATGGCGCTGGACCGTATTGAACGGTGTCCGGTGTAAACGCATTTTTCTCCGCAGAAGGTGAAGCTGCAAAAACCCGAAGGCTGTTGGGTTGATTCATCCACCACATCCCTGCGAACAGCACGATAAGCAAACACAGACTTCTTTTCATAATTGTTCCTCCGTTGATCTCATCATTTGATCTCGTCATTCGAATCAGTGGGAAACAATATCGCGCGACTTCCGTGAGGTTTCAATCAGTCTCATATAACTTTTATATATTTTTGGTGTATCTTCGTAGCCTACTGATGCTTATGGGTTTATCGGCCAAAACCGGTTTACGGTCTGGGCACACACAAGACGATGTTGAGCTCGATCTGGGGCGCTACGAGCTGCACCGCTTTGGCCGCAGAGTAAAGATCGAGAAGAAACCGATGGAGTTGCTGATTTTCCTGGTGCGGCGGCGAGAGCAGTTGGTTTCACGAGAAGAGATTGTCGCCAAGCTATGGCGCTCAGACTTGTTCATCGACACAGAGCGCAACGTCAATAACATTGTCCGGAAGGTTCGCACCGCGTTGGGCGACCATGCCGCCAGACCGCGCTTTCTGGAGACGGTAGTGGGCAAAGGCTATCGCTTCATCGGACCCATCCGTGTAATTAGTCCCCTCCATCCACATGCTGAGTCGGCTGACGGAGCAGGCGGCAAGACGCCGGCAGGCAATGAGACTTGGCGGGCGGATCGTTCATCGCTCGCCGTGCTCCCGCTTCACTTCATCGGCGATCATCTCGGCGATCATAAGGATGACAATGGCCTCTGTCTGGGTTTTGCCGACACCCTGGTTTCGCGCCTGGCGAATCTGAAGGGTGTTGATGTGCTGCCAGCGTCCGCCGTTTTGCATGTGCCCCCGAGCACAGCGGCGGCGGAAGCAGCTTCGCGACTAGGAGTCCGGTTTGTGGTGCACGGCGCGATTCAAACTTCCAAGGCAGAATCGCGGTTGTCGGTGGAATTGTTTGACTCGCACGCGCAAAGCAGTTGTTTTGTCAGGAAATTTATTCTCGACGTCCATCGCCCATTCGAGCACATTGACGATATCGCCGCCCATACCGCCAGAGCGCTGAAGCGTCCTCTTGACGAGCCAGCCCTACAGAGTCGCGCTCGCCACAGCCGCGATCCGCTGGCTTACGCTGAGTTCATAGAAGGCTATCGCCGCAGTTCCTCGAGCGACGCCAAATTACTGGCAGAGGCCGCGCCCTACCTCATGAATGCAGTCGCTCGCGATCCCGCTTTTGCTCTGGCGCATGCGATTCTTTCTTTCGTATGCGCGAAACACCACTTCGAAGCCGATCCTAGACGGAGCTGGCTGGAAAAAGCCGAATTTCACTGTCAGCGCGCCCTGGACCTGGATGCGGCTCTGCCCGAAGGGCACGTTGCCAAAGCTTTTCTGCTCTGGGGACCGTCGAAAAACTTCCAGCATCTCGAGGCAATTGCGGAATTAAAGCGTGCCATTGCCCTTCAGAAGAACTTGCCTCATGCTTACGGCCGCCTGGGAACGATCCTGGCGCATATCGGCCTGCTCGATCATGCACGTACTATGTTCGAGAGGGGCACACCCTTCGATTCAAGAAAAACCATCAGCCACAGTATTGCCCAGGTCTATCTGTGGGGCGGAGAGTACGATCTCGCTCGCGAAGAAGTGGAGAAATAGCGAATCGAGAGTCCGGCGAATAAGTACGCCATCCATTTTGCCCTCGAACTCGCGATATTGACCGGCGAATGGGAAGCCCAGCGCTTGATCGATGAAGCGGGGAGCCTCGTGCAGGAAGAACCCATGATCACCGCCCTACAAGGCGTGATACACGCAGCGTTGGGAAAAACCAAAGCGGCGCTGCAATGCATGAATCATGCCTGTACTAACTCGAAATCGTTCGGTCACGCCCACCACACCTATTACGAAATTGCTTGTATTCTTTCCTTGCTGAATCGGGCCGAGGTCGCATTTGAGTGGCTGGAGCGCAGCGTGGATACCGGATTTGCCTGCTGGCCGTTTTTTCTGAAGGACCCGTGCCTGAAAAACCTGCGGCCCCATCCGCAGTTCGAACTCCTGGTGAGCTCTTTACAAGCCAAATATCCCGATTATTTGGGGCTGCTGTAGTTTAAGTCGTCAGCACTCCGAAATTCGGAGACCAGACTTAGGGCTGGTTTCGTCGGCAACACCGGGACTTGAGCTTCGCCGCCATCCCGCACCTCGCGGCTGTGTTACAGTTTTCCTCCAGATGGCGACACGCCCTTCAGACCCTGCGCCTGAGCCCGGCTTTGCGCAACTCTACTGCCCCAATTGCGCTCAGGAAGTGAACGATCCTCTTACGTGCGGTGACTGCTCTGCCGTGATTTGCAGGCGTTGCGGGACGCCGCTCGAATCTGCTGACGAATTGGGAATGGGATGACGGACCCGATCGCTACTTTGCCCGCTGTCGCGGAAATCAAGTCTTCAAAACCCACGCTGGTGCGCGGATTGGGGCTGCTGGATTCGGTGCTGCTGCTGGTGAGCGGGATCATCGGGTCGTCAATTTTTTTGACGGCTAAAGATATCGCGGGGCCGTTGCCACATCCCACGCTGTTTTTGCTTGTATGGGTCATTGGCGGCGTTGTGTCGCTGTTTGGGTGCGCGGCATTTGCTGAGTTGGGATCGATGTTTCCAGAATCCGGTGGTCAGTACGTTTATTTGCGCGAGGCCTACGGCGATCTGGTGGCGTTTTTGTATGGGTGGATGCTGTTCAGCGTGGCCAATGGCGGGTCCATTGCGGCGCTCGCGGTGGGGGCGGCGGCCTATACGGGAGAAATTGTTCCGATGATTTCGCAGCAACATGTAGTGTTCGCGTTTGCCGGAATTACATTTACGCGCGCGCATGCCGTCGGCCTGCTGCTGATTGCGATTTTGACGTATGTGAATGTGGTGGGGCTGCGATGGGGAGCGCTGTTGCAGAACGTTTCCACGTGGACCAAGTTCGTGGCGATGGCGGGATTTGTGATTCTGGGATTCGCCATCGGCAAAGGCGACTGGTCGCACTTTCACAGCCAGGGAATGCCGTTGAACATGGGGCTTTCCGCGCGCGAGCTTATATCTGCGATGGGCATAGCTCTGATTGCGGTGTTCTGGGCGTATGACGGGTGGGTCTATGTCACGTGGGTAGCGGGCGAGGTAAAAGAACCGCGGCGCAATGTTCCGCGGGCGATGGTGCTGGGAGTACTTGTGGTGGGCGTGATTTATCTCGCCATGAACATGACGTACGCGTACGCGCTGCCTCTGAGCGAGATTGCGAAGCACGAAACAATTGCCAGCGCTGCGGCGGCTGCGCTGTTTTCTCCGAAGGCGGCGCTGTGGCTTTCAGCGGTGATTGCGATTTCGTGCTTCAGCGCTGCCGCATCATGCACGCTCGCCGGCGCGCGAGTTTATATGGCGATGGCGCAGGATGGAGTTTTCTTCCGGCGCATGGCGGTGATTCATCCGAAGTGGAGAACGCCTGCATTCAGCCTGATTGGACAAGGCGTTTGGGCGGGCGTGCTCACGATGAGCGGGCGCTACGACCAGCTTTATACGTATGTGATTTATGGCATGGTGCTGTCGTACACGCTGACCGTGATTGGATTATTTTTGTTGCGATGGAAGCGGCCGGAGCTTGAGCGGCCGTATCGGTGTACGGGATATCCGTGGCTGCCGGCGATTTATGTGCTGGTAGGAGCGGCGTGGACGCTGAACACGATTATCACGCGACCGACCCAGGCTTTTTGGGGAACGGCGATCGTGCTGGCTGGTGTGCCAGGATATTTGTATTGGAAGTGGAGTGCGCGGAAGGCGGCGGCAGTGGAGTGAGGCGATGTTTGAGCGGTTTACCGAGAAGGCGCGGCGAGTCATCTTTTTCGCGCGATATGAGGCTGTCCAGTTAAGATCTCCTTTTATTGGGGCGGAGCATCTCTTGCTGGGCGTTTTACGTGAAAATCTGCAACTCGTGAAGACAGCGACTCCGATTGACTTGGAATCCGTTCGAAACATGTTCGCGCCTAAAGCGCCAGATCCGAAGATTTCTACGAGTGTGGAGTTGCCTTTAGACGATGCGTCGAAGCGCATTCTTTCTTACGCAGAAGAAGAAGCGAGTCGCATGGAACGCCACTATATCGGCTGCGAACATCTTCTGCTCGGCCTTCTCCGCGAGAAAGATTCCTTTGCGGCTAGACTTCTTGAACATAAGGGCCTCCTCCTTGAACAGATGCGCACAGAATTTGCGCAACTGCCGGATCACGATGTCTTTGCGCCACGGACTTTGCCCGGAGGCCACCGAGGACGACAATCTCGTTCGACGAACATCATCAAGTTACGAAACGAGATTTGGAATGCCGATTATGTTCGTGAAGCGGTGCGGCGTTGTTGCGAAGCTAAATTTTATTGGCGCAAAAGCTCGTGGAAATCGCGTGACGCCGCAATGGAACGCAAGACCGGCAAGCTATCTCTGGATTTGGCGCTGGCGGAAGATTCGGCGAATTTCGAGTTGGTTTCGTCAGGCTGGAAGAAGGATTTATGCGCAATTTGCCGCTGGGAATTGTTTGAGTCGGCGGACGATCATGGCACAGGTTATTTCAATGGGCGCGATTGGCTGTGCACGGAATGTTATGACAGGTTTTGGGGGCAGCCGGACTTCATTGCGGGGTCGTTTTCAGATATGACGTAGTGGGCGTAGTTAATGCGTTCTACGCGCTAATCCGTCCCGGCGTCGCTACAGGAGATAACGCCCGGTTCTTCATCGCCTTAATCATCACCGGGCGGTGTAGGACGGTTTCCAGCAGATAGCGCTCGGCGGCGATGGTTCTCGCCACAACGCTTCGCGCGGAGTAGCCTTCAGCTTCTATCACCACGCATGTGGGTCGAGCTCGTCGGTGGTTCCCGGCGTCCTGTTTCTCCACGTCCACCTGGCGGATGTGGCCGTCATGCTGAGCGTCCAGCGCGTTTGCCAGACGCAAGATCGCGGCCAACTGAATTGTGACCTTCTGTTCGTCGGGAAGAAGATCGCGCAATGCTTTGTGGCTTCTTGTGGGCAGAGCGCCGCAGTGGAAGCGGGCCACAATGCCTGCTCGGCGTGTATCTTCGGCCTTCCATCCTATGGGCGTGCCGTGCCTCCTAATAAGATCGAGCGACGCTTTGTGGTGTCCTTTATTGCCTTTCGACTTGCCAACATCATGCAGGAGAGCTGCGATCTGCAGGCTGGAGCGCGCGCCGTCTCCATTCGCTGAATTCGATAAGCCCGAAGCGAAAAACCCCGCGCGGATAAGGCCGTCGTAGAGTTCGACCGCCAGCTTCGCCACGCGCTCCGAATGCGCGAAGTCGGGATCGAGGGCACTGGCCCAGAGCTTCATGCGTCGCGTGGCCAGGGCCTGAATCTGCGGGCCTTGCGGCAAGCCGGCGCGCCAAACCTGCCACAGAGAATCAGGCCCGACCATCTTCTCGCGATAGCGCGCGATTCGCTTGCCTCTTTCCGCCAGGGTGCGGGCATGCCAGTGCTTGCGTACCGCTTCGTCAGGGAAGACGTGACAGGAAAGCGCAGTTGTCCACAGCACATCGAGATCATGGACTTCTCCGAGCGCGTCCTGAATTTCTTTTAGATCTTTGCTCCACGCCTGGTGCTCGGCGGGAAGAAAATTCTCGACGATATAACGGAAGCGCTTGATGGCAATGCGCAGCGTGTGCAATGCGACCTGCGAGCGATTGCGCAAAGCGCGGGTGTGCAGCATGTTAGCTTCGGTCCAGCGCTCGAGGGCTAAGTGTTTGAACAAGCCGCTTCCCGGCCGGATGTGAGCGGCCTGCGACGGAAGAGACCGGGCCCACTGCCGCCATTGCTTATGGTCGAATTCGTCAAGAGCCTTGCGGGCTTCACGCTTTTGTTCCTTCTCGCGCTCGGCCAGGATTCGTTGCAACGCGACCGACACGGATTCGCGGTCTTGATCCAACACCGCCTCGGAAGAATCAACGGAGTGTTTCGCTTTCGACGACTCTTGCTGAGATAGTGACAGGATGTCCTGCTCCGTTGTACTGCTGGCTTCCTTCTCACTGGACTTCTCTGCCTCAGGCTTGGCTGGCTCCACCTCTTCGATCCATTCCAGCATCACCTGAATGTCGCGCAAATCTCCCAATCGCTGGAATAGCTGCTTCCCCGCCTTCTTCATCGCTTTCCATTTGGGGTCAGGATCGAGCGCTCGCAAGCCATCGGCCATGGAGCGGCAGCGGCGCAGGGCTACACGCAAATCGTGAACGGCGTCGGCATCAAAGTCCGCGGAGACCTGGTCGCACTGTTCCAGCACTTGCATCATCCAGTAGTGCAGGCCGGTGGTTTTAGCGGTTTTTTTGGCAACCTGGGCTAACAATGGCAACTGTTCCATCTCCTAATCAACGGCTTCAAACTTATCACTTCCAGCCGTGTTTTGGGCGGATTCAGGGTTCTGTGAGCTCCGATTTGGCCTCTGGAACAGCGCCTTCGTTGCAGCGCAATCACAAAAAACACGAAAGGATAGCTCCGGCGCTGTTCTTCCGGCAGCAGTTCTATTACCTCGGTAATGTGCGGGGACTTACCACTTGGTTTTACCCTTGAATGGCAAAGCTGCGGTCAGAGGAGTTGCATATCTCGATTACAACTTCATCGCAAGAGCATCGTTCGGCGTCGGCACGCGCTTTTGTGCACAGCCTGAACATTCTCATTAAATATGCGCGGATGTACGGTTTCGATCACAAGCGCACCGAGGCGCAATTCCAGATCACGTGGAACGAGCTGCAGCAGGGGCTGCCCACAGCCGGGGACAGTGGCTTTCTCCTCGGAGTTTCCGATAACAAACTCCTGCTCGACGGAATTCCGCTCGATGCTGGACAAGCGGAGCGCAGCTTCACGCAGCTTCTGAACACCGCCGGTTTGGCCAGCCTGCATTTTTCCAAAGATGTGACGGTGGACGACTTCACCCGCCTGGTGCGCGCGTTCACACTGGCCGGATCGAAGGCGCAGGATTTCGCCAAGCAAATCAAAGAGGCGCTCGGCGCGGGCAAACCGAACAGCACCATCAAGATCAATGAAGTGAAGTTTATTGCGGCTGACCCGCTGACGGGCGACATAAGCGTGGCGGCGCAGATCGCCGCTCAAACTCTGGGACCGGAATTCAAACAGTGGCTCAATGATCCGCAAAAGTTGTTGCAGTTGATTGCCGCCGCTGAAGGCGCCAATGCGGCAGGGGGACAGGCTGCTCCCGGAACTCAGATGGTTCCATTTGGCAGCGTACCCAATGTTCCGGGCGCCATGAGCGGAAGTGGAACTGGAGCAGGGACTGGGACAGCAACGGGCGCGGCACCGGCATGGACGGGCGGCGTCGTTCCCTTGCAGGAAGCCGAAGTAATTCAGGCGATCCGCCTGCTGACCCGCTTCGGACAAGTCCAAAGCAATCCCAACGCTGCGCCTGAGGATTTGCAAAAAGAACTGGGCGAGACCGATCCCAATACTCGTCTTAATCTGCAACAGTTGCTGGGAAGTCTTGCCGCTAAGGCGACCGCGGAGCAAAAAGATGACGCTCCACTGTTGATGAAGGCCGCCGAGCACATGGCCATCCGCTTTGCCCTGGAGCGCTATCAAAAGGGTGAAGTCAAGGTCAACGCCGTTCACCAGATGATGGAGCACATGAGCCGTCAGATGGATTCTCTGCGGCAGATTTTGCAGTTGCAGGAAGAGAAGATGAGCAAGGCTGGGATTCTGGTTGAATCCCATGCTGACATTCTCGACCGTATGTTCTGGGCCGAGGTGCCGGAGGCGGGAAAGAAGAGCGTACTGCTTTCAAACGAAGCGCCTTGCGTTCCACCGCGCAATCTGCGGCAGTTTGTGGAAGTTCTTCTCGACCGCGAGGACAAGCAGGCATCGGCCGAAATCCTGGACAACTATTCCAGTTGTTTGGGCGCGAAAGAAATCGAGCCCCGGCGCAAGACCGCGATCGGATTGAGCCAACTGGCGGATCTTTATGCGCGGTTGGGCGGCGAGCCTATGGGGCGCGCCATCCGCAAGCTCAGCGAGCAACTCAGCCAGGAAAAAGATACAGAATTGCAGAGCTTGTTGTGCGCCGCTTTCGTACGGCTGAGCCAGGAAGCCAGCGCGTCGAAAAATTATGCCGCGGTCAATGAAGTCTGCTCCGGGATGGAAGCGATCGGGAAACACCGGCCGGTACTGATGAGTGATCTGCGTCCGCGTGTGGGCGTCGAAAACCGACTGCCCGAATTTATCGACGAAGCGCTGCATTGTGACTCCGTTCCGGCGGATCTTCTTGCGGTTTTGCGCCGCACCACGGAGTCCGGCGCGGAACATCTTGCCGACCGCTTCTTCCGCTGCATGCGCCGCGATGAATGCGATCGCATGGTCGAACTGGTTAAGGAGATGGGCTCGGGCGCGCTCGCGCAGTTGCGGGAAACTCTGCGCACCGGCCAGTCGCGTCAGGCTTCGACCGTGGTCGGGCTCCTGAGCCGACTGGACGTTAGCACCCTGCTGGAACTGCTTCCGGCGCGTCTGCCCGAGTGGAACCGCTTCTATCACGATATTGTTGTCCGGCAAATCGCCTATGGCGCCGCTCCGGATCGTGGACGCACATTGCTTGAACTGGCGGAAGTTCTCGATCAGTTTGTGCTGCCCGAAGCCATCGACGAAATCGGCATGAGCGGCGACATGACCGCGGTTGCGCCGCTAATCGCCATGGCGCGCCCCGGAGAAACCGCTTCACGTTCCGCGTTTATTCAGCTCAAAGCCATCGAATCGCTCGGCCGGCTGAAAGATCCAGAGGCCGTCGCCATTCTGCGGGAGATTGTCGAAGCCAAAAAGACCTTCGGGTGGGTTCATCACCGCGAGCTGCGCATTGCCGCGGCACAAGCTCTGTCGAAAACCGATCCGCGCTATAGTTCGCAGATTCTCTCCGATAGCGGCATGGAACCGGCTGAGTTGGCCATTGCTCCATTGGATATGGCTCCGGCATGCCCCTGGGTGCGGCAGCGCCGTTACGAACGCATGGTGCTGGCGAAGACCGTTTCCGCCACCATTGGCAGTTCGTGGGGCAAATCCAAGATTGTGATTCGCGAGCTGAGCCTGGGCGGCGGCATGGGCACGAAAGACGACAACATGCGCATCGGCAGCGAAGCCGATCTGGAAATCTCGGCCGGCATGAGATCGAAGATTCGAGCTCACGTTCTTCTGCGCCGGGCGCGCGTGAATGAAGTAGGATTCGAAATCGTCAGCGCCGATCTGGAAAGCCGCTACCGGCTGCGCCGGTTGCTGGTTGACGCCATGACCCGCGTGCCACAGGGCAAGGGCGATGATTGGGGCGGCGAGCGGAAAGTGTAGCGGAATCGATCTCTGGCCAAAGAAAGCCTCTATCCGTTAACGCGGACAGAGGCTTTCGTAATTCAGATGAATTCTTACTTTACCTTGGCAAAAATAATCACCAGCGTGTAAAGCGCCAGCGACTCGATCAGCGCCAGACCGAGAATTAGCGCCAACTGAATGCCCGGACGAGCCGCCGGGTTGCGCGCCAATCCCTCAGCAGCCGCCGCTGTTGCCTTGCCTTGTGCCAAAGCGCAGATACCAGAGGCAAATGCCATGGAAAATCCAGCGGCGATCGCCACCCAATTGACTTCACTGCCTCCACCGCCCTGCGCGAACGCGGGAACGGCAAACGACAATGCGGAGAACACCATAAACAGCTTGCTCAACTTGCCCATTGTTTTGCTCCTTTATGAATTGCCGCCAGTGGGTGGTTGACGTCATACCGAGCAGACGCCCTCACGCTGAACGGCTAACAGTTGAAACAGAAATTTAATGTTCGTCCGCGACCGCGCCTTGCAGATAAACGGTCGTAAGGAGAACGAAAATGTAAGTTTGAAGCAGCGAAACTCCAATGTGCAGCCCAAGGAAGACAATGGGCACACCCACCGGCACGAGCGAAAAAAACACCAATGTGACCATGTCGCCGGCGAACATATTGGCGAACAGGCGGATGGTCAGCGAAAGAACCCTCGCCAAATGGCTGATAATTTCAATCGGAATCATCAGCGGTGCCAGGGCCAGCATGGGCCCGGCAAAGTGCTTCAGATAGCTGATCCCCGCGTGCTTAAATCCCTGGACATGGTAGTAGATAAAAGCGCAGATCGCGCAGCCCAGTGGAACGATAGGAACCGCAGTGGGCGATTCAAAGCCGGGGATTACCCCGATCAGATTACAGAACAGAATGAAGAATCCCAGAGCCGCCAAAAACGCCGTATAGCCTTCGCTGTGATGGCCGATGATTTCGTTGCTTTGACCCTGGATGAAGCCTTCCGCGCCTTCAAACATGTGTTGTAGCGCGCCGGGGCGATCTACCGAAAGCCGAGAACGAACCATCAGGAAAACAACAATCAGGAACAGAAAAACCAACACTTCCATGGAAAATGAATTCGAGATGGGTGCCGACGGATGGTGCGGCTCAATGTGAAACGTGCGCAACAGCGCAGTCACCGGAGCGCCGAACAGATGGTTCAAAAGTTCGGTAAACCAGAGTTGTTCGGGCATAGAGTTCCTAGCTGTTTTAAACCTTTCGCTCCCACCTGCGTTGGGCCGAATCTCCTGCTACACGCCCCGGCTTAGCGCTGCGTAAAGTTCATACGCAGCTTCGCAGGCAATGCCCACCACAGGCAAAAATAGGCCCGCAAGAAGGCCATTCAGGCTCGCCGGAGAAACAGTCAATATACCATAGGCGCCGACGGCCATCAAAACATAACGCAGAACGAAACGCCAAACGATTCCCTCCCCCGACTGGGCGTGTGGTGCGCCACTCGCGCGATCGACAAAACCGGAGACCACGCGCTTCAGCCAGTGGAAATTTACATATGCGATGAGGCAGCCAACGGCCAGACCGGCAGCAGAACGCAGGCCGAATTTCCACCCCGCCAGTGCAACCACAACCGGGCTCAGTACGGCCATGAAGAGGCGGATGCGGACGAGCGCGCCGGCATAGAAGGCCTCGGCAACAGTGGCTTGCACGAGTTCAGAGTCGATTTGAGGTTGGTCCGACATTATTGATTGGCGATCGCTCTGGGGCAGGATTAGCGATCCTCTGGGCAGGATAGTCTTGGGAAGGGCACGACTTCCAGTCGTGCCGTTAGCAGCCGGAATTTTGTGGGCTTCGGCCGCTGGGGTGTGCTTCCCGTCCCTCACTCACGGCAATCGGGCCTCAGACGGCGATTCATTTCGTGTCGTGCAATACGGTGCGGATCAATTCGACGAAACCAGCGGCGATGCCCAGCAGAATCCCCGCCAGATAGAGCCACGTCGTGTGCAGCCACTTGTCGAGACCGGCGCCAATGAGCCATCCGACGACAAGGGCCGCAGGCAGGACGAAAGCTAGCTGGCTATAGCGGCCCACTTGCAGCCAGAAGCTCTGTTTATCCTCAGAACCTTTTTTTTCGGAATCGGGGCCACTGGGATTCATAACATCGCTATTGCTATGTGGGCGGAGTCAATGAGGCACTTGTCTGCTCCAGCCCGCAAGTTAGCGGATCAACTTCGCCACTACCGGATTCTGTGCGATGCCCAGCGTCCAGTTTACGAGTTGAATGAAGCGGTCAGGCAAAATACCGATGAATAGTGTGGCGAATGCGGCCACAGCTAAACCCGCTCGCATCGCGAAACTGACCGGCAACCTTGCGTTATCTTCGGCCTGCGGCTGCCGCATGAACATGGCATTCGCCATCTTCAAATAATAGTAGAGACCGAATACTGAGTAGAGAACTCCCAACGCCGCCAACGTATAGTGACCCGTGGAGATCAGGCTGAGAAAGATGAAATACTTTCCCCAGAAGCCGGCCAGCGGCGGGATCCCTGCCAGCGAGAGCAGGAAAATGAGCATGAGCACGGCTTCAATTGGAGCGCGCGAATAAAGACCATTAAGATCGTCAAGCTCGTCGCCGATCACCTTCTTGTGCCGCAGCGATGTAATCACGCCGAATGCGCCCAGATTCATGAAGGTGTACACCAGCAGATAGATCAGGATGCCCTTGATGCCGTCGGGATTGACTTCTGTGGGCGTTCCGGCAATTAGCCCGAGCAGCATGTATCCGACGTGCGCGATCGACGAGTATGCGAGCAAGCGCTTCGTATTGGTCTGCGTCAGCGCAGCCAGATTCGCTCCGGTCATGGTTGCGATGCTAACGAACACAAGCACAGGTACCCAGGTCGCACGCATCGGCGCAAGCGCCACCAGAAGAATGCGCAGCAGCATGGCCCAACCCGCTGCTTTGACCGCAACGGACATAAATCCCGTAATGCACGTAGGCGCGCCTTCATAGGCGTCCGGGGCCCATTGGTGAAAAGGAACAGCGGCAATCTTAAACAGCAGTCCGGTCATCGTCGTGAGCAGCGCTACGATCACCAGGGGCTTGAACTGTTGGATCTGCATGAGGCGGCCGATCGTGTGGCCGATGTTCGCCAGATTGGTGCTGTTCGTCAGACCGTAGAGTAGAGACAAACCGTAAGCAAAGATGCCGGACGAAAACGCTCCCAGCAGAAAATATTTCAGCGCGGCTTCGTTGGAGCGGCGGTCGCGTCGCAGAAAACCGACGAGAACATAGGTGGAGATCGCCATCAGTTCCAGACCGATAAAGATGAGAACGATGTCGAAGCCGGCAGCCATGCACATCATTCCAACGACCGACAGCAGCATCAACGCGTAATATTCGCCGTGGCTCTCATGCTCGATATCCATGTAGCGCGCAGACATGAGAATCGATATTCCCGTGGCCGCGAGAAAGAGATAGAAAAAATAGATCGCGAAGCGGTCGACCAGCATGGTGTTCATCAGGCCCGGCGCGCCGGACAAACCATTCGCCGCCAGCCAGAGCTGAATTTTGACTACGCCAGCGATGGCAAACACCACTCCCACAAAGGCCGTCACCGCATTGGCCCACTTCATCTCCGCGGGAAGCATGAAGTCGATGAGCAAAATGCCGAGAGCAAACAGCGTCAGCAGAATAATGGGCAGCGCCAGCAGGTAATCGGTCCAGGAGAATTGTGAAATCATTCCCACTAGTTCTTCCCCTTGACTAGCGCGGCTTTGGGCTGGTTCACGACAGCGGCAACTATCGGCGTTGCGGTACTTTGAGTTACAGCGGTAACAGTTCCTTCCGGCTGCGGGTAGTCAGGCCGCACCATTGCAATCGTGTGGTTCACCGGTTGCTCCAAAATCTGGAAGAACGGCTTGGGGTATAGGCCAATCCAAAATGCCATGACGATGAGCGGAACAAAGGTCGCCACTTCTCGTGGGGTGAGATCGTGCAGCTTTTCATTCTTGGGATTCGTCACCGTGCCAAAGAAAACGCGCTGGTAGAGCCACAGCAGGTATGCGGCCGCGAGCACGACACCGGGCACGGCCCACGCGCCCCAGCGCCAGTTCTCCATGAACGTACCCTGCAGAATGGTGAACTCGCCGACGAAACCGTTCAACAGCGGCAATCCCATCGAGGAAAGGAACATGATCATGGTGATGGTGGCGTAAACCGGCATGACGTTGGAGATGCCGCCATATTCAGAAATTTCGCGCGTGTGGCGGCGTTCGTACAGAATGCCGACGATCAGGAACAGCGCTCCGGTCGAGATGCCATGATTGATCTGCTGCAATACGGAACCGCTAAGGCCGGCGGGATTCAATGCGAAGATTCCCAAGGTGCAGAAGCCGAGATGGCTCACGGATGAATAAGCCACCAGCTTCTTCATGTCTTTCTGCATCAGCGAAACCAGCGCGCCATAGATAATGGCGATGATTGAGAGCGCGATCATCCAACTGCGGACTGGAGTCTTTGTCAGAACTTCGGGAAAGAACGGCAGCGAGAAACGGATGAAACCGTACGTTCCCATCTTCAGCAGAACGCCGGCCAGAATGACCGATCCCGCGGTCGGCGCTTCGACGTGCGCGTCGGGGAGCCAAGTATGGAACGGAAACATCGGCACTTTGATGGCGAAAGCGAAGAAGAAGCTTAGGAACAGCAGGATCGCGGCGCGTGGGCCGTAATCCGAATAAATATGCGGCGCGGTTTCATACAGCGCAGTCAGGCTGAACGTGTAAATGCCGGTTGCAGCGTGGTGATGGAAGTAGAGAAACAGAATTCCCAGTAGCATCAGCACAGAACCGGCTAGTGTGTAGAGAAAGAACTTGATGGCTGCGTAGAGCTTCCGCGGGCCGCCCCAGATGCCTATCAGCAGATACATCGGTACGAGCATCGCTTCCCAGAAGACGAAGAAGAGGAAGAAATCGAGCGCCATGAAGACGCCCAACATGCCCGTCTGCAACACCAGAAACCAGATGTAATATTCTTTGACGCGGTTCTCGATCGCAGTCCACGAAGAAAGGATTGAAATCCATCCCAGCAGCGTCGTCAGCATGATCAGCAGAAATGAGATGCCGTCGATGCCAAGCACGTAGCCCGCGCCGATTGTGGGGATCCAGTTGTTGGGCACGCCCTCGATGAACTTGAATCCGGGCTCAAAGCGCTGCGCCCAGAACCAGCCCACCAGCGGCAGGGAGATCAGGAATCCGCCGAACGAGAAAATGTTGGCGATCCAGCGGACCGCGTCTTTGTTGTCCTTGGGGACAAACAAAAGCACGAGCGCGCCCACCAGCGGCGTGAAGAGAATGATGGAGAGAATGTGGTTGTACATGAAAGCAGTTCTCAGTTCTCAGTTGCCAGTCGGAGCACTCAGCATTCAGCAATCAGCATTCAGCCATATCTGGAACTTGCCGGGAACCAGATGTAACCCTACGCGGCTGAATGCTAAAATGCTGACTGCTGAATGCTGCCTTCACCGATACACATAGTAAAAAACAAACCCTACCAAGCCGGCGGTCATCACCAGCGCATACCATTGCACAAGGCCCCATTCGAACATGCGCGCGGGATAGGAGAGCATGCGCGCCAGAATCGCAGGTCCGTTAACGCCGACGCCGTCGATAATCCATTTATCCCACCAACTGGAAATGGTTGACGTGAGCCGCGTGAGCCAACCGGCGCCATTCACCAATCCGTCGACGATGTGCGTATCAAACCACGAGGACGCTTCGCCCAACCCCAACACTCCAAGGCGTGCTTTCCCTAACTTGCGGCGGCCGGTGAAGACATAGTCGTAGCCTTCGTCCACGTAATACTTGTTAAGCATCCACTTGTAGGCTGGCGGCGCAGCAACAGCAATTGGCTCCGCGTAGCCTTTGTCGGCGTGACGATAGCTTCTCCACGCCATGCCCCAACCCAGGCCTGCGGCGCCAAGCGACAGCGCCATCAACAGCCACTCCGTGCCGCTATTGTGTTCTTCTTCCACCCCTTGCACCAGTTGACTAGTTCTGCCTTCCTCCTGCAGCACGCGAGCCTCGCTGGCGAAGACGGGCTCCAGAAATTTCGTGAAGCGATCCGAGCCGCCAAGGCTATGCGGCCATCCCAGCCACCCGGCGCCGATGGCGCAAAGTGCAAGCACAACCAACGGCACCGTCATCGATGCCGGCGATTCGTGAATGTGGTGCTCCACATCATGGCTCATGCGCGGATGCCCGTGGAATGTCAGGTACATGAGACGGAACATGTAAAAGGCCGTCATCAACGCCGTGGCATAGCCGATATACCACAGGAAGCGATACGCGCCGCCTTCGCGCGACCACGTTTCCCAGAGGATTGCGTCTTTCGAAAAGAATCCGGCGAATGGGAAAATGCCGGCAATCGCTAGCGTTGCGATGAACATCGTCCAGTGCGTGACGGGGATGCGGCGATGCAGATCGCCCATGTTGCGCATGTCCTGCTCGCCGCTCATGGCGTGAATAACCGAACCCGAACCGAGGAACAGCAGCGCCTTGAAGAACGCATGAGTAAAGACGTGGAAAACGCCGGCGGCGAAGGCTCCCACGCCGAGCGCCAGAAACATGTAGCCGAGCTGCGAAACGGTCGAATACGCGAGGACCCGCTTTATGTCGTTTTGCACCAGGCCGATGGACGCGGCGAATACCGCGGTGAGCGCGCCGACGATGGCGACGGTCTTCATCGACGTGGGCGCAAGTACGAACAGCGCATTCGAACGCGCCACCATGTAAACACCGGCAGTGACCATGGTCGCCGCGTGAATCAGCGCGGAAACGGGCGTGGGGCCCTCCATGGCATCGGGCAACCAGACGTACAGAGGGATCTGCGCCGACTTACCGCAGGCTCCGATGAAGAGTAGAAGTGTGGCGGCGGTGATAATCGGGTCGCCAATGGCGAAGTGACCGCTGCGCGCGAGAGTCGTTACGTCGATGAAGCGCAACGACCCGAAGTACCAGGCAATAAAAAACATTCCCAGGATGAAAGCAGCGTCGCCGATGCGGTTAACGATGAAGGCCTTGGCGGCTGCATCGCTCGCTGATTTGCGGTGGAAATAGAAACCGATCAATAAATACGAACACAGCCCCACGCCCTCCCATCCAACGAACAGCAAGACGTAGTTGTTGGCCAGAATGAGGGTCAGCATGGAAAACATGAAGAGGTTGAGATATCCGAAAAAGCGGTAATAGCCGCCTTCATGCGCCATGTAGCCGGTGGAATAAATATGGATCAGCATGCCGACGCCGGTCACGAACAGCAGCCAGATGCTGGAGAGCGGATCGAGCAAGAAGCCGGCATCAGCCTGAAGCGCGGCCTGTGAACCATCGTGCGTCACATAGTTCATGTGACCTGTGTCGGTGCCGAGCCAGGTGTAGAGAATCGTCTGATAAGGCTGGTGGAAGTGCTCCGCCGTCGATGACCAGGTCGAATATTGCGAAACCGCGCCGCAAGCCATGAGAAACGCGAGCACGATAGTTCCCACGCATACGGCGCTCGTCGTAGACTTCTGCAGTCTGCGGCCGAAAAAAAACATCACCGCCGCGCCGAAGGCGGGCAGCAGCGGGATGAGCCAGATGTGGGAGAGAAATAGCATTTTAGCTCTCAGCCGTCAGCTATCAGCTTTCAGCCAAATCACTTCCTACTCGTGCCACGGTTTGAACCTGCATCCGAGCGATCAAACACAAAGGCTTCGAAAAACGTATCATCTTCCTGTTCGGTCTGGGCCTTCTGGCTGAAAGCTGACGGCTGATAGCTGACAGCTGATTTTTTACCATTTCAACAAATTCACTTCGTCCATGTTGACCGTCTCCTTATTACGGAAGAAGGCGATCAGAATGCCAAGCCCTACGGCCGCTTCCGCAGCGGCGTCGGTAATTACGAAAATGGCAAAAACCTGGCCATGCAGTCCGCCTAAGTGACGCGAGAACGCGACCAGATTGAGATTCACCGCATTCAGAATCAATTCAATCGACATCAGCACGATGACCACGTTGCGGCGCGTCAACACGCCGATCACACCCAGCAGGAACAGCGCCGCGCCCAGCACCAAGTAATGCAATGTTGTGATTGGACCCATATCAGCCTGCCGAAACCACGACTAAATTCTCTTCTTTGCCATCACCACCGCTCCGATAATTGCCACCAGCAGCAACAACGATGCGATCTCAAAGGGGAACATATATTGTCCGTAGAGCATCGTACCCAGCGCCTGCGTATTCTGCCCTTCCTGGCCGGCAGTCACGCGTCCAGGAAAAATCACTTTTCCTTTTTCGTAGACGCTGATGAACAATGCTCCCAGCGCCAGCCCCGCAACCAACCCCACCAGCCATTGCTTATTGAAAGTACGCTCTTTCGCGGCGCGCTCAATGCTTACCAGCATGATGACAAACAAAAACAGCACCATAATCCCGCCGGCATAAAGAATGATTTGCACGCCGGCAACGAACGGAGCATAGAGCATCAGATAAAGCGCCGCCTGCGCCAGCAGCGTGAGAATCAGCGCCAGCGCCGAGTGGACGGCGTTCTTGCGCGTGATTACCATGATGCCGCCGACGACCATGATCCCGGCAAGCAGATAAAAGAAAAACGGTGTGGCTACAGGCGTCATATCAATCTGGGTGTTTACTTCCGCTTCCTTATTTCCCCACCGAAAACCACATTCCAGCTCCCGCCGTGAGAATCAAAACTCCTAAGCTCATCGGCAGCAGAACCTTCCATCCAACTTTCATGAGTTGGTCAAAGCGGTAACGCGGGAACGTGCCACGATACCAGATATAGAGGTACATGAAACCGGCAACTTTGAGGGAAAACCAATAAATGTCCTGCACGCGATCGCGTACCGGGGTCACAAACAAGAGAAGTCCGATGAAACCCAGAACCACGCCGAAGCCGGCTAGGCCAATTGTCTGGATGCGGAAGTACGGATGCTTCGGCATGCGCGCGGTGCTGTAGAAGCACATCGCAGCAAGGAACAGAAACGTGATTCCAGGAAATAGCGAGAAGACTAGATCCCAGGTTGAACCGCTCAGCAGGCCCGGGAACGGCCGCAACCATCCGCCCAGCCACAAAGTGACAGCGATCGAAGAGACCGCGATCATCGCCGAATACTCGGCCAGGAAAAATAACGACCAACGAAAGCCGCTGTACTCGGTATGGAAGCCGGCGGTCAACTCTGATTCAGCTTCCGGCAAATCGAAAGGCGCACGATTTGTCTCGGCGACCATGGCGACGGCAAAGATGAAGAATGCGATCAATCCCAGCGGGAAAAACTTGAAGATGAACCAGATGCCTTGCGATTGCTGCGCCTGCACAATCCCGATCATGCTCAGCGTGCCAGTACCGGTCGCGTTGAGACTGGTCATCAAGATGACCGAAACGACAGCCAATCCCATGGCCACTTCATACGAAACCATCTGCGCGCTGGAACGCAACGCTCCGATCAGGGGATAGTGCGAGTTCGAGGCCCATCCGGCCATTACGACGCCTAACACGCTCAAGGACGAAACACCGAGCATGAACAGCACGCCAATATTCATGTCGGTGACGGCGTGTGTCGGGCCGAACGGCACGACAATAAAAACCGTGAACGCCGCCAGCACGACAATGAGTGGCGCCATCCAAAAAACCAGCCCGTCAGCCTCGGCCGGCATAATATCTTCTTTCAGCAGAAGCTTGATGGCATCGGCAATCGGTTGGAGCAGGCCATGTGGGCCAACACGCATGGGCCCGAGGCGCACCTGCATATGCGCCAGAATCTTGCGCTCCAGCCAGTTCATCGCAATCACCGCGATCGAAAGGCCGGTAAAGATCAGCAAGATATAAACGAACGCCCAGAACATGTTGCCGGCAGCGCCGGGGGTCTTGTCGCTCGTGAGATAGGACTGAACGTAGTGGATGAACGGCTGCATCAGCGGTCCACCTCGCCGAGAACGATATCGAGAGTTCCGATTACCGCGACAACATCGGCAACCATAGCCCCACGGCACATCACATCCAGCGCCTGCAGGTTTACAAACGACGGCGGGCGCACACGCATTCGGTAAGGCTGCGTCGATCCGTCGCTGACGATGAAATACCCCAGTTCGCCCTTGGGCGCTTCAATCGAGTGGTAGACCTCGCCCACCGGCGGCTTGATGACCTTGGGAACTTTCGCCATGATCGGGCCTTCGGGAATTCCATCGACCGCCTGCTGAATGATCCGCAGCGATTGCCGGAACTCAGCCATACGCACGATATACCGGTCATACGTGTCGCCATTCTGGCCGACGGGAATATCGAAGTCGAAATTTTTGTAGTTCGCGTAGGGCTGCGCCTTGCGCAGATCCCATTTCACACCGCTGGCGCGTAGCACCGGTCCGGTTACGCCGAGCGCAATGCAGTCTTTACCGGAGATTATTCCGACGCCTTTCGTACGCTCGAGCCAGATGCGATTTGTCGTGAGCAGCTCTTCATACTCGTCAATCTTTGGCGCGACGAAGGAAACAAAATTCTTCACATCTTTTTCGAAGCCGTCGTATGCCTCATATTGCAAGCCGCCGATACGGAAAGCGTGCGTGGTTAGGCGTGCTCCGCAATATTTTTCGAAGATTTTCAAAATCTCTTCGCGGTCGCGGAACGTGTAAAACAGCGGCGTAATCGCGCCGATGTCGAGCGCGTGAGTGCCCAGCCAAAGCTGATGGCTCGCCATGCGGTTCAGTTCAGTCAGAATGACGCGGATGTATTGCGCGCGCGGCGGCGCTTCCACTCCCAGTAGTTTCTCAACCGTTTCGCAATATCCCAGCCCATTGGAAACCGCAGCGACGTAATCCATGCGGTCAACGTATGGATTGAACATCGTGTACGTGCGATGCTCGCCGATTTTTTCCACGCCACGGTGCAGGTAGCCGATGACACACTCGAGGCCCATGACCCGTTCACCATCGAGCCGCAGAATCACCCGCAGCACGCCATGGGTCGCCGGATGCTGCGGCCCCATGTTAATGACGAGTTCATTCGCGTCGAGAAACGGCTTCTCGGGCGTTTCCAGATCGAGGGGCGAGAGTGATGTGTTCTGATCCGTCATGTTCCAGTGCATCAGCTCAGAGTTATTGCCCGCTTTCAATGCCGAGGTTGATCTGCACCCACTCATTGTCCTGCTGCAGAATGCCGTAATCTTTTCGCAAGGGATGGCCCTTCCAGCCGTCGGGCAACAGGATGCGCTTCATGTCGGGATGTCCGTCAAACTTGATGCCGAACATGTCGAAGACTTCGCGCTCCAGCCAGTTGGCCGTCACCCAAATGGGAACCGAACTGGGAAGCGATTCGCCGTCGGCAATTAAGGTCTTCACGCGGATGCGTTCGTTGCGGGCATAGGAATAGAGCACCCAGAGCACGTCGAATTGTTTGTCGCGCTTGGGATAGTGCATGGCAGTAAGGTCGACACAGTAGTCAAACTGTTCTTCGTTGCGCAGAACCTGCAGGATTTCTGGAATCAGCGAGCGATCGACCACCATGTAGTTCTGACCGAGATAAGTCAGCGGCTCGAGTCCGGAACCGTAAGCGCCCTTCAGCTTTGTTACCATCGGCGAATCCCAAGGCACGGGAACAGGAACCGGGGCCTTTGGCGGAGCCGCTGGCGCAGCCGGCTTGGCGGCAGGCGCTGGAGCGGCAGGCTTGGCAGCAGGGACATCACTGGCAGGGGCGGGCTTTTCAGCCGGCGGCTTTTGCTCGGACTGCACCGAACCGGAGGCAGTCGCTTTCACGCCGCCCGGCGTCGCAGGTTGGTCCGCCGTCGGCTTGGGGTCGCTTCCTGGCGACGGTGAAGACGGCAATTTTGGTTCGTCCGGCATGGCTCTGAGAGACTGGACCCTGCGAGCAAGTCGCAGGCAAAAGAACGTTAACTTCTATCAGCTTGACGATGCGGTGTCAACGTTGTTGGCGCTCGGGTAGTGTCCTATTTTGATTTTCCACAGGACACGCCGAAGAAGCAGACCGGGGGTGCGGAATGATGCGCCCCGGCAGACCGCAGAAGACAGATTCGCTCGCTCGCCTGCCTAGAGCAGAAGAATTAAACTCTGACATAACTTTATTTATTGACACGGTTATGTCGAAGTTGTATCGTTACCGTGAGATGCCGACAACTAACGACATTCAGGACAGCATGAAGCAACGGCTAATCCACGAATGCGAGCGACTTCAAGGCATCCAAAAGGAAAAGACGGAGCTTGCTGCGGCCTACAACCGTTTTCTGGACCTTACTGACGAACAGGCCAGACGCGAAGTAAGAATGAAACGCATAGTCGCCGTATTAGGCAAAACTGAATACTACAACTTGGTTCAAACCGAGCCCGTCAACGAACCTGACGCGCCTAACGGACCTTTGACTTCGCAAATGATTATGGAGCCTGATTTACTCCGTGAAAACCTAGCGCTATGGGAAGCGATGAAAGAGTATTTGCACTACGTGCCGGAAGCGCGCATAGCCGAAATTGAGGAGTTCCTCTGCTATCCGTTCGGGGTAGGAATGGAAGGCGCAAATCGGCAGGCTATTGAATCAGCTTTGAAGCGGCATCCTGAGACGTTCAAGACGCGAAAGAAGGGCCGCGAGAAGTTTATCTCTTTGAAAGAGAAGGCTAGAGAATGAGCCGGAAAGGAGACAATGCCGCCTCCACCAGTAACAAGCGCAAATAGCAAGAGCCTCTAGAGACGCGAATCTCTAAAGGCCCTTAAACCGACAATCCGGCAAGCCGAAATGCCAGTCCTCAAGAGTCATTTTGGCTTGCCTTCACCGAAAGGTCAAGGACCAAAATGAACACTCTATCGACTGCTAAGAAGCTCGCCGTAATCTCTTCTCTTCTCGAAGGCAACTCCGTCCGTTCAACCGAGCGCATGACAGGCGTACACCGGGACACGATCTGCCGCTTACTGGTGGAAACCGGAGACCGCTGTAACGAAATCATGGACTCCAAGATGCGTAACCTGCGATGCGGTTATGTGCAGTGCGATGAGATATGGACGTACTGCGGTAAGAAGCAACGGCGCATCCGCCAAGGCGACTCGCCGGAGCTAGGCGACCAGTGGGTATTCGTTGCCATAGACGCGGAAAGCAAACTGGTGCCTGTGTTTACAGTCGGCAAGCGCACGGAAGAGACAACTTGGTACTTCGTCAACGATCTAGCCGAAGGGCTGGCAAACCGGATACAGCTAACCTGCGACGGCTTTGTGTTCTACCGAAACGCGGTAGAGGATGCCTTCGGCGCGGAAGTGGACTTTGCCCAGTTAATCAAAATGTTTGGCGACTACGGCCAGCGCGACAGCGAAGCGAAGTATTCCCCAAACCCAATCAAGGAGGTTATATCCAGAGTGCGTTGCGGCGATCCCGATCCCGAGCGGATATGCACATCGCACGTAGAGAGGCAGAACTTAACAATGCGTATGGCAATGCGCCGATTCACAAGGCTAACAAACGGCTTCTCGAAAAAACTTACGAACCTGAAAGCGGCTTGCGCTCTGCATTTTGCTCACTATAATTTCTGCCGCGTTCATTCGAGCTTGCGCGTAACGTCCGCAATGGCCGCTGGCATTAGCAGCGAAATCTGGCCGCTAGAGCGATTGCTGTCTTGAGTCGGACGAAAGAGAGGTTAACCATGACGTTTCGCTTGGTGTTCTGGCGGGACTGCCTTGGGTGCCATCAGCCCATTGTTCTCCCGCGTCAAAGCCCATTAGGAATATACGAAGGTCAACAATATCGACCCACGGATAGATGGCCAATAACTTTTGTATGTATTCGTGACGGGCAACCGCGCGTTCTGACGCCCGGAGAATACCATCTTGGGGAGATACAGTCGCACGGCCCAAGTCCACAATGGGCAGTCTTGTGGGAAGCGATATGTGGATGTGGTTATAAAGACTGCGGCAGGCCGCGCTGGTTATATACCATGTACCCCGCCAGTGCGACCGCCAAAGACGTAGCGAAGGCCCTATACCGAGCCAACCTAACTTTTTCTTGTGGTTCTCACACGTTTCAGAAGGTAATGAAACTGATTGACCCGAGGAGACTGGAGTAGACATGCTTCACCCTCTGCGCTAATATGCGCTTGAGAGTGCTACGCGGCCACGGTGCCAGCCGTGGCTTTTGTTTTTAGGCCCGCATGAGAAACAAGAAGCAACTTATCGTGCTCTTAGCGGCTGCGACCTGGATTAGCGTTGCGGTCGCAATAAGCACTTACGTGGCTCTAACGCCGCTAATGGACCAATACGGCATCAATGGTGCGAAACTGAGCGAGGAGTTGCTGTTCAGCCCAAACACAACCCTACGCGCCAATGTTTCCAGCCTCCTCTCCGTGGCATCCTTGCTAGCCTTCGCTACGTCACTGCCAGCCATTCTCTTCGGGAGCGTGCTGTTTCTTTGGTTTGGACGAAAACGCCCCGAACCGCCCGTATAATTAGCGCCGTTACGAATACGGAGGTGGCCTGCTGTGCCTAGGGCTGATCTAGTCCGCCTTAAAATCGAACGGGCCAACAAGCACATCCGAGAGTTGCAAGCGGCCATTTTGGCCTTCAACGCTACTAACCCCCACGAAATTAGCGCCAAGCGTGATTCGCAAATGCGAAAGCTCATTTACTACATCCTCAGGGCCGAACCCGTTCCAGTCGAAATCGCCATGATCTCCGGGGACATTCTCCACAATCTCAGAAGTGCTCTCGACCACTTGGCTTATCAACTCTTCATGGTTGGCACTGGGGGAGTTGGCGATCCCAGGCACGTTTACTTTCCGATCTTTGATGATGCCGCGAAATATAAAACCGGAGCTGGAGGAAAAGTAAAGGGAATGCGGCAAGATGCTGTAGACGCTATCGACGCAATCAAACCATACAAGGGAGGAAACGACACGCTCTGGCGACTCCACAAGTTGGACAACATCGACAAGCACCGTCTTTTGATTACGGTAGGAGCGTCGTTCAGCAACTTCAACGTTGGGCAGCACCTCGGCCCCAAATTCGCGGAAATGATGAAGGCCCAAGGCTTGCCCATGTCGCCCATGCCTGACCTCTACATCAGTCCGACAGATAGGATGTTCCCCTTGAAAGTAGGCGACGAACTCTTTATTGATGCCCCCGACGCGGAAGTGAACGAGAAGATAAATTTCCTGTTTGATATAGCGTTCGGAGAACCGGGAGTTGTTGAGGGTGATGCGATTATTGAAACGCTCCAAGGTATGTATGACCTTGTTGACAACTTGGTTTCCGACTTCGCTCCGTTGCTTTAGTGTACGCACGTATCATTCCAATCTCCTCCTGTTCTTTAGATTTACACTGTCGAATTAGGACAGTACCGGCGCTCGGAACTTTTCTAAAATTTCGTCGCCGAACGCGACGGCTTCATGATCTAGGAGCGGAACTGCGCCTGATAGGATTCGATCAGGTCGCGAATACGCTGCGCATCGGCTTTGCGATGACCATGACTGGTAATCGGATCGGTGCCACCGGTGGATTCGATCCGTATTTCCGACCAGAACACGCCCGTCGAAATGTGTACTGACGCGACTTTCGACATCGCGATCGTCTCTTCGTTGCTGCCGAACAAACGCGACTTAATGCGGCTCACTCGCTGCGGACTCACCACCAGCTTCGTAGGAAAAATAAAATTGCCCTGAGTCCAGCGGCTCGCGCTGAAAACTTCGCCCGGGGAACTATCCATGGGATTGTCTGGCATCGCGTTCGCCGGACTCATAGCCATTCCAGCGCGCCTTTTTTCCAAACCCAGATGTAGCCGACGATCAGGATGGCGAGAAATATCAACATCTCGACGAAGCCGAATAAACCGAACGCCTTAAACTTCACCGCCCAGGGAAACAGAAAAATGGTTTCCACATCGAAAACCACAAACAAAATCGCAATAATGTAATAGCGAACGGTGTAGCGCCCGCGGGAGCTGTCGATGGGATCGATGCCGCACTCATACGGCATGAGCTTGGTTTTACCAGGATTATCGGGGCGAACCAGCTTTGCCGCAAGCAGAGTAAGCGGCAGCAGGACACCCACGAACGCGATGAAGATGAAAATCGGAACGTAGTTCTGTGGCATAGGGCTACTCGGTCGTTACGCGAACCGGAAACCCACCCATAGTATCTCCGTTTGTGGGCGTCTTCAAGGCGGTCGGGAAACTTTACTGTTTTTCCCAATGCGTCGAATTGAACTGCATGGGATCGAATACCGCAGGTGCAAGCTTCAGGCCAGCGACGATATCTGAATACTCTTCGCTGAAAATAAGCTTGTTATCGGCGTGGACTTCCACGCGAGCGGCGATCCAGCCGCCCTCCAGTTTGCGGTAGTCCACAAAGCGGATGTCCTCAATCTTCTTCGGATCCTGCCGGGAGGGCTCGATTTCACGAACGAAGAGCAACGTATCTTTTTCCACCCAGAATTGCCGGGACTGCAAATCGTCTTTAGCTGCACCCACCACATAAACGGAATGCCCCTGCCACACATCTTCCCGCAGTTTCGTCAGATCGTATCCCTGCCCTTTTACGATATCGATCGTCGTCTGCGGCTCCTGGCGATAAACGTCAAATCCCAGCACCAGAAGCATGTTCACCAGAGGCACGGTTCGCGCCACTGTGCCGTCTTTCAGAATCGTCGCAGTTCCATCGACCATGACGTAGCCGTTGCCGTCTTTAGCTGGCCCAATATCGATGCGCAACTTCCCCGGCAGCAGCGCCGCCTCGTACCAGGTCTCGACTTTGGTTGTGCCGTCAGGGTTGTAAGTGGTGCTCTTCTGCGTGAAGGTTACAGTGTCGTACCAGGATGTTTTGTAGCGATCGTGCATGGCGCGCAGAACATCCGCGCCGTTGCGGATTTCCTGGCCATTCGCCAACGCCGAAATAAGAAAAGATGAGGCGAGAAACCACCGTTTCGTAGACTTCATTCATTTGCTCCGAATGAGAGATGCGTAGAGAATCCTATGCTAGACGAAGCGCTGAGTCGATTTCCACAGTTCCCAAATCACAGGCATTTGTCGGGAAAGAGAAATACAGATCGCGCAAGATCGGATTTCAAAGTTTCCTCGCTGTAGTAGCGGCCCAGAATGCCTCCCTTCCATGTCAGGAGATCGGGATTTTCATCTCGAAATGCGTCCCAACCAGAGGCTCGCGAGCGCGCCATCCGTTCGCGAATGAGAAAGAAATAGGCATGAGTGATGGTTTCGTTGTAAATGTGCGGCTGGCCGCAAGCCACCGCGAAGTGCTTCAGGGCCTTGACGAATCTTTCCAGCGATTCCAGCGCCGGGTACCTTTTTAGGTAGGCAAACGCTAACTGGACATGATCGGCATGGTGGAATGATTTGCAGGGAACCTCCCCCCGCTCGAAGCGATCGATGAGTTCGTCGTCGTTCACGCTGCTTTCCCGGTCGCGACCGCCCAAGCTGCGGCCGCGTAGATGAATAAATATCCAACATTGAACATTCCGTGGAGGACATGAATGAAAATTGCGAGTACGAAGATGACCAGCAACACCCAAGCGCCGCGGATAGCGGTTCGCGGAATGAGCAGAAGGATCGCGCCGAGAATTTCGCCCCATCCGAGAATTAAGCGTAGGGCGTTCGGCATGTGCGTTTTCGAGAAATCGTGAGCAGCCCCCGGCATTACAAAGAGCACTGCTTCGATCAGAATCACCAGGCCTAAAGTCCACTGCAGGCCTGTCAGTGCGGCTCTCATTCGCTGTTCTGTCATCCGGTTGGTCCTCCTCGGTCGGCCCTCGCTATTTTTCCGCAGACCGCTTGCGGGCCGTTTTAGCCTTGATTTCTTTAAGACGGTGGCTGGCGCTGGAATCAAGATCCAGATCGTAGAACTTCTTCAAGTCTCTAATGCGATCGAGCGACGAAGGGTTGAACGGAACCTTGCCGTCAAAAGCGTGAAGGACGATGCCCTCCAGCAAATCGCCCAGAGTCATGTCGTGATATTCGGCGAAGGCCTTGAGAACTTTCAGCAGGCGCTTTTCCATGCGAACGCCGGTTTGCACACGCTCCACCAGTAATTTGTCTTCAATCATTGCTACCAATGTACCATGGTACCAAGATATTGGCAACTTGGCCCCGCCAGCAAAGATGTTGGACTTAACCAAGAGCGCGAGAATTCCGGATTCGGCGTGGCGTTGGTTATAATCGCGTTTCACCGATCTTCCAGGTTTGCGCGCTCGCGAGCGGGCACAATTCCCATCCGAGGATTATTCATTGGCATTCGACGAGAACGTTTACGAACTGCGGCGCCAGAAACTCAAGCAGATTGAGGCTCTGGGACAGACCGCGTATCGCAGCAAATTCGACTTGACGCACAGCATTCCGCAGATTCTGGCCGGCTATTCGGACAAGACGGCGGAGCAACTGGAGAATCCGCGGATCAACCTCCGCGTTGCGGGACGCATCATGGCAATTCGTCTGATGGGCAAAGCCAGCTTCAGCCATTTGCAGCAGAACGGACAGAAGCTTCAGGTCTATGTCAAGAAGGACGCGGTCGGCGACGCGGGGTGGGACCTCTACAAACTGCTCGATCTGGGCGACCACATCGGTGTCAGTGGTTACTTATTTCGCACGCGTACGGGAGAGCTGACCGTCCATGTAGAGGAAATCACCTTCCTCAGCAAAGATCTTCTTCCCTTGCCGGAAAAATTTCACGGCCTCACCGATGTGGAACTGCGTTACCGGCAGCGTTATGTCGATCTGGTAATGAATCCCGAGGTGCGCGAAGTTTTTCTGAAGCGCAGCAAACTAGTGCAGTCGATGCGGCGCACGCTCGATGCGCATGGCTTCGTCGAGGTCGAGACGCCGATGATGCAGCCCATCGCCGGTGGTGCGGTGGCGCGGCCGTTCGTCACTCATCACAACACGCTCGATATGGATTTGTATCTGCGCATCGCGCCGGAGCTTTATTTGAAGCGGCTCGTGGTGGGTGGATTCGACCGCGTCTATGAGATCAATCGCAACTTCCGCAACGAAGGTCTCGGATGGCGCTGGAATCCCGAGTTCACCATGCTGGAGTTTTACCAGGCCTACACCGACTATCAGGGCGTCATGGAGCTAACACAGGAGTTGATCACGCAGGCGGCGAAAGATGTGACTACGGATAAGGATCATCCCGATGGCGTCACGACGATAAAATGGGGTGACCAAGAGATCGACTGGACTAACTGGCGGCGCATGACCATGCGCGAGGCGATCATTCACTATTGGCCGGGTCTAGCGCATCCTAAACCCGAGATGAGCGATTTTTTAACATTACAGTCGGTGGATAATCTGGTGCAGCGGCTCAATATTTTCGGCAGGCCGCAGAACAACCCTCTTTTCACCCGCCCCAATGATCCGGCAGGAAAAACGATCGCAGCGCTTTTCGAGGCCGTAGCTGAGGAGCATTTGACCCAGCCGACGATCATCTACGAGTTTCCCACCGCCGTGTCTCCGCTTTCCAAACAGAAGCCCGACGAGCCGGAGTGGACCGAGCGCTTCGAGATTTATGCGGGGCAGATGGAGATCTCCAATGGATTCAGTGAGCTGAACGATCCGGAAGACCAGCGACGGCGATTCGAGGGGCAGTTGGCAGAGCGCGAACGAGGGGACGAAGAAGCGCACCAGATGGATGAAGATTACATTCGCGCGCTTTCCTATGGAATGCCGCCGGCAGGAGGCGTGGGCGTAGGAATCGACCGGCTGTGCATGTTGCTGACCGACTCGCACACTATTCGCGATGTGATTCTGTTTCCGTTATTACGTCCGGAAAAAACCTCAAACACAGAGGACACGGGGATCACAGAGGAAAAACATTAGAGATCTCTACAGCCCCCAGACGCGGTGGGCTCCTAATACCAGGCCCAGCGTCAGCAACGCGATCAATATTTCGCCCAAAGCTCCCACGATAAAAGGCCGCAGTCCCTGTTTCGTCATCTCGCGAAAATTCGTACGCAGGCCGACGCCGGCGAACGTTAGCAGAAACGCCCATCGCGAAAGATTGGCCAGCGACCCAACTTGATCTTTACTGAAGGTGTGGAAACTGACCAGAAGCGAAATGGCAAGAAAGCCGAGAACGAACTTGGGAAATTTCTTCCACAGGAATGACGCTTTATTCGTCACCGTTTCGGCCTGTCCGCGCTTTGCCCAATAGATCGCATAAGCCAACACCACAAAGCCGATCATGGCATTGCGGCAGGTTTTCGCCAGTACTGCGACTTTTCCAGCGGCGTCGGAATACAACGCGCCGGCGGCAGTTGCCTCGGCGGTGTTATCCACGCCAAGCCCGGCCCAGAGCCCGTAGACCGTGTCATTCATATGCAGGTTGTGGCCGATCACCGGAAATGTAAAGAGCGCAAACGCGCCCAGCGCGAGTATGGCGGCAATGGCAAATGACGAATCTTCGTCGTCGGCGTCGATCGCACCTTTTGCGGCAATGATGGCGGAGACGCCGCAAACGGCCGATCCCACGGCGAGAAGAGTGGTGAGCTTTGGCTTAAGCTTGAACAGGCGCCCCAGAAATGTCATAAGGGCGAGGGACAAAGTGATTTCCACGACGACCAATCCCAGGCTGATGCCTCCGAGCTTCATGACATCGGCCAAAACGAACCGGGATCCCAACAACACAATGCCGATCTTCAGCCAGAATTCGTAGGTCGCGATTCCCGGCAAAAACACTTTCGGGATAGTCAGAAGATTGGAGATCAGCAGGCCGATAAGAATCGCCCAAAGCACATACTCGATGTTCGGAAATATCAGGTGATGAGTCTTCCCGTATGTGTTCACTGATTTTTCAATCACCTTGCCGGCATAGCCGATGCCGGCCAACAACAAGATTCCGGGGACTAATCGTAGGACATTCAACCTAGGGCTGTGTGATTCAACGCGAGGAATAGAAACCGAAGCGGACATAGATGTATCTCCTACCAGCAGGAACTTTCTTTTGACTTTTTCGACTACGAGTAACACCTACCAGGGCACGGCCTTGAGAATGTGAAATCGCACTGCAGCGGCCAACACAAGTGCGAGCAAAACGGCCCAGCCATCGAGTGAGAGCCGAAGGCCCTCGTGCTTATTTCGAGTTTCCGAAAACATAATCCTCCTCTTCTTCTTCGCGTTCTTTGCGCGGAGTATTCTGCGAGTCTTTCTTGCGTGCAAAATCGGGACCGCGACCGCCGGCCACTGCTCGCTCCGCGTCGACTGTCCTGTGAACCAAATGTTCCGCCAACTGCGCAGCTTGAACTCGCAGTTCGGGCACAGCGACGCTCTCCCAGAGTCTTCCTTTTCTTGCGGGACCAATCGCATATAGCGCGGACGACGCAATGCCGTTCGAACCGAACAACACTCCGTTCGCATCGACATCCAGGCCAAGAAACAGAGGATCGGGTCTTGCCAGTTGCTGGGCGATGAGGGAATTCAGAAGCGGATCATTGATGCGGCGGCAATCGCCCTCCGAACCCGTGCAATTGATCACCCGATTTACCCGCAGCTCGCGAAGTTGCCCGCTCCCTCGCTCGCGGAAAGTGACTTCTGCAAACGCGTCGTTCTCCGAGTACTTAACCAACCGCCCACCGTGGACCTCGACTTGACCCTTCTCGATCATCGCAGCCAGCTTCGCTCCAATCCCGGGAGCCACACGGTGACGATGCACTTCCCAGTAAGGACGAAGATGCCGCAGAAACCTGGTGCGCTCGTGCGGCGGCAAAGAACTCCATATCTGGGAAGTTACGGGACGAATAGCATCGATAACCGGGCGCCAGTTGCCACCCTCTTTTTTTGCCGACCGCGTTTTGTTGCGAATCAGCCGCAGCAAAGAGCGCGCGGTCTGGGGAAAGTCTTCCGCGGAAAAATCGGGCCGTGACTCCGACTCCCGATGAGTCTGAGGCAACAGCCCGCGGCGCGAAACAATGTAGATCTTTCCCTTGAAACCTCGGCCATGGAGCGAAATCGCCATGTCGACGCTGGTGAGGCCGGAACCGATCAGCAGGATATCTTCGTGCCCGCTAAGGCCACCAAGAGCGTTCGGCGACCACGCCGTGGCCGCGTACCGGCTAGCGCTACCGCTCAATCCCGGAATGTTCAGATCCGGCGGCGCGGAATTCCCCAAGGCGAGAACAACCGCCTTCGCCTGCAACTGTTGGCCTTCATTGAGTTGCAGGATGAAGTGTTCGCCCTGTGGCGTCAGGGATACAGCCTGATCGCGAAGCCAGCTCAATCTGTTGCCGCTCCGGGCGGTGGCCGCTTGCAACAACGAGACTAAATACTGCCCGTAGACCATGCGCGGCAAGAAGCTTTCAGGACGAAATGAAGGATCGTAGTTACTCCGCGCCCAGCGAACCAGATGATCGGGCTCATCTGGAAATGCACTCATATTTTCTGCGGGCACATTGAGCAGATGATTCGGATCTTCCGTGCTGTAGGCCAGACCGAGTCCCGGCGCGGAAGATTTATCGATAACTGCCACCCGTATGCCCGAATCGCGGCGCAGCAACTGAACAGCCAGCATCGTGCCGCTGAAACCACCTCCAACAATTGCGATATTGAAGTGCTCGGTCATATTGTTTGCCATGCCCTCGTAAAAGCGAACGATCATCTTAAATCTCAAGGGCATTCCCTGAACGATCAAGTTACCGATGTGTAACAACTTATGCCACCGGCCCGGAAAAGGAGAGTGGCCAAAACCGGGCCGGTGACTCTTCTGAAGGCAAGCCTTCAGAAAGCTCGCGGCGAGCGGGAACTTGCGGCGCGATCTGCCCGTCCGCATTACATTGATGTTCCTGCTCGCCTTGTTTTCGGTGCAGCCGGTCCCGCGCCCCCATTCGGAGCACGAGACCGGTCCAGGCTCCAGTTACGGCAGGATGTAGCGGAAGGAAGTCATGACCATGTTGTCGATTCCTTCCGGTGACACTCCTACGCCTTTCGTGAAGCCGGTGCCTGACCATGTATCGCGAGTTACGTAGGAATACTGCGTGCCGAACTGGAATCTGCCGCGGGGACCACTGTAAAAGCGGTACCAGAAGCCGACAGTTCCTTCGATCAGCGCGCGCGTATCGGCCGTGCAACTGCTGAGACTCGTGGGAGTAAAGCCGCTGTTTACAGCCGGAGGCAATTCGGTGTAGCAACCGGAGTTATTAAACAGCGGAGCTCCATAACCAACTTCCTTCCCCGTGAGAGGATCGAAGTCGGCCGTCCGTTGAGCGTACTCGACGCCACCGTAGCCGTAGATGTCGAGCTTTTTGCTTTTCCATTCCAGCGTGCTGAGTCCTTCCAGGTTCTTGATCAAATGCAGCGTGCCGTCTGCGTTGATTGAGACATCCGACAGCCCGCCCGGAGCGTACCGTCCAATCCCGCTGCCACCGAAGCCCTTCAAACCAAACACGACATGTTTGGCAATGAACCAGCGCGCGCTGGCGCCGATGCCGCCGCCCTCTTTCGAAGAGTTGTAAGCTCCAACGGCGTTGGGACCTGTTCCCGCACCGTTCGGGCAAGGCCCGGTTGTTGCCGGCGCGACGAGCACTACTTCGCCGCAGGGAAATACACGATCGCTAAAGCGGTCGAGTAAGCCAAAGACTTCATAGTGTCCAAAGCCGGGATCGAATGCGATCTTTGCAATGAGATCGGGCGAAGGGTTGAACGTGTAGTTTGTAGTTGTGTTATAGCTGTTGCTCGCACCCGCCTCGCCCAGGAGGAAGTTATCTCCGTTGCCGTGCGTGGTGAGCGTGCCTTGCGCGTTTTCCACGGCGAAGGCAACCGCAACCTTGTCGCCGAAGGCCTTAGTTAAACGAATTCCATACTGTCGTGCATATACGAAGCCGACGTTGTAGGAGGAATCGATTGTCTTAGGCCGGGCATCGTTGGTTCTGCCCAGATCGTCATCCGGCGAGATTCCGTGGCCATTTTCCGTCACCAGACTCCACGACTGGCCGCCAAGAAAACTCCAGCCATTGTCGAACTTCGCCTGGCCCCAAGCCTGCCGGAGGCGAAGGGTATAACTGTTGGTCGAGGTGGAGGTCGAGGTGACGCCCGCAGACAGAAAGTCTGCTGAGACGTAACTGGAAAGATCTACATTCCCCGCGTGGCCGTCCGCGAAAGCGGTGATCTTGGACTGGCGGGCGGAGCCGAAAAACTCCGGCATCTGGCTCTGGGAAGCACCCGGCATCGTCAGAGAATTAAAGGGTGTCGAAACATCTGCTCCAAGCGCTCTCGACCGCCGCACAAATTCGGCTGCGGCATATCCCCCTGGCGTAATGCTGATGCCTTTGAAGTGTATCGTCATTGGGCCTTCCATCGGGCTTACAGGCCGCGTGCCCGAGTCTTGCGGATTTTGGGCTGTCGGGATACCAGTGTCTTGTTGGACGATGCTGTCCGGAGTGACAACTGCTGACACTTCTTGTGGAGCCGTTTTCGCCGCCGCATCAACTCTCGCGCTGGCAGCCTGCTGAAGCTGCTGCAAGTCTTGTTGCTTCTGGAGTTGTTGGCTGAGGCGTTCAATCTGCAGTTGCTGCGCAGCGAGCGCATCCTTCAGCGACTGAACGTCAGCAGCGGTGATGGCCGGAGTAGGCGAAGCTGGTGCGGGTGAAGCAGTCGCAGGTGAAGCCGCCGGATCTTTGGCGGCCGCCGGTGACGCGGGATTTTCTGCCCAGGCGCCGGCGGTGAATGCCGCCATTGTCAAGGCCGTTAGCAAAAATCGTTTCGTTGCTTTCATGGAAGTACAGTCCTCTCCTTCGTTTGAGTTTTTGTCGAACATCTCTTTTTGTGGGGGAACTACCTGAAATCTCGCGCTTGCTGCGCGGGCACTGCTATCAACTCGACCAAACCAGTCTAACCCAATCTAGATGGTCATGTCTATCGTTTTAGTTGTGATTAGAACAAAACTTATACCCTATTTTTAGCTTTGCTTAATCTCATTGTTTTGCGTTACTTAGCTTGCGGACGTCAAGCCCCACTTGTGCTGCAGTCGCCGTTCCATGGACTTGAATACGAGTCCATCCACCACATATCCAATGGCGATGATTAAAATCATCACGGCCAGCACGGCGCTCATGTCGTTGAGATCGCGGCCCATCATCAGCACCTGCCCCAAACCCAGGCTCAGGTAAAGCATCTCCGCGGTGATGAGCGAGCGCCAGGCAAAAGCCCATCCCTGCTTCAGGCCGGAAACGATGAATGGCAGGCTGGCGGGCAGCAGCACATACCAGAAAAGTTTAAAGCCACTCGCGCCAAGGTTGCGCCCGGCCATACCGAAGATCTTCGGCATCTGCTTGCGCCCGTCTTCCATGGCCAACGTGACCGAGAGCAGCGACCCCATGATCACCACAAACAGAATCGCATTCTGATTGAGTCCGAACCAGAGCAGCGCCAGCGGCCACCAGCAGATGCTGGGCAAGCTTTGTAAGCTCACCAGCAGCCCGCCCATGGTCTCTTCTAAAAATTTGTTGCTGGCCACTCCGAGTCCGAGAACCATTCCCAGCACGACGGAGATCAGGTAGCCAATCAGCACACGCTGCATGCTGACATAAATGGCAATCCAATAAGTATGATCTTTGAATCCCTCGTACAGTGCTTGGCCAACGCTCCACGGCGGCGGAAAAAGATATGGAGGCCAGATCTTCAGTTCGGCCAGCAATGTCCACAGGCCGAACAATCCGGCGTAAAAAATAAAAAAACGGGCGGCGCGTTTCATTATTGCTAAGCTCCCACTTCCACGCGGGGCTTTGTGCCCACGTTGTATTCGGCTTCGAGGGAGCGGTTAATTTCTTCGCGCAATTCGTCAAGAATTTCGCGGGCGGCACGGGCAACATCCACATCTTCCAAAACTCGAGGGCGCGGCAAATCTACCGGAAATTCGCTTTTCACCCGGCCCGGCCGGAACGTGAGCAGCACCACGCGATCACCCAGGCGAATGGCCTCACGAACGTTGTGTGTGACAAAAATAATCGTACGCCCGGTTTCACTCCAGATGCGTTCCAGTTCATCGTGCAGCAGGTCGCGAGTCTGTGCGTCGAGCGCCGCAAACGGTTCGTCCATTAGAAGAACATCCGGCTCGGTAGCCAGCGCTCGCGCAATCGCCACGCGCTGCCGCATTCCACCGGAAAGCTGATGGATGTAGCTGTCTTTGAATTTCCCCAGGTGTACCAGGCGCAGATAATATGCGGTCTTCTCTTCCCTCTCCGCCTTGCTCACGCCTTTCATCTTCATGCCAAATTCGACGTTCTCGCCGACCTTGAGCCAGGGAAAAAGCCCGTGCTCCTGAAAAATCAGGATGCGATCGGTTCCAGTACCCTGCACTGGACGCCCATCGACCAGCACTTGCCCGGAGGTCTGCTGATGCAAGCCGGCAATCAAATGCAGCAGCGTCGACTTGCCGCAGCCCGAAGGCCCCACGATACAAACGAACTCGCCCGGCTTGACTTGCAGGTTAATGTGATCTAGGGCCAGCAGCCGCTCGCCGGTTTGCGTCTTGTAGCTTAGACAAATGTCCTTCAAACCAACTTTGGAAGCCTGCGGCGCGAAGGTGTGCGCCGGCAGAACAGAGGTCAGCGGATTCTTACCTGTCCGCTTGACGTCGGTGCGCGCCGGAACCAACACCGGTTCTGCATAATCGCCGGGAATCGGAAGCTGCGAAGAAAAATCATGAGTGTTCGTGCTCATTGAATAGCCTTTCTTCCTTTTTCCGCCAGAACCTGATTCAACAGCGTCAAGTCATACAACCGGGAGAGGTCGGGCATCTGCCGCCCGAGAAAGCCATCATCAAAAGCTTGCTGCGCGGCGGTTGTCAAAGCGCTGTGCAGAGGGTCGTAAGTCACCTGCATGCGGGCGAACGCCTCATCGAGAATTGCAGGAGCCAGCGCCTTGCCGGTTTCAATCTGAATCTGCTGGTTTAAGAGCTTTTTGGCTTCCGCCGGGTGCCCCGTAATCCAGTCCGTCAGATCGACGTTGGCGCGAATCCAGTTCTTCACCAGGTCCGGATGGGCGCTAAGAAACTTGGTATTCACGATCAGCAGTCCAATGACGAATTGCCCGTTGGGCCACAGGGAGCGCTCGTCAACAAACAGTCGTCCGTTGCCCTCGTGAATGAGTCGCGTTGCCCAAGGCTCGGGCGCCCAGGCCGCGTCCAAATCTTTTTTCAGAAACAGCGTGAGCTGGTCCGGGTTGGCCATGGGAATGATCCGCACGTCCCCGCCCTTGTCGTTGCTCTTCAGGCCATTCTTCTTGAGCCAGTTGCGCAACGCCACATCCTGTGTGTTGCCGAACTGCGGCGAAGCCACGCGCTTGCCGTGAAAATCTTCCGGCTTCTGAATGCCGCTGTCGTTGCTCACGATCAGCGAAGCTCCGCCGCTGGCTGCTCCGGAAACAACGCGTAGCGCCTCGCCGTTCGAGCGCACATACCCGTTGATCGCCGGGTTCGGACCGACATAGGTCATATCGATCGCTCCGGCAAACAAAGCCTCAATGGCGGAAGGTCCTGCGTTAAAGCTGGTCCATTGCACTTTGACCTGCGGTCCCATCGCCTTGTCGAACCATCCGTTAGCCTTGCCCACCATCGCCTGCGCATGCGTGATATTAGGAAAAGCGCCGACGCGAATAGTGTTAGCAGTGCCCTGCCCCTGCGCCGATACGGCCACCCCCAGAAAAACCACCAGCAAAGTGCCAAGAAATTTATTCACCCTTGTGGCCCCCGACGACCATGGGGAGAATGGCTGATTCTTTTTTCTTCGAGCTCCGCTGCGACTTGCCGTTTTTTCCCGAGCGTGGCCCGGAAGGCACAATCAATTGCGCCAGGGTTGTGTGTTCCAGAATTTTCGCCGCCGCATCCCTCACATCGAGGAAAACCTGATAGAGCGCGCGGTGCGGCAGGTCACGGTCGATCAGGGTCCGCAATTGCTCCGCGTCGCCGAACGGAGCCAGCGGCCCGTCAATCAGCCGGATGATTTCGCTGAGGTGAATGTCGTCGGGATCGCGCCGCAACTGATAGCCGCCCTTCGCTCCGCGAACGCTTTCTACGATGCGTGCGTTCTTCAGTTCAAGCAGGATCAGTTCGAGAAATTTTTCAGGAAGATTCTCTTCATATGCGATATCCCGAATCTTGATTGCGCCTTGATTGTGATGGCGCGCCAGCATCATCATCGCTTGCAGCGCGTACAGGCCTTTTTGAGAAATTTTCATGGATTGCCCCAATGCCCCTTGAACGCATTATTCCATAGACTCCATCGAAATAATAGACTTTATTGTAATTAATTGAGCACGGGACTGGGCCGCTGAATCAGCCCGGATGGAGTATTAACATTTTAAGATTCAGCTACTTGCAAGCAGATGTGTAGATATTGGGCGATGGCGAAGTTGCAATTTCTTGCACAGAGCTGGCGAAGGAATTACATGTCACAGACATTAAAAACGACGGGTCGCACCCGATTTTTAGCTCGCCGCCGAGGCGCTGATGCGGCAAAGCAGAACCTGCAACGTAATGTTGTCGGGCCCGCCTCGGTCGAGCGCCAGCTTTACCAAAGCGAGGCAAATCTGTTCCGCACTCGCGCCCTCGACCGCAAGGATCAGTTCTTTCTCTGTGACCTGGCCCCACAACCCATCGGTACAGAGAATGACGACATCGCCATCTTCCAGCATCGTTGCATTGGGTGATACGTCTGGGACAACTTCAGTTCCCGACCCCAGTGCGGCCGTCAGAATATGGCGCTGTGGATGCGTCTCAGCATCTTCGGAGCGAACAATGCCGCTCTCCACCAATCGGCTCACATACGAATGATCCCGAGTGAGCTTGGACACCGTGCGATTGCGAATTAGATAAAGGCGGCTATCTCCCACATGCGCAAAAAAAAGCCGGCGCCCCAGAATCGCCACGGCGGTGCAGGTGGTTCCCATGCCTTGCAATTCCAGGTGTTCATTCCCGTGACCCTGGATGCGCGCGTGTGCCAGCGTGAACGCGTCATAAAGGGCGATTTTCGGGTCGCTGGTGCGAGCGCTTCCGTATGCCTCGCGGACGGTTTGCACCGCAAGGCGGCTGGCTTCCTGCCCGCCTTCGTATCCGCCCATGCCGTCGGCGATAACGCCCAGCCGGCCTTTCTCCTTGAAATCCGCTTCGTTCTCTGCCTCCCAATAAAGGTACGAATCTTCGTTATTCGCGCGCTGAAGACCGACGTCGGTCAGGCTCGCCACCTCCATGCCCGCCCTCGCTTTGTCGCAATCCACCACCATCTTCGACACTGAGCGCAAGTCTCGCATTTTTTCCCGAAAGGTTAAGGCCGCCGCAAGCCCCGGTAATTATAAGGGAAGTTGAAAGCAGCGGAGCGCGAAAACGGCTGAGAGTTGCCTGTAATTCTCGGAAGCATGCGCATATTTCGCGCGCAGGCTCCTTGACAGCAGAAAAGAAAAAAGATTTAGTGAAGACTGTGTATCTCACTATTTGGATTGCCCGCATGAATACCAGGTTGTTCAGGACTACCGCGGCGAGAACGGTCGTGGCGAAGACGATCGTCGCTTCCCTGCTTCTGCTGACCCTGCTGGGCGCGGCACCCGCGCAAACAGCCGAGACGATTGTCGTTGACTCATCCGCGCCCGCGCACGCTTTCCCTCATTTCTGGGAACAGATGTTTGGTTCCGGCCGCGCCGACTTATCCCTGCGTGAAAATTATCGCCATGACCTGCAAACGGTGAAGCAGATCACAGGATTTCAGTACGTTCGCTTCCACGCTATTTTTCACGACGAAATCGGCGTCTACGATGAAGACGCGCAGGGGCAGCCGGTTTTCAATTTCTCCTACGTCGATCAGATCTATGACGGCTTGCTGGCCAACGGTGTGCGCCCCTTTGTCGAGTTGAGCTTCATGCCCAATAAACTCGCAGCCAAGCCGATCATTCAATCTTTCTGGTACAAGCCAAATGTTTCTCCGCCGAAAGACTGGGCGAAATGGGACGGGATGATCTCCAAGTTCACATCTCATCTGGTAGAGCGTTACGGCATCGACGAAGTCAGCCAATGGTACTTTGAAGTTTGGAACGAACCGAATCTCGACTTCTGGGGAGGCGATCCCCGGCAATCAACTTACTGGGAACTCTACGATCACACCGCACGCGCGGTGAAAGCCGTGAATGCTCGCTTGCGAATTGGCGGACCCGCGACGGCGCAGGCAGCATGGGCGGACGCTTTTATTCAGCACTGCGCGGCCAACCACGTTCCCGTGGATTTTGTTTCTAGCCACGTTTACGGTAACGACAAAGCACAAGATGTTTTTTCCACCGACGAAAATATTCCTCGCAACAAAATGGTCTGCCGGGCGGTAAAGAAAGTTCACGATCAGATTGCCGCTTCCACCATGCCGAACTTGCCCTTGATCTGGAGCGAGTTCAACGCCAGCTACTTCAACGAACCGGCAGTCACCGATGCCGCCTACATGGGGCCGTGGCTGGGCGAGACCATTCGTCAATGCGACGGCCTGGTTGACATGATGAGCTACTGGACTTTTTCGGATGTGTTCGAAGAGCAGGGCGTCGTAAAGACTCCGTTCTACGGAGGCTTCGGCTTGCTGGCGGAAGATGGAATTCCAAAGCCGGCGTTCAACGCTTTCAAACTCATGCACGAACTCGGAGATCAGCGAATCGATGTGAACTCCGACTCGGCGCTGATTACGAAAAAGAAAGATGGCAGCCTCGTAATCGCAGTGTGGAATTACGCTCCCCCGGAGCATGCCGGCACTGTTAAGACGGTCACTCTGCGCTTTCAAGGCGGACACTACAAACACGCGCTCGTCTCTGAAGTTGATCCCGACCACGGAGACGTTCACACGGCTTACGAAAAAATGGGCTCGCCGCAATATCCGACGCAAGCGCAGATTCAACAACTCCAACAAGCGGCGCAACTTCCTCGGCCAATGAAACAGAACTTGAAAAATGGAGAGCTGACTTTGACGCTGCCGTCTTACGGCTTGGCTGTTCTGGAAGTTAAGTAGGCGCCGACCCGATTGGCGTTATCTCGGGCCGTTCCCCTGGCGAAGGGAGGATCTTGCGAGTATCTTCTCGGCTTGGGAGTCGACCGCACTGTTCGCTCCCCGACCATTTGCTGCCCAGAATTTCCGGTTCGCTCATGAATTAGATATACTTCGCCCGGCCCTATCTCACTCCACGGAGCTTCCCATGAATCGGCTTCTTGTTCGCCGCGCGCTGTTTTCGATCACCTTGTTGGCTTGTGTTTTCGTCCTGATAGCGGCCGACAATTCTTCCCCATCCACGCCTCCGGTCGCAAAGAAGGTTCCCAAGGTTACGGAAATCCACGGGGTGAAGCTGGTCGACAATTATTTCTGGCTGCGCGACAAACCCAACCCCGAGGTGAAGGCGTATCTCGACGCCGAAAACGTCTACACCGATTCGGTGATGAAGCCGACCGAGCCGTTTCAGAAAAAACTTTACGACGAGATGCTCAGCCGCGTTAAGGAAACCGACGTCGAAGTCCCGTACAAGGAGGGCGAGTACTTCTATTACACGCGCACCGAAGCCGGCAAGCAGTACCAGATTCGTTGCCGGAAAAAAGGCAGCATGGATGCCACCGAAGAAGTCGTACTCGACATCAATGGGTTGGCTAAAGGGCAGACATTCATGTCTGTCGCGGCCTATGAGGTCAGCAATGACGGAAATTTGCTGGCCTACACAACCGACAATACCGGCTTCCGTCAGTACACGCTGGCCGTCAAGGATCTGCGCACCGGCAAATTGCTTTCCGATCATGCGGAGCGCGTCGGGTCCGTCGTTTGGGCTAATGACAACAAGACGATCTTCTACACCGTGGAAGATGCTCAAACCAAGCGCCAGTACCGCCTCTACCGGCACACGGTCGGCACTAACGGCCCGGATGATCTGATTTATGAAGAGAAAGACGAGCGATTCGATGTCTATGCCGACAGAACACGCAGCAAGGCTTACATCTTTCTTACTTGCGCCAGCCATACCACCAGCGAGGTGAGATACATTCCGGCGGACCAACCGATTGCCGAATGGAAGTTGATGGAACCGCGCAAGCAGGATGTCGAATATTATCCCGATCACAACGGCGATTTTTTCTACATTCGAGTCAACGACAATGGACGCAACTTCCGGATGGTAAAAGCCTCGGTATCCGATCCGCGCGCGCAGAACTGGCAGGAGGTGGTTCCGCAGCGTGCCTCGGTCATGCTCAATGACATCGACTTTTTCAAGAATTACTACATCTCCTACGAGCGCGAGAATGGATTGCCACAGATTCGCGTCACCGATCTGGGCACTGGCCAGTCCAAGCGCATCGACTTTCCCGAGCCCGCTTACGTCGCCTACTCCTACGTCAACCGCGAATATGACAGCCCCAAGTTTCGCTACGGCTATCAGTCTTCCATTACGCCGTCTTCGGTCTTCGAGTACGACGTAGCAAGCGGCAACTCAACGCTGCTGAAGCAGAAAGAAGTTCCCGGCGGATATGACCGGACGCACTATCAGGTCGAACAGATTTACGCGTCCGCCGCCGATGGCGTCAAGATCCCGATTTCCGTCGTTCATCTTAAGAACACGAAGTTGGATGGCACCGGCGCGCTCTATCTTTACGGCTATGGTTCTTATGGAGTTTCCAACGACATCTACTTCAATTCCAATTTGTTCAGCATGGTCGATCGCGGCGTCGTGTGCGCCGTCGCTCACATTCGCGGCGGGGGCGAGTTAGGCAAGGCCTGGCACGATGACGGCCGCATGATGCGCAAGAAAAATACCTTCACCGATTTCATCGCCTCCGCCGAGTATCTTGTCGCGCAAGGATATGGCTCCAAGGACCGCCTGGTAATCGAAGGCAGAAGCGCCGGCGGCCTGTTGATGGGAGCCGTCCTTAACATGCGTCCCGATCTGTTTCACGCCGCTCTGGTTGGCGTTCCTTTTGTCGACGTTATCAACACCGAACTTGACGAGTCATTGCCGCTTACCGTTGGTGAATTTGAAGAATGGGGCAATCCCAAAGAGAAGCCGGCATTCGATTACATGATTTCCTATTCACCTTACGACAACATCGCGGCAAAGACTTATCCCAACATGCTGGTCAAAACTTCTTTCAACGACAGCCAGGTCATGTACTGGGAGCCCGCGAAATATGTAGCGAAGATGCGCGCGACCAGGACCGACCACAATCTCTTGATCCTCAAGACCAACATGGGCCCGGCCGGCCACGGAGGCGCGTCAGGCCGCTACGACCGGCTGAAGGAAGCTTCATTCGATTACGCGTTCATCCTGACGCAAATGGGAATCAACAACTGAGAGGGGCGGCTTTCAACCGTCCAGTTTCGATGTGTCTTCCCGAACAAGCGTTCTCTGCGCCGTGAGGGATTAGGTCCTTGCTGCTTCGAGCACCAGCCACAGCGTAAGCAGAAACCCAGATCCCTCGCTACGCTCGGGATGACAAATCAAACTGCACATCCCCCTCGCCGCATCCTTGCTTCGCTCCATTATGATGGGTCATGGGTGTCACGCCACTGTGGGCCGCCGAGGACCAGCAGGCTCGTCTTGCCGAGTTAACCGCTGCGACTTCGAATCCTGGCAAAGAAATTCCCCTTCGACGCGACGTCCGTTCTCTTGGAATCCTGCTGGGCCGGGTGCTTGTCGAGCAGTCTGGCGGACCGCTGCTTGATGTGGTCGAGCATCTCCGGCGTCTTCTCATTCAACATCGCGAACCCGCCAGTCCGGACAATGCGGGTGCGGAAAAAACGGATGACAACGATGGCATGGCGCAGGCGCGCGCGATCATCATCCGTCTTTCCGTCGAAGATGCCTACAAAGTAACGAAGGCATTTTCAATTTATTTTGAGCTGACCAATCTGGCCGAAACAAATCACCGTAAGCGTCGCCGGCGCGCCTCGCAGTTAAACCCCAATCGCGCGCCTTTAGCCGGATCTTTCCGTGGGACACTCCTCCGATTGAAAGCAGATGGCATCACGGCGCAACAGGCTTTGAACACGTTACAGCAAATTCAAGTCATCCCAGTTTTCACCGCACACCCCACGGAAGTAGCACGCCGCACCGTGCTCGCCAAACGTCGCGACATCGCCGGCTTTCTTGAGAATCTTGACCGGCTACCACTCTCGATTTCCGATGCGGAGAATCTGGAGAAGCAAATCGTCGCCGAGATCACAGCTTTGTGGCAAACCGACGAAGTGCGCCTCAGCAAACCCAGCGTGACCGACGAAGTTCGCATGGGCCTCGATCCCTATCCAATGACTCTGTTTGACACGTTGCCCCGCATCTATAGCGAGATGGCCGATTCCTTTCGTGAGGTCTTCGGTCTCGAAGTGCCAGAGCGCGAATTTCCTCGCGTGCTTTCGTTTGGTTCGTGGATTGGCGGCGATCGCGATGGCAATCCCTTTGTTACTTCCGATTGCACCCGCGACGCGCTGCAAATGGCCCGCGGCGTAATCATCGACCATTATCTGATCCAGCTATCGAAAGCGATCGATCTTCTCAGCTCCTCCATGCGCCAGGTCGGCATATCGGAATCCTTACGCCAGCGGATAAAAGCTTGTGAATCGCTCCCGCTGGGTGCGCACGCCCGCCGAATTTCCGAGGCCGAAATGTATCGCCTTTTCCTGGAACTGGTAGAGGCGCGGCTCCAGGCCTCGCGCAAAGTTCCGGCGTCATCTCCCGCTTACGGCGATTGCGAAGAATTCGCCTCAGATCTCTCGCTGCTGCGAGAGAGCCTTTGCCAGAACCACGGCGCCCGCATCGCCGAGTTGGCAATCGATCCTTTGTTGCGCGCGGTGCAAACCTTTGGCTTCCATCTTCACACTCTCGATATCCGCCAGCACTCGCGGATTCTGGCGGAAACTTTGTCGGAGTTTTCCTCAGCCGCAGCGGGAAGCCTGACACAATCATCCGGAGCGGCACTGCCGGCCTCTGTTTCGGAACGATCGCGCGAGACGATGAATACTTTCAGGACGCTCGCGCTTCTCAAACAAATTTATCCTCCAGCTTCCATCCGCACGTTTATCGTCAGCAATACGCAATCCGAGCAAGATATCTTTAACGTGCTGCGTTTGGCCGCAATTTGCGGAGCCAGCATTGGCAAGGACGGGGACGACCCTGGCCTGATGCCGGTGCCGTTGTTCGAATCCATCGATGCTTTGCGGAATTCCGCCGGGGTCATGCGCCGCCTGTGGAACTCGGCTGAATATTCGCCTCTGCTCGATTCCTGGAACCGCTCGCAGGAAGTCATGCTCGGCTACTCGGATTCCAACAAAGACGGCGGCATGTTCACCAGCACATGGGAATTGCACAAGGCTCATCATGCACTGCACGAAGCGGCCCGCGAATGTCGCGTTCATTTGCGGCTATTCCACGGCCGTGGTGGAACGGTTGGCCGCGGCGGCGGCCCCACGCATAACGCGATTCTGGCGCAGCCTGCGGGAGATTTTTCTGGCCACATACGAATCACCGAGCAGGGTGAAGTGCTCAACTGGAAATATTCCGATCCGGTTCTGGCGGAATGGAATCTCGAACTGATGATCGCTGCCTCCCTGGAAGCGCTCACCCGGCCCGGCGACGGGCAAGGTCAGCAGGGACCTGCCTGGGACGACGCGATGGAGGCTATGTCGCGGGATGCGTTTGCCTTTTACCGCAACAACATTGCCGAAAATCCCGACGTGCTGACTTATTTTGAACAAGCCACGCCGGTGAACGAACTGGAAAATGTGCAGATCGGCTCTCGTCCCGCCCGGCGCAGCCAAAGCCGCTGCCTCGAAGACCTCCGGGCAATCCCCTGGGTCTTCGGATGGATGCAGAGCCGGCACGCCGTTCCTGCTTGGTTCGGTGTAGGCCATGCCGTTGAAAAATTTGCGGCGCACTCGCCAAAGAACGTCGCGCTCTTGCGGGAAATGATGGCGCGTTTTCCTTTATTTTCCGAACTGGTCCGCAACGTGGAGCTTGCCATGGCAAAAGCCGATCTCACTATCGCACGCCTCTACGCCGGCTTGGTCGAGGATGAAGCGCTTCGCGACCGCGTCTTCGCCCTGCTGGAAGAGGAATTTCTGCGCACGCGGCGAGTCCTGTTATCCATCACCGGACAGCAGGAATTGCTTGAAGAAAATACCGTGCTGTTCCGCTCGATTCGCTTGCGCAACCCCTATGTGGACCCAATGAGTCTGGTGCAGGTCGATTTGTTGCGCCGCAAACGCGCCGGAGAAAATACCGCAGCTTTGAACTACGCTCTGGGAGCGACCATCAATGGGATCGCCGCTGGACTTCACAACACAGGATAGTTACGCTCCCACCCCCAACGATCTTCACTCGAACGATCTTAAGGAGACCGATATGGCGATCAGACAAATACAGATTGAGCGATTCAGCCTTGTTTCGTCCAAGCCCTTTGAAGACGTTATTGCGGCGTTACAAAGAACTGTCGGACATCCCGACATGAACGAATTTCGAAAGACTCTCGGCTCAGCGGAAACTTTCGCCGAACTGGAAAAGGCCGTTCAGGTCGCGGTAGGCTCGTCGGAGCTGATGGAATTCGCCCGCTTCGATCTGGGTATAATCCTGCGCAAGCGAAATGGACCGACAGCGCCAAGAAGTTTGCGCCTGGTAGTCGGCAACCCCGTCATCATGAGTCAAATGGTCGAGCACGTTCCCGATGCCGGTTCCTATGCGCCAGTTACGATTCTGATCGACGAGCGACCGGACGGAGTTCATCTCTCTTATGACCGGATGGCAAGCCTTCTCGCCCCGTACGGAAACGCGGGAGCTCTGCAAGTAGCTCAAGGCTTGGATGCAAAGGTCGAAGCTCTGTTAACATCCGCGTCAAGTTAAGCTACATCCGAATTTTGCCGCCTTGCCGGCCTAAACAGTCTCGCCAGTAAGACGCCGGTTAGTAACCCAGATCACTGGAGGAAAAGCAGAATATTGCATCCCCGGCAACATAATTACATTTTTAGTTGCTCAAGGAGACGGACCATGATTCTCGGAATGTCAACCGCTACGTACACATTCCTGCATGTGCTGATCAGCCTGATCGGAATCGCCTCGGGGCTGTTCGTGATGTATGGCTTGCTCATCGGCAAGCTCCTTGACCGCATAACGACGATTTTTCTGACTACCACAGTATTAACCAGCGTCACTGGCTTCGGATTTCCCTTCGAGCAGTTGCTCCCATCGCACAAGGTCGGGATCCTTTCCCTCGTCGTGCTGGCCATTGCGATTCTGGCGCGTTATGTGTTTCACCTTCGCGGCGCATGGCGCTGGATTTATGTGATCACTGCGGCCATGTCGCTCTATCTCAATGTTTTCGTATTGGTCGTCCAGTTATTCAGGAAGGTACCGGCTCTGACCGCATTAGCTCCAACGCAGTCCGAGCCGCCATTCCTGATCGCGCAACTCATCGTGCTGGCGGTCTTTGCCGCCCTCACGGTTCTCGCAGTCAAAAAATTTCGCGGCGTGGACCTCCAGGGTGCCTGAGGATTTTCCGGTTCCTCATGAACCGGGTGCCCCCACCCTTCTTCGCGTTTGTCGCGAGGAGGGCGGGGACTTTGACTCCCAAGGAGCAGATGAAAGTTGTTGCATACCTACTTTCTCGTTTGACACGGGCCCCGCTTGATGGCAGAATCCTCTTCGCATCTCCCCCAGCGTTCTTGCTCACGATCTCCTGAAGTCTTGTTAAAAACTCCCTGGACTCCGTCCAAAGGCGGCACCTATGACACATTCCGAATTTCATGAAGAGACGCTCAGCAAGAAGCGAAGCCAGGCCCGGCTCAGCTCAAAACTGGAAAAGAATCTGTGGGCATATGCCGCCGCGGCAGGTGCCGCAGGTGTAGGGATGCTCGCCAACCCACAAACGGTCGAGGCTAAGATCGTTTACACACCCGTGAACGCAAGCGTGAACGAAGGATTCACTCTCGATCTGAACAACGACGGGATCGTCGACTTTTACCTCGTCAACGGAGGCGGGGCCAGCATTGGAGGATCGCTACGGATCTCTTACCTGGATGTCTGTCACATCCCCGGTCAATGTGTCCAGTCGTCATCGGCGCTACAGCCAAACAAAGACAACGTGGTCCGAATATTATCGTCGGGCGCGGCTGCGCTTCCCGCTGGAGCGAAGATTGCATTTGGTGAGAAATTTCAGATTCCCGGCATGGAGGCCGGGATGCTCGGACGGGTTTTTTACTCGGGGAGCAACACTGCGGAAAAATGGGAAGGGCCTTGGGCCAATGGAGGCAAAGGTACCAAGAATCGCTACCTCGGCCTCAAGTTCAAAATTAACGGTCAATTTCACTATGGCTGGGCCCGGCTCAGCGTAACCACCACCGCCCACAAGGGCTTCTCCACGACTATAACGGGTTACGCTTACGAAACGGTGCCGAACAAAGGCATCGTCGCTGGCCAAACCAGCGGAACAGATGACATCAGCGAGATGAACTCGACCACTCCGACTGTTCCCGGGAATGCGCCGTATCGGCCGGCATCGCTCGGCTTGCTTGGACTGGGAGCAGCGGGCCTCTCCATCTGGCGAAGGAAAGAAGACTCGTCAAACTGATCTAGCGTGCGTCGGTGCCCACCCCTCGCGTTTGTTGCGAGGGGTGCGGACTTTGACTTCCTTCTGTGATACCTCCGAAACAGCAATTGATCGATCATCCGCAATCCTTCCCGTGCCCGCAGTCCCCGCACCATGCCATATAATTGCGCCCACCGATGGCTTTAGCCTCTGGCACAAAACTCGGTCCTTACGAAATTCAATCCCCGTTAGGCGCTGGCGGCATGGGCGAGGTGTATCGCGCCCGCGACACGCGCCTCGATCGCACTGTAGCCATCAAGGTTTTGCCGCACCATCTTTCCTCTAATCCTGATTTGAAGCAGCGCTTCGAGCGTGAGGCGCGGGCGATTTCGTCGTTAAACCATCCAAGGATTTGCACTCTGCACGATGTTGGACATCAGGACGGCGTCGACTTTCTGGTGATGGAACACCTGGAAGGCGAGTCGCTTGCCGAGCGGCTGAGGAAGGGTCCGCTGCCGTTGAAAGAAGCTCTGAAAACTGGAATCGAAGTGTGCCAGGCGCTTGAGGCGGCGCAGCGTGCTGGGATCGTCCACCGCGATCTGAAGCCGGGAAACATCATGCTGACCAAGGGCGGCGCGAAGTTAATGGATTTCGGACTGGCCAAGGCAGCGGTTCCCGGCTTCGGCTCGGCGGCTTCGAGTGCGCCATTGTTATCGGGCGCCAGGACCATGAGTGAAGCCACTCCCCTCTCTCCGCTCACCAGCGCAGGCATGGTCATCGGCACGATCCAGTACATGGCGCCGGAACAGATCGAAGGCAAAGAAGCCGATGTGCGCTCCGATCTCTTCGCACTTGGCGCGGTTTTATATGAGAGCACAACCGGCAAGCGGCCATTCGACGGTAAGAGCCAGATCAGCGTGGCAAGCGCAATTCTGGAAAAAGATCCGGAGCCCATCAGAACTCTCAAGCCCACGATCCCCGCTGCGTTCGAGCGCGTAGTCAAGACCTGCATGGCGAAGAATCCGGATGATCGCTTCCAAACCGCGCACGATGTCAGACTGGAGCTTGAGTGGATTGCCGCAGACCTTCCTCAGCTCGGCGCTGCGAGTGCGGCCAAAACTGCGAAACCCGCCGCCACAGCCTTGCCCTGGATCATCGCGGCCGCAGCCGTGCTCCTGGCCTTGGCAGCATTTTTCTTGACAGGTCGTGAAAGCCCTGCCCCTCACTACACCAACGTAAGCTATCGCGACGGGACGCTGTTGGGCGCGCGCTTTTCGCATGACGGTCAGACGATCGTTTACAGCGGCAAGTGGGAAGGAGAGCCGCCACAGATTTCAATCGCGCGGGTGGGCAGCCCCGAGTCGAGGCCGCTGGGCATCGCTTCGTCCGAGGTCGCCGCCGTTTCTTCTTCGGACGAGTTAGCGGTGTTCCTGGGTTGCGAGGAAGTGTACTTCCTCACTTGCGGTGGAACGTTGGCAACAGTGAGCCTGTCCGGTGGATCACCGCGCACTCTGGCCGAACATGTTGCTCAAGCCGATTGGCATCCTGACGGCAAACGCATGGTGATTGCGGTGCAGTCTCCAGAAGGCCCGCGTTTAGAATTTCCTGCCGGGCACGTGCTCTTTCAGCAAAGGGGCGGATGGATTGGCCATCCCCGGTTTTCTCCCGACGGCAGCACGATCGCATTCGAAAGTCATCCAATCCTCGGCAATGACGACGGTTCCGTCGATCTGGTCGATCTGAACGGAAACCACAGCGTTATTTCGACAGACCCCAGCGTCGAGGGCCTAGCCTGGAGACCCGACGGCAAAGAGGTGTGGTTCGCGGGAACAAAGGTCTCCGGATGGGCCGATACGCTTTTCGCCGTAACCCCAGGCGGCAAGGAACGAACGATCCTGACTTTTCCATCGATCCGCCTACACGACATCTCGAAAGATGGAAGAGTGCTGCTGTCGCGCGAAACCTGGCGGCGGCAGATCAGGGGTCTGTTTCCCGGAGACAAGGCGGAACATCCCTATTCATGGCTCGATGACACCGAAGCGACCGGCATCTCCGACGATGGCCGCCTCATCTCGATCTATGAAGCGGGAGAAGTCTATTCATTGGAGAACAACAGCCTGGCCTACTATCGCGCCACTGACGGTTCGCCGGCGGTGCGGTTGGGAGTCGGCACGGCTGCCATTTCACCCGATGGCAAATGGGTGGTTCTCGCCTCGAATCACGGCAACCCAAAGTTGCCTCTGCAACTTCAGCCTATCGGACCCGGAGATGCAAAAGAGCTTCCCACACCCGGCCTGATCGCCTTCGATCACTACACCTGGTCTGGGGACGGCCGCCAGATTGTTTACGAGGCTCAGACAGACCAGAACAAGTGGAACGTCTATAAGCAAGCGGTCACCGGAGGCGCTCCGGTTCTGATCAAAACAGATGCGCGCGAAGCATACCCCGTTCTCTCGCCCGACGGAGAGACGGTAGCTTTGCGCGAAGCACGAGGCGGGATTTCTCTTTATCAAGGCACCAATCAGCAGCCAGTCGCGTTGAAAGTGGCTTCTGCGGACGAATTTCCCATCCGTTTTGTGAAGGGCGGAAAAGCCTTGCTAACGGTAGGACAATCCGGCGGCGAGTTGGTGCTCACGGTAATCGACCTGGCGAGCGGTCACCGCGAACCCTGGAAACGCATTCCGGATGATTACGCCTCGCACGCAAATCAACTCTTCGTCGCAACGCCAGACTTGAAGTATTACGCCTATCCATTTCCCCGGTACTCGTCAGTGCTTTACACCGTAGAGAACCTGCACTAGCGGAGTAATGATTGGATACGTTCCTGTGCTCGCGGAACTAATCAAGCAACGATTTTATGTCCATTTCTCAATTCTTTCGTTTGCCTTGCGATTTGGTCTTATCCTGACGCAGTTCAGCGTGTGCGTTCGCGATGTTCACGAGCACATGGTAGGAAACACCGTCCCAGGCGTTGTGGATGCCGATGAAAAGCAACAGCAGCGCCGCGCCTCCAACGGCAAACAGAGCTTCGCGCGTGTGCGAGGGAGCCGCAAATGACGACAGCGCGAGTGTTGCGTATGCGGCCAAAGTCAGCACAACGTGAAACAACCAGTCCTCGAACACTGGTTCGTATGCAGCTTGCTTTCGCATGCGCCGGATCACGATGAACTCGTACACCACTCCGCAGAAGCCCAGAAGACCCCAAAGAATAGCGACGACTGTGATCGTTTGCCATGGAACGTGCAGCAGCGCCGACAAAAACAAAACGACGCCGAAATGAACCACCGTCGGGCTCCCGAATGCCGCGCCCGCCTCCGCCGAACCTGTCATTGGCCTATCGGCAATCAGCGTCAAGACGACGAACTGCAATCCGATGAGGGCGCCCGCAGCCGACCCGACGATTACGTAGAAGTTGTCCCATTTGGCGAGCTCTGACATGGTGACTTCATTCTCCAAACTGCTCGAAGCGGTAGGTCAATTCTGGGCTCCTTCTCCTTCGTACGCAAGTTGGCCGATGTCGATGGACGACGATCAGCGCAAACGGCTCGGTGTAGCGTGACTCACGTAATCATCGTCATTGCCTAAACCCTAGACTGTTCCCAACTCACATGGCAGCTTAGAACGTATGTCAGGAACTGGCTTTGCATTCGCGCCCGCGGCTACCCCGGCCTTCGTTGGTCCGGTCAAAACCCGTGCGGGATTTCAATACTGGTATCTTGCCTGTTTCCCCGATTGCGTGATCGCCGTGCGGCAGGGAGCCTTGACAGGACTGCTGCTTGGCTTGTCCGGCCCAATTCCTCGCGCACGCTTCGCAGGTCTCGGCTATTTTACGATGGCGTTCTTGATGAAACGAGGTAATGCGAAGCGCCGGCAGGTGGAAGCGGATTTACCGAACATTCCAACCTCTCGTCTTCGCATGGAGCCAAATCTGGTTTTCGCTGTAGCGCAATTGCGCTCCATCGCAATTAAGGGCGGCGAGTTCGCAGGTGTAGTCATCCCGGACCTCATTCTCGAAACGAGCAACGGGTCTCTGCACAACTTCGGAATTCCGCCGAAGGAACTCCCGATCGTTTCCGCGCAACTACAGAAAATGTACCCCGCCCTCTACAAACGCATATAGGCAGGCGCCCACTCTGACTGAACCACTCCACACTTGGCGGTGTCCCGCCCGTCTCTCGTTCAGAGACCGGTCATTTTCTCCAGGCGTTCCGGATATCGATCCCCTTCTATCTTGATTTTTGAGGCAGTAGTCTCGATGTCGCGGAGGCTCTCCGCCGTCAATTCGATCTCCACGGCCCCGACGTTCTCTTCCAGCCGATTTAACTTCGTCGTGCCTGGAATCGGAGCAATCCACGGCTTCTGCTGCAGCAGCCAGGCGAGCGCGATCTGCGCAGGCGTCGCATTCTTCCGCGTCGCGATGCTGCCAAGCAAATCAATCAGCGCCTGATTCGCCTTGAGAGCCTCCGGCGTAAAGCGAGGCAGAGTGCTGCGAAAATCCGTACTGTCGAACGTCGCGTTTTCTTTGATCGCTCCCGTCAGGAATCCCTTGCCCAGCGGGCTATAAGGCACGAACCCAATCCCGAGTTCCTCAAGCGTTGGGACGATCTCCGCTTCGGGCCTTCTCCACCACAAAGAGTATTCGCTTTGGAGTGCGGTGAGCGGCTGGACCGCGTGGGCGCGGCGAATCGTCTTTGCGGCTGCTTCAGACATGCCGAAGTGCTTGACCTTGCCTGCGTGAATCAGCTCCTTCACCGCGCCGGCGACATCTTCGATCGGTACGTTCGGGTCAACCCGATGTTGATAGAGCAAATCAATAGTCTCGACCTTGAGCCGTTTGAGCGAACCTTCAACCGCCTGTTTGACGTGCTCCGGTTGGCTATTCACACCCGCTGCTCCTGGCTTGTGGTTGCCGCCACTCAGATCGAAACCAAACTTAGTGGCGATCACTACCTTTCCGCGAAACGGAGCGAGCGCTTCGCCCACGAGTTCCTCGTTGGTGAAAGGACCATAAACTTCGGCGGTGTCAAAGAATGTGATGCCGCGTTCCACGGCGCCGCGGAGAACAGAAATCATCTCCTGCTTGTCTTTGGGTGGCCCGTAACTAAAGCTCATTCCCATGCAGCCCAGCCCGACCGCCGAAACTTCCAAGTTGCTTTTTCCAAGTTTGCGCTTCTGCATTATTTCTCCTGGCCTTCGAAATGCGTCTGCCTCAGGGCAACGCAAACCTAAGCATAGATCCCCGACCTTATGCCACTTGCCTATTTCAATGAAATTCTTGCCAGATTCTCCGACGGCACCCGCGCTCAATATTTTTGCAAGCAAACCTTTGCGCCCAATATTTAGAACAAAAGGCCAATTGTGCCCGGGCTTCCAAAGCCGCTTGCGTAAACATTCGTCTCACTGCGATCATCGTGAAGTTGCAGTTACGCCTCAAGACAAAGACTCGCCATGCATAAGCATCATTTTCTAGTCGTCTTTGCTTTTGTGTCGACCATCGCCTTCGCGCAAAAGCCCGCGTGGCAGCCCGCGCCCGGTCACACAACTCTCAACCTCTGGCCACACGGAGCGCCCGGCACCCAAGCAAATCCCGCACCCGAGATCGATACCACCACTACCAAAGACAACCTGATCGCTGGCAAGCCACTCATCCGCCTGGGGAATGTCTCAGTGCCGACTCTCACACTCTACGCGCCCGCAGGCAAAAACACCGGCGCAGCCATCGTCGTCTTTCCCGGCGGAGCTTACCGCATTCTCGCCATCGATCTCGAGGGCACCGAAGTCTGCGATTGGCTGAACTCGATTGGCATCACCTGCGTCCTGCTCAAATATCGCGTGCCCGATTCCGGTCCGTATCCAAAATCTCCCGCCGCGTTGCAGGATGCCCAGCGCGCCCTCGGCATCGTCCGCTCCCACGCCGCTGAGTGGCGCATCGACCCGCATCGCATTGGCGTGCTCGGCTTCTCTGCCGGAGCCCACCTCGCAGCCGCGTTGAGTACGCACTTCGATCAGCGGCTCTACGACTCAGTCGACGACGCGGACAAACTCAGTTGCCGGCCCGACTTTGCCGCAATCATCTATCCCGGCTACCTCGCGATGGCCGAACAAAATTTCGCGCCCAACGCCGAAATCCACGTCACCGATCAGACCCCGCCCTCATTCATTCTGCAAGCAGAAGACGATACCGTGCACGTGGAAAATTCGACCGTTTATTTTATGGCGTTGAAGAATGCCAAGGTTCCCGCGGAAATGCACATCTACGCCAATGGCGGACACGGCTACGGACTCCGCCGCACTGAGCTTCCCATCACCGCATGGCCAAAGCTGCTAGAAACCTGGCTGCACACGATCCACGTCCTCGCCGGAACAGAACCCTAACACTACTTTGCAGGTTTTGCAGAGGACTTCACCGCGATGACTTCAATCTCCACCAAAGCCCACGGCGCAGCCAGAGCCGCAACCTGCATGGAGCTTCGAGCAGGTTTGTTGGGTTGCTCTTTGGTTCCGAAGAATCGCGTGTAAGCCGCCATCATTCCGGCGAAATCGAGCTTGCCATCTTTCGCCGGATCGCCGGCCAAATAAACATGCATCATCACTACGTCACCCATGGTGAGCCCCTCACTCTTGAGCGCAGCTTGAATCTTGGTCAGCGTGCTCGCGGTTTGCGTCTCAGTGTCACCGTAGACGGCAACAGTTCCCTTGGCCGCATCAGCGGGCGTGACCGGCGATGCCAATTGCCCACTCAAGTACAAAGTGTCTCCCACCCACACTCCCGTGGCAATTGGACGGTCGGCATCCTGAATGTGGCGAACCATGGTCTGCGCACCTGCAACAAGCGACAACAAAGTGACCGCAAAAATCAGGCACATCGATGTTCTTCGCATGAATATCGGCATCTCCGCTTTGAGTTGGTTAGGATTGGTTGACACGGTCCACGATCATCGCAACCGACCGCTGGGCCGCCAGCGCCGCACCTTCCTGCCAGCCGATGATATGGCTACAGTGGTCGCCCGCAAAATAAATTCGATCATCGGGAACGATGAATTCTTTGTAAGGTCCGTTATAGTAGTCGGCTTCGTTCGAAGGCGGATAGTTCGGACCGCGGCTGACCCATGATCCGAGGCTGTAAGGCACTTTGCCCCAGGACATGTACATCGGCTTCTCCAATTCCCTACCCTTGCCCGGATGCAGTTTTTCAATCGCTGCTTTGGAAGCAGCAAGCTTCGCTTCATACGAGGGCAGCTTGCCGAAGTCGCCAAAGTTTTCAATGGCGTACCCCGAGACCAGCACCCCGCGTTTCGACATCAGCTTCGCGCTCGGATACCACACGATATTAATTGGACCGGTTGTAAGGAAGGAAATGCCGCCGTAAATCTCGTCGCCGTCCTGCTCCCAAAAACGCCGCGACTCCCACGCAACTTTGTAGGCGGAATCGTAAATGACATTCGCAATCGCCGATTTTACTCGCGGAGCGAAATCATTCGGCAGCGTTTTAAGAATGGGGAGCGGCAGCGTGCAAATGCAATAGGCCGCCTCGATGGATTCGATTGGGCCAGATTCGCCTTTGCGATACGTCACTCGAACGCCGTCCGTCGCTTTTCTGATTTCTGTGATAGGTGAGTTATAGCGAACGATTTCGCCCAGAGAATGCGCGAACGCATAAGGAATCCGGTCCATGCCGCCAACCGGCTGGAACATGGTGGCCTGCATGTCTAGCACTTCTTCGAAAAGCATCGGCTGACAGAACTTCGATTTCAGCAGATCCGAGAACGAGAGCGGAGAGTTGGGAATTTCGATCTGATCGCCCGCCCCAGCTTCCTGCCGGTCGCCCGAACGCGAAGATCCGTTATACCGGTAATCTTTTCCCAGCGCGCCGTAGGACTTCAGAAATTCCATCACTGCGGCATGGTCGTCCTGCGTAAAAGCCTGATCGAGCGCCCCCTGCTGCACACACTTGGCCAGTAACTCAGCTACCTGCCCGCGAGTGTCGTTGATGGCTTGCGCCTGGCGAATCGGTTTGCCGCCGAACACGTTGTCGCTCTGCAGCAACGTGCGGCGCGAAGTATTCACCTCGACTTCCAGCTCAACGCTCAATTCGTTGCAATAGCCGAGCATGGTTTTGTGTATGGAAGGCAGGCGCGCGGGGCCGCAATTGAAATAATTTCCTTCGTCGAACTTGCACTCTTGCGACATCCCATCGTTAAAGACCAGCTTTGATCCCGGACGCAAAGTCCAGTTCCGTCCGCCGGGACGCTCGCGCGCTTCGAGTACCGTGCAATCGAATCCGGCGCGCCGCATCTCGTAGGCGGAAACGAGCCCGGCAATTCCAGCGCCGAGAATGATCACCTTTGTTCCCCGGCCAGCCGATGACGGCAGCGGAAAATCCTTCCGCTGTTCACTCTCCGCCAGGCCCAAGAGTCCCAGCGAGTGCATCGTCACAAATGCGGCACCGTACCCGCCTGCTTTCGCTATTCTGCCGATGAACTCGCGTCTGCTGATGGCCATCCTTCGTGCGTCCTTTTTTGGATTGGTAAAGGTAACACGCTGGCGGGAGCAACGCACCCGCTTTTCGTTGAAAGGAACGATGAAAGGGACAATGCAACCGGCCGGACTTGAGATTCAACGGAAACTGCTGCAATTTAATTTACGAATTCTTTATTCAAACTTTGTAAGCATTACTTCGTGCCGACGAAACCGGCCGTTGATGCCCTTGTGTCGAGCAGTCCACGAGAGGTTTGCTTTGGAAGACCTAATTTGGATCGCGGTAACGATTGCGTTTTTTGCGCTGTCGATTGGCTACGTGCATTTCTGCGACCGCGTGAAGTAAAGGAAATCACCATGAACGGAGAATCAATCGTCATGCTGGTGGTCAGCGCCTTAACGATGGTTTATCTGATCTACGCGCTGCTTCGGCCGGAGAAGTTTTGATGAGGCGACTCGCGACGGTGCATATCTAAATGACCGCAAATGGATGGTTCCAGATTCTGTTTTTTCTTGCCTTGATCTTTGCCGTGACCAAGCCGCTTGGCGTGTTCATGGCGCGTGTGTTCAGCGGCGAGCGCACGTTTCTGGATCCCGCTCTGCGCCCAGTTGAACGTCTGCTCTACCGCCTGACGGGGGTCGACGAAAAGCACGAAATGCGCTGGACCGAATATGCGATTTCGATGCTGCTTTTCAGCGCGGTCTCAATGTTACTTCTGTATGTGATCCAGCGCGTGCAGGGATTTCTCCCTTTCAATCCGCAGAAGTTCGGCGCGGTAAATCCGACTCACCTTGCGTTCAACACCGCAGCATCGTTCACCTCGAACACGAATTGGCAGGAATACGCGGGCGAGACCACGATGAGTTATTTCACCCAGATGGCGGGGCTGGCGTATCACAACTTCGCCTCCGCGGCTACGGGCATCGTTCTTGCCATCGCCTTCATTCGGGGAATTGCCCGCCGGCAGATGGAAACCATCGGCAATTTCTGGGTTGATTTCGTTCGCTGCTGCTTGTGGGTGCTCCTGCCGTTCTGCGTTGTCGGATCTTTGTTCCTCGTCTCTCAGGGAGTTGTACAGAACCTCAAGCCCTACGACAAAGCGACATTAGTAGAGCCGCAGCAGATTCAGAAATTGGGTTCGGACGGAAAGCTTGTAGCCGGGCCCGACGGCAAGCCAGTCATGGATACTGTGACCGAGCAGACTATCGCACAAGGTCCGGTGGCGTCGCAGGAGGTCATCAAGGAATTCGGCACGAACGGCGGCGGATTTTTTAATGCGAACAGCGCTCATCCGTTCGAGAACCCGACGCCGTTTACCAATCTCTTCGAGATGTTTTCCATCTTCGCCATCGGTGCAGGACTCACCTACACGCTGGGGCGGATGACAGGATCGCAGCGCCACGGGTGGGCAGTGTGGTCCGCGATGGCGATTTTGTTTATGGCAGGCGTAATGGTTGCCTACTGGGCAGAGGCTCGCGGCAATCCGCTATTGCCGGGCGTCGATCAACATGCGAGCGCATTACAGTCCGGTGGAAACATGGAAGGCAAAGAAGTTCGCTTCGGCATCGCGAACTCGGCCTTGTTCGCGACTGTCACGACTGACGCGAGTTGCGGAGCGATCACCGGCTGGCACGATTCCTTCACGCCGCTTGGCGGAATGGTGCCGCTCGTGAATATCATGCTCAGCGAAGTGATCTTCGGCGGAGTCGGCTCCGGTATGTATGGAATTTTGATTTACGTTGTGCTCGCTGTATTTATTGCGGGTTTGATGGTCGGCCGCACGCCGGAATATCTGGGCAAGAAGATCGAAGCTTACGACGTGAAAATGGCAATGCTTGTGGCGCTGATATTTCCTTTAGTGATTCTGGTGTTCGCATCGATTTCTAGCGTCAAGGGATTCGGGACATCCGCCATCCTCAACGCCGGTCCGCATGGGCTCACAGAAATCTTGTATGCGTTCGTATCCGGCGCGGGCAATAACGGCTCGGCTTTCGGCGGACTGACCGCGAACACGCTCTGGTACGACACGACTATTGGCATCACCATGTTGGCCGGCCGTTTCCTGATGATCATCCCCATGCTTGGGATCGCCGGTAATCTTGCGCGCAAGAAATACGTGCCGCCGTCGTTGGGAACATTTCCGGTGACCACGCCGTTGTTCACCGTGCTGCTGATCGGCGTGATCATCATCGTCGGCGCGCTTACGTTTTTCCCGGCATTGAGCCTTGGGCCAATTCTTGAGCACCTTCTGATGGGCGCAGGCAAAACATTCTAGGCAATTCTTATGGCAATTAGAAAGAAAGCCGTTTGGGAGTGGAAGATAGTTCGCCGGGCGCTTTGGGACGCGATCGTAAAACTGGACCCGCGCAAAATGATGGGTAATCCTGTCATGTTTGTCGTCGAAATCGGCAGCGTGATTACTTCCGTCCTGCTTGTGCGCAATGCGATGCAAGGCCACCCAGGCTTCAAGTTCAACCTTCAGATCACACTGTGGCTGTGGTTTACCGTCGTATTCGCGAATTTCGCGGAAGCCATGGCGGAAGGCCGCGGCAAGGCGCAAGCCGACACGCTGCGCAAGGCTCGGTCTGAAACGGTAGCCAATCGCATTCTGGGCACCGAACAAGTCGAGCAAATTCCCAGTTCAAAGTTGCGCGCTGGAGATTTCGTCCTTGTCTCCGCCGGAGAATTTATTCCCTCCGACGGCGAGATTGTGGAAGGCGTTGCTTCGGTCGACGAATCCGCTATCACGGGCGAATCCGCTCCCGTAATCCGTGAAGCCGGCGGCGATCGCTCTGCCGTTACCGGCGGCACTCGCGTTCTATCCGATCAGATAAAAGTGAAAATCACTTCCAATCCCGGAGAAACTTTTCTCGATCGCATGATCGCTCTGGTCGAAGGTGCCGAACGGCAGAAGACTCCGAATGAAATTGCGCTGAACATTTTGTTGGCTGGACTGACAATTATCTTCATGCTCGCCGTGGTTACTCTGCAGCCGTTCGCAATCTACTCGGGCTCGCCGCAAACTGTTTTTGTTCTAGTGTCTTTGCTCGTTTGCCTGATCCCCACCACCATCGGCGGATTACTGTCTGCGATCGGTATCGCCGGAATGGATCGCCTGGTGCAGCACAACGTCCTCGCCATGTCCGGACGTGCCGTCGAAGCAGCGGGTGACGTAAACACTCTTCTGCTCGACAAAACCGGCACCATCACTCTGGGCAATCGGCAAGCCTCGCGGTTCATCCCCGCTCCCGGCGTGAGTGAAAACGAACTGGCCGACGCGGCGCAACTATCGTCTCTCGCGGACGAAACTCCCGAAGGCCGATCCATTGTTGTTCTAGCGAAAGAGCAGTACGGTTTGCGCGGCCGCGACCTCGGCTCGCATGACATTCACTTCGTCCCCTTCACCGCCCAAACTCGCATGTCCGGCGTCGACATGAACGGCTTCGAGATTCGCAAAGGCGCTGCGGAATCGATTCAGAGCTACGTCTTGCAAAACGGGGGCCAGGTACCCGCCGAAGTCCGCGCCGCCGTCGAACAGATCGCCCGCTCCGGCGGCACGCCTCTGGTAGTGGCGGAGAAAGTTCGCGGCGCGCTCGGTGTTATCGAATTGAAAGACGTGGTCAAAGGCGGAATGACGGAACGCTTCAATCATCTTCGTGCCATGGGCATTCGCACGGTGATGATCACCGGAGACAATCCGCTCACAGCCGCGGCCATTGCGCGCGAAGCCGGTGTCGATGACTTTCTCGCCCAGGCCACGCCCAAAGACAAAATGGATTTGATCCGCAAAGAGCAAGCCGAAGGCAAGCTCGTCGCCATGACTGGCGACGGCACCAACGATGCGCCCGCGCTGGCGCAAGCCGATGTAGGCGTCGCTATGAACACCGGCACACAGGCCGCTAAAGAAGCCGGCAACATGGTCGATCTCGATTCGAATCCCACCAAGCTCATTGAGATCGTTGAAATCGGCAAGCAACTGCTGATGACGCGCGGATCGCTAACCACATTTTCCATCGCCAATGATGTGGCCAAGTACTTCGCCATCATTCCCGCGATGTTTGCCGGAACGTTCCCCGTGCTTAACGCGCTCAACATCATGCGGCTGCAAACACCGGGATCAGCGGTCCTCTCGGCGGTAATCTTTAACGCACTGATTATCGTCGCGCTGATTCCGTTGGCCCTGCGCGGCGTGAAATACCGCGCCATGGGCGCCGCTGCTCTCCTGCGCCGTAATCTTTGGATTTACGGAGTGGGCGGAGTGATCATCCCTTTTATCGGAATCAAGCTGATCGATATGGTGATCACGCGGGTGGGCCTGGCTTAAGAGGATTCTGTTATGAAGAAAAATCTCATCACTGCACTATTGATGACCGTAGCCACAACCGTACTACTCGGGATCGTTTACCCGCTGATCGTAACGGGCCTGGCGCAGGTGTTATTTCACGACAAAGCCAACGGTCAGTTGCTCGAAGCGAACGGTAAGACCGTCGGATCGCGAATCATCGGCCAGGCTTTTTCGGGCCCCGCTTACTTTCACTCTCGGCCCTCAGCCGCCGGATACGGGTACCAGGCGGACAACTCCAATGGATCGCAACTCGGACCAACTAATCACCAACTGATCGACCGCATTACGACTGACTCCGCGACTCTTCATGCCGAGAATCCCAACGCCCCCGTTCCCATCGATCTGGTCACGACTTCCGCATCGGGTCTCGACCCGGAGATTACGCCTGCCGCCGCCGCCTTCCAAGTCCCTCGCGTGGCCAAAGCACGCGGAATTACCGTGGATGCCCTCAACCTCATCGTGGCGCGCCATATTCAAGGCAGACAATTCGGCTTTCTGGGGGAGCCGCGCGTCAATGTCCTGGAACTGAATCTGGAACTCAATAAGCAATTCCCGCCAGCAAAGATTACCGGAGCCGAATGATCAAGCCTTCACAGTTAGTAATTTCGCAATGTAGTTGTTATCGTGGTGCGAAGGACATCGGTTAGATCACATTGGAGGTGGGTTTCAACCCCACGGTGGGCGAAGTAGCAGAGTGCCATCCTGTCCAGGATGGTCAAGCCAAGTGCAGGAACAATCATATAGAGCAGGTTTACAAGAACTCTCGGCCATGCCAACGATTGCTCATGTCGAAAAGCGGCCACAAACCGCTCATCCTCAAGTAAGACCTGCATGAATTCGCTTTTCTCATGCGCGTGCTGTCCGACGAAATCGCGGTAGCCTCGAATTTCATGCGGCGTCATAGTAAAACTAATCTGTACACCGCTGCTCAAGAGTACCTTGGCTTTTCTGCCGTACTTGTCCAGCAGCCGATGCCATTCTGCAAGCACCGGTTGGTGCGAGAAATTGCGCCGGGAGTATGCGTCTTGTACTTCCAGCATTCTCGCGATGATCGAGTCTTTCTGCTCCTCAAAGCTTCGCCTGATGCGTTCGATGATCGGCCTACCGCCAAAGGTGGCAGCAAATCCAGACCAATGAGACTTGTATGAGACGGATCCCTGCTGAAGTCCTCCATCTACAAACAGAGCGTTCAGAAAAAACAGACTGAGTAAATTGTCCAGCTTAGCTGCCGGATCTTTAAGCATGGCTACCGTGAGGGCATTGGAGTCATGTAGAAACTCATGCAACAGTTCGAGGCCTTCTCCCTGGACATAGCGGCTCTTCAACCGCTGGTACTGCTGCTCGCAAATTGCATTGATCCGATAGTTTAGGTCATCCGGGTCGTAGACCTCCCCCTCCATTTCAAGCATCTGCCTGGCATCGTCGCTGGAATAGTTAGTAAGTCGCGCGCTGGGATAGAGTTCGAGATACCTTTGCACCGCTGAAACGAATTGCTTTCCTACTACATTCAGATCTGCAACTGACCCGCGAAATCGGACGCGGACATGTCGGCCGCCCGCATAGTGCCGTTCCCAAAAATACATACTTAACGATCCATCTAAGGTACGGAGACAGGGACCAATGCATTCGAGCAGAAGCCGGTCTATGTCCGTGTAGTAGACATGATAGCTGCGCCATTCATCCATTGGCTTCTCCTTTTACTGTCCCTTCAGCAGGGCAAATATCCGATACTCTTCCTGCACTGAAAAGCCCAGCTTATTGCAAAACAGATGGAGAGCATGAGTGACAACGAATTGACCTTGTTGGCCAATCTTGCATGCACGCCGCATCAAACGAATAATTGCCGTCACTGCAGGGTCGTGCCTGAGAAAAGAAATAGATCGGCAGAGAACCTGCGGAACAAGTGCGTCAAACGCCGCCTGCTCTTTCTCGGTCGGCATATCAGCGCTCAGCCCCATCTTCACCACAAGATCGGCGGCAAATGAGCGCGACAGCTCCGCAGCCGCAATGTAATCTCCCAAATCGGCGGTGGTACGCAAAAGAAAGAAACGCAGACAGACCGCAAGCAGAAGCATCAACTGCGGTCGTCTGTTCCAATATCCAGATAGCAACTGTAATGCCAGCCAGGAGGTCTGCTCGTTCAGCAGTTCCGCATAGACCGAATACACTGTTTCGCCGAAGTAGTGTTCCTCGCGGTTGTATGCTCGCCGCTCTACTCTGCACAGCGCAGGTGCGGGCAGTGATCCTGCAAAATCGCGGACGGTGTTATTGAACCATTGTTCAATTACCGCTGGGTCGCCGCTCCTGCCTGGCAGAAATCGCAGCCGAAGATGCAGACCACCTTCGGAATATCGTATGAAAAAGAAACGACAAATTTGCTTTGACGCTAATTCGCGGACCAAAGACGGACCCAGGTGTTTGGTGAGAAACAAATCGGGAGGACCGGGTAAATACAAGTGAAAACTCAGCCACTTCCCACAAATGGGCCCGGTTTCCGGCTTCAGGCCTCGATCATCAACTCGGTCATAGGAAAGCATTGTCCGTCTCTCACAAAATTCTCGGCGGGTGGCTCCATTCTCGCGATCGAGACTACTGTGGAACCGGAAGACGACCGAACCGCTCTGCGGAAAACATGCACACTTAGAGGATTGCAGATCTCGAAATATCGCGGTCTCCGCTGATGAGCTGCTGGGTCAAAGAGCTCAAAGTAACACTTCGTAAAACTAAGGCCGGCATCTCGCAAGAGGCCGCGCAACGAAATGGTACAGGCAAGTATGTCATCGTATTTCCATGCCGGGTCGAAGAATGCTCTTTGGAAGCGCCACTGCTCCCTCCTCAGGCAGACTGCCCCATAGTATAGGGGAGCGACATGCTCCATCCCGGGTCGAAAAGAAGGTGCACGATCGAATGGATTGTTAAAGAAGTCTGCGTGGTCGGTAAGAAAGAGCTGGTACTCAGGAGTTAGAAAGTCTCCCAGCAGGAATCCGAAGAAATGAAACCGCAAGGCACGGCCAGAAGAATATTCATGGTAAACGACATGTCCATTCTCCAATCCCACAGTAACATCGGACGGATCGATCCAGCGCTGAAATTGATGCCGATAACGCGCGTCAAATCCGCAAGCCGCCGGAAGCATCGGCGCCACATAAAAGCGGTTATCGTCATACGCAGGCATAATTTGTACGTCTAATAAGCCTTCTTTCTGAATGACACGGCTGCGACGCTGCCCCGACATGCCCAGCAAGTACCGTGACGAGTAACGCCCGTTTCCGGCAAAGAAGTTGTGAGGATAAAACGTGCCGCTAATGGGGTCGACAACACCATTAAAGCACACGCTCCCGGAATACTCCTCATCAGCGGGCCTCTCAGATACGAACTGTGCCAGATCCTCATCGGGCAGAATACCCTCGTACTCTGTTAAGTGGCGCAGCCAAGTTTGGCGAGCCTGCTCTTTCTCGGGTGACCGGTGGCAGGAGGGACGGTAGCGGGATACGATGGAAGCTGGGTCGCGAAGAAACTCCGTTAAGAGCTCTAGATAAGGAACGGCACTCTGACGCGCCGCACATTGGTCATGTATATATGCGGAACTCACATATGCAAACTCTGTAAAATTATTGCACGGTAGAAACAACGGTTTGATCGCTTTCAAAGCGGGATAGAGCAGGCTGGCCGTTGTTTCATAGTTCGCTGTGCTTTCCCTGGAATAAGCATTAATGTAGTAAGCGGTACCTTCAAATTGCAAGTCAGTAGCAAAGCTGTCTTTGCCCTGCTGTTCAAACTGTGACAGGCCCGCTTTGCCAACGCGTGCCAAATGACGTTGCTGCAGGGCTGTGATAGCGGAGTCGTATTCGGGCAATATTCCCAATAGATTGTCCGCAAAATGGTCGTAGTTTGTGACCAGATATTCCACCACGATCCCATGGTCAATGAGCTGGTATAGGTATTTCTCGATATCAGATTGTTCGGCGCCAGCCAATGCTCCCGAAAGATATTCAATGCAATCGCCCACAGTGTAGGCGGACCGCATCTCCGTAAAATATTCAACGACCGCCTGGAGCGCGAGGCTGTTCTTGACGGCAATCCGCATGAGCGAGGACTTATTCCTTACGACAAACTCATATCCCTTATTTTCCCGCCGGTAAGTGCGAAGGTAAACGAACCGTCTCCTACGATTGGTTGACCCCTGCAGCAGTAATCGTTCCAGTACTAATATCAGCGAGGAGCTGATCACCATCTCGTATTCGCAATCTACATGCAGTCCCGTATGAGCGGGAAAGGCAACATTAGCGAAAACGTGAAACGGGTTTGCCTTACTGAAGAAGCGGGTAGCGTAAGAATAAATTCCCCGCTCTTCGTTCGAAAAATCTGTGTTACCGCCGGGACCATGGCGGTGATAAGCATCAATTAGCCAAGGGCATGAGTAATTCAGCGCAGAACGGAACTCTTCCGCTGACAGCAATGTATTGAGTTGGTTACGAAATTCCTGAAAGATCGATTCCCGATTGTTATTCACTAATGCATCTCTGGCAGAGAGCATGCTGGAGTACTGGGCCACTTGCGCACGATGTTCGGGGTCAAGGACATCGAGATCTTCGGTGGGAAGAATAGTGCAATTAAACACCTTTCGCTTAATCTGTAACAGTTGATGACGTTCGGAAGAAGTCTTGGCCTTGGGCACAGCTTCGTGCAATATTTGTACGAGGCTATCTCGTGCATCTTTGATTGGCCCGCTCAGAAGCTCATAATTGCGAACAACTGCTTCACAACTTTCGGAACATACGTTATACGAACTGCCAAACGAAGCTCCCGCTTTGCGAACAGCGAGCAGACAATCCGTCCTCACAGATCGATCGTCCTGAGAGCACGGTTCTGGCTCCACTGATTCATTCAATGTCGAGAATGTGTTCATACATTTAGCGCCCTAACAAAAACTCACCAACGCTGGTTTCAACGTAATAGTCTGTTCCAACCGCTCGTGCGAAGTGGTCAGAATCCCCACAGCCAAGTGCGCAACCTTTGAGATCTAAGGCGGTGGCGGCCAAATACATGGTCTGCAACAAAACCCCGACCTCCATAAGAATCAGGCGATAGGCGATGGACTCATACTTCCAAGCAGTCCGGTGAAATCGTGCCGATATTATGAACAGCGCAGGCGTGTTTTGTGAAAGGCCCCCGGTACTGTAAAAAGCATCGGCAAAGAATTTCTGTACAGTGCTGTCTGAAGTGGCGACGAGACTGAGCGCGTGTTTGTGATCCAGGTAGCGATAGAGACCGGGGGCACAGTCGTCGCAGGCGTTGATGGCCACACACACTTGCAATGGATGCAGGCTCCCACCGCTCGGATAGAGCTTCTGCACTAGAACTTCATCGCCATGTCCGGTGAGCTTCGTGGCTCGGCATGTCCAATATAGAAAAGCGCCAAGTGCCTCCAGGGTTAGCCGTTCTTGTCCGTAGCGCGATCGACGGCGTTCCAGGACCTGAGTGAAGGGCATCTCCATCCCTTTGGGATCCGGTTTGGGCAAGATCAGCAGTTCAGGATTATCGTCATCCTGGCGCAATGCAGGTTCCGGCGGAAGTCGATTTCTCAGACGGTATGTGCCTCCTACGGGGTGGCGATTGCGTCCGAGTCGCGTAGAAGTGTGAAACAGCAGATCGTGAAACTCCCAATAACCCAAAGGCCCAACATCCTCTTCCGCGATGCCGTCTTCGCGCACGCGTGTCAGCAGCCTTTGGTCGTTGCAGGTAATAAGAAAAGAGCGCAAGACGGTACGATCGGGCTCTTCCACAGCGGAAAGCAGTGATTCCAACTGGACGGGGCGAGTAAGAGCTGCCAACACGCGGATCACAGACGCCCCGCAAAAACGGAATTCTCTACTGGCAAGCGGACTTTCAAGGAGAAACCCATCCTGGTCCGCTCGAAGGATAGCAAAGCGCGACAGCTTATATGTATCCTGCCAGTCCAACATTGTGTAACAACCAATCGCCCTCGGATCTTCTTGTCAACAATGCCCGTGTAAGGAGTTAGGTGGGATGTTTTGACGCCTAACTCCTTTACACTAGCTGATCTCAGTCCTCGAAGCCTGTGTTACAGCCGCCGGCACCGCACGAGATACAGAATTGGGCAGCGCACGATGCGCATCCGCATGAGGCTGCCATCTCCGGAGTCCCGCGTCCACCCTCCTGAACAAAAAGTTCAACTTCTTCCATGTTGATGTCGCTGAGGTCAATTTCAACTGGTTTGTGTGTTTGGACTCTCACTCCAATACCCTCCTTTATAGTGATTATAGTTACAGCCGAATGCTGAGTTGTCTGCGGGTGGTATGGCGCACAGACTTCGGGTAGTCGAGAAAGGCATGGGCACGATTGATTCACCTAAATCGTGCCCAAACCGGGCCGGTATCAACTCGAGGATGAATCGTCCGGAGCCACATAGCCACCGGCACAGGAGATACAAAAGGGAGGGCTTACGTGGCTAGAGGCAGCCATTTCAGGAATGCCGCGTGCCCCTCCTTGTACAAACAGTTTGACGTCTTCGATTTCGATGTCACTAAAATCGATTTCGATAGGTTTGTGGGTTTCGTTTGCCATTGTTATATCCTCCTTACTTATTAACAATCCAGATGAGAGAATCCCAGAGTAACACCATCCAGTCATAACCCTGGCTATATTACTGATATTTTACTTTGTCAATATATTTAACTATATAAGCGAAAATGCTACAGTTCATCAATCAAACGGATGCATAGTCAGATTTACGTCAACGTCATTCGTTAAGGGCCTTCCCAGGAACGTTTGTGACAAAGCCTGAAGACGTTTGCTCATGTTGAATCGGACGTTATAGTATCCAAACCACATAGGGTAGAGACCGGGTATAATAGCCTTCAAGCAAAAAAGATTGCGGTCACTGAAGGCCCGATGCGTCAAATCTCTTAAAAGCACGGTGATTCCAAGACTGTTTAGATTGTCTATAACTTCTTCTATTACACTTTTCAAGTTATATTGATTCCTACGAGAAACCCACGACCTGGCATCGACATCCTCTGCTGCAAGTAGCGGTTGCGCATCAAAGGCAAAGAACGACAATCGTTCAAAGTTCTCTTGCAGGGAATAAAACGCCGCGTGATCTTCCGGATCAGAAATATCTTGCGGCCGCTCCAGCAGCCGTCTAGCATGCGTCTCGTCATAAGAAATTGTCTGCGGCATTCCGGCGAAATCTTTGAGCGCGGAAAGCGCCGCTTCCGGCCAGTGCAGTCTGCATGCCGTGGAAAGCATGACTTTGGGACCTCTGCCTGACTGCTTGACAGCGACACACAATACAACTGGTATCGCCACATCGGTTGTTATATCGAACAAATGAAACGAGTAGTTGCGATGTATGTGCCGCACGCGGTGCCAAAGTAGCTGAAATTCTTCCAGGTGAACGGACGCCGGATCGACCTTGTGGCACGGACGGCGCAGGTACCAGGTGGTGAGAAATGCGTCCCGTTCGATGGTCTCAAGGATTGCAAACAGCGCAGCTTCTTCAACCGACGTACCCAGGGCACAGCCGTTGGTTGAACCTTGGATGCATATGTTTTCTCCCGGAAGAGACCTGGTGTTGAACCAGACTTCTTGTGCGGGTACAAGGTAGGCTGCTCCTGACCGAGGATTCCGGGCTGAGCACCAGTACATCGGAAGCTCTCTATTGTAGGAGGTGTGCCCGTTCGCGCGGTCCGCTCCCGCTCGGTTAAAACAAAGAATCTGTGGATTAATGGCAAGATCCCGGAACATTTCGTAGCTTCCATAGGCCAAAGGTGTAGCCGGATTGAGAAAGTTGGTTAGATGTCGTTCAACAGCCTCGCAGCGCGCGGTGGCGACAGCATCACGCATCCTCAGGCCTCTGCCGCTGCAGAAAAATGGCTTCGCGTGGCCGTTTGCAACCTGACTGATGACTGTTGGGAAAGATAGCTGCCCTACGAGTCTGTTTTCTCTCCGAACTATTCCAACATCCGGGGAGACCAAATCGTCCAGTATCGGAATCGGCTGAGTCCGCATTTCAGGGCCGGTAAAGCGGTCCTGGAGACTGATTGTGCTATCGACAGCAACCAGAGATCCCGGTTTGAGCGTTGCGCTCCGCGGTTGCTCGCATTTCGGGTGTACAACAGGCCTGGCGATTCTAATTGCGGGGTTAGACAAATCAAGCGTGATCAGCGTTCCCGGTTTGCGATCCATCCAGAAAAGCGGGAGGATTTGGAGTATCTCAACAGAATAGAAAAAGTGAAAGTGCTCCTGAGCGTATCCAGCCAACACTTTGATGGGATCAACCGGATAGTCATCTATGAGGAAGCGAACTACGGAGTTGACCTTTGGGCCAGATGGAAGGGCCGAATTCTCGTAGAGAAATATGCGGTAAAAATCAAAGATCAGAAAACTCTGATACTGGGGAGGTTGCGATTCTGAGTCGAAATGCATTCCCAACAATGTGTCAACAAAGATGGGTTGCGCCAACTCGCCAGCTAATTCGATGAGCTTGTCACGAAGTGCGAGCATGCTGTGACCTAGCAGCCTCTTGCCGAAAACCAGTTTTCCAGAGCTAGTTTTCATGCGAAAGCCTTCCAATCCAAGCCGAAATCTCAACCCGTTGAACGTGCCTGAAGGTAAAGCATGTAGATATTTTGTGCTTCTTCAGGATCATGCTCTGCCGGAGAACTAAGCGCCGCAACTGCTCCTCTGTCAGGAAACTGTCATAATCACATTCGTGTTTTGTCTCTATCGCACGCAAGGATTCTCCATAAAACTCATCTTTAATGATGGCGAGCAAGACGTCCCGAATTGCTTTGGGTTGAACAAAAGAATATGCAAAGTACTTTCCTGACTGGCAAACGTACAGCCCGCAAGTAGTGGATTTCATAGTCGCGGACAATGTCGGCAGTCGCGTTCGTAAAATATTTGCTATGTATGCGAGTTGTGCGTGTTCCTCGCCTGACTGCAGCAGATCAATGTCGCGACTACTCCCGTTCCGGACATGTGCCGGCATTTTCCACCAAAAACGTTCCGAGGCGCGTACTCGAAGATGCAGAAGAGACCCGGCAACCGGCCACCCTGAAACCTGCCGACGGTTAACGCGAGCGCGTCGCAATTCTGGCTTGGAACGTCTCCAATCCCTGAACTCAGTTACAAACGGCATTCTTTCCTTTTTAGTCTCGCTGGCCAGGGTGGCCTGCACGATGAACTCCCGTTCAAGTTCCTGTGCCAGAAGAGTGTAGTGAAGACCGCAGCCAGCAGCCGCATTGGAGTAGAAAGGAACCGCAGCCTTGGCGATGGCGAGCGGCAGTTGCTTGTGGTCAGTAGGGCTAACCAATTCCGTGTTGAATTCCTTTTTGCCGGCGCTATCATCCAGGCTGCCTGCAAAACAAGGGGTTAATGCAAAGGTAGCGCTATCAAATGTGTAAAGCTGGACTGTTCTGCGATTCCAGGAGTCTATTCCCAAGCACCCGAGCAGCCAGATCGCATATCGCTTTCGCCGCTCGATTTCAGTTTCGTCCAACGGAAGCGCGGACGCACATTCCTTTACGATGTACAGCATGTGAGCCCCATTCTTCGGGGCACGCCAAACTCGCTTCCACTCAGTGTCCATTTGGCTTGCGGACAGAAATTGAAGGCAGGCATCGTAGCGACGACCGTGACCATCAGAAGCTTGATACTGCCCATCCAGCGAGACACAAGTCGCCTTGCCGTTGATGGTCACAATCATATTGTGCCCATCTGGACCGGTCTCATTTTGGAGAAGAAATTCCACATGAACAGTTGAAGGCGCCTTCTGTTGTGCGCTGTCGCGGCGCTGGAGCGCTCCAGCTTGGCTCATTGCGTCAAAATACTTTCGAAGGACTTCTTGCTTTTCGACCGCGACGGCAGACATCAATTCCTGTTCTTGATATGTTCCGTCCAGATAGGATTTCAGCCTTTCATGCACCTTATCGATATAGTGACCTTTAATTTTTGTCAGTCCCTTCCTGTTAAACACATACACCCAGCCTTTGAGTGGCAAGACCAGGGTGTTGGGATCCAGTAATAAATGTACGGGCATTGAATGCGTCATTCGTTCCTTTTGATTAAACTGACAAGCAGATTGAGGAATCTGCGACACCATGACCGTGGATGACAGAATCGTATCACTCAGATATACATACTTACTATTGTTTGTTACATACAAAATAACCACACTATCGTTGATGGGGCGCACCTTAATATCAACTCCAATGTCAACCTAGCAATGGGCCTTTCAGAGAAAACCGGCTATCGTTCACAGAACGATGAATCGGCGAAGCGACGTGCTTCTCATTCAGCATCCGGTCTGAGGGAGGCGGATTTATGGCAGGCGATGCAGATGACGATTTACTCGGCGAAGCAACTATCCCGCGCCAAGTCATCAGGGTAGATTCCCGGTGGACTACACGAGCTTCAGACACACGCTTCTTTTTTATTTGCCCGTCTCGATCGCCGCGACGTCGATCCAGCCTCGCGTCCGGTGGCTTTCCATCTCAGCGTTTAAGATTTTGAGTTGCCGCAATCCATCTGTGAATTGCGGGTATTCGGGCGTCACGTTTGGGGTAACGATTGAAGCGTAGAAACGCCGGAAGACTTGCTTGAACGTATCGTCATAGCCCTCGCTGTGGCCGCCGGGAAGATCGGCGTAGGCGCGCGCTGCGGGTTCCAGCAGCGAAGGATCCTTAATAAAAATCTGATTGCCAGTGTCGCGATGACCGGCCCACAGCTCGTCGGGCCGCTCCTGCTTCCACGCAACGGAAGACTTCGTGCCGTAGATTTCAATGCTCAGACCGTTCTTGCGCCCAGCGGAAACCTGGCTGGCAGTCATGCCGCCGCGGGTTCTTGCCCCCATGCGAAAGATCACGGCGCCGAAATCTTCCGTATCCACCGGTGTTTCGATGTAATCTTCCGGGCTCAGCAACTTATTGGCAAAGGTTTCGACCGAATGTTTCGGTTGCTTGCGGGTGGGGTGGAACGTTTGGAGATCGGAACAGAGCGAGGTCACGCGCAAACCGGTGATATGCTCCGCCATGTCAAACCAATGCGAGCCGATGTCTGCCATGCAGCGCGATGGGCCGCCGGCTTTTGTTTCGACTCGCCAGTTCCAGTCGGTGTCATAAAGAAGCCAGTCCTGAGAATAGGTCCCCTGCACGGCGAGGATTTCACCGAGATCGCCCGCTTCGCGCATGGCCCGCATCTGCTGCACCATCGGGTAGTAACGCAAACTGTGGCAGACACAGTTGCGTAATCCTTTCTGCGCAGCCAGCGCGACTAACTCTTCGCCTTCTCCCACGCTGGTAGCCAACGGTTTTTCGCACAGTACATGCTTGCCCGCGCTGAGCGCATCTTTGGCCATTAAAAAATGCTGCGCGTTGGGCGTGCAGATGTGAACAGCATCGATCGCTGGATCGCGCAGGATTTCGCGGTAGTCGGTTGCAATCGTTGCAATGCCAAAGCCCGCGCCAAGCCGTCGCGCGGCCTCGGCATTTCTGCCGACGATGGCCGCCGCTTCCACGGATTCCACCCGCCGCACTGCTTCCAGATGCACGCGGCCCATGAAGCCGGTGCCGAAGATTGCCGTTCTGATTGGTTGCATGTTTTTCTTGTCCTTAGGTTAGGTCCACGAAATCCTTTAATTTAGGTCCACCAAGCGGCAGCCGGTTGCTCACGAATAACGATGCCATTGAGGAAGTTGGCCGCCTTCGTCAGACCTTCTTCCGGCGAGAGCAGGCTGTCTTCGTGTTCGATGGAGAGAACGTGATCGTAACCAAACATGCGCAGAGTAGAGATCAACTCGCTCCACCACTCGGTGCCGTGGCCGTAGCCACAGGTGCGAAAAATCCAACTGCGCTCGCGCTCTTGCGTATAGGGTTTGGTATCGAGCACGCCGGTGCGCGGCAGGTTAGCGGAATAAATCTGCGTGTCCTTGGCGTGAACATGGAAGATGGCGTCGTTTAACAAGCGCACGGCGGCGATGGGATCGATGCTCTGCCAAAAGAGATGGCTTGGGTCGAAGTTGCAACCGACATTGGGTCCGGCAATGGACCGCATCCGAAGCATCGTCTCCGGGTTATAAACCACAAACCCGGGATGCATTTCGATGGCGACCTTCACGCCGTGGTCCGCGGCGAATTTGGAATGTTCGATCCAATACGGCGCGACGACTTCGTTCCACTGCCAGTCGAGCACCTTGAGATAATCGGGCGGCCACGGACACGTGACCCAGTTCGGCGCCGTGGCATGCGGGGAATCGCCGGGGCATCCGGAAAAATCGACCACCACCTGAACACCAAGTTTTTCGGCTAGCAGGATGGTCTTGCGGCTCACTTCGCGATTTTGTTTTGCGAAACCTTTGTCTGGATGAAGCGCGTTGCCGTGACAGCTCAGGGCGCTGATGGTGACACCGTGGTCGGCGAGAACTTTCTTAAACTCAGCGAGAGATGCGGCATCGTCGAGCATTGAGAGTTTGCAGTGCGCATCGCCGGGATAGTTTCCGGTGCTCAGTTCGACAGTGTTGATTTGCAATGCTGCGAGTTTCTTGAGCACCGCAGTCAGTGGAAGTTGCGACAGCAGGGGAGTGAATACTCCAACACGCATGATGCTTTCTAGCTCCTGGGATCGAACAGCCGATCCAACTTTCAAGAAAGGTAGGGCGGTAAAGAAAAATTGTCAACCGAGTGCCCGCTGTAGCAATGGGACTTCTCCTAGAGCGATCTGAGCACTTTCAAGTCCGGCCACCCATACGCGATTTCGGATAGGATCGCGCCTCCAATTTCGATTTCTTTGGACGTTACGAACTGCGCGCCTGATTTCACGTAGAAGGGTCTGGAAGGATTTCTCTCGAGCACCCAAACGGCCATGCTCGTGAAGCCTTTATCCGTCAGCAATCCTGAAAGCTTTCGGAGAAGAGTCGTTCCGATCCCATGTCGCTGGGTCTGGTGTAAGAGGTAGATGGCATACAGCTCAGCGTCGTAACTTTGGATAGGCTCACGGATCGGACCGCCGCTGATGAACCCTATGACTTTCCCGTCCAACTCGGCGATATAGACCTGTATGTCGCGAGTGAGCCACTCTCGCCACAAGGGCATACGCTCCGCCTCGTTCAAACTAGCGAGGTATTCATCAGGAACGATGCCCGCGTAAGTAGTTCTCCAGCTTTGCACATGTATGCGAGAAATTTCCGGCGCATCCTGCACAGTAGCAAGCCGAATCGAGACCATAATGCTCCGATGATCTGGCGGACAGCATATCAGCGCAGTCGATATGCGAGTGACGGTCAAGCCTGTGCTTGGCCAGATGCGCGAGGCGAGCTTGGAACACGCGCCGTTGGCAAATATCTTGTGTTACCTTTATCGTCCGAGAGCATCTTAGCGGAAATGCAGGGGCAAGTTTCCCCAAATTTGCGCCTAAGATTTCTTCATTATCAGCGAAAGCATTTTTTAACGGAGATCGCTTGCATCACATTCGAACCGCTCTATTTCTTTTTCTGTCCTTTCTGATACTCGGGTGCTTTACGCACGCACAGAATCCGCCGTCGGTGGATCCTTCGCTTCCACCTCCTCCGCAAGAAAAGAAAATCCATCTCAAGCACATTCTCGTAATCGGTCAGACCAAGGGATGGGAGCACGATTCGATTTCAGATGGCATGGTCGCCATTTACGAAATGGGGCGCGACAGTGGCCTGTGGGACGCGATGCTCCGCACCGATGTTGGGCCGATCACAAAGAAGAAGCTGGAAAAGAACGCAAAAAATCTCGACTACTTCGACGCCATCGTGTTCGTAAGTACGACCGGCGAGCTTGACCTGGACGACAGCCAGAAGAAAGATATGCTGTCGTTCATCAAAGAGGACGGCAAAGGCTTTGTTGGCGTTCACGCGGCGCTCGACACCAATTACGAGTGGCCGGAATACGGCGAGATGATCGGCGGCTGGTTCGACCAGCACCCGTGGTCCACGTTCAACGCGCCGATTATTAATGAAGACCCGAGCTTCCCCGCGGTCCGTCACTTTCCGAAGGCGTTTGTGAAGTATGACGAAATTTATCAGCCCAAAGAATGGTCGCGGGAAAAGGTCAACGTTCTGCTCAGCCTCGATCCCACAAAACTCAGCTATGACAACAATCCGCGCGTACACCGGACGGATCACGATTTTGCCGTAGCGTGGGACAAGATGTACGGCAAAGGCCGCGTCTTTTATTCGACACTCGGGCACACGGAGGAGGCCTGGAGCGATCCCGACATCCGGAAAATGTATTTTGAAGCGATCAAGTGGGTGTTGGGCATGACGGATGGCAGCACGGCTTCTCATCCGCGGCCGCAAGCGGCAGCGGACGGGCACTAAAAGCCCGCCGTAACTCCTGGCAAGGTTGCACTAGAATTTTCTGCGATGAAGTGCGGAGGAATATTTACGGAATGAATTTTCTTCGTTCGGCCCTGCGTTGGAGTGTATTGATGGCGGCTGCGCTCCTCGTGAACCTCGCCGGTTCCGCAGCGCAAACACCAGCTGCGGCTCACAACTCGCAAACTCGCAGCGCAGTCAGGCAAACCGGCGCGGTCACGCCCAAATCATCGATGTCGCCTCTCGTCCAGAGCGGAAGCGCCGTCTTCCGAAAAAATTGTTCTTTTTGTCACGGCCGCGACGCCGGCGGCGGAGAGACGGGACCGGATCTAACACGCTCCAGACTGGTGAGGCAAGACTTAGGTGGAGACAGGATCGGCCCGGTTGTGCGCACTGGACGTGCTGACAAAGGCATGCCAGCCTTCGAGTTTACCAATCAGGAGATCGCCGGCCTGGCCGCTTTCATTCATTTCCGGCAACGTGAAGCTTCGTTCGCTAAAAAGGGCGGGCGCAAAGGAGTAGACGTAGCCGACCTGCAAACCGGGAACGCCAATGCCGGCAAGCAGTACTTCGAGGGCGCCGGCGGATGTGCAACCTGCCACTCGCCCACCGGCGATCTTGCCGGAATCGCGTCGCGCTATGAAGGCCTCGAACTGGAAGAGCAGATGCTGTATCCGAGGCATGCAAAATCCAAAGTGATGGTGACGCTGGCTTCCGGCCAAACGATCACCGGTACGCTGGAATATCTCGATGAGTTCACGGTTGGACTCATTGATGGCACGGATACGTATCGATCCTGGCGCATCAGCGATGTGCAGTACAAACTCGACGCGCCGGTAGAAGCTCATGCTGATCTGCTGGGCAAATACACAGATGCCGACATTCACAATCTGATGAAGTACTTGCAGACGTTACGCGGGACGCCGAGCGCGGCCTCGGCGCCGTAATTGAGAGGCACTCAATAATATGGATTTTCTGAAGGCTTCATTTTTGCTTGCGGTGAGCGCGCTGATCGCGATTGCATCGCCCTTCGCGCTGGCGCAGGACGCGCACGAGCAAGGCGTGGATGCGCAAATGCTTCTGCATCCGCCTGCCGACAGTTGGCCGACCTATCACGGCGACTATTCCGGCAGGCGTCACAGCGCGCTCACCCAGATCACTCCGCAGAACGTTAAGAATCTTTCGCTCGCGTGGGCCTTCCAGACCGAGCAGTCCGCGGAGATCAAGTCCTCGCCGCTCCTGGTGGATGGCATTTTGTACTTCACCGTGCCAGACAATGTTTGGGCACTCGACGCGCGCTCCGGCCACCAGATCTGGCATTACACCCATCCAACCGACAAAGGAGATCACATTGGGCATCGCGGCGTTGCGATGTACAAGAACTATCTCTTCTATCTGTCTCCCGATTCGCACCTTATCTCGCTCAACGCGAAAAATGGAAAGCCGCGCTGGGATGTGACGGTTGCCGATGTCTCGAAGGGTTATTGGACCACCATGGCGCCGCTCGTCGTGGGAGACCATGTGATTCTCGGCGTATCCGGCGATCTCGACAATCTAACTGGTTATATCCGGTCGGTTGATCCGGAGTCTGGCGAGACGCAATGGCAGTGGAACAGCACACCTCCCGCTGGCACTCCAAACCAGACGACGGGAGGAATGACGTGGATGACGGGAACGTACGATCCCGATCTCAACCTTATCTACTGGGGAACAGGAAATCCAACGCCTGTTCTGAACGGCAAAACGCGGCCGGGCGATGATCTCTACACGTGCACCATCGTGGCGTTGAATCCAGATACCGGAAAGCTGGTGTGGTCCTTCCAGGCTTCTCCGCACGATACGCACGACTACGATGCTATCCAGATTCCGGTGCTGGTTGACGCAGACTTCCACGGCGAACCGAAAAAGATGCTGGTGCAAGCCTCGCGCAACGGCTACTTCTTTGTACTGGACCGCACTAACGGGAAGAACCTGCTGAGCATTCCTTTCGGTCCTGTGAACTGGTCGCTTGGAGTCGACGCGAAAGGCAGCCCGATTCCTAATCCCGACAAAGAGCCCGCACCAGACGGACGCTTGATTGCGCCCGAAGAAGATGGTCTTACCAACTACCGCTCACCCAGCTTCGATCCGAAGACCGGCCTGTTTATCGTTAATGCGCATCCCAGCTACGGCATCTACTTCGCCAAGCCTGCAGACGGAGCCTACGGCTGGGCCGGTGCGGATTACGGAGTTTGGGGCAAAGGAGTGATCGACGCCATCGATTATCAAACCGGCAAGATCCGCTGGAGCCATGAGCTTGGGCAAGGGAGGGCAGGCTCCGGTGTATTAACGACAGACTCGGGCCTCACGTTCACCGGCGACGCCCATGGAAATTTCCTCGCTTTGGATTCAAGCGACGGCAAGACGCTTTGGCACGCCGGTTCAGGCTCGCACATCATGAGCTCTCCGATCACCTACGAACTCGATGGCCGGCAATATTTGCTGACCAGCAGCGGTACCGTCCTGTTCGTATGGGCGCTTCCACAGGTAGACTGAATCCATTCGACGACGCACTCTTGCTTCTCCTGCGCTCGATACCCATTCCAACTTTACCCGTGATGCGCTCTAGTATTAATTGGCTATTGACCCTCCTTCACAGTCCCTCGACAATCGCGGCTCGCGACACGGAAGAATCGCTCAGGAGATCAGTATGGGTCGGGGGTTTACAAGCCACCTAGTTTTGGGATTCCTTCTTGCGAATGGCGTTGCGTTCGCCCAGCAACCGTCGCCTGCGGGAGGTTCAGCCCTGATTTCGCAACAACGTTCCGCAACGGATTCGTCGTCAACGACAGCGCCCCAGCAGCCAACTGGAACGCCTCCGCTGCCCGCATCAGCCGCGTCGCCCAAACACATGCTTGGCCCACTTGAGATTTCGATCAACTGGCGCACTCGCGCGGAAGGCTGGAACTGGTTCGAGGGCAAAACCGGAAACAGCGATTACGGCTTTTGGGACTCCTTGTTGCGCGTGGGCATTGGACAAACCGGAGAACACTTTGACTGGTTCCTCGAAGGAGAACAGCCGTCTATTCTCGGCTTGCCAGATGACGCTGTCGTCGCGGCTCCTCAGGGCCAACTCGGTTTAGGTGGGAACTACTATGCGGCGAACAATAATCACACGAATGTCGCCAACGGATTCGTCAAGCAAGCCTTCGTGAATTTCAAACATCTCGGACCGGCGGGCTTGAAACTCGGGCGCTTTGAATATTTCGACGGCCTTGAAGTCAAGCCCAAAGACCCTCTACTGGCAACCGTGATCCAGACGCGAATTTCGAGCCGCCTGATTTCGAATTTCGCCTTCGCCGCCGTTCAGCGCACCTATGATGGAGTTCAACTTTCCGCAGACTCGGGGCAGAACAACTTCACTTTCTTCGGCGCACGGCCGACGCAAGGCGTCTTCCAGGTAAAGGGAATGGACGAACTCGATATTGACACCTACTACGGCGCATACACCCGGTCGGCGACGTCAGCGCGAAGCGCGGGCGAGTTGCGGGTGTTCGCCCTCGGATACATTGATCATCGCACGCTCGTGCTTAAGACCGACAATCGTCCTGCGCCGCTCCGAGCCGCTGACCTGGGTAAGATTGAGATTGCGACGTGGGGTGCGGACTACGCTCACGTCTTCAACACCACGAATGCAGGCAAGTTCGATTTTCTCGTTTGGGGCGCGGTGCAAACCGGCTCCTGGGGCAGTCTCGCGCAACATGCCGGCGCATTCGTCGGCGAGGCTGGATGGCAACCGTCTGTCAAAGTTCTGAAGCCCTGGCTGAGCGCGGGCTATTCCTACGGGAGCGGCGACAAGAATCCCAATGACTCGAGCCATGGAACCTTCTTTCAGGTCCTGACCACGCCGCGCCAGTACGCGCGCTTTCCGTTTTACAACATGATGAATAATGAAGACCTTTACGGCAGCCTGAACCTGCGTCCAGTTTCGAAGCTCTCTCTGCGCAGCGAAGTGCATACGCTGCGGCTGGCGAGCGCGTCTGATCTCTGGTACTCAGGGGGCGGCGCGTTTCAACCTAAGACCTTTGGCTATACGGGCCGTCCCAGCAATGGCCACCAAGGCTTGGCCAATGTCTGGGATGTCAGCGCCGATTACCAGATTACGCGCTCCTTCAGCACCACTCTCTATTACGGTCATGCGTGGGGGAAAGCCGTGATTTCGGCGCTTTATCCGAACGATGCGAATGGGCAGCTGATTTTTTTGGAGACCAACTTTCGCTTTTGAAGGTGGGCCACTCCGGCCGGGCCCGCAAATAATATAATTCTGCAAATAATATAATTCTATTATTGATTCGGCACGGGCAAGGGTGTGATCGTAGCTTACATTTGTAGACAGCCCTCGGTTCGGGGAGGACGGCTATGGCAGTTTCGAATCCTGCGGTTCCCAACATTCATATTGCTCCAGGGACAAACGCCAGCTTTTTCGAAAAGCTGAACACGCGCTGGCATGAGCGCGGGCTGCAGATCTTTATGTTGATCGTGCTCGCGCATTGGGCGGAGCATCTCTTCCAGGCTTACCAGATTTATGTCATGAACTGGCCGCGGCCAAAAGCGAATGGCCTGGTTGGTTTGTGGTATCCCTGGCTAATCAAATCTGAAACGCTGCATTACGGCTACGCCTTGGCCATGCTGATAGGCATTTGGATATTCCGGAAGGGCTTTACCGGGGTTTCCCACACGTGGTGGATGGTGGCGTTTTGGATTCAATTCTGGCATCACATCGAACATTTTCTTCTTATCTTTCAAGCCACAACGCACCATAATTTCTGGGGCAAGCCGGTGCCCTGCAGCGTCCTGCAGTTAGTCTTCCCGCGGGTTGAATTACATCTTTTCTACAACTCGATCGTGTTCATTCCGATGGTTATTGGCATGTACTACCACATGTTCCCGCCCGAGAGCGAGCATGGAAACATGGCATGTACCTGCGAGTGGGGCCGCCACGATTCAGGAAAAGCTGCCTGATCGAAAATTGGGGTGAGCGCATCTCAGCACGGGGATGTCGAAGGTCGCGATCACCCCTCGAAGGGCAGACGGATCGCTGACGTGCTATTGAAAGCTTTCTTTGGTCTTGCCTGCGCCGCGATTTTGCTGTTTGCCGGCTGTTCGAGACCGGTCGAGCCGTCACCCACTATCGCGATTGAGCATGAAGTCTCGCCAGAACCGCCTCGGGTCGGCCCCGCTACGGTCACCCTCAGGTTAGCCGGTGCTGCCGCCAAACCAATCATTGCGGCGCGTATCACGGTTGAAGCCGACATGTCCCATGCCGGCATGAGTCCCGTGTTCGCGGAGATGAAAGAAACAGAACCTGGCCGCTACCAGGCTCACTTGGAATTTCCGATGGCCGGAGATTGGGTTATCCTCCTGCATGTCGCACTGCCCGACGGGAGAAAGTTGGAACGGCAGTTCGATGTGAGGGGCGTCCGACCAAACTAGGCAAGCTGTTGAATCCATCCTCCATTCCGGCCGTGGAAACTGCTGATTCGCTTCCATTCGACTTGATGCGAGTCCCCGTGCTGGGCCAGTTGTTCCGCTGGCGTTATGCCCGCCCGTTGCTTCAGGCGCCGCTGCTCGTTGTGAGCATACTCATGATTTTGCACGGACTGTTCGGCCCAACATTGGCGCCGAAGAACCTGGCAACGACGCTGAGCTGGCTTCATTTTCGTGGTGTGCTGGTGCTGGTACTGCTGTGTGCGGGGAACTTTTTCTGTCTGGCCTGCCCCTTCATGCTGGTGCGTCAACTGGCTCGACGCGTGTTCAAGCCCCGGTTCACCTGGCCTCGAGCACTGCGCAATAAATGGCCGTCGGTCGTTCTCTTCGTCTTGATTCTTTTTACCTATGAACTGTTCGATCTCTGGTCTTCTCCGTGGTGGACGGCATGGCTGATTGTGGCCTACTTTCTTTCTGTACTCGTGGTTGATGGCTTTTTCAAGCACGCTTCGTTCTGCAAGTTTGTCTGCCCCATCGGACAGTTCAACTTTGTGGCCTCCACGCTTTCTCCTTTCGAAGTAAAAATACGTGAGCAGGATGTTTGCACTCGCTGTCACACCAAGGATTGCATTCGCGGCAGGCGTGAGCCAGTCTCGGATCTGGTTACGATTCGCGGCTGTGAGCTGGCCTTGTTTCAGCCCAGTAAAGTCGGCAACATGGATTGCACTTTCTGTTTGGACTGTGTTCATGCCTGCCCGCACGACAACATCGGAATATTGAGCCGGATGCCAGCGAGCGAACTGATGACCGATCCCATACGATCAGGAATTGGTTATTTCTCCCGCCGCAAGGACGTGGCCGCGCTGGTAATTGTGTTTACCTTTGGCGCGCTGCTAAACGCTTTTGGCATGGTCAGCCCCGTCTACGCGGTGGAGAGTTGGCTGGGACGGATATTGCATGTAAATCACGAGGCTCCTGTGCTCGGCCTGATCTTCACCTGCTTCCTGATTGTGGAACCGGTTGTGCTGCTCGGACTGGCTGCATGGGTGACGAGGAAATGGATCACCAGAGCAATGCCCGGCAGCAAGCGCGGACTGTTGCCGCTGGCCGTGAGATATACCTACGGCCTGGTTCCCTTGGGATTTGGCATGTGGCTCGCTCACTACGGATTTCATTTCTTAACCGGACTCTACACCGTGATCCCGGTAACGCAAAGCGCGCTCGCGAATTTAGGCTGGCCGCTCTTGGGGCAGCCTCGCTGGACATTGACTGGCCTACCGAGAAATATTGTGCAGGTGATCGAAATCGGTTTCCTTGTACTCGGCTTTGCTGGTTCTCTGGCGGTGACTTACAGTCTGGCGGAAGACGATTCCCCGGATCGTCCACTGCGAACATTTCTTCCGTGGGCGACGGTTTGCCTCATTCTCTGGGTTGCATCGATGTGGCTGATGTTTCAGCCGATGGAAATGCGCGCCACGTTTATGAGCGGATAGCAGTTCCAACAATTTGAAAGTCGAAGCGGCATTTATTCTGACAATAGATATGCTGAATCGTTGTACACGTGCGGAAGAAATTTCGGTTGAACTTCTGCTTATGCTCGTGCTGACGCTGTCTACGCCAGCCAGCGCACACAATGGACCGCCGTTTCCAATCATCGAGAACAAGCAGATTGGCTCTTTTACAGTTGCTCTCTGGACTCATCCTGACGTGGGCACCGGAGCTTTCTATGTGTTTGTGGAGCCGGCGACAGGAGGCAAAGTTCCAGACGATCTCAAGATTCAAATCGGAGTGCAACCGCTAACCGGCCGGCTTCCTGAAGTGTTTTATGCTGCCCAACGTGTGAAATCGCACGGGCCGGTACAATACGACGCTCAAGCCAACTTCGACCGGCAGGAGTTGTGGCGCGTGCATCTTGTAATTCAAAGTTCGCAGGGCAGCGGCGAAGCGACAACTCAGGTCGAAGTGACTCCGCCCGGATTCGGGCGCTGGGATCTTTTGTTATACCTTTTGCCGTTTTTGCTCGTGGCATTCTTATGGTTCCGTGGTATTTCACGCGCAAAGCGGCGCAGGAACAAGCAATTGCAGAAGAACACCGTACAGATGACGGGTGAAGCAGATTGTGCGAATTAGTAATGCAATCTTGCAAACGCTTATGACTGATGAAGGCTGATTTCCGAATGCGCATCCACTCATTCCGCCGCAGCAGACGAACCTCGCTCCAACGCGACAAGCGACGGGGCAGCTTTCCATACGCGGCAGCCTCACTCTTCAGCGGCTTGGCGTTAGTCCTTTCAGCCTGCCATTCCACCCCCAAGCTCCCCGAGAAGAGCTCAAAGGCTTATGCCGAGGTTGTTTCCGCTTTCTACATTGGACTCGCAGCACTTCAGGTTGGCGACGACGTTCACGCCGAAAGCAAACTCTCGCAGGTAACTCAACTCGTGCCCGCTGAGCCCGCGGGATGGGCGGACTGGGGAGTGCTTGCACTGCGCCAACGAAATTACGATGTGGCAGCGCAAAGGTTGGAACGGGCGCGCGATCTCGCGCCGCAAAACGATCAGATCTACGAATTGCTGGGAATTCTCGAAGGCGATCGCGGCCATTCCGCCGAAGCGATTGCCAATCTGCGCAAGGCAATCGACCTGAATCCGAAGAACCTACGGGCAGCGTATGCGCTGGCAGAAGAAATTGAGCGGCAGGGCGACGCCAACAGCGAAACAGAATTTCAGCTGGTGATTCAGAAGATTCTCGCGGCGCAGCCGGACAATCTCGCGGCCTTGCTCGAACTGAGCCGTGTGGCCGCGAAGCGCGGCGATGCTGGCACGCTGAAATCAGCGGTAGCCCAGATCGGCGCGCGGTCATCCGCATGGCCGCCGGAAGCGCAACAGCAACTCGCGATGGTACAAACTGCAGCGGCCGGCTCTGATCCGCGTGCGGCCGCAACGCGAACCACTTTCCTGCGCAATGTTCTCATGCGGGTTCCGGAGTACCGGCAAAGTCTTTCCGTCATTAAGGCACCTGCCGGCGAAGAGGCAGCGCCGTTGAATCATTTTGTGCGAATGGAATCGCCCGTTTTCAAACCAGCACCGGCGGATACAGCTATCAAGTTCGCGGTGCAGCCAGTTTCAAATGCAGGCGGTCGTCGCTGGAATTGGATTGGAGCGCTCCAACTCGGCAGCACAGGCATGCCGGTTATTGCCGAAGCCGACGGGCACGAAGTGCATTTGGCCACTGGCGCGACGCTTCCCTTCTCCGGCGGTCCAACCCACATTGCCCCCATGCCCGAGGGCGTTCTGCAAGTAGATTTCAACTACGACTTCAAGACCGACCTGGTGCTCGCAGGCGCAGGCGGCGTGCGTTTCTTCCGCCAGGACAATCCGAGCGCGTTCACCGACGTGACTATGCAGACAAAGCTGCCGAAATCCGTGATCAGTGCTCCCTACACTGGCGCGTGGGCGGTTGACATTGAAGCTGACGGCGATCTCGATATCGTGCTGGGCGCAAAAGATTCGGCTCCGACTGTATTAAGAAATAACGGGGATGGCACGTTTCTCGCGATCCATCCTTTTGCCGGAATCGCGGGCCTGCGCGGATTCTCCTGGGCCGATCTTGATGGCGACGGCAATCCAGATGCTGCCATCATCGATGGCGCGGGTCATCTTCGTGTTTTTGTGAATGAGCGGCAAGGGCAGTTTCGCGAACGCGCACTGCCTTCCGGTTTGCCGCTGGTCAAGGCAATTGCTGTGGCCGATGCAAACAACGATGGAGTGCTCGATCTTTTGGCAGTGCAGGCCGACGGAGCGATCATTCGCATTTCCGACAAGAACGAAAGAGAGAGCTGGGACATCGCAGAGATTGCCCGAGTTCCCGATGCCGCTAGGAACCTTGCGGGAGAAGTGCGATTGCATACTGCTGACCTCGACAATAATGGCGCGCTCGATTTGTTTCTTGCTCCGACGACACCGTCCGGCGGCTCGGGCGGCGCGCTGGTTTGGCTCGCCAACAACAAAAGCAACTTTGTATTGCTGGACAATCCTGTGGGGCCGGCGCTGGTGTTTGATGCAGTCGATTTGAAGGGAGACGGCAAGCTCGATTTGCTCGGCCTTTCCTCAGATGGACAACCCGCACAAGCAATTAACGACAGCGCTAAGAACTATCACTGGCAAGTCGTTCGCCCGCACGCCGTGCAAGCCGTGGGCGACCAGCGCATCAATCCGTTCGGCGTCGGCGGAGAAATCGAAGTTCGCTCCGGCTTGCTGGTACAGAAGCAGCCGATCACAGGTCCGCAACTTCATTTCGGCTTGGGGGAGCAGACCGAAGCGGAGGTGGTGCGAGTGGTCTGGCCGAATGGCACGGTGCGCGCGGAGTTTGGCGTGAAAGCGGACACCGACGTTGTGACCGAACAACGCCTGAAAGCTTCGTGTCCATTTCTCTTCGCGTACAACGGCAAGCAGATGGAGTTTGTGAAAGATGCAATCCCGTGGGGATCGGCGATCGGGTTGCGCATCAACACTCTCGGTTCGGCGCAGATCGCGGCCACCGGCGAGTGGTACAAGATTGGCCGCGATCAGCTCGTGCCGCACGATGGCTTTTACGACATCCGCATCACCGCCGAATTGTGGGAAGTCTACTATTACGACTATCTGGTGATGATGGCCGTCGACCATCCGGTTGGCACCGAGATTTTTGTCGATGAGCGCTTCGTGATTCCGCCGTTGAAGCTTGGCATCACAACGGTTGCCACGCCCCACAAAATCGCTCGCGCCATCGATGATACCGGCCAAGATGTCACCGACATCGTCGACACGCTTGACGGACGCGCCCTGGCCAGCTTCGGCCGCGGACAATATCAGGGGATAACCCGCGATCATTATCTCGAAGTAGATCTCGGCGACGACGCACCGCGGAGCGGACCTCTTTACCTGATCGCGCAGGGATCAATTCACGATACCGAATCATCGGTAAATGTTGCAATTACGCAAGGCAATCGCTGGCGCGCCCACGGGTTGAGTGTAGAAGTACCCGATGGCCACGGCGGCTGGATTACGGCTCAGGACAATCTGGGGTTTCCCGCGGGCCGGAAGAAAACAATTCTTTTTAATCTGACGAACATCTTTCGCCCCGGCACACCCCACCGCGTGCGAATCCGCACTAACCTGGAAATTTATTGGGACTGCATTCAATGGGCACAGGGTGCGCCGGATACTCCGCTGAAGACTGCGAAGTTAAATCCCACTGTGGCCGACCTGCATTATCGCGGTTATTCGGTCATGCATATGCCGGGAGTCGCGCGAGCGCCTGAAGTCCCGGATTACAACCAGATTGAAGGCACCAAGCAGCGTTGGCGCGATCTGATCGGCTACTACACACGTTACGGCGACGTGCGCGAACTTGTCGATCACATCGACGACCGTTACGTGATCGTAAATTCCGGCGACGAACTCTCGTTGCGCTTCGCCGAACAGCCGCCTCCGCCTGCGGGTTGGGTGCGCGACTTCGTAATCGTCGGCGACGGCTGGATCAAAGACGGCGACTACAACTCGACATTCTCGAAAACCGTCCTGCCTTTGCCCTATCACGCCAAGAACGAGTACACGACCCGGCCGGGCAGCCTCGAAGATGAATGGGTGTACCGTCAGCACCCGGACGACTGGAAAAACTACCACACGCGTTACGTCACGCCTGAGGTCTTCAAGAACGCGCTAAGGGATGAAATCGGCAGATGACAGGTAACCGAACCGCCAGGATTATTCTCGGTCTTCTCTTCGGTGCCCTGTTAATGACTCCGCTGGTGATTAGGCGCGTCTCCGCGCGGCGCAAGGCAGACCGAGCGAAGACGGATGCGAAGACAGCATTGTCACGTCACGGATTCTATCTCCAGGAAGTCTCCCATGCCGCCGGCATCAATTTTGTCCATCAGTCTCCCAAGCTCGACCCTAAGTTAGATCCGATCATGCCCGAGGTCGCTTCGATGGGCGCATCGGTGTCGATCGTCGATTTCGATCGCGACGGCTGGCCCGACATCTACGTGACCAATAGCGCGATCGGCAGCAAGAACTCTTTGTACCGCAACATGCACGACGGCACATTCAAAGATGTCGCTGGTGAAATGGGCCTCGCCGATGTCAATCAGGCAGGTACGGGAGTTTCCACGGGTGCGGTTTGGGGCGACTTCGACAACGACGGATACGAAGATTTGTTCCTAATCAAGTGGGGACGCCCCGAGTTATTTCACAACGATCAGGGCCGCGGCTTCACACGCGTGACCGAGCAAGCTGGATTGCCGGCCTGGATCAATGCGAACACAGCGATCTGGTTTGACTATGATGGCGATGGACTCCTCGATCTCTTCGTCGGCGGCTATTATTCGGAGGACATCGACCTATGGCATCTCACGACCACGCGCATCATGCCAGACAGTTTTGAGTATGCCAAGAATGGCGGCAGAAAATATTTGTTTCACAATCTCGGCAACGGCAAGTTTGAAGAGGTCAGCGCGAAAGTTGGCATTGACAGCAAGCGCTGGGCATTAGCTGCGGCAGCGGCGGACTTGCGTGGGAGCGGCCATCCTGATTTGTTTGTCTCCAACGACTACGGAGTGTCGGAACTCTATTTCAATGACGGCAAGCAGTTTCACGAAGTCGGCGAAAATACAGGCGTTGGCTTTGCACCCAAGAGCGGAATGAGCACCGCGTTTGGCGATATCCTCAATCAAGGCAGGTACGCCGTTTACGTCTCTAACATTTCCGAGGACGGCATTCTGATTCAGGGGAACAACTTGTGGGTGCCGAAAGAAGGCACTGCGGGCAATACCATTACATATGAAAACTTGGCGCGCGATTTTGGGGTGGAACTTGGCGGCTGGAGTTTTGGCGCACAGTTTGGCGATTTAAATAACGACGGAACACTCGACCTGTATCTGGCGAACGGCTATATTTCCCTCGACCACAATCGCAGCTACTGGTACGACTTTTCCAAAGTCGCTGGCGGGAACAGCACCATCATCGGCGATGCCAAGAACTGGCCGGCATTTGATGGCCGCAGTTTGTCAGGCTATCAAACCAAGCGGCTCTGGCTGAACGACGGCGCGGGCAAGTTCGTCGATGTTGCCCAGGCCGTCGGCGCGACCGACACTTACGACGGTCGCTCCGTTGCGCTTGCGGATTTGTGGAATCGCGGCGTGCTCGATGTTGTCGTTGCCAATCAAAACGGCCCGCTGTTGGTTTACAAAAACACGGTCGCACCAGAAAACCAGTGGATCGAATTCGAGTTGGAAGGAACTACAAGCACCCGCAGCGCGATCGGCGCGCAAGTCACGTTATTTTGGAATGGCCAGAAACAGGTGCAGGAAGTTTCCGGAGGCAGCGGATTTGCGGCGCAGAACGACAGGCGGCTGCATTTTGGATTGGGCAAAGACCCACATATTGAAAGGGCCGTCATTCGCTGGCCATCGGGCAAGGTTCAGACTATAGACGCGCCGGCCACCGAGCAGTTGCACACGATAAAGGAGCCCGCATGAGCCAGCAGATGAGCGCGCCAATCGCTCCACTTCAACTGCCCGCCGAGTCGCCTCAGACGCCAGCCTCGCGAAAACCCCTGTTCCGGATTGATAACCGTTACATCGCGCCCGCTTTCATCACCTGTATTTTGCTGGTGGGTCACCTGACCTTCGGCATTCTCGAAAGCTACCAGAAGACGCTGCTGGCGATCGTTACAAGTATTCTGCTCGAACTGGTGCTCGGGCGAATTTTCTTTCATAAATGGCTTCATCCCGCCAGCGCTTATATCACTGGTATCAGCGTAGGAATTCTGATTCGCTCACCAGCGTTCTGGCCTTATGCGCTGTGCAGCGCGATTTCCATCATGTCGAAATACGTGTTGCGGGTTAAGGGCCGCCATATCTGGAACCCGTCCAACTTCGGTATCTCGGTGATGCTGTTTCTGGCCGCCGATACCGTGGCCAGCCTGAGCATTCAGTGGGGCAATTACCTGTGGCCCATGCTGGTCATCTGGGCGTTGGGTTCGGCGATTATCTGGCGCTTGCATCGCTTTCACATCACGGGCATTTATGTCATATCATTCATCGCCTTCGCATTTATCAGAAGCTGGATGACCGGCAGCCCCTGGCAATCGGAGATCGCTCCGATTACCGGTCCCATGTATCAGCTGTTCATCTTCTTTATGATTACCGATCCAAAAACCACGGTTCGCTCCAAACGCGGTCAGTGCCTTGTCGTATTCCTGGTGGCGCTGGTGGAAATGGTGCTGCGCCTGAATCAGAGCGTTTATGCGCCTTTTTACGCGCTATTCATAGTGGGCCCAGCCGCCATGCTGATTGAGATTTGGCTGGATTCGCGCCGCGCGGATACTGCGAAACTAGTGGTGGCGCAGTGATCGTTTTGCCACGAAGCCGTGCTGCTTGTTGTCTGCTGTCAGCCATATTCCTTCTTGTTGCGACGAGTTGCCAACAAAAACAATCCACCGCACCCGAAACTCCCGCAGTGGCGCAAGCTCCTGCTTCAATGGCATCAGCGTCTCAGCCCGCCCCACCAACGCCGGAGTCGGCTGCCAAGCCTTCCCGCCCCTCCGGCCCAATCGAGTTCACGGATGTAACCGCGCAGGCAGGCATTCACTTCAAACACAACAGCGGCGCTTTCGGAAAAAAGTATCTCCCGGAAACCATGGGCAGCGGAGCTTGCTTTCTCGACTACGACAACGACGGGTGGCAGGACATTCTGCTCGTCAATTCCATGGATTGGCCTGAGCATAAATCCGGCAAATCTTTCCCCGCCCTTTACCACAACAATAAAGATGGCACGTTCACCGACGTGACGCGCCAGGCCGGACTTGCGATGGAGATGTATGGTCTCGGCTGCGCCGTCGCCGACTACGACAACGACGGCTACGAAGACATCTACATCACCACCGTCGGCTCCAACCATCTTTTTCACAATCTGGGCAATGGCAAGTTTACCGACGTTACCGCCAAAGCGGGAGTGGCCGACCCGGGATTCTCCGCCAGCGCTGTATGGTTCGATTATGACAACGACGGCAAGCTGGACCTCTTCGTTGCTCACTATATCGACTGGTCCATCGCGACCGATCAATACTGTTCGCTCGACAACAAAAACAAGTCTTACTGCACACCGCAAGCCTACAAAGGCCAAAGTTCCTCGCTCTTCCACAACAAGGGCGATGGAACGTTTGAAAATGTGACGCGGCGCGCCGGCCTCTACGATCCCACCAGCAAAGCGCTGGGAATCGCATTGCTGGATTACGACAATGATGGCTGGCTCGACCTTTTCGTTTCCAACGACACGGAACCGAACAAGCTCTACCACAACAACCACAACGGTACTTTCACCGATGTCGGCGTGGCTGCCGGCGTGGCCTACAGCGAGGCAGGCACGGTGCGCGCAGGGATGGGTACCGATGCCGCCGACTATGACGGCTCCGGATGGCAGAGTCTGGTGATCGGCAACTTCACCAACGAGGGCATGGCCCTCTACCACAACGATGGCTCCGGCCTGTTCACAAACGAAGCTCCGGCCACGGGCATCGCAAGAGTGTCGACGAAATCGCTGACCTTCGGCACATTCTTTTTTGATTACGATCTCGATGGCCCGCCGGATATTCTCGCCGTCAACGGTCACGTCTCCGACGACATCAGCGTGGTGCAGCCACAGGTCAAGTATGCGCAGCCGCCTCATCTTTTCCGCAACCTGGGCAAGAACAAATTTGAAGAGGTGACCACGAAGCTCGGCCCCGCGCTGCAACGCGCGATCGTAGGCCGCGGCGCTGCCTACGGAGATTTCGATAACGACGGCGACTTGGACTTATTAGTCATGGCCAACAACGGGTCAGCCCGATTGCTGCGCAACGACAACGGAAATCAGAACGACATGCTGCGCTTAAAGACCGTGGGCACGCGATCGAACCGTGATGGCATAGGCGCAAAGATTACGCTGAAAATCAACAAAGGAACGCAACTTTTTGGCATGGTAAAGACCGGTTCCAGCTACCTGTCTCAAAGCGAACTGCCGCTCACCTTCGGTTTGGGCAAGCCGGAAGGCGGCAAGACCGTGAGCTTGGAGATTGCGTGGCCCAGTGGCCAAAAAGATACGCTCTCAGACATCAAACCCAATCAGTTCATCACCGTGAAAGAAGGCAAAGGAATTATTTCAGCTCAACCTATTATTTTTATCAAGGCTGGTTTTCCAACATCCGCTTCGCAGAAATAGAAGTAAAGTCAAGCTCTGTTCGGAATCACTTTTCATGCAGGCAGCGAGTCCAAGATGCTTCAAATACCATTCACGCATCTGGCACGACTTTGACACTCTGCAAATTCGTAAGAAAAAGCATTAAACCACCATTGACAATAAAAGTTGTCAATGCTAGCCTCTCCTCGTGCTCGACATCCAAGTCATTGATGATCCGGCAGCGGCGGCGGCCGCTTTGGAGCCCATGCGGGGGCGACTTCTCTCTGAGCTGGCCGTACCCGCTTCGGCGGCGACGTTGGCGTCGCGGGTTGGCCTGACCCGGCAGAAAGTTAACTACTACCTGCACGGGCTGGAGGCGCACGGGCTGGTGCGGCTAGCCGAGGAACGCAAGTGGGGCGGGCTGACCGAGCGGCTGCTCGTGGCGACGGCCGCTTCCTACGTTGTTTCGCCGAGCGCCCTGGGTCCGGTCGCCGCGGATCCCAATCGGGAAATCGATAGGCTGTCCGCCAGCTATCTCATCGCCTTGGGCGCACGGGTCGTCCGCGAGGTGGGCGATCTTGTTCGTCGTGCGAAAGAGACGGGCAAACGCCTGGCGACTCTGGCGGTGGACACCGAGGTTCGCTTCCGGTCGGCGACGGACCGGGCGGCTTTCAGCAACGAACTCGCTGAGGCCATCACGAAACTGGTTGCGAAGTACCACGATGAATCCGCCCCCGGCGGCCGCGCGCATCGCCTGGTGGTCGTAGCGCACCCTCTGCCGCAGAAATCCGATCCCAAGTCCCATCCCAAGGAGCCATCATGAGCGTGAAGAAAGAAGCATCCGGACGCCGTTCAGTCCAGGTCGAAGTCGAGGTCCCTGGCACGCCGGAGGAAGTCTGGCAGGCCATCGCGACCGGGCCGGGTATTTCGTCCTGGTTCGTGCCGACTGAATTCGAGGAGGTAAACGGGAAGCCCGTTGCGGTGACGCTGAACTTCGGCCCGGGTATGGAGTCTCGGTCCCCCGTGACGGCGTGGGATCCGCCGCGGAGGTTTGCCGCCGAATCTCCTGGCTGGGCTCCTGGCTCGCCGGTCATCGCGGACGAGTGGAGCGTCGAAGCGCGCGGGGGAGGCATCTGCGTCGTCCGCGTGGTGCATAGCCTCTTCGCCGAGACGGACGATTGGGACAACCAACTGGAAGGCACCGAATCCGGCTGGCCTGGCTTCTTCCGCATCCTGCGGATCTATCTCACGCACTTCTGCGGCCAGCGCTCCGCGATGATGCAGTGGATGGCCCCCGCCGCCGGAACCGAAGCGGAGGCCTGGGAAACGCTGACCGCGGCATTGGGACTGAAAGGCGTGAGCGCGGGGCAACGTTGGACCACCCCGGCGGGCGTCCCGGCACTCAGCGGTGTCGTGGAACACGTCACCCAGAGTCCGTATAACGCGCTGCTGCGGCTCGACAAGCCGGGGCCGGGCACCGCCGCACTTAACGCCTTCAACTTCGGCGGCCAGAGCATGGTCTCGCTAAACTTCTACCTCTACGGCGATCAGGCAGCCGCAACCGTCGCCCGCGAGACACCGCTCTGGGAAGCCTGGATTCAAGAACGCTTTCCGGCGCCGCCGGAGACGAGCAAAAACGAATGATCGCGTTGTCATGGGAGTGCACTCCCGTCGTTGCACTTGCTGTCTGGTTCCCTCACTCGGGTTGCGGTGCCGGGCGGACATTACCGCCGGCGCGGCCAAGGGGCGTGGACGAATGGCGACGATAGGAAGCAAATAGGGGTTAAGAATTTTCCACTGTTGGTCTGTCAGGTCACGTTTATGGCAGATGGCTTTCTGGCTGGCTGCCGGACTAATGTTGCAATAGCAACATTTTTATGTTGCAATAGCAACATGAGGTGATGAGCCATGAACGAGGCCCTGGATGCAATCTTCCAAAGGCGAGCAGTTAAGGTCTTTGAACCCGTTGAAATTTCCGAAGGACTGCGTGAGCAAATGCTCAATGCAGCCCGCCATGCCCCCTCAAGTTTTAACAGCCAGCCTTACAAGTTTTATTGGGTGGGGTCCGGGGCAAACAAGGCCACGGTGGCGAAACTGTGCCTCGGACAGAAACCCGCGGAAACCGCCTCCGCATTGGTCGTGGCCGTTGCCGACCTTGGATCGCTGTCGACCACGGCGCAAGGCCAGCTGGAGTGGATGCGCGAAAGCAACTTCACCGAAGAAAAACTTCGCGACTACGAGCGGAAAGCAAAGATCGGTCGGATCCTCTTCCTACCGGGGCCATTCGGAATGTTTGCTGCGATCAAACGGGCGTTCTTCCGGCTGCTAAATCTGCGGATGGTGATCGGGATGCCGCCCCTCTCCCGGCAGGACTTGTTCAAGTGGGCGACGAAGAGTACATCGTTGGCTTGCCAGAATCTGATGATCGCTGCCGAAGCGCTGGGAGTGAACACCTGTCCGATGGAAGGCTTTGACGGCCGCAGGCTCTCTCAATATCTGGGGTTGTCCGACCGGCACCACGAGATTGTGATGGTGATTGCGATCGGGAAGAAATCGCGTGCCCACAATGAGCCACCGCAGTGGCGAAGACCTCTCGATGCCACGGTGACCGTCCTATGAACATCCTCCCTAGGAAAGAGATTCCCAATGACATTCTGAAAGACTCGGTACTCGCCCATGTCGCAGCAGCGTATTTCTCGGTGGGAAAGAAACTAGAGCGAAAAACCCAGTGCTCGGCGACACGCGGCTTTATCCTGTCGACATTGCGTGGCGGAACGACGCTGAATCAGAATCAGATCGCCACGCTCCTGGGTCTCGACCGGACTGTCGTGCACCGGGCTATCAAGTCACTGGCCAAGGAAGGACTCGTGTCGGAGCACAGGGCAAAATCGCGCAGAGCAATTCAAGTCCAGCTGACGGCTAAAGGAAGGAAGTACCGAGAGCGGCTAATCAAAGCTCGGGTGACCGCCGATGAGAGTGTCCGGCGGCAGATAAACTCGGAGGAGCGCGAGACACTTCTTCGGCTTCTGAAGCAAGTTGCGGAATGTGAGTTCTGATGGACGGTTTGCCTCAGGCCCATATGGACAGGACCGGCAAGGCAACTTGACGTAACCAGGCGTTTACTTTCATTGAGAGATCATCGCCCCGGCCCGAGTCGATGAGTGTAATGGGGATGTTTCTCCAACAGACGCATAACTTCCGGGATGGCCGACGCTTCGCTGGGCAGACCACTCGGGTTGCCATGCCGGAACTCAGTGGGATCTCTCGATTGCATAGTGGTTAATCTACTCTTGATGCAGTTACTCTTGATGCATGGGTGCGGCCGTTCCGTCGGACCACTTTGCAACTCCGACTCTGCCGCCGCGCTTCGGCACAAGGAAGCAGATGCTGATTACCAGTACCAAGGCGGAGATACCAATCGTCTTTCCGTCATCATTCTTTCCTCGTGGCCGCCCTCATCGCGAGGTATCCTTTCGCCGCCGCTGCTCGCTTGCCTTCATCATTTCGTTCAAGTCCGCCGCTGGCCGAATCTCGAAAATGCTGCCGTACTTCAGGGCCGGATGCTGCGTCATGAGCTGTATCGCATGATTCATGTCCCGCGCCTCAAGGACGAGAATGCCGCCGAGTTGTTCCTTCGTTTCCACATAGGGACCGTCCGTAGTTGCGACTTTGCCATTCTTCCAATACAGCGTCAAGGCGGTTTCCGCCGGCTGAAGCGCTTCTCCACCGGCAAAATGCCCGTTGGCGCGGAGGTTGTCGTCGTATTCAAAGCATGTGTCAAACATCGCGTGTTGCTCGCCCTCGGTCATGCTTTCGTGTTTGCCTTTGTCGTAGTATCCCAAACAGACGTACTTCATCCATTCCTCCTTTGTTTCCTGTGGCTCCCTGTTTCCTGTGACTCAAAGCCGTAGCTGATCGTTCTGTTATCAGATAGTCGTTCGGGAGACCGAAAATCGACAGCTACTCAATTTTTTTTGGTAATTATCCCTTTACATCATCTTTGACGGTTACCATGATGAGGGATCATGGCAGCCGTGCTTCTTTCGCCGGAAAAGCTTGCGGGCGTTTACGAAAAACTAAAACGGGCCGAAGAGGGCATCGGCAATCTCGACTCCCAGATCGTCGCCTTTCTCCGTGAACGCCCCGAAGGTGGTCTCAATGATGACAAGCAGAAGGCGGCCAAGGAACTTGTTGAGTTCCATGCCAAGCGCGTGATTCCTCTCCGATTCGCGGTCATTGCTGGTGAGATCATCGACCACTTGGGTTCGTCGCTCGAGTACATCGCTTGGATGCTCTCTACTGACGCTTATCGGCGGGACCACCCGACCCGCATTGGTTTCCCCATCAAGGAAACTAAGCCCGCGACAAGAGACGAACTCACTAGTTACGACCGACAGGTAAAGGGAATTCTGGACAATGGCGCTCGTGATCTCATCGAACGGCTCCAGCCATACAATGCTGCGAATCCGGCGGACGATCCACTGACCATCCTTCACGAGCTTCACCGCGAAAACAAACACCGCACCTTGCCCTTGATCGTGGCTCCGTGGAAAATGCAAGTTACCATCCCGACTGCTGTTTTCCGCACATTCATCATCTCCGGCTTCGACACAGAGAAAGAATGGCTTGACCCCGCTCTGACAGCGCGGTCGAAGTTGGAGTTTTCGCTCTATGTAGCGTTCGACAAGATCGGTCGGTGGAAAGGTGAGTCGGTTATTCCAGTCCTCACGGAACTTGCGAACAAAATCAGCGTTATCGTTGGAAGATTCGCCGAGTTGAGGATCTGACACGATTATCTCATCAGCCAACGTTCTTTTTCGGGCCGGGGTGAATGCCCCCGATTCGCCTATCCTAATGAGGAGGCGATATGACTTGGCTGAACTTTGACTTGTTCAAATTTGAGGGGCAGATGTTTCAGGACTCGCTGAATCATCGCGTCCGTGATGCGTATCTTGCTGCCCACTCGGTGCTCGAACAGACACATAACGAGGCAACAGAAAAGCTGTATTTTGGATTTACCGAAGACGTGGACGGCGATCAGCGAGCGTTGACGGCAGAAGTCATCGGATACGAAGAAATCCATTGGCTAGAGCAGAGAGAAGCTCTTGCTGCGATGGCTATTGCTTTGTTGGCAAGCTTAAACAAATCATTTCTGGATGCTCAGAAGCGGATGCTGGACAAGAGACATCCATCCAATAAAAGCTACAAAAGCGAACATCTATTTAGACAGATAGAGGAATACGACGACCGTTTCAAAATTGACTTAACAACGGTCGAAGGATTTGCGACCGTTCGGGAAATCGAGTTGGCTCGGCATTGCTGTCTTCATAATCAAGGCTCTCCAACAAAGCACTACGAAACACAAACCGCCCAACGGCTCCTCGATACTAACGGTATTATTAACCTGACACCCGAACAACTCGACTCAATCATTAGAGAGCTTTCGCAATTCGGGAAGTCTCTAACTGCTCGGATGAGCCAAGTTTGGAAGAATACGAGTCAGGATTCAACGGCGGGAACGAACGTAGCTACCTAGGATACTTTCCAAACGACTTTGGTCCGGCGGGTGCCCTACGCCTACGTAGTATTCTTAGCGCCCGGAGGTCCGCATGCTTTGGTTCTACGAAGCTTTCTTTCCCGTGGTCTGGATCGTTTTTGTTCTCTACTGGCAGATCAAAGCTGCGGATACCAAAACCACCCGGCGTCTCGAGCCCGCAGCCTCGCGCATCCTCCGCGTCCTCATTTTCCTGATCGCGATCTCTTTACTCTCGATACCTCGCGTCCCGCTGCCCTGGCTTTACGTCCACCTTTGGCCGTCTGGTTATTGGCCATTCTGGCTGGGAGCCGCTATCACTGTCGCCGGCCTTCTCTTCGCCGTCTGGGCGCGCGTGCACCTTGGCCGCAACTGGAGTCGCTCCGTCACCATTAAGCAGGGCCACGAGCTGATTACCACCGGTCCTTATGCCGTGGTCCGTCACCCAATCTACACCGGCATTCTGACCGGCTTTCTTGGCATGGCGATTGCAATCTCCCAGGTGCGCGGCTTCATCGTTTTCGCCCTCGTCTTCCTCGTGTTCTGGTTCAAGTTCCGCATGGAGGAGGAGTGGATGCGCTCCCAGTTTGGGGAGACGTATGCTACCTATGCCCGACAAACCGCCGCCCTGGTGCCTTTCCTCCTCTGATCGCTAGCATTCCCTCGCTAGGAACGTGAAGGACAGGGCACATCACTGTGCTGGTGATGCCAGCAAGATCAAAAGCCTGCGCCACCCGCCCGACATCAAGCGGCGCGAATCATAAGCCCAGTATGTTCGGGTTCTGTAAATTCTTCGGCCCCAATTTGTGAGGCGGGAGACTCAAGGTTAAAATTGCGACCGCTTTTGAGCCGAAAGAAATTTGTCGCGCCCGAAAGAAATTCCCCCTTGAATGGAGAACTCATGACGTCCACGAAAGTTCGGTACTCCCATTGTGCAGTCCGCATCGCGGCCGCAGCCCTTATCAGCATCTGCTGTTTTCAGCCCGTTTCTGTCGGACAGACCGCAGATGCGGATGCCGCAGCGCACGACGCCTGGCGCGCGGCTATCTCTAACACCGATCCAGGGGAGGGATGCTTCCAGGCATCTTATCCCGACACCGTATGGCAGCAGGTGGAATGCAAAGAGCTGCATCCACGCGTGCATACAGTCGTCCACAAACCCGGCCTGGGGATGGTGGCGGGCAACGGTGTCGACTACGTCGCACAAAGTTCGGGGCTGACCAGCGGGGCACTTGGAAGCTTCCCCACGGTCACGGGCGTGACGTCGGAGAAAAGTGTTGGCGTGGCCGAGTACGGAGACGGGGGCATCCTCGGCTCAAATGAATACTCGCTTCAACTCAATACCAACTTCACCGGCACCACAGCGGCGTGTGGCGGTCATTCCGGTTGTGTCGTCTGGCAACAGTTTATTTACGCGACGGACTATGCAGTCAAGGGCTCCGCGGCTGTATTCATGCAGTATTGGCTGATCGACTGGGGCAGTTCGCGTTGTCCGAGCGGTTTCGGCAGTGATGGCGAAGGCGATTGCTACGGAAACAGCAATTACGTATCGGCCCCCGATGTGAAGGCTACCTCGCTGGCCAGCTTGTCACTCTCGGGCACCGCAGCCTCGGGCGGAAACGATACGGTGAAATTTACCGATGGAAGCACTGCCTACTCCGTGAGCGGCAAGGACACCGTGCT
>DATBZH010000101.1:0-14618 GCA_036513255.1 Candidatus Sulfotelmatobacter sp. | reverse complement strand
TCCGGAAGTGAAAGATAAACACGATTGTCTTCTGCTGCGCCGGTTTGCACAGTCCCCACCGGCGTCAGACTTATCGTGCGCCCATCAAACGTCAGATCGAACGGCTGCTTTTGCTGAGAGACGAAAGCGAGCGCATGCACTCCAACCAAAGCCTCGCCTGATGCAGATGGCCAGCGATTGACAGACCACCACCGGTCAAGCTGGCGGACTCGATCAAAATCCGTACTGGCCACGACCACCGGTTGTCCGCTTCTTGTGCGCGCAACAATCAGAGCGAACGGTGCAGCAAAGCCGCGCCCGTTGAGTCGCGATTCGACTTTCGCCAAGGCATCGGGGGGAAGAGAAGCGCCGTTCTTTGCGGCCAGCACGATATTTGCCCCATAGTTACGGAACTCGCTCCGCAGTTTCGCCTGCACGTCCGCATAAAGATCGAGCACGGTCGTTGCGACCGCGGCGGCCACAACCATAGCCAACAGCGCGGTCGTGGCTCGGCCTCTGCGGCGGACTGCAGCGCGCAAAAGCATTCTGAGAAACATGGAAGTGTTGGGACCTCGGCTACGGCCGGCGGCAAGTTTTTGCGCAGAAGCCGATGTGGCTCTCACAGTTCGCCTCGCAGGGCATAGACGGGATCAAGGCTAACCGCGCTGCGAATCGCTGTAGCGCTTCCCAGGGTCGTCACCAGGACGGCGATAACAAGAATTACCGGTAGCAATACGGGTTGCACCGAAATCTGCGAGTCGAAAATTGCACGGCCTATCTGCCGTGCTAACACGCCTCCAGCAACAAAACCGGCGAGACCGCCGATCAGCGCCAGCAGCGTTGCCTCGGCAAAAAAGATGGACGCCACAGCCATCTTTCCCGCGCCTAAGGCTTTCATCAGGCCTACTTCACCACGCCGTTCGAATATTGCCGTCGCCATAGCAGCGGAGACTGCGAGCGCCGAGGCCAGCAACGCCGCCAGCGTCACCAGGAAAAACAACCCCTCAACCTTGGTCAGCACCGCGCCTTCGTTCTGCGCCACTTGGCGAATCTGCTCCGCATGGGAATGCGGAATCGCCTCCTGTAACTGGTACGCGATCGACTGCGGGTAAGGCGAGCAATACCAGCGATCATACATCGCGCCGGATAAGCTTTTCGGATCGCGGCGAGCTAACGCGTCTTCGGGCTTGGTGACGGCGCTCACGTAGATTCTCCGTACTGCACCAGGCTTGCCGAGAATCTGCTGCGCCAGAGCCAGAGGGGCGACGATCTCATCGTCCTCTGCGCCGCCGCTGGATAGAATGCCTGCGATCTTTGCCGGATGTCCTGCGAGATCAATGTCGCTCCCGGGCTTGTACGGCAAAGTCCGTGCCAGTCTCTCGCCAATCAACACTGTGGAAGAATCATCGTCCGGCCACGATCCCGAAACTCTCCACCAGGAATGCGTCTTGCGTACTCCCGTGACAAAGGTATCCTTGCCAAAAGAAATTTGCTTGGCAAAGTACGTGCCCAGCACTGTCACTTCTAGCTTCTTTGTGCCACCTTCGGCGGGGAACCCGACGGTTACGTTCGTTGGCAGCATCGGCGCAAATGCGGTGATGTTGTTGTGCCAGAATATCCCCTTGATTTTCGGCAGGTCGCCTTCGTTTAGATACGCGTGGTCGCTGGGAGGTTCAAGGTGGACGCCGCCAATTTCCACATCGAGCGTGTCGTCCTGGGGCGTGACCACCAGGTTGGCGCCGATGGTTCGCAACTCGCGGCTGATTTTATCGCCAATGTCGGTAGCGACGGCAATCATCGCAGTCGCGACCGTGACGCCCAGCGTGATCGCCGCACCGGCCAGTAACTTGCGCCGCTTTTGCCGCCGGAACGATTCGTAAACCAGGCGCGCGAACATTGGCTATTGCTGTTCGAACAGGCGGCTGTGGGCCGCCACGTCCGCCTCCTCAACGATCACCGCGTCCGCCGTTTGCGTTGCCTTCAAAGGAACAGGGTTGCAGCCGCCGGTGCTGCCCACCGATTGGGGATTGATGGGTGCGGCACAATTCTTGCACACCACACCATTAGCTGTCTTATAAAAGCCGGATGCGCCACAGATCTGGCACGCGTCAAAGACTGTCGCAATTTTTCCGTCCGGTTTCTGATACAGCCAGAAACGAATTTCGGTGCCGTTTTCACGCGCCTGAAAGCGGTGAAGATCGCCGTCGGAAACCTGTGCCAGTGAAATCGATACCCGGCCATTAACAAATGTGACCTCGGCCGACGGCGAAAGATCGCTCTTGCTCTTGGCGTAAACGAATTCCGCCGTAACCATGGCAATAAAAATGAAAGAAAAAATGTAAACCGATGCCATCCACAAACGTTCGCGGCGTGCCGTCCACACTGCTTTGCGGAGCATGGCTGGAGACGCGGTCTCCGGAAGTTGCTGGCGCCGCTTGGCATCGAACAAAATCATCAGAGCGGCCAGAGCCACAATCGTCACAAAGAAAAAGAGATCGTTGCGGACAATGGGCCCGACAATCGCCATCTCCCGCTTCGAAGATGGAAGCACTCCGCTTTCAGAGAGTTCGTGCAAACCGGAAACTATGAGTTGCGCCGCGACCAGAAATAAAATCGCCGTGGTAACGCGAAAGAATTTCTGCAGATTGATCCGCACGCTTCCTTTGACGAACATCACGCCGAACGCGATAGCGGCAATCACTCCAGCAAGAGTACCCAGGAAGCTCATCAACTCAGTCGAATTCAGCGTTACCGCTGAAAGAATCAGCACCGTCTCAGCGCCTTCGCGGAGGACCATCAGAAATACGAAAGCAAATAGCCCAACCGCAGCGTTCTTGCCCGCCAGCGACCCCACTTTGCCTTCGATTTCACCCTTCAGTTTCCGCCCCGTCCTCATCATGAAGACAATCATGGTGACTACGAAAAAAGCCGCGACCAGCATGATCCAACCTTCAAAAACGTCTTCATTCAGGTGGGTGCGGGAGATAACCACCGCAACTCCAATGCTGCCTGCGAACGCTGAGGCCAGCGCCGCATAGACCGACTTACGCAAATCATTGCGCCCGATTTTGCGCAGATAGGCCAGCGTGATGCCCACGATCAGGGCCGCTTCCACTCCTTCGCGCAAAGTAACTATAAAAGCCTGAAGCATCTGGAAAATTGACCGTATAAATAAACGTCGGGAAACAAGTCCGCAAGTCCTTGCTATTTCAACATCTTAAAGAATATGCTTCATCCGCCGGAAGCGTCAATGAAAGCGGCAGTCAACAGAGCGTCGCTTCACTGCACAGCGACAATCATGCCTTCAAAGGTAATTTGATGCAGGGAAGGTGATTTACGATACGCCGCCGGGAGCTGCGGCAACCGCTCACAATCGCTTCAAGAAAGCGTTCGCTTCCGCTAACTGTGGGAAAAGCCGTTCTTCCGATTGGAACTCCGCCGAGTGGACGCAGCGCCGGCTGCCGCGCAGTTTGACTGGGTGTTTGAGGTGCAGCATTTCATGGTAAACGATGTATTCGACAGCGCAACGCGGTACGGCGAAATGATCGAAAATACGGCTGATGATGATCGCATTATGCGCGGGATCATAATGACCCAGAATGCGGCGAGTCCTGGTGGGGCTCCAGCTCATGCGCGGTCGCGCCAGCAGGCCATGAAAAAAACGCGTGTTCAGGTCTTCGAATAGCACATCGAGATCGTAGAACAAACCTCGCGGCGAACCCAAATGCTTGCGTCCACGCATCTGCCGCACCAGGTGCGCCTTCTGCACGATTTCGTGACTGGCCACATACTTGCGATAACGAGCAGCATGACCGCGGTCGATAGGCTTGCGGTACATTTTCGCCAGAAGAATATGAGCGATTGCTCTTAAAACGGTCTCGGGCGACCCTTCCAAGAGATCGGAAAGCCGAACCAGGAGCTGACCTTCGCGCAGGCGAACCGTGTTGTTGATGTTGGCGAATGCGAAAAATTCGATTTTTAGCGGGGGCAAAGAAGCTTCGGGACGAAGTTCCCGATAACTCTCTTGAAAGATTTCCAGCAAACCGCCGCGCACAATGACGATAGATTAGCACGGGCCGCGAGCCGAAAAATGGCTCCACGAATCAGGCCATCCTATTCCGGCTTACCGCCATTTTTCGCACTCGAATTAGAATTCAGCCTCTTATGTTTCGCAGCATCTTCCTGATCAGCGAGCAATTTCTTGTGATCTTCCGCCGATGTATCCAGCGTATCGAGCGCATTGGTGAGCACGAATTCGTACTGGTTTGCCTCCACCGGAGGGATGTCGGCTGCATCCTTCAGTGCGCGAAGTTTGGCCTGAAATTCGGTATCGGCTTCAATTACCGTCCTTAACGGTTTGCGAATATCGTCACGGCGGTCGACATAAGTATCGACATTGTCGTTCAGTTCGTCGTAGAGCAACAAAAAGCTGTCCAGCATGTCGTGCGTCTGTTGCCCGCGATCCTTCGTCTTAGAATCGCTTCGCATCTGCTCCAGTTTCACCAGGCGCGTTCGGGCGAACGACACATACAGCGCGAGCCGTTCGCGCGGCTCCCAACTGGCATCGCGAATCTGATCGATCTCAGCCTGGGTTAGCGGATCGCGATGCCGTTGCGCACTGGCCGCCACGCCTACCACCAGCAGCCCCAACAGGACGCAATGGTAAAACCATGACCTCTTCATTTATCACCTTTGTGAAACATCGCGGCGAGCAGATCGTCGCGCACTCGCTGCAATCGGTCGATGGTGCCTTGCACCTCCGTCTGTTCGTCGTGCGTGACCCTGTGTTTTAGGTCGGTGAGCTTGCGCGTCATCAGACGCACAGCAATTTCTGTCTGCTTCAGATGTTTGCCCGACTGGATCGAGTTATCGCGGGCGGACTCGGAAAACACAGCCACATCAGTCAGTGCCGCTTGGCCTTTTTCTGTTTCTCCCTCGGCGTAGAACTTGTTGGCGGAACTGAATTGCTTCTCTGCAATCTCAACACACAGGTGCGGGCGCTCGCCCGTGGAGGCCGAGGCCAGCCGAGCCTTCAACTCCTCAACCGACAACTCTTTCGCGCCAATTGCGGCGCTCCCGACTGACAAAACGAGCAATGCCACCGCCATGCGCGACACCGGGTATCGTCGACAGAATTTCTTAATGGCGTTGAACAATCGTACCTTGCTCCGTGGACTATTTTTTCGGCTCGATGGCGATCAGCCGATGTTTCGCCTGCCACTCCTGATCAGGATACTTCCCGCCCGCCACCTTAAGAAAGAGGTGATAGTTGACGGCCGCCTTTTTAAGATCTCTCAGATGGTCCAGGGCCGAAGCCCGCAGAAAGTAAGTGAGCGGGGTTTCCGGCAACGACTTGACGTGTACGTCAAGGGCTTTAAGGGTCAGGGCATAGTCTTTGTTCTCACTGGCGGCAAATGCCAAATCGCCATAGGCCTCGCCAAAATCGGGTTTGAGCTTTACCGTTGTCAGAAATTCCCGCTGTGCTTCCGGAAATTTCTTTTCGTGAAGAAGCGCTTGACCGAGCGCCCGATGCAGTTCCGCATCCTGCGGGTGCGCCGCAATCAAGGCGCGATATGCAGATTCCGCCTCCGCCATCTTTCCCGCCGCCACATAGGTTTCCGCCAAATCACGTTGCGCGCTGATATCGCCGGGGGCTATTTTCAACCCGGCTTGAAGTTCAGCCACGGCGCCATCATTCTTGCCCTGCGCGGCTAAAACCCTTCCTAATTGAATGTGAGCGGCAGCGTCTTCCGGATGCACTTGGACGAGCTTGCGCAAACATTCCTCTGCCTCGGGAAAGCTGCGCGCCTGCATGTAGGCGTTCGCCAGTCCCGTCAATGCGTCCGATGCGGGATCCAGTGCGAGCGCTTTCTTATACTCTTCTTCTGCCTCGCTGTAATGTTTTTGCATCTCCATGATGTGGCCGGCAGCAACGTGCGGTTCGGTCTCTTTTGGCTGCAAATCTGCGGCCTTGCGAAACGCCGCTATAGCTTCATCTGGTTTGGATGTCTCAATGACCTGCCCCAGAGAAAGCCACGCGCGATACTGGCCTTCCGCAACATGACTCGTAGGCTTAAGTTGCGTGGCCGCGCGAAGAAATTGTTCCGCCTCCGGCTGTCCGGTCTTCGCTAGCTGCAATCCCAGGTTCAAGTTGGATTCGAAAACATCGGGCTTCGACGCGACCGACTTGCGATATGCGGCAATGGATTCCTCCACTTTTCCCAAACTGTTTTCGACAAATCCCAGGTCATACCAAGCCTCAAAGTTTGCCGGCTCGCGGACCACAGCTCTCTGCAGTAGCGGTTCAGCAGCCGCGTTATCGTGCTTCTGAATGAGTATTTCCGCTTGTTTTAGTTCAGGTAATTGCTCGTCTTCTTCGGCCACTCTTATGTGGTGGATTGTGCGGCTGGAATCAGGCCCGGTCTTCTCGTGTACAGGATTGCTGCTGGAGGAGGGCGAATCCTGCGAAGTTGACTGATCAATCGGCGTTTGCACTGGAGGTTTCGCCGCATCCTGCGACGGCGCGCATACAGCCCCTGAACATAACGCTGCAAGCGCGACAGTCACCGCCAACACAAACCTACGAGCGCCCATGCGACCGCCCAGCACCATTTCCATTCAGAACATGCGCAAGGTAATGCCCAGTATAGGACCCCGGTAATTCCGCGATCTCTTCCGGCGTGCCCGATCCCAATATCCTGCCGCCTCGTGCGCCACCTTCAGGACCGAGATCGATTACCCAGTCCGCCGTCTTGATGACCTCCAGATTATGCTCAATCACCACAATCGATCCACCAACTTCAATCAGGCGGCGAAACGCGGCCAGCAATTTGCTTACATCGTCAAAGTGCAACCCGGTCGTAGGTTCGTCAAAAATATAAAGCAGGCGGGGCTTGCTGCGAGCTTCGCCACGCGTTCCGCCTAATCTGCCGGCCCGCTCGGCGGGTTGTAAATGCGCGGCTAGTTTCATGCGCTGCGCTTCACCGCCCGAAAGCGTCGTTGCGGACTGCCCCAGGCGCAAATATCCCAGGCCCACTTCTTCCAGACTGCGCAGTTTGTCGGTGATTTTGGGTGCTTCCGCAAAAAACCTCAGTCCTTCTTTGACCGTCATGTTCAGAACTTCATGAATATTCTTGCCCCGGTACCGAACCTCAAGCACCTGCGGCTTGTACCGCGTGCCTTTGCACTCTTCGCAAATCAGTTCCACATCTGCCAGAAACTGCATCTCCACCGTGACTGTGCCATCGCCCTGGCAGACTTCACAGCGCCCACCAGGAATATTGAACGAGAAATGGCCGGCGGCGAATCCTCTTTTTTTCGATTCCGGCAGGGAAGCAAAGAGATCGCGCATGGCATCGAATGCCTTGATGTATGTAACCGGATTCGAGCGTGGCGTGCGTCCGATGGGCGATTGATCGACCAGCACAACTTCGTCGATGAACTCGTCGCCCTCAATGCTCTCCCATGTCGCCCCTGTCGGCAGGCCGTTGGTTATTTGTTTCTTCGCCTGGGACAGGGCCTGAAATAAAACCTGATGCAGCAGCGTTGACTTGCCCGAACCGGAGACTCCGGTGATCGCCACCAGCATTCCCAGCGGAACGCTTACATCAACGCCCTTTAGGTTGTTCGCCCGCGCGCCATGGATCACAATCTGCTTCAATCCCGGCTTACGCCGCGTTGCTGGGGCCTGAATTCGCAGATCGTTCGATAGATAACGCCCGGTCAACGAGATAGGATTGCGGCGAATTTCGTCATACGTTCCTTCCGCGACCAGCTTGCCTCCGCTTTCGCCCGCGCCCGGCCCCATATCCAAAATACGATCCGATGCTCGCATGATATCCGGATCATGTTCAACCACTAGAATCGTATTGCCCAAGTTTCTCAGGTCGTGAAGAATGCGGATCAGCCGGTGCGTGTCGCGCGAATGCAATCCGATGGAAGGCTCATCCAGGACGTACAGCGTGCCCACAAGCCGCGATCCCAGCGAAGTAGCCAGTTGAATGCGCTGGGCCTCGCCACCCGAAAGAGTCGAAGAGAGCCGGTCAAGAGTCAAGTATTCCAGGCCAACGTCGTTCAAAAAGCGCAGGCGCTCGCGAATCTCTTGCAGCAACTTGTCCGCGATTTCTGCTTCCTCGACACTCAAGTGCATGTCGCCGAAAAACGCCGCTGCATCCTGCACCGTCATTGCGCAGACTTCGCAAATGTTTATGCCGTTGATCCTTACCTGGCGTGCTTCCAGCCGTAAACGGCTGCCCCGGCAATCGGAACACTGCGAATAACCGCGATAGCGGCTAAGAAAAACGCGCACGTGCAACTTGTATTTCTTGCGCTCCAGGTGATTGAAGAATCCGCGCACGCCGAAAAACTTGCTGTCTCCATCCAAAACCATTTGCTGCTGCTCGCAATCGAGTTCCGCCCACGGAACGTCGAGCGGGATCTCCATCTGTTTGGCAAAACGCCTTAGCTCGGTGAATAGTGGGCGATACTTCGGCTTCGTCCAGGGCTCAATCGCACCCTCAGCCAGCGTCTTCATCGGGTCGGGAATCACCAGCCCCAGATCGAAGTCGATCGTATTGCCGAATCCCTGGCAACGTGGGCAGGCGCCATAAGGATTGTTAAACGAAAACAGCCGCGGCTCGGGCTCTTCATAGCGCAACCCGCATTTTTTGCATTCGAATCGCTGGGAAAAAATGAGATGCTTTGCCGGTTGATCGCCGTCAGGCGGAATCTCAAAAATCACTTCGCCGCTTTCGCGATAGGCAGTTTCTACCGCGTCGACAATGCGTGCCCGCGCATCGGCTGATACGATTAAGCGGTCCACCAGCATCCACACCGTCTGGCTGAAATCGATATCCAGCAACGATTCCGGGGTAGAAAACTCAAACACCTGCCCGGCCTGATATATCCGGTTGAACCCAGCTTTGCGCAGCTCGAACAAACGAGACTTAACGGCATCGCTCAGTTGCGCCACTTCGGTCGACGCTTTTTTCTTACTTCTGCGTGGGGTCTTCGATTTCTTTTCCGCATCTGGCTTCTGAGCGCTCGATTGCTGCAAAGGAAAAAAGACCTGCAAACGAGTCTCCGGGTCGAGCGCCAGAATGGCATCGGCTACTTCATCGACCGTATCTTTCTTCACTTCGCCGCCGCAGTTCACGCAATATGTTCGCCCTACGCGGGCAAACAGAAGTCGCAGATAATCGTAGATCTCGGTCGCCGTCGCCACAGTCGAACGCGGATTGCGCGTGGTATTTTTCTGCCGGATCGCGACCGCCGGTGCAATGCCGTCAATCGTATCCGCATCCGGTTTTTCGATTCGCTCCAGAAACTGTCGGGCGTAGGCCGACAAAGATTCCACGTAGCGCCTCTGGCCCTCAGCATAAATCGTGTCGAAGGCCAACGACGATTTGCCGGAGCCGGAGACGCCGGTCACCACGGTCAGCGTATTGTGCGGTACCTCAAAATCAATATTCTTGAGGTTATGAACGCGTGCGCCGCGTACGATAATGCTCTCTGTGGGCATGGAAGTGAAGGCAGCGGCGGAGCACGAGCAAACCAGTGGGAACCCACTCTGGAGCTTCTGCGAGGACTGCCGAATCTTTTATTATACGGCAGCAACGCAGAGGCTGAAACGGTCACGGCAGAAACTGGAGGTCAGAGACAGTGCGGAGCTACACTGGAGTTCGCCCCGGCATAACCCGCAATGATCCGGTAAAATCTCCAAGAATGCCTGCAGCTATCCAATGCCGCGATCTGCGCAAAACCTACGACGGTAAGGTTGAGGCCGTGCGTGGCCTGAACCTGGAAATTCAGGCGGGCGAGTGCTTTGGGCTGCTCGGCCCGAATGGAGCGGGGAAAACCACGACGATCGAGATTCTCGAAGGCCTGCTGGAGCCGACCTCGGGCGAAGTTTCGATTTTCGGGAAAACCTGGCGACAAAACGAACGGGAATTGCGCGAGTGGCTGGGAATTTCCCTGCAGGAGACGCGCCTTTCAGAAAAGCTTAGCGTCCGCGAGACGATCGAATTGTTTGCCAGCTTCTATCGCGAACCGCGTTCTTCCGACGAAGTCCTGGAGCAACTGGAGTTAACGGAAAAAGCGGATGCCTGGGTCGGCAAACTTTCAGGCGGGCAGCGGCAGAGGCTGGCGGTGGCGACGGCTTTGGTGTGCAATCCGAAAATACTTTTTCTCGACGAACCGACCACCGGGCTCGACCCGCAAAGCCGGCGTCAGTTGTGGGATATCATTCGCGCCTTCCAGCGCGACGGCGGTACCGTGCTGCTCACCACGCATTACATGGATGAAGCGGAACGCCTCTGTGACCGCTTGGCGATTATCGATCATGGGCAAGTTATTGCAGAAGGCTCACCGGCCGATTTGATCGAGCGCCTCGGCGGCCATCACGTGGTGGAGTTTGCTGTCGGCGAAACGAATGGCACAACGCATGCGGCATGGGATCAACTGCCTGGCGTGGAATCGGTGCTTCACGATAATGGCCTTGTCTCGCTGAATGTGAAGGAACCGCACTTGACGATTCCAGCGTTGCTGGACGCTGTTAAGCAGCAGGGAAATACGCTGCAACATTTGACTACCCGGCAGGCGAGTTTAGAAGATGTGTTCGTCCGGCTGACGGGGCGGCATTTGCGGGAAGAATAAGTCGCGGATCATGCGGACTCAATCAATTCGTGAAACTAGTCTATCTGTATTTATCCTGATCGCATTCTTGTTAGCCACACAGGGAGGCTCTACGGCGCAAAAGGCAAACGGCAAGCCGGGTGGGCAGTAATGAGGAACAGGCGCTCATCGTCTATATTCGGCTTAGCGATGAGAAGTCTGGTACGGCGGAGGAGCGATGGCACGAGCGCCTCGAAACTTTGGGATGTGACCCTGCCAGCAATCAAGTCGTATCCCGCTCTACCGGGATCGTACGCCATAAAGCGATATGGCAAACCCGGCGCCAAGCAGGATCGCGTTTCTTTGTCCGAATAGCTTTGTTGCCCAGATGGAGGGTCTATCTCGATGAAGTCTCTTGTGCTTGTGTTTGTCGGTAGCATTGCTTTCCTTGCGTATACTTCTGCGGCGCAATCTCCCTCAGCCACTGCGACTTCGGCGACCAGCTTCGCTCCGCTCGATCAATGGAAAAATGCCGTTGTCGCCGGGGATCCGGCTGCGCTTAAAGCCCTGTACAGTTCCGATCCCGCCGCTGAAATCGAAGCTGATGGCGTCAAGACCAATGCCGATGGCGATGTGAGGTTCTGGACGGCGCTGAAAGCGCGCAGTCTAAAGCTGGAAATTGTGCGGGAGACGGATCACCCGGATCGCCATGGCATCATTTTAAAAGCTGCGGTCGACTCGGGCGCGAGCGGGAAAATCGTTAACGTCACCTACGCGGTCTCGTGGCAGAAGCAAGGCGATCAATGGCGAATTCGCGGTGCCGAGCGCACCGATGCGCCACACCTCAAGCAACCATCGGACATGAAAAAAGACATTTATCCGGCAAATGTTGACGCTCATGCCGAAATTAAAGAAGCAGAAGAAAAGGCCGCCGCAGGGCACAAGCGCCTCCTGCTTGTATTTGGCGCCAACTGGTGTTTTGACTGCCACGTTCTCGACCTGGCGTTCCAGCGGCCTGACCTCGCGCCGATACTGCACGCCGGATATGAAGTTGTACATGTCGATCTCGGTGATGATGAGAAGAAAAATGCTGACCTGGTGCAACAGTACGAAGTCCCATTGAATAAGGGGATTCCAGCGCTGGCTGTGGTCGCAAGCGACGGGAAGCTAGTCGTAAGCCAGAAAAATGGCGAGTTTGAAGATGCTCGCTCGCTTACCCCAGACGCGCTGTCGACGTTTCTGAATAAGTGGAAACCGGAGTAGCAGATGAGGATCGCTCGATGAGTGTTGCAGAGAAAACGCCGGTGACGACCACTAAAGTTCTTCCAGTCAAACTCGCGCGCCGCAATAGCCGCTGGTCGGGATACGCGCATCTGCTCGTAGCTCGCATGTTGGAACTGAAGCGCGAGCCCGAGGTCGTCTTCTGGGTCTTTGTTTTCCCTTTGCTGCTGGCGCTCGGCTTGGGGATTGCCTTTCGCAACAAGCCCGGCGACGCCAGCCCTGTGGTCATCGTTTCCGGTGCGGGGGCGCAGGAAGCAGCTTCCGCATTGCAGCGTCCGGGGCAGCGTGCCTCATTCAAGGTTCAGATTCAGGATGAGGAAGAAGCGCACAAAGGATTTCGGCTGGGCAAATACGATCTGGTCATCGAGCCGGACGGCAAGGGCGGATATCAGTATCGCCTGGATCCGGCACGCCCAGAAAGCGTTCTCGCACGCGCACACGTCGATGACGCTCTACAGGCCGCCGCCGGCCGCAAAGACGCCGTAACTACGACCACCGTTACTTCGTCGGAGCCGGGTTCCCGCTACATCGACTTCCTGATTCCCGGTTTGCTGGGAATGAACCTGATGAACTCGGGCTTGTGGGGAGTGGGCTTTGCCCTCGTCGAAATGCGGCAACGCAAGCTGCTCAAGCGTTTCGTGGCCACGCCCATGCGCCGCGGAGATTTCTTACTGGCGCTCATGTCGAGCCGTTTGATTCTCATGGTGATTGAGGTTGGCTTGTTGCTGGTGTTCGGCGTGTACGCATTTCACATGCGAGTGCTCGGCTCGGTGTTTTCGATCGCGCTGCTGGGCGCCTTGGGATCGTTGTGTTTTGGGGCGGTAGGATTGCTCACAGCCAGCCGCGCCCGCAAGATCGAGAGCGTCAGCGGCCTGATCAACCTGGTCATGATGCCCATGTGGATTTTTTCGGGTGTGTTCTTTTCCTACGAACGCTTTCCCGCTGTCGTACAGCCCCTGATCAAACTTCTGCCATTGACCGCGCTGAACGACGCACTTCGCGCCAGCATTCTCGAAGGAACTCCGTTGTCGCATCAGTTGTCGCGGCTAGTGGTGTTAGGAGTGTGGGGAGGATTATCGTTCGCCCTTGCACTGAAATGGTTCCGCTGGACCTAGGCAGCTAAGAAGAATCGCGGGTAGCGAAAAGGGCGAATCCGTATGCGGATTCGCCCCTGGTATTTTCAACCAATTGGTTAATCTCCTGTGCCCGACATAGGGACGGTTTGCGGACTAGCGCCGCCAGCGTCGATGGCGGTGATGTTTGCGGTGAGTGCGCCCTTCAGAGTTGGGTCAAAGACCACCACGACGGTGCAACTTGCGCCGGCCGCGATCGTTCCCGGAGTGAGCGGGCAAGTCGAGCTTGACTGAATGACGAAGCTTGCGACGCGCGATCCGGTGACGGAAATCTTACTAGTCGTGACCCCAGTCGTGCCCACATTGGTGATGGTGACGGTTTGCGGTGAGCTTGCCGTGCTGACTGCCTGAGTGCCAAAACTCAAACTCGTCGGAGAAAAGGTGAGGACAGTTCCTACGCCGGTGGTTGTGGCAGTCTGCGGATTGTTGGCGGCGTTGGAGGTGACAGTGACCGATCCGGTTTGCGTTCCGGCTGCGGTGGGGGTGAAGACGATGTTGATGGTGCAGCTTGCGTTGCCGGCCAGAGTCGTGCCGCAGTTGTTGGTCTGGCTATAGGGCCCGGTGGTCACGATGCTGCTGATGGTAATTGCCGCCGTGCCTGTGTTGGTGAGCGTGGCCGGCTGCGAGGCGCTGCTGGTTTTGATCAGTTGCGTGGCGAAAGTAAAGCTGGAGGGAGTCAGGGTGGCGTTGCCGGTCGCGACACCTCCTGTGCCGGACATGGGGATGGTGTGCGGACTGCCACCGCCAGCGGCGGTGACGCTGATGTTGGCGCTTAAAGCTCCGCTTGATTGCGGATCAAATACCACGACGACCGTGCAACTTGCGCCGGAGGCCAGCGATCCAGTTCCCAGGGGACAAGTCGAACTGCTCTGGATGGCGAAGCTGTTGGTGTTGGTGCCGGTGATGGAAGTCCTGGTGAAAGCGACGGCGGCGGTATATGTGTTGGTGATGGTGACGGTTTGCGGCGAGCTTGAGGTACCGAGTGCCTGAGCGCCGAAACTCAAACTGGTGGGAGAAAAAGAAAGGAAGGTTCCCACGCCGCTGAGAGTGGCGGTCTGCGGGCTGTTGGCGGCATTGTCGGTGACAGTAAGCGTTCCGGTTTGCGTTCCGGCGGCAGTCGGCGTGTAGACGACGTTGATGGTGCAGCTGGCATTCCCGGCGAGGGTGGTGCCGCAATTGTTGGTCTCGCTGTAGGCGCCACTGGCTGCGATACTGGTGAGGTTGATGGACGTACTCCCGGTGTTAGTGAGCGTGACCGGCTGCGCGGCGCTGCTGCTCTTCACCAGTTGCGTGGCGAACGTAAGGCTGGACGGAGAAAGCGTGGCATTGCCGGCGCTGCCGATGCAGGGGCACATACCATAGACATAGAGTCCGGTTTGTGTGCCGACGTAGACTTTGCCATTCACGACGGTGGGCACGGCGAACTTGACGGCCGGGCCGGCGGTATCGCGAGCGGCGTTCATGCTGCTGTTGTAGAGCTCACTGCCAAGGTTGCTGGCATCGTAGGCATAAAGAATTGCAGCGTTGGTGCCTTTCTCGTTGTCCACGACTTCTGGGCGCATGATGCTCCAGACAATCGCGTTCGTGTTGCCATTGGCGCTGATGAACGGCGTG
>DATBZH010000100.1:0-2197 GCA_036513255.1 Candidatus Sulfotelmatobacter sp. | reverse complement strand
CGAAGGGCCCGTGGAGCGCGAGTTGGGGGCGCATTCAACACGACTAATATCTATTTTATCAGGTTGAGGGTGATCTTCCGCCGGGCGATGCCGGAGAAATTCGTTTGATGGGAATGGTTTAGCGAGATGAGATTGGAATTTGCTTGACAGGTTGACGTTGTGGAAAAGTTTGGCGGCTTTCTATGCGGGAAAACGCCAGGGAGAAGCGGGTTCTCACCGCCGCTGCGCGCCGATTCGGAATGAAGCCTGAGCCGTGCCAGTTTAATATGCTTGCATTGTATGCCTGCATTGCCTACAATTAGTGTATGCAATACACAATCCGCAATGTGCCGGATCACCTGGATGAAGCCCTTCGCAGGACTGCGCGTGCCCAAGGTAAAAGCCTCAACGAAATCACCATCGAAGCCCTCGCTCGCGGCGCTGGCATTACCGGGGAGAGCCGTCGGCAACGGGACCTTAGCGACATCGCCGGCACTTGGCGTAACGATCCAGCTTTCGAAAATGCGCTGGCCGCGCAAGACACGATTGATGAAGAGATGTGGAAGTGAGGCTCGCTCTCGATACCAATCGCTATACCGATCTTTGCCGTGGAGAAACGTCTGTTGTCGAAGCAGTTGAACATGCCGATGAAGTTTGGCTGCCCTTTATCGTGCTCGGGGAATTACGCGCTGGGTTTGCCGTAGGCACTCAAGGACCACAAAATGAAGCTGCCCTGCGCCGTTTTCTTGTGAAGCCTGCCGTCGGCGTGCTCTATGCCGACGAGCCAACAACTCATCACTACAGCGCCGTCTACCGGCAATTGCGCAAGCAAGGCACCCCAATACCAACTAACGATATGTGGATCGCGGCCCTCACCCTTCAGCATTCGCTTGTCTTGTGCGCCCGCGACGCGCACTTCGACGCCCTGCCGCAGCTATCCCGCGTGTAGCCTTCCTAAAAATTGTCATTCCCCGCTTGGCCGATTTTTGCCCTCCGGGTTAATGGATCTTTTCCCGGACATGGTCCTGTTGCAAGGGAGATCCCTCCCTCCGCCTGAAGAACGGCTACGGTCGGGATGACGCCCATCGGCGGGAATCTCTTTGCGATTTGCGCGGCTAATCGGTTCTGGGGTCGATGCTCTGAATCTGGCCTTTCTGGTCGTATTCGAATACGACTGGCTGGGGATGGGCTCCGAAGAATATTCGGTAGCGGCGGGTGCGGGTTTGGCCGGCGGATTTATCGCTTACCAGGGTCATGCGGCTGATTGGTTGGAGCGGGCCCAGCCATCCGGGGGCGAAATCTTTCAGGTCTTCGAGATAGTCTCCGCGTTGCGTGGGAGTGAGCAGCGTTGGGTTGATGTTCCCCGTTGCCATGCCCTCGAGAAGTTGACGGGCTTTCGCGGTGAGCGCGGGAGCGTCGTCGGGCAAATTGTCGCTTGCCGAGTCAGCCGGATTGGGAAGTAACAGGTCGGCGATGAGGCTGGCGAGTTGCGGATAGAGCTTTTGCTGGTTGGTGAGGACGACGATCGCGAGATGGTCCTCCGGGAAATACATCATGTCGCTGAAGGCGGGACCGCCGCTGTGGCCCATCCAGGCATGTCCTCGGTAGTGGCCGACCACCCAGCCGAGGCCAAAGGAGGAATGTGTGCCATCAGCTAGACGCGGTGGAGTGCGCGCGGAGTTGAGAGATTCGCGGGAGAAAAGTTTTCCGGAATCGATTGCGGCAAAGAACGTGGCGATGTCGCTAGCGCAGGCGTACGCGCCGCCTGCGGCGTAAGCCCACTTCGTATATAGAAATTCGCGCTTCTGGTTGAACGTGTCGGTATCTGTTTTCATCCAGCGGTAGTATTCGGCGCGGTTCGGGACAATCTTCGACATGCGCTGTGGTCCGTGCTGTTCCGCGTCGTCGTACATGGTGCAGTGGAAGCCGAGGGGCTGGAAAATTTCCTCCTGCATGAGGTGCGCGTAGGTCTTGCCGGCAACTTTTTCCAGAATGTATTGCAGGATGGGATAGTCGAAGTCTCCGTAATTGGCGCGCTCGCCGGGTTTGGCTTCTGGAGCGACTTTCACGGCGAGTTTGACTATGGCTTCCGAGGAAGTGATGTTTGAGTCAACATCGGGCGCGGCGAGGCCGGAGATGTGAGCGGCGAGGTCGCGAATCGTGATCGCACTCCAGGCTGGAGGGGCGTCGGCGACGTATTTCGCAAGCGGGTCGTCGA
>DATBZH010000099.1:0-255027 GCA_036513255.1 Candidatus Sulfotelmatobacter sp. | reverse complement strand
ATTCGGTGGCCGGATCGTCTTCGGTTCTGCTGGCGCAGAACCTGGTCTCCAAGGGTGCGCGGGTAAGAGCTTACGATCCAGTCGCCATCCCGGAAGCCAGGACACGGTTAAATAGCACAGTGCGGTATTGCGATTCCGCGTATTCCGCGGCAGAAGGTATGGACGCCTTGGTGGTCGGCACCGGCTGGCCCGAGTTTCGCGCACTCGACTTCGACCGCATCAAGCATCTGCTCAAAAAGCCCGTCATCGTAGACACAAAAAACCTGCTCGATTCCACGCGGCTGCGCGCGCTTGGCTTTGAGTACGTTGGCGTCGGCCGCGGATAAGCTCTCCTTCCGACTCCTACCCAACCTTCGGCCGCACCATCTCAAATCGCTGCGTGGTCCTCGTGTACTGCATCCCGCCCATACGGCCAATCAAATCCAGCGAATTCCGATCTAGTCTGCCGTCTTTAATGTGCGCATCGCTTATGTAAATCGCGACAATCTGGCCGATCACCAGGCTGCTCCCAGTGGGCGCGGTTGAAAAATCGAGAATCTGATAATGCTTGCATTCGAAGCTGACTGGAGATTCGGCAACGCCCGGCGGACGTACCATCTTCGACGCCCGCGGAGTCAGTTTGGCCAACTCGAACTCGTTCACGGACGCGTCGTATTCCCCGCTGGTTAGATTCATCTTCTCGGCCAGTTCGTGGGTCACGATATTGACAACAAATTCTCTGGTCTCGCGGATGTTTCTCAATGTGTCCTTGGCTTCGCCGCGGCCGCTTTCCACTTTCGTTTTCCGCTGTCCAGGCGCAAACGCCAGCAGCGGAGGGTCGACGCAGACGGCGTTGAAAAAGGAAAACGGCGCAAGATTGGGTTGTCCCGATGCGCTGATGGTCGAAACCCATGCTATGGGCCGCGGCGCAACTGAATTGAGGATGAGACCGTAAAGTTCGCTGTGAGGAAGTTCGGAAGGCGTGACGATCATTTGATCGAGTATATATTTCGCTACCCTCAACTTGCTGCGGCAAATATTTCCTTGGTAGCGATGACGGTGTTGCTGTGGATTGTCACGGTGTCCTCCACGTTCTGCGCATACCCTCCCGCGTAAGTCACCATCACAGGAATATCTCTCGCCCGCGCCACGCGAAAGACCAACTCGTCGCGCTTCTTCAAGCCTTCGATCGTAAGCGCCAGCCCGCCCAGTTGATCTTCGCGGTAAGGATCGGCCCCCGCGATGTAGCAAATCAAATCCGGCTCGAACTGCCGCAAGCCGGAGCTGAGCGCCTGATCGAGCCAGGCCAAGTAATCGTCATCTCCAATGCCGTCGGGCAGGTCAACATCAATCGAAGACGGCGGCTTTACTGCGGGATAGTTGTTGTGCTGATGCAGAGAAATGGTGAAGACATCAGTGGCATGGGCTCCGCGCATTTTAGTTTTGGCCGAGTGGGGCGAACTCAGCATTGACGCGGAAGCCGATGGCAGCGGCGCGCTGGTCGTTCGCGCACCGGCAAAGATCGCCGCCGTCCCATTGCCGTGGTGGACATCACAGTCCACGGTCATCGCGGTGCGAATCTTCTTATCTCTCTGCATGCAGCGAATGGCAACAGCCACGTCGTGGATCATGCAGAATCCTTCGCCATGATCGGGAAACGCGTGATGAAAGCCTCCGCCGACGTTGAAGGCAATGCGATCGGTCAGAGCGTGACGAGCCGCTAGAATCGATCCTCCTGCGGCCAGCCAGAAAGCTCGCACCAGTTCCGGCGAAAAAGGAACTTCAAGTTCCATTTCTTCGCGCGGGCTGAGCGTTCCGGTCTTGAGCTTACGCACATACTCCGGCGTGTGGACCAGCAGAATGTCCTGGTCAGAGGCGGGCTGCGGCGCGAGAAAGTCGGCCGCCTCAGCCACACTGTTCGCGAGAAGCCGGTCGTGAATGCGCCGATATTTCTCAGCTGGGAAAACGTGCTGGCCGATCGGCAGAAAGTAATCGTCGCTGTATATGAGCTTGAACGGGAGCATGGCGGCCAGCGTTCATGATACTGCGTTGCAGCGAGGCACCGCTTACACTCAACCGCACGCCAAGTCGCTATAATCAGCATGACGTAAGCGCAGCGAACGTAATCACAAACAAGAATGGCCCCCACTACCAAAAAAGAATATTACGAGATTCTCGGCGTCAAGAAGAGCGCTTCGGCGGAGGAGATCCGCAAGGCATTCCGCAAGCTGGCGCGCAAATACCATCCCGACGTCAACCCCGGCGACAAATCGGCGGAGGAAAAATTCAAAGCTCTCTCCGAAGCCAATGACGTTCTGAGCGATCCCAAGAAGCGCAAGATCTACGACCAGGTCGGCTTCTATTCCGACAACATCGACGCGGCGACAGCGGAAGCCTATGCGCGCGGCGGAGGGCAGCCGGGAGCGGGTGGAGGATTTCCCGGCGGCGCGCCTACTCAAGGCGGCGGTCAGGGCGTCCCCTTTGATTTTGGCGGATTCGATTTCTCCGACATGTTCGAGAACTCCGGACGCGCTGGACGAGGCGACCGAGGAACCGGAAGCGGCAGCTTTAAAGACATTTTCTCCGGAATTTTCGGCGGCGGGCGCGGTGCGGCTCAAACCGACGGCGGCCCGGAGCCAGGCAGCGATCTTGAATATCAGGTGCAGGTTCCCTTCTGGACGGCGATTCGCGGCGGCGTCATGCGCCTGAACATTTCGCGGCTCGACGTTTGTTCCACCTGTCACGGGCAGGGCTTTCAGGAAGCGCCGGGGAAATGCCCGGAGTGCGGAGGCTCAGGCCAGATCACCCAGACCGGCGGCCGCATGAAGTTCAATGTCCAGTGCCCACGCTGCCATGGTACCGGGAAGAACATTACGGTATGTCCTACCTGTCACGGCGAAGGCCGTTTAAGCAAAACCGAGCCGATGGAAGTCCGCATAAAAGCTGGCACTCGTGACGGACAGCGCATTCGCCTGCAGGGCAAGGGAAATGCCGGCGCGCATGGCGGCATGGCGGGAGATTTGTACGCAATCATCCGTACGGAAGAGCATCCCATTTTCCGCCGCGACGGCGACGACATTTATCTCGCCGTTCCCGTTAGCGCGACCGAAGCCGCGCTGGGAGCCAAGATCGAAGTGCCCACCATCGACGGCCGGGCGCTGCTGAAGATTCCCCCTGGAACGCAGTCGGGACAGAAACTCCGCCTCCGGGAGAAGGGCGTGCCGTCAGCTACCCGAGAGGGCGCGCGCGGCGACGAAATTGTCGAGATCAATCTGACCGTCCCCATGCCGCGTGATGAACGCACCAAAGAACTGCTGCGGGAACTGGCCAAGCTGAACCCGGAAGATCCGCGGGCAGAGTTGTGGGCAAAGGTCTAGCTCAAGCCCATCATCAACCACTGGGTCTCGCGGCGCTGGCGGCTCGCTTCCTACGGTGAATCCGCAGCTCCTTGAGTCGAATCTTCCTTTTTATTCTCTCCTCTAGAAGAATATCGATTAGAAGTAGCGGCAAGAAAACCACGACGAACTTCGTTCGCGACCAATTATGGCTAAGACCGAACCAGATCAAGCATCCCGTCCATCCGAGTAGGAACGCCGCATGAATCGTATAGGCCATGATCGAAAGTGTCGGCCACTCCCCTGTCCGCATGCGGTATCGTCTCCATTCGTTGAGCGTAGCTGCGAATCGTCTCAGGCTCGGGAACCATAAGGAAATCCGATCGGAACTTCGGAGCGCTTTGGGTGCGACTGAATTTTCGTCTTCGAGCGAGTCTTCCTTCCAATTTTTCGAGTTAATTCCCCGGTTGTGCATCTCTCGCTCGAGCTGTTCGCGAGCTTCCGGAGTAAGTTGCTCCGATTCCATCCGTAATCGCCAGATCTCGTCGTCTGTCTTGGCCCGATACATCGTGGCGAGGTCGGCGATTTCCATAACGGCGGTATATTACCACTCGTCACGTTCCGCGTCGCCAGCGCATTACCTCCGCCCCTGACCTCCCTAACAAAACTTTTGCAAAAAATATTCATAATTTTCTTGCATCGCAGAAAATTTCCCGTAATCTCACAAGTGCGAACTAACTCCAGCGGAATTTCCGGAATCTAAACGAACCGGAAAGCTCGAGCAGGCACCAGCCGCTGCGGAGTAGCTGAGAGTGAGTCGCCTGAGGAGGAAGACATCGAAATTGGCATCAGCTAGCGCCCTGCAACGAGAGACCCCCCGCAACCTCGCCCCCGTACCCAACCGGAAAAAATTCGTGAGACTGACCTTGTGGCCTCTGGTCGCCGCCACCTTCTTTATGGTGTCGGGCGGAACCTATGGCACCGAAGAGATCGTCCACGGAGCCGGCTACGGTCGCGCGATCCTTATTCTTATGCTCACCCCCCTGCTCTGGAGCCTGCCCACGGCTTTCATGATCGGCGAGCTTTCGAGCGCACTGCCCTTTGAAGGCGGCTACTACGCCTGGGTGCGCCGCGCCATGGGCAACTTCTGGGGATTTCAGGAAGCATGGCTCTCGCTCGTCGCGTCGATTTTCGATATGGCGATCTATCCCACGCTGTTCGTCGCGTATCTCACGCGCATGTTCCCCTGGTTCCAGGTGAACAATCGCGGATGGTGGGTCGCGCTCGCCGTGGTCATCGCCTGCGCTCTGCTGAACATTGCCGGAGTGAAAGTCGTTTCGCTCACGTCGCTGTGGCTGTTCCTCGCCCTGTCGGCGCCATTCATCGCGATTGTAATTCTGGCTCCGTTCAAGCTCGGTGCGCTAGCGAACGCTGTGACCAAACCCACAACTTCCACCGTCGATATTCTGGGCGGCCTGCTCATCTGCATGTGGAATTACATGGGATGGGACAACGCCTCCACCATCGCCACCGAAGTGGAAAAACCGCAGCGGACCTATCCGCGCGCCATGCTGGTCGCGGTTGTAATCGTGGCTGCGAGCTACATTCTGCCCTTCGTTGCCATGTGGATGACCGGCCTCAAGCCCACCGCATGGGAGACCGGCTCGTGGGCCGACATCGCCGGCTTGCTCGGCGGCCCGCTGCTCCGCGTCGGCGTGGTGCTCGGAGGAATGATCAGCGCCTTCGGCATGTTCAATGCCCTTGTGATGAGCTACTCGCGCCTGCCTCTGGCCATGGCGCAAGACGGCATGTTGCCCGCCGTCTTCGGCAAGCTGCAAAAAAAGTCGCGCGCGCCGTGGGTCGCGATCATCGCGCTGGCCATGGGCTGGGCCATGTGCCTCGGCCTCGGCTTCGCGCGTCTGGTCACGCTCGATATCCTTCTCTACGGCGCAAGCCTGTTTTTGGAATTCGTCGCACTAGCGGTACTGCGGTTCCGCGAGCCGGAACTGCCACGTCCCTTCCGCGTCCCCGGCGGTCTTTTCGGAGCCATCGCTATCGGCATCCCGCCGGTGCTTCTGCTCGGCTTCTCAGTAATCCGCAGCGAGCATGAATCGGTGCTGGGGATGAGTTCCTTCGTCTTCGGCATGATTCTGATCGCGGCAGGGTTTGTTGCCTATGCGGTGAACCATCTGCTCAAGCCAAGTGGCTGGAGGATAGGCGAAGAACGGCCACAGCCTGTAGCTTAGAGCTCGAAACAAAACTAAAAAAGAGGACCGGAAATCCCGGTCCTCTTTTTGCGTAAGTCTTCTTCCGTACTACGCCGCAGCCTTTGCCGCATCGCGCATGCTCTTCACCTTGTCGTGAGCCGCTTGCACGCTAGCCGCCTGTCGGCGAACAATCTGAGCGATGTTTTCCGGCAAATCCCCAGTGACCGCCTTTTGGTAAGCTTCCTTGGCATTATCCTCGCCCGCCTCAACGGACTCCAGAATCGCCTTATCGCCAGCGCCCATGCTGACCTTCGTATCAATCCAGGCGCGATGCAGCGTCGCCGAGACCGACCCGGAAACTTTCTTGTCCGGCTTGCCCAGGCGAATCAACTCCGCTTCCAATTCCCCGGCGAAGCGCGACCGCTCCAAACTCTGCTCGTTGAAAAACGTCTTCAAATCAGTCCGCTTCACGTGCGAGGCGGCGTCCTGATAACCCTTCTGTCCGTCTTTGCAAGTTTCTATGAGGTCTTCCAACACGCTGACAGCATCATTTTGATCCATAATATCCTCCGCAACTAAGATGCCAGTAAGCTCTGCGGGTTTGGCAATCAATTGTGCGGTATGTTACACAGCGTTTGAAAGGTCAGATGTCCGACGCAACCAAGTCAGGTCCAAACTCAGGTCCATGGATTCTTGCTGCCGCCATCATTGGCTCCAGCATGGCGTTCATTGATGGCACGGTGGTGAATGTTGCTGCTCCGAAGTTTCAAAGCGCATTTCATGCCACCGTCATTGACGTGCAGTGGGTCATCGAATCGTATGGAATCCTGCTGTCTTCTCTGATTCTGGTGGGCGGCGCTCTCGGGGACAGGTTCGGGCGGCGTTTCACTTTTCTCAGCGGGGTCGGGCTTTTCGCTTGCGCTTCCGCGGCCTGCGGACTCGCTCCGACTGTACATGTGCTAATCGTCGCGCGTTCGATTCAGGGGATCGGGGCGGCGCTGCTCGTACCGGGCAGCCTTGCGATTATCAGCGCATCCTTTGACGAGAAATCTCGCGGACGGGCGATTGGAACATGGTCCGGAGCGACCGCAATCACCACTGCCCTTGGTCCGGTTCTCGGTGGCACGCTGATCGATTACGCTTCATGGCGGTGGGCTTTCTTTCTCAACGTTCCCTTGGCCGCGGCGGTCATCGTAATTTCGCTGCCCCACGTGCCGGAAAGCTCCAGCGAGCAAAAAGGGCCTTTGGATTGGCTCGGTGCATTGCTGGCAACTGCAAGCCTTGCCGGCGTTGTCACGGGACTTTTGGAAGGATCGAGTCTCGGCTGGCGAAACACGCTGGTTGACGCAGCAATTCTTGGCGGCGTTCTCTTTTTCATCCTGTTCTGCTGGGTGGAAAGGCACGCAGCTTCGCCAATGGTGCCGCTCTCTATCTTCAAATCGCGCGCATTCCTGGGCGCAAATTTCCTGACGCTGTTTCTCTATGCCGCCATCGGCATATTTTTCTTTCTGTTTCCCTTGACCCTGATGCAGGTGTACCGGTATTCGGCGACGGCCGCTGGCGCAGCCACCTTGCCCATGATCCTGTTGCTGTCTTTTCTTTCACGCTGGTCAGGCGGCCTGGTCAGCCGCTACGGCGGAGAAATTCCTTTGATTGTGGGCCCCCTGGTGACTGCCGTCGGCTTCGTTTTGTTTGCCGTGCTCACCGGAGACGGAAGCTACTGGAAAACATTTTTTCCTGCGTCCCTGATTCTCGGTGTGGGCATGGCCATCACCGTCGCTCCCCTGACCACTGTCGTGATGGACTCAGCCGACCAGAACCATGCCGGTTCCGCGTCGGGGATCAACAATGCGGTTTCACGATTGGCGGGAGTTCTCGCGATTGCTGTTTTTGGAATTTTGATGGTGAACACTTTTTCTTCCCACCTTGATCGAACGCTCGTATCTCTTTCACTCCCGGTCAGAGCGCTCCAGCAGATTCAAGCAGAAAAGACGCAGCTTGCCGCGATTGAACTCCCGAAAAATCTGGACGCCAACGCTGTTGTGCTGTTGAGAAAAGCGATTTCGGATTCATTCCTCGCCGGCTTTCGCCAGGTTCTGTTCTGTTGTGCGGGCTTGGCTGTTGCCAGCAGCATCTTTGCCTGGCGGTTGTTTTCTCGAAAGTAAAGGGGCAACCCGCGGTTACTTGCCATCGCGTAGCAGTTTAAGGCAGGATTGGCTCAACTCATTTCTTGAAAAGCTCTCAAAACCGCTAGTGCACATTCGTGCGGGAGCACGGTGACCAAGGAGCGCGCACGTTGTTTGATATCGTCCGTCGATGGCTAAGGATTCGTGGCGCGAAGCGGGAAATCGCGAAGCTACTGGTCCACAGGCTGCCATCGGTAAAGGTCTTTCCGACACCAGGCGCAACTCTGACCGCACGCCTTAAGACATATTTCCTCATTGTCACCGAAACCGAGAGCCAAGCGGACGAACTCCTCAAGGATTATCCTCGACTGTATTCCCAACTCTGTGATGTCGCGCTTCGATCGGGATATTCCGAAGATGCCGTTCGCTCGATTACCTTTCCCATAATGTCGCAGGAAACCCTTGATCGGGATTGCGGCGGAAGCTGGCAGGAAGCTATGGAATACGGAATCATCCGCACAGACAAAACATCGACATAAGAAATTATGAACAAATGCGGCCCTGCTCTAGAATCAACGCGAGGAACCCCGTGACCAAACGCAAATCCAAAGGCGCGTACATGATTTCGAGCGTGGCCGAGATGTATGGCATCCATCCCCAAACCCTGCGCCTTTACGAGCGTGAAGGCCTGCTTAAACCCTCCCGCACCGAAGGCAACACGCGCCTCTACACCGACGAAGATTTGCAGCGCCTGGAGTTTATTCTGTCGTTGGCCCGCGACCTGGGCGTAAACATCAGCGGCATGGCCATCATCCTGCAAATGCGCGAGCGCATGGAGGAGATGCAGCGCCAGATTCAGGAGTTCGTGCAATACATCCAGCAGGAAGTGCTGGTGCGCGCCAACGCGGCCGCGGATCCTTCGAAGGGCGCGATGGTGCCTGTGAGGAAGTCGATGATCGCGCCAACAATCCAAGCCAGCAAAAAACGCCAGTCCTAATCACCCTGTCATCTTGAGCGAAGTTTCGCTGCGCGAAGCGCAGGGAAACGAAAGAAATAAAAGCGCGGGTAAAATGGCCTCTCTGCGTCGCCGATCTCAATTCACAATCTGCTGTTTTCTCTTGTCTTCAACCAAAATAACTCCGTCGTCGAAGCTCTTCTCTTCGTCAACGTAGACCGGTACCGGGGTCGCGCCGTTCGGAGTTGTTACGAAAACGTGCCATTCTCTGCGTTCATCGTCGAGATCCACGAAATATGTTGCGTCGTTCACTTGAAAATCCATCGCCCCTCCCCCCCGGGATCATGACTTGAAAATAAAGGCGCGGGCGAAGTGCCCGCGCCACACGATTCAAGCTGAAAAGCTGACGGCTGATAGCTGACAGCTTACTTCTTATCCTCCACATCCACATACTCCGCATCGATCACGCCTTCATCCTTCTTAGCTTGACCCCCAGCCTGACCGCTGCCATTGCCCGAAGGCCCCGGCCCAGCGCCATCGGCTCCCGGCACTGGCCCTGCTCCCGGCTGCGCCTGAGCATTCTTGTACATCTGCTCGGCCAGCTTGTGCGAAGCCTGGGTCAGAGTCTCGCGCGCCTTATCCATCTGCCCCTTGTCGTTCGATTCCAGCGCCTTCTTCGCGTCGGCCACTGCGTTTTCTACATCTCCACGATCCGAACCCGAGATCTTTTCTCCCGACTCGCGCAGCATCTTTTCTACCTGATAGACCATGCTGTCGAGCTGGTTCTTGGCTTCGATCGCCTCGCGCTGCGCCTTGTCCTCCGCCGAATGCGCGTCCGCTTCCTTGGCCATGCGCTCGACCTCTTCCTTCGACAGACCCGAAGACGACGTGATCGTAATCTTCTGGTCTTTCTGCGTGGCCGTATCTTTCGCGGTCACGTTCAGAATGCCGTTGGCGTCGATGTCGAACGTCACCTCAATCTGCGGCACGCCCCGCGGCGCCGGCGGAATTCCCGTCAAATGGAATTTGCCCAGCGTGCGGTTCTGCGCCGCCATTGGACGCTCGCCTTGCAGCACATGCACCTCAACCGAGGTCTGGCTGTCGGCCGCCGTCGAAAACGTCTCCGTCTTCTTGGTCGGAATCGTCGTATTGCGCGGAATCATCGGAGTCGAAACTCCGCCCAGCGTCTCAATCGACAAAGACAGCGGAGTCACGTCCAACAGCAGCAGGTCTTTCACTTCGCCGCCGAGCACGCCACCCTGAATCGCCGCGCCAATCGCCACCACTTCGTCGGGATTCACTCCCTTGTGGCCTTCCTTGCCAAACAACTCCTTCACCAGCGCCTGAATGCGCGGCATACGAGTCTGTCCGCCGACTAGCACCACTTCATTGATCTTGCCGGCATCCACGCCCGCGTCTTTCATGCACTGCTTGCACGGACCCACCGACCGCTGAATGATGTCTTCCACCATCCCTTCCAGCTTGGCCCGCGTCAGCTTCTTCACCAGATGCTTCGGCCCGCCCGCATCCGCCGTGATAAACGGCAGATTGATCTCTGTCTCCATGGTGGTCGAAAGCTCGATCTTGGCGCGCTCGGCCGCGTCGCGCAGACGCTGCAAGGCCATCTCGTTGCCCTTGCCGCGCAGGTCCAGGCCTTCGTCCTTCTTGAATTCATCAATCAACCAGTCAACAATCCGCTGGTCCAGGTTGTCGCCGCCCAGGTGCGTATCGCCATTGGTCGATTTGACCTCGATCACGCCCCCACCCACTTCAAGGATCGAAATATCGAACGTCCCGCCGCCAAAGTCATACACGGCAATAGTCTCGTCCTTAGCCTTATCCAACCCGTAGGCCAGCGCCGCCGCCGTCGGCTCATTGATAATGCGCTTCACTTCCAGCCCGGCAATCTGCCCGGCATCTTTGGTGGCCTGCCGCTGCGCATCGTTAAAATACGCTGGCACGGTAATGACCGCCTCAGTCACCTTCTCACCCAAATAATCTTCCGCCGCCTTCTTCAGCTTCTGCAAAATCAGCGCCGACACCTGCGGAGGCGTATATTCCTTTCCCTGCGCCAGCACCGCCACATGGTCGCCCGACTGCACAACCTTATATGGCACCATCTTGATCTCTTCGCCAACCTCGTTAAAGCGCCGCCCCATAAACCGCTTGATCGAATAAACGGTGTTCTCGGGATTGGTAATGGCCTGCCGCTTGGCCACCTGTCCCACCAGCCGTTCGCCGGTCTTGGTAAACCCCACAATCGAAGGCGTAGTCCGGCCGCCCTCCTCGTTCGCAATCACCTTCGGCTCGCCACCCTCCATCACCGCCACGCAGGAGTTGGTCGTTCCAAGGTCAATTCCAATAATTTTAGCCATAAGAGGCTCCCTTCAAAGTGATAAGTCCTTTATAATGAATGCACATACATTGCAGCTATTCGCATGATAAGAGTTGAGTGGAATGCTGTCAAGGTTTAGATGCGCCAGGAATAAAGAAGTTGCGATTAAGATTCTCCCACCAGTGGGGGTCCCTTATTTTCCTCCAGCACTTCACTTCCATCGACCTGAATGAAAAACGATAGGGCCCAGATTGACGGATGGTATATATACCATCCGTCAATGCAGTCTGCGCGTGCAACTAAATGCCTTTGTTTGCAGGGTGGATCATCAGGCACGCTCGTTTGCTGCATAACAGGAGGTATATATACCTCTGTTATACGGCATCTCTTGCCATTAACGCTGTTCAGGTATATATACCGGAACAGCGTATATGCCGCGAACCCCATCTCGAATTAATGTGGTCGGGCCTGCGATCTCTAGCTTCCTCGACGGCTTGAGCAAGCGTGTATACACCGGGGACGAGCTAAGTACCATCCTTTACCAGAATCGAGCGACCTGGAAACTCCCGGACTATGTCAATGCAGGTAAATTCGTCGATTTCCTCGTTCAGACCGGCAAGCTTTCAGTGCGAGAGATCGCATCGGAGCATTATAGATCTGCTACCCGCTATATCTGGGGAAAAGCTTCTCCTTTCGCGGTTGCCCTCTCCCTCCGCTCTTCTGCTTATTTGTCCCATGGGACAGCTGTTTTCCTGCACGGCCTAACTGACCAAATTCCAAAGACAATCTACGTTAACAAGGAGCAAAGCGTAAAGCCACGCTCGAGTTCTCCGTTGACCCCCGAAGCGCTCGAGCGAGCGTTTTCTGGGCAGCAACGGCGATCCGCCTACAACTTCAACTATGACGAGTGGACGATAGTCCTCCTGAGCGGCAAAAATTCGGGGCGGCTTGAGGTGGGGCCAATCGCCGCAGACACAGGTGAGACGATCGACGTGACGCGCCTGGAAAGGACGCTGATCGATATCACTGTCAGGCCTGCGTACGCGGGTGGAATCTACCAGGTGCTCGAAGCTTTTAAGAGCGCGAAAGAACGTATTTCGATTAATACACTAATCGCCACTCTCAAGAAGCTGGATTACGTCTATCCTTACCATCAGGCGATAGGCTTCTACATGGACAGGGCAGGCTACGAGGGGGATAGGACTGAAAGGCTCATGAAGTTGGGAACTCCGCTCGATTTCTATTTGGCCCACGGAATTAAAGACCGTGAGTACGACTCCAAATGGCATCTATTCTTTCCAAAGGGATTCTAGCGTTTTGACGATCCCCAACACGAAATCGAAATAGAAATCGAAGGGTTTCAGTTCCTGCCCCACAGTAGCCTCCACCGACGGCCAGTCCTGGCGATGAAACTCTTTATAGTTCCCCATCAAACCCATGAGTTCTAAAGGCACCTCCTTTGCAGCGAATATCAGCCTCGCCAGTTCCAGATTTTCTCGGCCAGCTAAATCAACTTTGGACTCCGCAATGATCACATGCACATCGTAGAAGTCCCTGGCTCTAGCTGTTTTCGCTACCCGAATTGGGTATTCGGACATCTGTTGACATATTGCCCGGATTTTTTCCAGGGCGAGCATCGCCGGAGTGTAGACGTAGATCGTGAATTCTTCTAACTGCGTTTCCCTCTTTCCCGCGCAATATTCCCACTTGCTAATGTCGATAGTAAAGACTCGTTGCTGTAATGGGCCGACGACAGCCGCGTTTCGGCGGATCGCCTCGGGATCTCCGTTAAGTTGGCGATGTTTCTCTCGCTCGATTATTTTGAACTTGATTCGGTATCCGCCCCATTTGGGCGCATCGGCGGTGGGTATCGAAGGCCTTGGCCCAAATGTGTAATCGAAAACAACAAATCCCGCGGCATCAAACCTGTCAGTCAGAGCCCGCGTAATTCTCCTGGCGGCGTCCTCACTGTCCTCGAATTCGCCTTCAAGCGAGAAGTCGACGTCGAGCGATCCCCTAGCGCCGTAGCGATAGACCAGGCTTATGGCATTTCCGCCTTTGAGCACGAGCCTTCCAAAGAGCACGTCGTCCGAGAACATCGCAATAATGACCAATCGGCGAACGTCTGCTAGGTCCACGGGCAGCACTATAAACCAGTTTGAGATAGTTTTGGATCTAGGCAAGGAGGGTGTCTGCGCCCACGGGCCCGTCCCCCTTGGGATTTTACTGATTCACGACGTCCTTTCTCGTAACCTTGAGTCCAAGGAGCAGCCATGACCATCGAAATCCGAGACGCATCGTTGGAGGCCAGAATACAAAAGCAACTCCAGGCCACCGGCTCCAGCAGCGTCGAGGAAGTGCTGCTCCGCTTGCTCGCAACATAATCATTTCCGCGTTGACCCGCACGATATAATCACTCCATGGCAGACCATGTGATCCACGTCTCGGAAGCGGAAGCGGCCAGCGATTTTGGCAAGCTGCTGGGACGCGTGCGTGCCGGGGCGGAGGTCGTGATCGAAAACGATAAGCTGCCCATAGCCGTGGTCCGTCCCGCCGAGCCGCATATTCGACTACTCTCCGAATCGCTGCGTCTGGCCCAGGAACACGCTTCTACGGCAACAATCGACGCGGACTTTGCTCACGATGTGGAAGCCGCGATTGCCAGCCATCGCGAACCGTTAGACCCGCCGGCATGGGACTGATCCTGGACTCCAGCGTAGTGATCGCCGCCGAACGGCGCGGCGACACGGTCGCGCAGCTGATCGAAAAAATCATAGCGAAGACGGACGATCAGGAAGCGGCGCTCAGTGCGATCGGCCTTACGGAACTCGTCCACCGTATCTATCGTGCCCAGGCTCAGGAAACACGACTGCGCCGCGAATCGTTCATCCACGAGCTAATTGCGGACATTACTGTTTATCCGTACGAAAGAAACGGCCTTATTGGCTGGCAGACTCGATGGCGAACAGCAAAGCCGTGGCGTCGTGATTCCCTTCGGGGATCTGCTGATCGGAGCCACAGCACTCTCGCTCGGCTACAAAGTTCTGACCACGAATCTGCGTCATTTCCAGCTAGTTCCCGGACTATCGGTGATCCAATTTTAGAGGCGAATGATTTGCTCGATGACTGCCTATAATCACCTGCTGGCGATTCGCTCAGAGGAGTCCATGGTCTTTGCCAAGCGTCTTCGCGAAGGGGTGGTTCGCGGCGACATCACTTGTAGCGTCAGGATTTGGACCAGGCCCCATGTCACGGAAGGCCGCCGCTATCGCATGGGCGACGGCGAGATAGAAATCGAGTCGGTCACACCGATCGGGTTTCCCAATATTACTCCGGAGCTGGCGCGGGAATCCGGCTTTCTCGGAGTGCTCGATCTGCTAAAAGTGGCAAAGCACGGTAAGGGCAATAACATATATCTGATTCGGTTTCACTATATTCCGCCTCACAGGAAACGTAGAGGCGGCCTCAACGCAAAATAGGCAAGAGGAGCACCGGGTAGAACGCTTGTTTACCACCTGTCATCTTGAGCGCAGCACTTGCTTCGCGATAGCGAAGCAGGTGCGGAGTCGAAAGATCCCTAGCCGCGCCACGGCGGCACGAACTTTGAAAGGCGCTTCTACAAATGCCCCACACGCATGGTGCGAACTCGCTGATGCGCCGTCGGCAACCCTAAATTTGTAGCCTTCGACTCCGTTGCCGCTCGCTTTGCGACCGGCAACTCCGCTCTGGATGACAATTAGAGTCCCCACCTGCTAACGGCGACTCGCTGTTACAGGTGAAAGCTCATACACGAAGCCACAGCCGCCATTGCACAAGGTGCTGCCGCTACCGTAGCTGGTGCTGAACATGTCGCCGGCTGCGTTGCGGTATGGCGGTGCGGTCACAAAGAAGCCCGATCCTGCGGACAAAGTTGTTAGAACCTGGAACTGCCATCCACCACCCGAAGCCGGACTCAGTCTGAATGCGGTGCTGGGAACCGAAGGAGTCTTGGCTCCCGGCGTTATACCGAAAAGCGTGCCGGCCGAATCGATGGCGAGCGTTGCCTGAGGATATCCGCCATCGCTCCCCCCGGTAAAGGCATGGAGCAAGGTTTCCTTCCACGGGCCGCCCGTCGTGGTGGGTGACAGCTCGAATACTGTGCCGAACCCTGGATAAGTCGACGTACCCCCGTTGAGGGTTGTGCCATAGAGATTACCCGCCGCGTCGAAGACCAGCCCGCCAAATGGGCGTGCGCCGCCCGGTCCGTGAAAAACATAGATCTGGCTGTAGCGCCAGCCGGTGGAGGAAGGAGTGAGCTTGAAGACGACACCGCAGCCACTAAAGTTAGCGCAGCCCCAGGTGCCGCTCACATCGCCGCCTATCATGGTGGTTCCGTACAGGTTGCCTGCGGAGTCGAAGATCACGCCGCTCTGCGGCCAGCGGCCCTGGCCGGTGGCGAAGGTGAAGATCGTAGTGAAGGTTCCGGTGCTGGTCAGCTCAAAGACGGTGCCATCGCTATTGGAGCCGCCCAGCGTGGTGCCGTAAATGTTGCCGTCCGCGTCCAGCACAAGGTTGCCGGTCGGGCTGGCGCCGTCGGATCCGTTGGTGAAGTTGTACAGGATAGTTTCCAGCCATCCACCGCCGGACTGCGGCTGCAGTTCGTAGATGGTGCCGCAACCTTCCGAGCAAGCCGTACCGGTGCCACCCCCGGCGGTGGTGCCGTAAAGATTTCCGCTGGAATCGAAGGCCAGCCCGGCTTGCGGCTGATAGCCATCGGTAGTTCCGGCGGTGAAGGTGTGAAGAACGGTTTCCGTCCACCGGCCGCTGGAGGATGGCGAAAGCTCAAAGACAATGCCGCAACCCTGCTTGGTTAGCGTGCAGGAACCGCCGAGAGTGGTTGTGCCGTAAAGGTTCCCAGCAGCATCGGCGATCACTCCCGATTCTGGATTGGCTCCCGTGGCCTTGTTTTGGAAATTGTAGATGGTGGTCTGAGTGTCGACCGCGAACACGGTAGTGGCGAAGGTCATTGCGAGGCCCATCAAGGTCATCGCGAAGATTCGGGGAGATTTGTTTTTCATCTGTGTTTTCCTTTTTTAACTTATGGTTGTATCCCTCACATTTGCAGAAACGAGTTGATCAGATAACCGTGCCGGCTACTAAGAGGCTGTGGGCTCAACTTGCGGCGCGACTGGAAGCCGCGCCCTTTCAAAGCAAAATCGCAACAACCTGCTAAGCGAATGGACTTTGAAGCGTTCAAGCGGCCAATGCCACCCAGAGCGGAGACGAAGCATCCCTCAATGTGTGGTGCGAACTCCCGAAGGTGCCAGCGAAGACATTTGCGCTGATAGGGATCCTTCGACTGCGTTGCCGCTCGTTTTGCGAGCGGCAACTTCGCTCAGGATGACATTATTTCGCGGGGATCAAATCAAATTTACCGGATGATTCCTCATAGAACACAGCGCCTTCTTTCTTGTCTCCACCGCTCCAGTGCTTGTGTCCTCCGGGAACGCGCAGGAAATCGCCCGCCGCCACGCGCTTTTCCCCGGCGTCATCTTTGTACAAATAAGCGCCTTTCAGTACGACGATCCATACATCGTTCGTGTGGGTATGCATTCCCGAGTCCTCACCTGGTGCGAACTTGGTGAATGTGCCGTGCGCTCCTGTTTCGGGATCTCCCCAAATAGTGGCCCCGGAGACACCGTGATTCGCGGCACCGTACTTTGCCTGATTGGCGGAAGCGAAGATTACTTTCTGATCTTGCTGTCCTTGCGCCCGCCCGATCGACCACGCGATCATTAGCGCAATCGCGACTCCACCGACCAACAGTGATTTTTTCAAGTTTTTCCTCCGCACTTTATTGTTGCGTTTGACTGCGGCACGGATTCTATACCAGCGTCGAAGAGGCAGAAATTATCGTTTACATGTGATCCACATGAAAGTATGCTATTTGCATGTCGAGAACCAAGATGATTCAACTCCGCAACGTTCCCGACGCCCTGCATCGCAGCCTGAAGGCTCGAGCTGCTATGGCGGGAATGTCTTTGTCGGATTACCTGCTCGCCGAGATCAAGGAAATTGCCGAGCGGCCTACCCTGGGAGAATTGCGCGACCTTCTGCGCACGCGTAAGGCCGTAACGCTTGCGCTCGACACCGCGCGCCTGGTAAGAGAAGAGCGGGACGCGCGGTGATCGTTCTGGACGCATCCGCGGCGATCGACTGGCTTCTGCAGACCGCCGTGGGACAACAAATCGAAAAGCGGATTTATTCTCGCGGCGAATCGCTTCACGCTCCGCACCTTCTGGACCTGGAGGTAGCGCAGGTTCTCCGTCGACTCGTGCGGGAAGCCGCGGTTTCCGCGCCGCGCGCGGATCAGGCCATCCTGGATTTGCTCGACCTTCGCATCACACGCTACCCGCATTTTGTTTTTCTGCCTAGGATTTGGCGGTTCAAATATAACTTCTCGGCCTACGATGCGGCCTATCTTGCGCTCGCCGAAACGCTTGACGCCACGCTGCTTACGCGTGACTCTCGCCTCTCATCCGCATTCGCCCGCGGCGTCAAAATTGAATTATTTTGAATTTTCCGCTTGCGAGAAACCAGGGTTAGGCCGACGCGCTACAATTTTCTGCCATGACAAAGCATCTCTTCGCAGCCGTTCCGATCCTGCTGCTCACCGCCGCCATCGCTCAAAACCCCGGCCCAAATACTCGCCCCCGCGCCCGTGATTTAGGGTTAAAGGTCGGCGTTCTGCCGGCTGGGCCGCTCGATGCGATCACGGATGTATCTGGGGTTGAGGTCGGTCACACAACCCTTATCCGGGGCGACGATATCCGTACCGGCGTGACCGCCGTTCTGCCGCACTCTGGCAACATCTATCGCGAGAAAGTTTCGGGCGCAATCTTTGTGGGCAATGGTTTTGGCAAGCTGGTGGGTTCCACGCAGGTCGAGGAAATGGGCGATATTGAAACTCCAATTCTCCTGACCAACACTACGGGCGTATCGCAGGTGTCGGACGCGGTGATCAGTTACATGTTTTCGTTGCCGGGCAACGAGGATGTTCTCTCCATCAACCCGGTGGTCGGCGAAACCAACGACGGATTTCTGAACGACATTCGCGGCCGACACATCACGCCCGACGATGTGTTCGCAGCGATCAAAAACGCCAAGGGCGGCCCTGTCGAAGAAGGCTCGGTTGGCGCGGGCACTGGAACCATCGCGTTCGGCTTCAAGGGAGGCATCGGAACATCGTCTCGCCGGCTGCCTGTCAAGCTCGGTGGTTACACGGTTGGTGTTCTGGTCCAGACGAACTTTGGCGGCGTGCTCACGATTGCTGGCGCTCCCGTTGGCCAGGAACTAGGCCGCTACTACCTCCGTGAGGAACTTCAACAGGAAGGCAATGGCGCAGATCGCGCAAAAGGATCCGTGATGATCGTCATCGCCACCGATGCGCCGCTGGATGCGCGGAATCTGAAGCGCCTGGGAGCGAGAGCGATGGCGGGAATCGCACGCACGGGAAGTTCAGTCTCGAACGGCAGCGGCGACTATGCTATCGCGTTCTCGACTGCCGAGCAGGTGCGCATACACTCCCAGGAAAAGGCGATAACGCGGCATGTCGAATTACTAACGAATGACGCGATGTCACCTCTGTTTGAGGCCGTGATCGAAGCCACCGAAGAGGCCGTGTATAACTCCATGCTTCGAGCCACCACCATTACCGGGCACGGACACACCGTTGAGGCGCTGCCTCTCGCGAAAACCGCCGAGATCTTGAAGAAATATGGAGCTCTTCGGTAAAAAAAATCCGATCTGAAATAGTGTCGGCCAACCCCTGCCGCATTCAAGTATCGCGTCGGTCCGTGCGCGAAGTCGCTATCACCACATCGACACATTTCCCTAAGTCTTTACCGCAAACCATTGTATTGCAGGTAGATAGCAGAGAAAACGACGCAGCAAAAGGAACGATAATAAAATCCTTGCATTTTTCATAGTGATATAGTTAACTATATAACCATATTACAAGACAACAACACAGAAGCAAGAGAAAAAGGAGAACAACAACATGAAACCACGTATCGCACTTTCCGTTCTATTCGTCCTGATCGTTGCCGCCGCTTTCGCAGCGGACACCGCCGCGACCCAATCGGACGCGCAAAAGTCCTTCGACACACTGAAGACCCTGGCGGGTTCCTGGGAAGGCCACGTGACAACCGTCCCGCTGGCGCCCGACATAGAAGGCAAGCTCATGCAGGCCTCGCTGCGCGTGACTTCCATGGGTAACGCGATCATGCATGAGATGACGGGAGCAGGCAGGCCTGACGATCCGATCACCATGCTGTATCTGGACGGGGGCCGCTTGCTATTGACCCACTATTGTGATGCCGGGAATCGGCCGCGCATGGCGGCTAGGACGTCGCCGGACGGGAAAACGGTGGAATTCGATTTTCTCGACGTTGCCGGCAGCACGCAGTACGGACACATGCACCATGCGGTTTTTACTGTGATCGACGCGAACCATCACACCGAGGACTGGACGTACATGCAGCCTGGGGACAAGCCGGTCCACGCACACTTCGACCTGCAGCGGACAAAGTGACGCCTATTGTGCCGGTATACATCGCAGCGAATTCGGGGAGGCGCAGCGGCAGAACATCGATTAGATCGAGCTTCGATCAGATCGCTCGCTCGCGCCTCTCTCGTGAGAGTATTTGGAACGCATGATGGATCTTGAGTGGAATGACGGTCAGCCGATTTATCGCCAGCTTCGCGACCGCGTGGTCGCGATGATACTCGACGGCGTGCTCAAAGAAGGCGATCCGCTGCCATCGGTACGCAATGTCGCGGCCGAATATCGGGTCAATCACCTCACGGTTCTGAAGGGCTATCAACAACTGGTCGACGAGCAACTGGTCGAGAGTAAGAGAGGTCGCGGCATGTTCATCAACGCCGGCGCGCGCAATCTGCTGCTACAGGGCGAACGCCAAAAGTTTCTCGCGGAACAATGGCCCAGGGTCTACGCGACGATTCAGCGGCTCGGCCTGACTGCGGAAGAACTGCTGAATAATGCCGCAACCCGCCGGCTGTTATCGGACAGCGCACCGAATGCTGCCGAGGAGGAGTCGAAGCCATGACAGTCATAGAAGCACGCGGACTCCGCAAGGTCTTCGGCACAACTATCGCGCTGGATGGCATCGATTTACGTGTCGCAGAGGGCCGCATTTTGGGACTCATCGGACCGAACGGCGCAGGCAAGAGCACCGCGCTCAACGCGATTCTCGGTCTCACCCAATATCAGGGAGAACTGAGGGTGCTCGGACGCGATCCCTGGACCGAGCGCGATGAACTCATGCGCGATGTCTGTTTCATTGCCGATATCGCGGTGCTGCCACGATGGATCAGAGTCTCGCAGACGCTCGACTACGTCGCGGGTGTACATCCGCGATTCGACCGTACCAAGGCAGAAAGCTTTCTCGCTAAGACCACAATCAAGCGCGCGAGCAAGGTCAGAGAACTGTCGAAGGGCATGGTCGCCCAGTTGCACCTCGCGCTGGTCATGGCTATTGACGCGAAATTGCTCGTGCTCGATGAGCCGACGCTCGGTCTCGACATTCTCTATCGCAAGCAGTTTTACGACTCACTGCTGAACGACTACTTCGATCGCAGCCGCACCATCGTCGTGACCACACATCAGGTGGAAGACATCCAGAACGTCCTCACCGATCTCATGTTCATCAACCGCGGCCGCATCGTGCTCGATTGCAGCATGGAAGAATTCGAGTCGCGCTTTGTGGAGGTGATGGTGCGTCCCGAACAGGTTGCCGTCGCGCGGGCGTTTAAGCCAATTCACGAGCGGCAGGTGCTCGGCCGCGGCATTCTGCTGTTCGACCGTGTGGATCGACAACAGCTCTCTATGCTGGGCGACTTGCGCACGCCCAGCATTGCCGACTTGTTTGTGGCCGTCGTGGGCAACCATGAGCAAGGAGCAACTCGATGAACACTCACTCGACCTCGGTACCGGAATCCTTTGGCGATTCGCACTTGAACGCGCCCGCTGCCATGGCGCCGACTCGGCCGATGTACTGGTCGGTGCGGCGGGAGTTGTGGGAGAACCGCTCGATTTATATTGCACCGCTGGCGGTGGCGTGCGTTTACCTGGCCGGCTATTTGATCAGCCTGTGTGCTCTCCCGCGCAGCATGCGTGCAATTGCGTCGGCCCACTCGATGCCGGAGCCGATCGCGCTTGCTATGCCATTCAGCCACGCGGCAATGCTGCTTATGCTCATCGGGGTTCTCGTCGGTGTTTTCTACTCGCTCGACGCGCTGCATGGCGAGCGCCGCGATCGCAGCATCCTGTTCTGGAAGTCCCTGCCGGTTTCCGATCTTACGACCGTGCTTTCCAAGGCGAGCATTCCGCTTGCGGTATTGCCGGTGCTGGTTTTCGCAATCACGGTTGCCCTGCAAATCGTCATGCGGCTGGTGAACTTGGCGGTGGTTCTCGTCACCGGCTCTGGCGCAGCCGAACTGTGGCCCTGGCTGCCATTCTTCCAGATGACATTGGTGCTGCTCTACAGTCTGGCGGTGACTACGCTCTGGTTTGCTCCGATCTACTGCTGGATGCTGCTCGTCTCAGGATGGGCGAGACGCGTGACATTTCTATGGGTGGTGTTGCCGCCGCTGGCGATTGCCGGAGTCGAAAAGATCGCATTCCGCACTTCGTATTTCGGGTTGCTGATGGAAGACCGATTGATTGGCTTCGCCGCTCGTGCTTTCGATCTCAAGGACAAAAATGGCGTGGCGATCGATGCGCATTTTATTCCGCTGACCCAACTCGCTCCGGGCAGATTCTTGACCAGCGCAAGTTTATGGGGCGGACTGTTGGTGGCCGCCGGGCTGCTGGCAGCAGCGGTGCGGCTGCGCCACTATCGCGAGCCGATCTGATGCGGGGTGCAGTTCGATGCAACATAGAAGTTGGTTAATTCAGGAGGACACATGGAACCACTTATTGGTATTGGCTACTCGACGATGGAATGTACACCGACTTCACCAAACGCTCCAATCTGGCAGGACATCCTCGCCCAGGCGATCACCGGCGAACTGCTAGCCGCAATGAACTATGCCTCCTTATCGGAGATATGTGACGATCCCGAAGAAGCAGCCGATGCACTGGAACATGCAGAAATTGAACGGGGGCATGCTGCCCGGTTCGCTGCCGAGGGCCGCAAGATTGGCGTGGATGTCGCCAATAATGTCGACGCAAAGTATTGGAAGCGTCTGCGCGAGGCTTTCGTGGACTGCATCACAGAGCGCGACTTCATTGGCTGCCTGATTGTTCAGGAAATCATGCTGGAATCGTTTGCCGTCGCAAGCTATGCGCGAGTCGGGAAAGTGGCGCCGGGGAATCTGGGCAAGACCTTTGCCGCCATCGCAGCCGAGGAAGAAGATCACGTTGATCACGCCATGTCGATTCTCCGAGCGGAGCGAGCCCTGGATGTGAAGCGCTTCGACGACAAGGTATACCGGCTGCATCTGGATGTGATGACCACGCTCGCGAAGATGCTGGCGAAGGAATGCAAGGATGGGCACTGTGAAGTGTGCCACGAGAGCTGCGTGAAGCCGTCACTGTTTGACGTCAGCTTGAGTGCGGCCGAGCTTCGCGGAGCATCGCTGCAACAGTATCTGAAGACACTCGACATGCTGGGGATACCCGGAGACGTAACGCTTGCATGGGTGGCTCAGCTGCCAGTGTAACGACCAGCCCGTGGGACAAGGCGATTTGTCGCGCAAGTACAGACTTTAGTCCTGCAAGCATCAGTCAGATGTGCAAGTACGATTTGTATCAGGGGATGCCTTCAGGCATACCGTAAGCGCCATGCAATGAATGCGCCTTCAGGCGCTGGTTTTGGAAGCTAGTTTCCCCAAGGACTGCCGGGTGGAGATGGGTTATGGGAATCGATTTCGCACTGATCGGGCATCAGGAGAGTTGGCGGGCGGCTGCGGACGTACTCTCCGTCCTGCGCGGGCCGGAGCGCACGCCTCTGCCGGACGATGAGATCAAGGATATCCTGCCATGGATTCCGCCCAGAGCAATCTGCCATGTGGAGATCAGCTCGAACACTGATGCAGAGATTGGCCAAAAAAATGCGCGTGGCCTCTACATCGACTCCTTCATTCCTCCTGATCGTCTCGACGCCGCCTACGTGCACGAGAACATCGCTCGCGTTCGAGCGGCGGCGGCCTGCGCGATCAACGCAAGAACGAAGATCGTGAGCCTCGGCGGATTCAGCTCCATTCTGATCGAAGGCAACTTCGATCAGCTTCCGGAAAGACATGGCACGGTTTTCACGACGGGCAATACGTTGACGGTTGCTTTCATCGTTCAGGGGATCAAGAAAATGTGCACGCTCGAACGTCGCGACATCCGCAAATCAACGCTGCTCATTGTTGGAGCAACAGGAGATGTGGGTTCCGGCTGCACCCGTTGTTTGGCGCCTTTCGTGAAGCGCGTGCTGCTCAGCGCACGCAACGTGGAGCGGCTGCGCAAGCTTGCCGCAGAGTTGCAGTCCGGTGGAATACAGGTGGAGATCGCTAGTGATCTTCTGGAGAACAACCGACAGAGATTCTCCACCGAGGCCGATCTCGTGATCTGTGCGGCGAGCCTCGCGTCTCCTTCTCTTCTGTTGAGCCGAATCGCGTCCGGCGCAATCGTTTGCGATGCGGGCTACCCGAAAAACCTGTCCCCGAGCGCACAGATACCTGACGCCAAAATCTTCTTCGGAGGTCTGGGACAGATCACCGGCGGAATGAAGTTCACACCGGATTTTCATGGAATTCTGAATCGGCATCCGTTCCCCGATGTGGTTCATGGATGTCTTCTCGAAGGAATGGCTCTAGCTCTGGAAGGCAGGTACGAAGCCTTCTCCCAGGGACGAGGGTTCATCACTCCGCTGCGGGTTCAGGAGATTGAGACACTTGCCACACGGCATGGAATCTATCTTGCACCGCTTTACAACGCCAATGGACCAATCGAGGACGGACTTCATTGCCAGACGGATTGGTCTGGAAATGAGTGTATGGGCGATTCGCGACGCGCACTAAACTTCAAAAATTGTGAGCCGAACCCGCTAATTGAGAGCGGGTTGCCCCGTTCTCCGCGCACTTTGCGAAGCGCCTAACCTTGAGCGAAGTCGAAGCGCCGGATCCGCTGTTCCATCCTTTTGGATCTTGGAACGCGATACCTGTTGCGAAATGAAGCGGGTTTCGCTGATCGCCTACCTCGAAGCCGAGCTGGCAAAAACTGGCAAAAAGAAGATAGCGCGCAAAACAAAACGCCCCAGACTCATTCGAGTCACGGGACGTTAGTTGATCAGCCCTCCCCCAAGTGCTGCTCAAGTAGGAGATTAAACGCAAGCCGCAAATCGGTAAATGGCCAATCCGTGCCATCACCCTCCACGAAAGTCACCAGGGCGGCTTCCTAACCTCCAGATTCGCAAACAGGGTTAAAAGGTTAGGCTTAATCCAGTTCCGGCCGCCACAACGGTTCCCCGCCCAGCGAGTGGTAGAAGCCCCAGCCAGCCAGCGCCACCACGCTCAACAGCGCCAGGATTGAGGTGGGCATATACCATGCAGAAAAATCAGCGGAGAAAGGTACATTGGCCATCAAGTTAATGGTAAATACTGCGCAGACTAGAGGCACAAACCCAAAGCGCAGGACGATGACCACGGCAATGGCATAGACCAGAATCTGCGCTGGGATCTCAACCGCCATGTACGTGCTGCTCAGCCCGCGCGGCAGCGCGAAGATCGCGACCAGGACAATTGCCGCAATCCACTCCTTGCGCAATAGCACCTTCAACCCAAAAAGAAGAAAGAAGAAAGCCAGTGTGGTTTGAATCGACTGCGGCCATTGTTGCAACCATGCGCCTAACGCTTCGCGTCCCCCCATCAGGGCTTTGGTGGAGAACAGCGCGGGCGAAGCCCCCATCCGCATCATGGGGATATAGCGAAGCTGGAAAATGAGAATCCACACGACCCCGAGAATCACGCCGAAAAGAATATCGCGGCCCACCAGAGGATCGCGCGCTCCTCCCGACAGCAACCGACTCCACGAGATGATGGTCTGCGGCCAGTGACGCCGCACCCAAGGTTCCACTGCGAGATACAGCGTCCAAGTCACGCCGGAAATAAACAACGCGGTGCTGATGGCGATGATAAAAAGACCGAGGGTGTCGCCAATAGCTGCGAAGTGGCTGCGGCACAAAAACAAGCCCATCTCCAGCAAAAACATCACCCAGGCAAGGCGGAGCGCTCCCTCCCGGTCTCCTCGTCCCTGGCGGTAGTTTCGGCGCGCGAGAAGGACGGACCCGACCAACAGGGTGCACAGGACAACCAGCCCTATAATTCTGCCCGACCGCTTACCAATGGATTCTTTCTCCGTGCTTTTCATGCGCTGCGGCTTGGTCCAGTCGCCGATAAGAGAAAAGAAGACAGGCTTGCCCTGAAATGCCGCCGCTTCGACACGCAGCGGACGCGTCGTATCCGGCCAGGTTCCTGTCCATGCCATGCGCCTGTCGGAGGCAGCCAATGATGTCCAGGCAGGCTGCGTCGGCTGCAACTTCGATGGATCCAGGCCGGCCGCACTCAAAAGAATATTCCAGTCGTACGGCGCAGTTGGCAAAGCCGTCTGCGCTGAAGCATTTTTCTCATCTTGTTTTTGCGCAGGAATCGCCTGGAAATAGGTCAACCGCCCTTGCGGATCGAGTTCCAGATTAATCATGCCCGAGAGCAGAGTCGGGGGATCGTTCTCGGTGACGATCCCGGGTGTCAGAAGATTGTCGCGGAAGTCACTCGCCACCAGATTATCCGGGCTTTGCCGATACCAGTACTGCAGAAGAGAAGGCCGTGCGGCGAGTACAGCGTCCCAATTTGGATGCGGTTTGTCGTTTTTCTCCACAGAATCCTGAAAGTCGCCGTCATCGTCGAGACCGAATGCACTATCTGTGGGCCGTTCTGCATATCCCAGCCGCGCAGTAATTTCGCGGGCTTTTTGCGCTAGAACGTCGGGCGTCTGCTCCAGGCGCATTTTCTCCAGCGCACTGTAGTGAATGCTCAGGTAGGTGACGAATGTTAGGCCCACCAGCACTGCAGCCAGACAGATCAGGGCAACGCGCGGGCGCAAACCGGCAGTTTCTCCGGAGGCGGCCACCATCTGCGGCGAAGGTGTTTCACCGGCAGCCAGCGCGGCGGCCAGCGGATCGCCGCCAGGCAAAGCCGCTGCGACGGCGAGGACAGTTGCGGGCCGTGCAGAAGGTTCGCTTTCAAGGCAGCGAAGAATGACGCGCTCGACAACCGGATCGACGTCCTTGACCACGGACGATGGGCGGCTCGGCGTGCTCTCGCCTAAAGCACGGCGCTTTTCGCTGGTCGTCTCGGCAAAGGCACGCTTGCCGGTGAACACTTCGTATAAAACGAGCCCGAGAGAATAAATGTCGCTGCGCGCGCTGACTTCTTTTCCTTCCAACTGCTCCGGAGCCATGTAGGCAGGCGTGCCGCTGCGCACTTCCGCGCCGGGAATTTGCCCGGCGATTCCAGCCAAACCGAAATCTGTGATCACGACTTGTCCACGGCCATCGAGCATGATATTGGCGGGCTTCAGGTCGCGATGAAGAACTCCTTTGGCGTGTGCTGCGGCCAATCCCGCGCAGAGCTGGCGCGAAATGTCGAGAGCCTTGTCAGGCGGAAGACGTCCGATGCGGCGCAGCAAGGATGCTAGGTCTTCACCGTCGACATACTCCATTGTGAAAAAAGTGTGGCCGTCGACGTCTCCCACGTCATAGACGCGGCACACATTGGGATGCGAAACGCGGCGCGCGATGCGGACTTCATTGCGGAAGCGCTCGAGCAGGCCTTCATCCTTCCCGGCTTCATCGGGAAGAAACTTGAGTGCGACCGCCTGCCCGAGCGTAAGATCGTCCGCGCGATAAACCTCTCCCATGCCGCCTTTGCCGAGTAACGCGATGATGCGATAGCGACTGGCCAGCAAGCGTCCCGGGAGAAAGCGGCCTTCGTTCAGCAGATATTCGGCGGAGCTTGGGGGCCTGGAGGTTTGCGACGACGACGCTGCCTGTACCGATCGATGCGGCGGCGTGGGCGAAGCGAAATCGAGCGTCGCGAGTTCGTCGCTGCCCGAAACTGGCGTGCCGCAAACCGAACAGAATCGTACCGAAGCACTCAGGCTCGTACCGCAAGATGCGCAAAAGGCCATGGATTTTTCCGCACATAGTTTACGCGAAAAAGCGGACGGCGGATCGTCGACATCAGACATCAGACCTTAGACAGGTGATCTTGATCCCAGTGTCACACAGCCTGAAGCCCGAGGTTTGAGGGCCGAGGTCCGCCCTTTCCGCTAATCTTTCCGGCTTCGTTGCCGATTGTCTCTCAGATGCGTTCAGGAATAGCTGATGAGGAATCTCTTATGCGAATCCGTCTTGCTGCTTTGCTGCTCATGGTGTTTGTATTGGCCAGTTGCGATTCCACTTCTGTTTCCAGCGTTACTCCTCCCGCGGCGGCGGCTCGCATTTATCACGGCACAGCCTCGGTCGGCGATTTCATGACCATCACCGTCGATTCCGGCGCCAAGACTATCTCTTACACAGACGTTTCCAACAACACCAGTGGGACCGTGCCCTATGTCGCGAACTCCGATGGCACATACACGCTCAACGATCCTACGGGCAACCTGGTCGGCGCGTATGAAGTGCCGAACTATGCTTTGCTGATTCAGGCTGCTAAGACCGGGCCCAACGCGGATACTCCAGCATTGATAACCGCTGTTGAAAGTGGCCAGATTTCGCTCGGCACCTTCGAGGCGCATGCCTACAACATCATACAATTCCGCACGGCGGCGGGCGGCCTCGAAGTGGGCAGCATCAGTGTGAACGCACAGGGGCAGGGGTCGATCTCTTCTTTCTGGCCTTACGGAGCCTTCAACCCCGGCAATCAGAGCAGCAGCCCTTTTAACACCGGCATGATCGACATGAGCCAGGCGCAGTTGGATCCATCCGGCACGTTCCTGAAAGTTCCCGAACCGAATAACGAGCCGGGGTTTGCCTATGTGTTCGGAACGGCTGATGGAATTTTTGCCGTGGATACTGGAAATGGCGCGATCCTCGGCTTGAAGAAAGCTGTCAGCAAAGACTTTGACCCGACCGTAGCGGGAACTTACAAGGCGATCTACTACCAGAAGACCGGGGCAACCACGGGACAGGGCAACGTGGAAACTGGCACTGCGAGCCTGGGCAATGCGTCGCTGGTTGTCAGCGGCGGTGGAGTGGTGACGGTAACCGATGCACGGGGAAATCAAATCGTGCAAGGGACGATCACACCGGTAGCTGACACTTCGTATTTGTATGGAAGCTCCGGTAAGCTGACCGATCCGTGTTACGGCGTCTTCACTTTTCGCATAACGACCCCGAATGTCTCCCAGCAGGACGTGTTCGTCACCTTCATGGACAAGGCAATGCTATTCGCTTCCTTCACCGGCAATCTATCGGCGAATTCGAGTGGAACTTACAACTATATGTATGGAGTGGCGTTGAGGTAGCGGCGGAAGGCAGACCTCGGACGTCAGACCTCAGGCGTCGGGAATTCGGATTTGTCGAGACCGACGTGCGGTCCGAGGTTTGAGGTCCAACGTCCGAAGTCCGAGGTCCGCTTTGTATTACCATCCAAGCGTGACATCACGTTTCGGCCTCTGGCTCCGCGATCCTCTTTTTCTGTTGTGCCTGACGGCGGGGTTGCTCGCATTCGTGGTGCAATCCGGCGAGCTCGGCACTGCCGATACCATGCATCGCCTGCAGACAACTCACTGGTTATGGACGTCCGAGCCGCAGGTTTTTCCTAGTGAATATCCCGAGTTCGGACTGCACGGCCGCGGAGACCAACTCTACAGCTGGTATGGCATCGGGCAGTCGCTGCTCATGCTGCCCGCGGATTTGTTGGGAACATGGATTGCGCATTGGCATCTCTTCGCCGGCTACACAGATGATCCCGCGATACGCAGCATCTTAGTCGCATATTCGACGAGCATTCTGGTCAATGTTCTGACGGCGTGGATTGCATTTCGGCTGTTGCGGCAATTGCGATTTTCGTTGCGGGAATCCGTACCCGGAGTGCTTGCACTGCTGTTCTGCACAACCCATCTCCACTACACGCAGAACCTGATGGAGAACAATTACATCTTTCTTCTGACGCTGGTGGGATTTTCGTTTCAGTATGAGTGGTTGAGGACGAGAAGCGCTCGCGCGCTTTGGATCGGATCGGCGGCGCTGGGTTTGAATCTGCTGACACGACTTACGACGGGTTTGGACTTGATAGGCGCGGGACTGTTTTTGCTGGCCGTGTTGTGGTTCGAGAAAACTTCTCGGCGTGAAATGCGAAAGAAGTTTATTGCTTACTGCAGAGTTGCCGCGCCGACTTATGCTTTCTTTCTGCTGATCGATCGCCTTTATCAGCTCTACCGCTTCGGATCGTTTACGAATACTTATGTGTCGCTCTTCGCCAAAGAACAGCGATTGCAGGATCCGACACTGCCGTTGAATTTTCCGTGGAGCACGCCGTTTGTTGAGGGCTTTTTGGGTCCGTTGTTCAAGCCGGAGAAATCAATCTTTCTTTTTGATCCGTTGCTGTTGCTGGCGGTCGTGTTGCTCGCGGTGCTGTGGAGAAGGCGCGGCGCGGAGGTGCGGGCCTATGGCGCGGCTTCGCTTTTGCTGTTGTTTGGGTATATCTGCTTTTATGCACGATACACGTACTGGGCAGGAGACTTTGCGTGGGGTGATCGCTACGTCTCGACAGCAGTCGAGATGGCGGCATTTCTGGCGGTGCCATTGCTATTTCGGTTGCGGTTTCCAGTAAGGGAGGAGAGCAAACCTCAGGGGCTAAAGCCCGATTTAACTTCATTGCCTATTGGCACGGCTGAAGCCGTGCCCTTCCCGACGTTGCCCGCCCAGGTAGCTCTTGTGAAGCCGAGGGTCACAAGATGGATTTGGCGCGCTGGAATCGCGATTATTGCTGTCAGCCTTGTCATTCAAATTGCATCGCTGGCGTTCTGGCTTCCGCTGGAGATTTATCAGATGGAGACGCTCGGCCATCCCACGTTCGTCATTGCGTTGCGCTTCAAAAACATCGTGGCATTCGCGCTGGGCAAAATGGATGCGTGGGGCTTGAACAATGAATCCATGACGCAGGATGCGTGGGACTACGTTCACATCACATGCTGGAATTTTCTGCCGTTCTTGCTGCGAAGAGTGGGAGCGGTGCCGCGCTGGGTGGTGGATGCGGCCTTCGCAGTTTGGCTTGCCGGAATTGCGGGGTTGCTGTACTCACTGGCGAGTTTGCGCCGTCTGGTAGAATGGTAGAATTATTGTGGTAGAAGGTAGAATATGAGCTTAAACATCAAAGACGAAAAGACCCATCGCATGGCCCGGCAACTGGCAAGGTTGACTGGGGAAAGCATGACGGCAGTCGTGGGAGTAGCTGTGCAGGAGCGTCTGGAACGGGTTCGCAAGGACAGAGGCACCGGCAGTATGGCCGAGCGGATTATGAAGATCGCAAGGGAAACAGGCCCGCGGTGGAAGGAGCCGTACCGCTCCATCGATCACGGCGACCTGTTGTACGACGAAAACGGTCTGCCGAATTGATTGTCGATGCGTCAGCGATCATCGCCATTCTACGAGGTGAGAATGACGGACCGGACTTGGCGCGCGCTTTGGAGCAGGCGCCGATTCGACGCATCTCCGCGGCGACCTATGTCGAGGCTGCCGTTGTCACCGACAGCAACCGCGATCCGGTACTGAGTCGGCGGTTTGATGATCTCTTGCGCGACAGCGAAATCATTATTGAGCCTGTTACCCAAGAGCAAGCGGAGATCGCGCGCGAGGCCTACCGCGATTTCTGCAAGGGCCGGCATCGGGCGGGATTCAATTTCGGCGATTGCTTCGCTTACGCGCTGGCGAAAGCCACAGGAGAACCTTTGTTGTTTAAGGGCGACGATTTTTGCCACACCGATATCGAACCAGCCGAGGCAAGCTAGTTCTCCCTATCCCACAGACTTATTCCACCGTCACCGACTTCGCCAGATTTCTCGGCTGATCCACATCACAGCCGCGGCGGACGGCGATGTGATACGCCAGTAACTGCAAGGGAACAATCTCCAGAATCGGCGACAATTCTTCTGGCGCCGCGGGAACGAATAAAACGTGGTCGGCGGCTTCCTTGATTTCTTCATCCCCTTCAGTGGCTAGAGCGATTACTACTCCGGAGCGAGCTTTTACCTCTTTCAGGTTGGACATCGTCTTCTCGTAACGCGTCATCGATCCGGGACTATTTACATCCTTTGTCGCGATGATGACGACGGGAAGATTCTCGTCGATCAGGGCGTTGGGACCGTGCTTCATTTCGCCGGCAGGGTAGCCTTCCGCGTGGATGTAGGAAACCTCCTTCAGCTTGAGCGCGCCTTCGAGGGCGATAGGATAGTGAATGCCGCGTCCAAGAAAAAGAAAGTCGTGCGCGCGCTGGAAGCGTTTAGCCAGGTCTTCGACCTGCTGATCGCGCGTGAGAAGGTGTTCCAGCTTGCCGGGGATGCGGGTCAGTTCGTCGACGGCGATTCGCAGTTGCTCGGAGTTCATTACGCCGCGAACCTGCGCCAGATATAACGCGAAAAGATGGAGCGCCGTGAGCTGAGCGGTAAACGCCTTGGTCGAGGCGACGCCGATCTCCGGGCCAGCATGAGTGTAGATCGTTCCGGCGGCCTCGCGCGTGATCATAGAGCCGACCACATTGCAGATCGCTAGTGTCTTTGAGCCCTTCGATTTGGCTTCGCGCTGGGCGGCGATGGTGTCGGCGGTTTCACCCGATTGGGAGATAACTACGGTGATCGTATCTTCGCTGACGATGGGATCGCGGTAGCGCCATTCACTGGCGTAGTCCACTTCCACGGGAACCCGCGCCAGGCTCTCAATCATGAATTTGCCGGCCTGTCCGGCGTGCCAACTTGTGCCGCAGGCGGCGATGTTTATTTTCTTTGCAGCGAGAAATTGCGCGTCTCCGATCTCCATTTCAGAAAGGAAGATTCGTCCCGTCTCCTGCGAAACCCGGCCTAACGTCGTATCACGGACGGCGCGTGGCTGCTCGTAAATCTCTTTGAGCATGAAATGCTTGAAGCCGCCCTTTTCCGCCTGGATCGGATCCCAGGTAACGTGCTGCACTTGGCGCTGAATAGGCTTGCCATCGAAATCGGTGAGTTGCACACCTTCCGCGGTGACCACGGCTAGGTCGCCATCGGCGAGAAAGAAAATCTCGCGGGTGTGGTGAAGGATCGCGGGCACGTCGGATGCGACGAAAAATTCTCCGTTGCCCAGTCCGATCACCGCCGGAGGACCATTGCGCGCGGCTATGATTTTATTAGGTTCGTCGGCGGAAATTACGGCCAGCGCGAACACTCCGCTCAATTCCTTTACCGTTTTGCGCACCGCATCTTCCAGAAGTATGCGATGGCCGTTGCCGGGAACGGCCAAATGCTTCTCGATAAGATGGGCAATGATCTCCGTATCGGTTTCCGTGGTGAACTTGTGGCCTTCGTCGATCAGTTTCTTCTTGAGACTGAGATAGTTCTCGACGATGCCGTTGTGTACGACGACAATCTTGCCGGTACAGTCGCGATGCGGATGGGCATTTTCTTCGGTGGGCCGGCCGTGAGTGGCCCAGCGAGTGTGGCCCACGCCATACGTACCGTCGAGCGGCTTCAGGCGAATGACTTCTTCCAGGTTCCGCAGTTTGCCTTCGGCACGACGAACCTGAAGCCCGTTACCATTTCCCCCGACGGCGATGCCGGCGGAATCATAGCCGCGATATTCCAGCCGCCGCAGCCCGTCGATAATCACAGGAACTACAGATTTCTTTCCGACGTAGCCGACGATACCGCACATGAAAGAACCTCACTTGATGATTGACGCGATGCTCAGCGCGCGATGTCGACTGATCGCCGTTCAGTCCGCGAGGGAGAAGCGGAATTCTTCAATGACAGGATTGGTCAGCACTTCCCGCGCGATGCGCTCGACCTCGGCATGAGCCTCTTCGCGGCTAAGTCCACCGGCGAGCGAAAGCTCGAAGTATTTTCCCTGGCGCACGCTCTCCAACCCCTTGTAGCCCATCTTGTTGAGAGCTCCCTGGATGGTTTTGCCTTGAGGATCGAGGACAGTTTTCTTCAGAGACACGTAGACGTGAGCAGTCATGGAAATCACATTATACAGTGGCCCATCGTGCTGCAACGTGGATCATGTACCGTAAGATGATCACATAACCTGCGGCAAATGCTTGAGTTTGTTATCGAGATCTCGGAGCGTTTCTTCCAGTAACACACGATAGCGGGGAGACGATGCGGCCTCCATCTGCCGCAATATCCTGGTACGCGCCATGCGTAAAGTTTCAACTTCGCGCTGTCTGGCGGCCTGTTCGCGAGTCAACTTCAGATGCAGCCCTGCGGGCTTCTGTGCGGCTTCCGCCTGCTGCTCTTCGATGGATTTACTCTCCCAACCTCTAGCCACATCGAAATTGTACGCCGGGCGGCCGCTCTCTCGAAGACAGGTAGCAACCCGAGTTGCAACGAACTCCAATCGGCGTACACTGTTAGGCGCTTCAGTTTCCCCTGGTGGAAGATTCGGGCGGTCATTAGTTTTCGGGCAATTTTCGAAGCGGTACTCCGGCTCGGCCTACAAGTCCTGAGACGATCAAGGAGCGGCGAGGGATCCGTAGTGATGATCTCTGCAAACGCGCGGTTCCGCAGTTCGTACGATAACGGCGAAACGATTCGCTCGGTCTTGCCAGGCACGACTACTGCGAGTCTCGTTTCTGTCGCTTGTCTGGATACTCTCCATGACGTAATCATCGGCCCCACCGGGCAACCACGAAGTTGTCTTTCCGATTTTGATTCCTACCTTCTCGATCCAGCGGATGCGAACTCAATCCAGGCAGGAGAGTCGTAATGGACGATAGAACCCTCCAACTCAAAGCGGTCAATATTGAACTTGCCGAGAGCGAAGAACGGTTTCGCAAGCTGGTGGAATCGCTGCCCGATGCCGTGATGGTTCACGGGAACAACAAAATCCTATTCGTCAATCCTTCTTGCGTGAAGCTGCTAGGCGCCGAACAACCGGAGCAACTCCTGGGCAAGGATGTTCTTGAGATTCTTCATCCCGACTACCGGGACGCTGTGCAGCAATGTATCCAACTCTGTTTGGATACAGGAACTGCGTGTCCCGCAAAAGAAAGCGTCTTCATCGCGCTCGACGGCTCAGAGATTCAAATTGAGGCGGCCGCGATTGCCATTCCATGGAAAGGGTCGCAAGCCGTTGAAGTGATTGCCCGCGACATTCGGCAACGCAAACTCGCAGAGGAAAAGCTGCGCGAATACGAGAAAGTAGTGGAAGGCCTCGAAGAAATGATCGCGGTGGTGGACCGAGACTACCGTTACGTGCTCACCAATCGGGCATATCTGAACTATCGCGCCTTAGAGAAAGATCAGATCCTGGGACGTTTGGTTCCGGAATTATTGGACCGGGAGCTGTTCCAAACTCTTGTGAAACGCAAGTTGGATGAGTGCTTCGAAGGCAAAGCCGTCGCTTATGAGATGAAGTGCCCCTACCCCACACTGGGGGAAAGGGATTTGTCTGTCTCGTATCTTCCCATCGAAGGCCCCACCGGAATAGAGCGGGTCGCCTGTGTTTTGCGGGACGTCACCGAGCACAAGCGGGCGGAAGCAGCTCTGCGCCAGAGTGAGGAACGGTTTCGTCTGGCCGCTCAGGCTGGGAAAATGTTCGCCTATGAATGGGATGCTGCCACCGATGGAATCGTCCGCTCGGCAGAATCCGCTCACATTCTCGGTATCGACGATTCAGTGCCGACGACCGGACAGCAAATATTAACAATGGTCCACCCAAGCGACCAGGCAAGTCTTCGTGCCGCCATCGGCGAGCTTACGCCCGAAAAACCGAACCTTCGAATCAGCTATCGCGTGGTGCGGCCGGACGATACGGTAATCTGGGTTGAGAGGAACAGCCGGGCACACTTCGCGGAGGACGGGCGGCTCCTTCGGATTCTGGGTATGGTAGCGGACGTCACTGAACGCAAGCACGCCGAACAATCATTGCAGCTTTTCCGCATGTTGATTGACCAGTCCAATGATGCCTTTGAAGTAATCGACCCGGAAACTCTACGTTTCATCGACTTTAACGCCAAAGCCTGCCTCGACCTCGGATATTCACGCGAGGAGCTTCTCTCGTTGAGTATTTACGATATCGATCCCAATGTTGATCAATCCATGTTTGCAAAGCTTAGCGTCAAGTTGCGTGACCCAGGGTCGGTTACCTTCGAGAGCACTCACCTGCGAAAGGATGGATCGACGTTTCCGGTCGAAGTCAGCACCAAATACGTTCAGCTTGATCGAATCTACGCGGTATCCGTGGCCCGCGACATCACTGAGCGCAAGCGGGCAGAAGATGAGTTGAGAAGACAGAAGGAGGTTTTTCAGAAGATATTCGAGAATATTCCCGTGATGATCGCCTTCTTCGGCGACGATGGCCGCATCAAGCTGGCCAATCGAGAATGGGAGCGCACGATAGGTTGGACGGTGCAAGAAATACGGGAACAAAATCTGGATATATTCGTCGAGCTTTACCCCAATCCGAAATATCGCCAAATGGCCCGGGATTTTGCCGCTTCATCTGGTGGGCACGCCGACTTCAAAGTAAGGGTGAGGGATGGGCGGATCATAGATATGGCCGCGGATGTCGTACGTCTTTCCGACGGATCGAGACTTGGCATCGGAAAAGACATCACCGAGCTAAAGCGCACGGAGGTAGAACTGCGCGAGAGTGAGGCGCGCTTTCGCCTGGTGGCCGATAGTGCTCCGGTAATGATCTGGATGTCGGGGACTGACAAGCTCTGTACCTACTTCAACAAGCCCTGGCTGGACTTCACGGGCCGATCCATTGACCGCGAACTTGGCAATGGCTGGGCGGAGGGAGTCAATCCCGAAGATTTGCAGAGATGCCTGGATATATACACTCAATCCTTTGATCGCCGGGAGGCCTTCAGGATGGAGTATCGCCTCCGGCGGCACGACGGCGAATTTCGGTGGCTCCTCGACATCGGGGTGCCACGATTCAATCCGGATCAATCTTTTGCCGGCTACATTGGCTCGTGTATTGATGTGACCGATCAGAAGCGAGCTGAGGAACAACTGCGTCAAGCACAAGCGGATTTGGCCCGAGTTACCCGCGTAGTTGCGATGGGAGAACTAGTCGCAGCAATCGCTCACGAGGTCAACCAACCCCTCACTGCAATCGTCACCAATGGCAGCTTCTCTTTACGCGAGCTCCAGGGGAATACACCGGATCTCGATGAATTGCGGACGGCTATTGCAGAGATTGTGAACGACGGCACGCGAGCGAGCGCGGTTATTTCGCGGATTCGCAGCGCGTTGATGAAAGGAACTCCCCGCAGGACAGAACTGAATATCAACCAGATTATTCAAGAAGTAATTAATCTGTTGCGTAACGAGTTGAATCGAAACCAAGTGTCCCTGTCCACCGACCTTGCGGCAGATCTGCCGTCCGTGCCGGGCGATCCGGTGCAGTTACAACAAGTCTTGATTAATTTGGTAATGAACGCCATTGAAGCATTACGCACATCCACGGCTAGAACGCGTGAAATTCTGATCACATCGGCAAAGAATCCAGATGTTGTGGTTCAGGTTCAAGATTCGGGACCTGGAATCGCGCCCGAACTCGCCAATCGCATCTTCGAACCATTCTTCACCAGTAAGGCGGAAGGCATCGGAATGGGGCTCATGATCAGCCGTTCTATCATAGAGTCTCATGGTGGATGTCTGTCGCTGAGGCCAAGTTACAAAGGGGCGCTGTTTCAATTCACCTTACCAGTTGGCTACAACCAGCATTCATGACAGAGCCAGTTCCTATCGTTTTCGTGGTAGATGACGACGCTCCGGTTCGTCGCGCCATCAAGCGCCTCGTGGAATCCGTCGGTTTGCGGGTAGAACTATTCGGATCGGCAATGGAGTTCATGAACAGCAGCCGTCCAAACGTTGCCAGTTGCTTAGTCACAGATATTAGGTTGCCGGGGATTAGCGGCCTCGACTTCCAGCGCGAGTTAGCCTCGACTAAGAATGATATTCCCACGATCTTCATCACCGCGCACGGCGATATTCCTATGACCGTGCGCGCAATGAAAGCGGGTGCTGTCGAATTCCTGACCAAGCCTTTCCGCGACCAGGATCTGCTGGATGCAATTCACGTGGCATTAGAGCGGGATCGTGGCCGACGTCAACAAGCGGTGGAAATCGCACGCTTACGCTTGCACTTTGAATCACTGACGCCCCGCGAGCGCGAAGTCTTGCCCCTTGTCGTATCCGGCAAGCTCAACAAACAGATAGCCGCCGAAATCGGAACCAGTGAAGCAGCGGTGAAGGTACATCGCAGTCAACTCATGCGCAAACTGGGTGCGGATTCACTGCCCGAGTTGGTGCGGATGGCTGAGCGAATGGGAATTCCTCCATCCGAGAAGATCTGAACTTCCTCGCCTTGCACTCCAAAGGTAAAGCTATCTTTACTAAAGAGAAGTAGGATCGCTCTCATACATAGTGTTAGCGTCGACATTCACGCCACACCGGGAGGCTAAAGACTCTGCCTGCAAGTGCGAATACTGGAGGCTACGGTCTTTGCCCGGTTGCCCAATTTGGAAAACGTTGTTACAAAAAACGTAATTCTCAGCAAAACTTGTTGACCGTCAGAAAGACGCGGTTATAATCCCGCGCGGGTTGCGCTATACGGGTTTTTTGCAAAGCGCAACTGTTTTGTAAAAAACGATTCGATCGACAGTTTTGTTGACTGTTTGAAGACTGGGATTTGCGTTTCGTCTTTGAGGGGGGGCGATCGCTGGAGTGGCTGTGTTTCCCATAGGTGCCCCGTATTTGGGCGTTGCATTGCGACGCTATTCTATTTTGCTCGACGTTGCTGACGTTGTATGTTCCCGCCAGCAACCGGGAGAACTATTCCGCGTTCTGCTTCCTCTCCTGCGAGCCACGATTCCCTGTGAGTTTCTCAATTACACCGTCCACGACTCCTCTCGAAATACCATGCAAATGTATCTGTGGAACGGAGCCGAGCCTTGGCCGGACGTCCCGAAAGAAATTGCCGTGGACGAATCGGCCGTTGGTTGGGTCTGGAAAAATCAGCAGGCGTTTGCTCTGGAGGATGTGGAACAAGAAGGGCGATTCGCGGGAGAGCTGCATTGGCTGCGCGTCACCGGCATGCATTCCTATTGCGTGATCCCTCTGAGTACTTCCAACCAAACGATCGGAGCGTTGGGAGTTGCCAGCACACAACTACGAGCATTTGACATAGCGGAGGAGCCGTTTCTGCTTCGCGTCGCGGAAATGGTCGCACTGTCTCTTGATAACACGCAAACGCAAAGCGTGCTGATCGAAGAAAAAGAACGGATAAGACTCTTACTCGAGATAAGCCGTGCGCTGGTTGAGCCAGCGAACTATAGTCCTTCCGATTTGCATGAGCGTATTTCTCACTTTCTCGAACCTCTCCAGAAGTGGGCCGGTCAGAGCTATGTGGGCCTCTATCTTTACGACCCTGACACACAATTGCTTCGTCTGTTTACCCGAAAGCTGCAACATGGTCCGCGGCTAATCGCTGGGAACACAGCCGCATTGGACGGAACCGTCGCAGGCGGCGTATTTCGTAAACAGGAACCCGAAGTCCTCAACCACGCCGAGCTTTCCCGGTTGTCGTTCGCCTCAGTGAAACGTGGACTGGAGTTAGGAGTGAAATCTTTGTGCATGATCCCAATTCTGCGCGGCAAAGAACCGCTGGGAGTACTGAAAGTTGCCAGCCGAACCGACCGCGCCTTCTCGACCCGCGATATGGAAATGCTGGCTGAGGTAGCGGCGATCGCCGCCACTTCTGTGCTGGCGGCCCCGTCATTCTCTCTTGCATCGCAGGGTATGGAGCAATCGCAGCCTTTATTGAAGGTCAGCAATGGCCTAACCTGGAACCAATCGGGCGGCATTAAATCAGAAGGCGGCGGCCACTGGGAACCGGCAAAATTGATTCCTTTCATCTCCGCAGAGGCCGGCAACGACCCTGAGCGGCTGCTCGAAGATTATTTCACTTCATCGACCGTCGGCCTCTGCATTCTGGACACTGAATTTCGCTATCTGGCCGTGAACAACACCCTTGCCCGCATGAATGGAGTGCCTGTGGCGACTCATTTGGGCAAGAGCATGGCCGACGTGTTGGGAGATGTGGCTACTAAGATTGAACCTGCGTTGGAGCGGGTCTTGGCCACCGGAGAGCCGATTTCGAACTTCGAAATCACCGGGCTTTTGCCCGGCGCCTCCGCTCCCGGTCATTGGCTCGAGACCTATTTTCCTATTAAAGACCTCCACGGCGAAGTCAAGCGAATTGGAGTGGCGGTGATGGAAATCACCGAGCATCGGCAGATCGATGAATCCGTGGGGCATCTCACTGACAAATTGCGGCAGGAACAAAACCGGCTCCAGGTGCTGCGCGAGATTGATATCGCACTAACTCGCCATCTCGACCTAAAACACCTGTTTGCGGCAGCCGCCAGATGCCTGGGAAAGGCAATTCGCTTTGATATCGCCGGAATTTGGCTCTATCGGCAAGAGGACCAAACCATGCGAACAGCTGCCATCGATTCGCGAATTGGAGAAGTGTTCAGGGAAGGCGAAACCGCGCCCGTTGACGAATGTATGCTCGGCCAATCGATGCTGGCGGGGAAACTCGGAGCCCTCAGTCTCGCTGAACTCAAAGCTCTGCCTTTCCCGAGCGCGAAACGTCTTTTGGATCACGGTATCAAGTCGGTATGCAGCGTGCCCTTGATTACGCCCAAAGGACCGCTGGGAGCAATCGGTCTGGGCTGCGGTGACGATCGGAAGTTCTCCCGGGACGACGTCGCTCTGCTGAGCCATGCGGCGAGTTCGATTGCGCTGGCGTTGGAGATCGCCCTCACCCGTGAAGCTTTACAAGGGGAAAAAGACCGGCTCCAAGTATTGTCGGAAATCAGCAACGCTTTGAGCCGCTCAAAAACAGACTTTCAGCAGACGTTTCCGGTGATTTCCGCCTGCATTCAGAAAATTGTGCGCTATGACATGGCCGCCGTGGGTGTATTCAACCGTGCCGCCGGAACAGTGCGAGGCTACGCTCTCGACAACACCCTCACTGAGGGAGTATTCAACGAGAACGTGACCATTCCGATGCATCAGAGCATCCTAGGCCTGTTGTCGGAACAACGCGAAGGAGGGAATTTCACGCGAGAGGAACTGGAAGGCCACGCCCGCCGCCTGAAAAGACTGAAACGTGCGCTGGACGAAGGCATGCAATCGTTGTGTTACGTTCCGCTGGTTACCCCTCGGGGAATGCTAGGGGGTTTGCTGCTGGGCCGCAAGAACCCTGATCGCTTCACCGAACGAGATATGGAGTTCCTGAAGAGTCTGGCGTCCGAGGTGGCCCTCTCCGTAGAAAGTGCGGCGACTCATGAAGCCCTGAGCCGGGAGAAGGAGCGCTTGCAGGCGCTTCGTGAAATCGACGCTGCTCTGGTGGCCAATGCGGATTTGGACGTGTTGCTTCCCCAGGTGTCGGAGTGCCTGCGTCAAGCTGTTCCTCACGACCACATAGGCATTCACCTTTACGATGAGAAGACCAACGTACTCCGTGACCACATCCCGCGCACCGAGCCTAGAAAGAAAATCTTCCCCGGTGGGATCTTGCCCCTTGACGGGTCTATCGCCGGTCAGGTCTTTATCGATCGCAAATTCAGAGTTCTTGATCATGCCGAACTGGCGAAAATTCCCTATCCAACTGCAAAGCGAGCGATTGAGCAAGGCATACGGTCCGCATGTTTCATTCCTCTAATTACCGCCAAAGGACCATCAGGCGTTCTAGCGCTTTCGAGTGTCGAAGATAATGCGTTCCAGGAACGAGATGTCGAATTTCTCGAACAGGTAGCCGCAGCCCTGGCCCAGGCGGTGCAGAATGCAGCGGCACACAAGGCGCTGTACGAAGAAAAAAAACGCTTGCACGTATTGCTCAATGTCAGCTCCGTCTTAACCTCGAACTGGAACGTGCAGGAAACCTTCGCCACAATTTCCTCCTACCTCCGGCGGGTGCTGCGGCACGAATGCGCGTTTTTCTGTCTCTACGAACAAGAAAACAATGTCTTCGTTCGCCAGGCGCAAGACTTTCCTTTGGGAAAAGGAATGTTAGCGGCGGCAACCCCGGTGTTCCGAGGCGGGCCGCATTGGCTGGCGGTTGCTGAGAGACGTCCCCTGATATTCACTAGAGACGACGTCCAGGAGTTCCGGTCTGAAGCTCCTTTGGCGGACTGGGCCAACGGATTTCTGGCGGAAGGTTTGAAATCCATGTGCTGCGTACCATTGCTCCGCCCTAAAGGCCCATTAGGAACCCTGACCCTCGCCAGTACCCGGGCTGAGGCCTTCGCCTCTGAGGACACAGATCTGCTGAATCAAGTTGCCGCGCAACTCGCAATTGCGTTGGAGAATGCCGGCATTTCGCGGGAAGTTGACGAGTTGAATAGCCGCATGGCAAAAGAGAAACGGTACCTGCAAGGAGAAGCCAACCTCGACACTACATTTGAAGGAATTATTGGGGACAGCCCAGCTCTGCGGCAGGTGTTGGACCAGGTAGCGACTGTAGCCGGAAGTGATGCCACCGCCTTGGTCCTGGGAGAAACCGGCACCGGTAAGGAACTGATTGCCCGGGCCATCCACCGTATGAGCCGGCGGCGGGACCGTGCTTTTATCAAGTTGAACTGCGCCGCCATTCCCACCGGGCTGCTGGAAAGCGAATTGTTCGGCCACGAAAAAGGAGCGTTCACCGGAGCCGTCCACCAAAAAATCGGACGTATGGAACTCGCTGATCAGGGCACCCTGTTCCTCGACGAGGTGGGCGAGATTCCGTTGGAACTGCAACCCAAGCTGTTGCGGGTATTGCAGGATCACGAGTTCGAAAGGCTCGGAGGAGTCCGCACCATCAAGGTGAACCTACGCTTGGTGGCGGCCACCAACCGGCAATTGAGTAAAAGCGTAGCCAGCGGCAACTTCCGCAGTGATCTGTTTTACCGGCTGAATGTATTCCCCATTCGCATGCCCCCACTACGCGACCGAAGCCATGACATTCCCGCGCTGGTACGCCACTTCGTCCACAAATATGCTGGACGGATGGAACGTCAGATCGAATCGGTCTCCACCGAGACGATGAACGCCCTGGTTAATTACCACTGGCCGGGAAATGTGCGCGAACTGGAAAATCTGATTGAAAGATCGGTGATTCTCAGCAAGGGGACGACGCTGCGCGTGCCATTAACGGAACTGGCTGCCGAATCTTCCGCCGGCAAGGCCGGCGACACTCTGGAAAGTGCCGAACGCGAGCACATCATTCGCGTTTTGCGAGAGACAGGAGGAGTTATTTCCGGACCCGGGGGAGCGGCCCACAAGCTGGGCCTGAAACGAACCACTCTGCAATCGAAAATGCAGCGGCTAAGAATAACTCGCGACGATTACTAAAGGTCGAAACCTATCACCTCGACTTGGCACTTCCAGAAAAGATGAACAGAAAATTCTGCGCATTTCGTTCGTACTGATCGTTCCTCGCGACAAACTGTCATTTCAAACCGCAGAGTTGTGATTTCAAACTGCGACATCGTTATCCCAGCCTAACAACGATTCCGATCCCGATCGATACTATCCAAACTTTGTCTTTCCGAGAGAGCGCGGACTCAGGGACCAACTCATCCTTGGATGCTGCCGACTAATCGGCAAAGTGACGACGTATCGGCAAATTTCACTTTCGGGCAATAGCCGTCATTCGGGAAACAGCGATAAACACGGAGGTTCCGCGATACAAAGCTTGGTTTCGCTCTGGAATCAAAAATGCACAGAGATGAGCGTCTCCGCTGCTGTCGCTCTCCCAGACTCTAGACGTGCGGCCGAGAAATACTAGAGCGCGCATTCGCGCTAGGACCGTATACGCCCTAACTCAGTGCAAGACGGAGAGCTACCAGTGTCATTACCGAAAGCGGTGGAACCCAGCCCCAGCGCCGCCACTCGAATCTCTACCGCGTTGGCCCTAGCCACGCCTCTTTTTCGTCAACAACGCAAAGCTCAGGCGGCATACCTGCCGGCGCGGCGCCCTTTCGTCGACGAACAATCTCGTCTGCCGCTGGGCGGGGAGGCGAGCCCGCACATTGCTCGCGCCCTCGTGGATGATCAACATCACAGGGAAATAGATCCGCTTTACCTGTTTGCCTGTCATGTCGAATGGCAAAAGAAAGCCGAGCCCGGAGCCGCATGGGAGCTCATCGCAGCCGCGCAAAGTCCCCACGAGGACACGCGCGCGCACGCGCGCGCGCTGCTCGCTTGTGCGCATCCGGTCAGAGCGGATGTTCCCAGTCAACTTCCCTTCAACCCGGTGCGGCGCAGAAAATTTGCTTCGGTGGAGGCTAACGTGAAAACCCCATATGGATTGGAAATCATCGATAACTGTCCCGAATGTAAGTGTTCACAACCGGGATTTTTTTGCAGCTTTTCCGGACCGGCATTGAAATGCCTGGAACAAGCCAGCCACCATACCACGTTGCCTGCAGGCGCGATCTTGTTTGTGGAAGGACAGCTGCCCCGTGGCATATTTGTCTTGTGCTCAGGCCGGGTGAAACTTTCCACCGCGTCGCGCGACGGCAAAGTGCTCATCCTGAAGTTCGCCGAAGCCGGGGAAACACTGGGCCTTAGCGCGGTAATTTCTGGGATGAACTATGAAATGACCGCGGAAACCGCCACTCCGTGCCAACTCAACTACATCGACCGCAAGAATCTGATGGGCCTGATGGAAGATTACAGCGAAATCGGCATGCATGCCGCACAGGCGCTGAGCCGGGATTTCCAATTTGCCTATAGAGACATGCACGATCTGGTGCTGGCTCGATCTTCCACCGGGAAGTTGGCGAGACTTCTATTGCTGTCATGCGCGCCCGCTTCCGATTTGGCCGAAGCCCGGGTCCGCTCCGGTATGACGCACGAAGAAATGGCACAGCGAATCGGAGCTTCCCGCGAAACCGTAACCCGATTGTTGAGCGACCTCAAAAAGCGGCGACTGATTCGCCTCGATGGAGCGACGTTGGTGATTCGGGACCGGCTTGCCCTGGAGGCTCTGGTGGTTTAAGTCTTCCCCCCGCAGAACGGAGGGCGGTCTTCGGGTTCTCGCCCGCCCTCCGAACTGCATTCGGGGCTGATCGAAGGAAGGTGATCGAAAGAAATATATTTGGCCGAACCGAAAGGAGTAGGGTTTGGATTCAAGCAAGGTGATTGAAGAATTGTTCAACGCTGTAAAGAGAGCTGAGCAAGCCACACGAGAAATTGCGGAAAGTCCAGACAATACCGCGATGAATCCTCAGAACGTACCCCATCGTGAGTCGAAAGCCGACTCCGCTATAGCCCAAAAAGCTGACGAAGCCGTTTGGTCTGAGCGCGGCTGACCGGAATTTCCGTCTGCTTCCTGTCATCCATGCGTAACTGGTAGGAACTCTTGAACCAGGGAACGACTTCGCGGATGCGGTTAATGTTGACCAGGTAAGACCGATGAGCCCGCCAGAAGAAACCTGGATCCAGGCTATCCAGCAGTTCCTCCAGCGTGCGGCAGTTCGATTGCCCTTCCATTCCCGTTGCCCCGCTGGTCACCACTGATATCACGCCATCTTCGATCGAGGCATAGCAAATATCTTTTTGATCCACGAGCAACATGCGTCCCACCGACTTCAGCAAAACCTTCGACGTCTGCGGCTTCTGCGACTCCAGCATGCGGACCAGACTTTCGATCTTATCCGCCGGCAGCCCGTCGGCATCCTGCATGGCTCGCGCTTTCTGCAGCGATTGGGCGACCCGCTTGCGATCGAAAGGCTTGAGCAAATAGTCCACGGCGTTTACCTCAAATGCTTTGACGGCATATTGGTCAAACGCGGTGGCAAAAACAATCTTGGGCAATGTGATTTTCTTATCGAGGAGTTTCTTAATCACTCCGAAGCCGTCAAGGCCGGGCATTTGCACGTCGAGAAACAGCAAATCGGGATTATGTTCTTTGATGAGACTTACAGCCTCCAACCCGTTCTTGCCCTGGGCTACGACATTGACGTCGCCAGCATTCTTGAGCAGGTAGGCGAGCTCGTCGCGCGCCAATTGTTCATCATCCACGATCACCGCGGATAGAGGCATTCCATCTCCAGGCCGAATCGCAGCACAAAATGCTGTCACAATTAGTATAGTGGCCGCGTTTTTCCAGCGTCAAACGTATGCGCGTCGTTTGCGCATCATTGGGACTGCTTAGTTTCAGTCTTCTCCTCTAAAGGCACGACCTGGACACTGACCTTGGCTCCATCCACGGTGAAGATGAGGTAGTGGTAGAAACCCTTCTTCTTTAGCGGTGCGCCCGCGCCGCCTGACACCAGGTAGTAAGGCGGCTGGCCGGGATCGGTCCGATCCGGCGGAGGACCGAATTTCTCCGGACCCTGAGGGTTGTAATACATATGTTGGTGGCCCGCCACGACGTACGAAATATTCTTGTATTTCTTGAACAGATCTTTCAGGTCGGTGACATTCTTCGCACAAAGCTGGTCCTCGCCCTTATAGCCTTCAATCGGGCGGTGCATGAATATAAAGATGTGCGCCTTATCCGTGTTGGCGTCCAAATCCGCCTCCAAGAGTTTTCTTTGAGCTTTGCTGATAAAGCCTGGCGGCTTCGTATCCTTGGCCTGTTTGGTGCAGTCACACTCCGCTGGCGGAGATCCCTCGTCATCGTCGGAATTCAGCGCGATAAATCGTGAATTGCCGTAAGTGAATGCGCCATACGGCTCGTCTTGTGCAGTGTTAGCTAAATACAGCTTCAACATGGTTTTGTTGGGACAGTTGTCGTGCTGAGCCATCTCGTGATTGCCGGGAGCGTTATAAACAGCCACGCCACCGGTCGCGGCAATCCCCAGAAACTCTTCATACTCCTCGTCAATTTTCTTGGGATTGTCTGGATTTTTGCCGTAAACAGTATCGCCCGTCCATAAAACAAATGCCGGAGCCTGCTTCTTCACGTCTTCGAATATCTTCTTGACTTCTTTGACTTGAGGATCTTTTTCCGATGGCGGACGATTGTCCCCGGCAGCAATGAAAACAAAGTGATCTTTGTCCGTAGCGGCGGCCAGACTGGGCGTACCTTTCAGGGGCTTGAGATCCGGCATCCCGGACTTTGCCTCTGGCGTCTGACCGGCAGCCGCGATTGCGCTCGCTGCAAAAAGCAGCGTCAGGAAAAACCCACCAACAAATTGTTTCATCGAATCTCCTCTCACTAAGGTCGTTATTAACAGAATGCCGGTATGAAAGAGGACTGGAGACCGAGCCAATGATGCAGGCGAGGCTACTGCATCCTCGCAACTTTTACAAGCGAAGGACGACTTAGTATGCCGCTTTAGTATTTAGTATGCCGCGACTTAGCAGCCGTGATTTGGCTGAGACTTACTCTGAGGATTTTGCCGGGGTGGCACCGAAGCTACGCTTGGTGTAACCTGCGGGAATTGCGAACAAGTCCGCGGGTTGCGGGACTTCTTGAATATTCCGCAGTTCCCTCGCTCCCGTCTCGCCTTCCCACTTAATCGGAAAGTGCAGTTTGGTATCGATCCATATGTAACTCGTGCTCTTATCCGCAGCGACGTCTTCGTACTTCACGGTATCTCGTCCGTTTACTATTTCTTTGCCGAGCTTGCGGCACTTTCCTTTTAGTTCTCCCATTGTCTTCCAGGGAATGCACGCATTCATAACATCCTGCGGCTGGAAGAATGCAACGCCCTGTCCCGGAATCTGGGGCTTCGATTGTTTAACGTACATGTGCTGCTGCGGTATCAGCACAACCGAGGTAAGCGCGCTCAGATCTACGAGCATGATGCTGTTGGTATGGCCGTTGTTTTCTTGCTGGAAGCGCAGCTTGTCTTTAGTGACAAAGATTTTAGTTTGGAAAGCGTTTGTCGGCTTCGAGCTGACGATGTCGGCGGAGAAATCCGTTTGGCCGAGAGCGCTGCCCGAGACCGACAAAATCAAAATCAAGATAAATCGCATGCGAGAGAAATCCAACAGAGTGAGAAGTCAAGCGCAGCAAAACTATTTCTGCATGTGTTGTTGCATCATGCCGCCCATATCCATTTTGGTGTAGCCCGCGGGAGCGTCGAACAAACTGGCGGGCTGTGCGCCTTCCTGAATATTGCGCAATTCGCCGCCGCCATTTTTCCCCTGCCACTTCACCGGAAAGCGCAGCTTTGGGTCCAGCCATACGGAACTCGTTTCGCCGCTGGAATTCGTGCCTTCATATTTAATCGTGTCACGACCGTTGACTGTCTCACGCCCCGTTTTGTGACAGGTTCCGCCCTGATTGCGTGGCACCTTCAGCCAGTCGACACAAGCATTTTCTACGTCGCCCGCTGAAAAAAATGAATAGAAGCCGCGCTGTTCCATCGACTGCTGGGGCATTTCCATATACATATGCTGCTGCGGCATCAAAATCGTCGATGTATGAGTCGCGAGGTTGACAATGAAAGCGCCTCCACCTTTGCCGTTATGGTCCGCCGATTCGAACCGCATCTTGTCTTTGGCAAAGTAAACTTTGGCCTGAGTGGGATTTCCCGATTTTTCCTGATTGACGATGTCGGCGGAAAATTCCGTCTGAGCGAACGCCGGGCCGGACAAAGAGATTAGCGCAGCAAAGACTAACGCAGTAAAGATTAGCGCAACAAAGAAAGACGATCGAACAATGGTTCGAAGCAAGCCATCCTCCTGTAGCAACTACCATTTCTTTATGCGCTGCGGATGTGCCGACCGCGCAGTGCGGCAAGAATAGCAAAATCCAGTATCAACCCGCATCAGCTTGAACAAGAGTCGTTACCGGACTTTGTTCTCGTTACGCCACAGTCTCCAGCGCCAGCGCCATACCCATCCCGCCGCTCACGCATAGTGTAGCCACGCCGCGCTTCGTATTGCGCTTCAGCATTTCGTGCAGCAAAGTTACGGTAATCCGCGTACCGGTGCATCCTATGGGATGGCCTATAGCGATCGCGCCACCATTAACGTTGAGCCGGTCACGGTTGAAATTTAATTCGCGGTCGCAGGCAAGAACTTGCGCGGCAAAAGCTTCGTTTAATTCCATCAGTCCGAACTCGTGCAATCTTAAGTTGTGTTTCTCTTCGAGCTTGCGCAGCGCGGGAACCGGTCCGATCCCCATGGTGCGAGGATCGACTCCCGCCGAAGTTACGGCAGCAATTCGTGCCAGCGGTTTCAAGTTATTGCGCTTCACGAACTGTTCGCCGGCCACGATCACCGCCGCTGCGCCGTCGGTGATGCCGGAAGAATTGCCGGCGCTCACGGTCCCGGTTTTCGAAAACACCGGAGCCAGCTTGCTTAACTTCTCTATGGTGGGATCAGGAAACGGATGCTCGTCGCGGCTGAAAGTTGTCGAGCCTTTCTTGCCTTCGATGGTTACGGGAACAATTTCCTCGTTGAATCGACCGGCCGCAATCGCCCGCGCAGCACGCGTTTGCGACAGCAGCGCGAACTCATCCTGCTCCTCGCGCGATATCTTGTATTGCTCAGCTAAGACTTCAGCGGTCTCGCCCATCAGCATCTTCGCCATGGGACAAAAAAATCCATCACGATACATGCCATCGACCAGTTCCTGATTGCCCAGCCGGTATCCCCAGCGCGCGCCTTCGAGATAGTAAGGCAGCCGGGACATCGACTCGGTGCCGCCCGCCAATATGCAGTTGGCGTCGCCAAGCAAAATGGATTGATAAGCGAGCGCAATCGATTTCATTCCGGAAGCGCAAGCTTTATTGACCGTAAATGCAGGAACTTCCTGCGGCACGCCGCTCCGAATGGAGATCTGCCGCGCCGGATTCGGACCGCCTCCGGCCTGCCGCGCGTTGCCAAAGATGGTTTCGTCAATCTGTTCCGGCTGCACTCCAGCACGTTCAATCGCGGCCTTGGCGGCGACTACGCCCATATCGGCCGCAGTCAGCGACGCCAGCGATCCCCCAAACTTGCCGATCGGCGTGCGCACCGCAGAGAGAATGTAGACGGCCTGCAAACAACACCTCCAAACATTTGAGTCTAGCAGGGTGTAGAACACGGAGGCGTTTACGTATCCGCAGTCATCCTGAGCGGAGCCGTTTTTCAGGCGGAGCGAAGGATCTCGCGTGCATCGCCACACCCTTGAAAAAGCACGGCTCCAAGTGGGCAGCAGGTGTATCCTGCAAAAATCAACAGGAGGCACCTTGTTTGAAGAAAGCCGTGGCGGGTTCGAAGGGCTCTAAACAACGATTGCTGGACATTGCCGCTCAAGCCGATGCCACCGAAGGTATCCACCAGGGGTTGGAGGATGTAAAGAAAGGCAGAGTGCAGCCAGCAAGGGAGTTCTTCGCCGAGTTCGAAGCTGAGCATGGCCTATTCGTTAGCATCGCCGCGCGGGCAAAACGCGATCTGGCTCTTCTATACAAACAATCAACGCTGGGGCCAGGAAATGATATGAGGGACTCACGAACGCGATCTTGAGCCTTGAACAGCTCCCCAACCGTTGCCCAACGACCGCCAAGAATCGCAATCTCCAGTACTTGTTGCACGGTCATAATCCTTACGTTTACCGAATCGTTTACCGTGTCCTGGAGAAACAAAAACGGGTCGCTGTGCTGCACATCCGGCACGGTGCGCGGCGCGAGTTTCGCAGATCGGACCTTAAGTAGAGTGGGAAAGATCGCGCGACCGGCGATGCCCTTGCCATTCCACCTAACCTCCGGCATAATAAGAGTTTGCCTTGATCTCACCGGACTCTTCCGGACACAAAGGATATACGTCTCGTGCTAATGATTCGTCTGGCGCGCGTGGGTGCGCGTAAGCAACCGCAGTATCGCATTGTCGTCATCGAGAAGGAACGCGCACGCAACGGCCGTCCGGTGGAAGTCGTGGGAACGTACAATCCACGCACCAATCCGGCCAGCATAGAAATGAAGCGTGATCGCGTCGACTATTGGGTTTCGAAGGGCGCTCAGATGTCGGACCGTGTGAACAAACTGTTCTCCAGACCGGCGCCGGTTACGGCCGGATCGGCCGCCTAAATTCAGATCGCTCTTTTCGAGGGCGAGGAATTCTCGTCAATTTGCACATCGGGAATCAGTAAAAATTATGACCGAGTCAACTGCGGACGTGCGCTTGCTGATCGAGAAGATTGCAAAATCGCTGGTTGATGCTCCCGATGAGGTTTTCGTGGAGCAGGTGGATGGCGACGTGATCGAACTCGAGGTGGCCGAGAACGAAGTGGGCAAAGTAATTGGCCGCCAGGGACGAACCGTGCGGGCCATGCGCAACTTACTGAGTGCGGCGGGCGTGAGATCGCACCGCCGTTACACGCTGGAAATAATCGAATAGCTGTGTGGGCCTCGGTGGCCACTGATCACTGGTCACTAACCACTGCGTGCCGGGAACAACGCTCATCAGCGACAGGGAAGCAAGCGGCGAGTTCGTTACTCTGGCCCGCGTAGTGAAGACGCAGGGCCGCTGGGGCGAAGTCGCGGTCGAGGTTCACAGCGACGTTCCGGAGCGATTCGTCGACGGCATGCGATTGTTTGCGCTGCTGGCAAGTACGGACAGAAAAAGTCCGGACAGAAAATCGGATGCGGCTGCAAAAGCAGTTCGTCGCGAAGTGAAGGTCGAATCGCTTTGGCCGCACAAAGAACTCCTGGTGCTGAAGTTCGCCGGAGTAGATTCAATTTCCGAAGCTGAGACGCTGATCGGATCCGAGTTGCAGGTTCCCCGCAGTGAACGGGGTTACCTCGAGCAGGGTTGGAATTACGTTAGCGACCTGGTGGGTTGCTCCGTCTTCGATTCGGGCAAGGAAATCGGACGGATTGAAGACGTTCAGTTCGGAACTGGAGAAGCGCCGCTGTTAGTCGTGGCCGGCGAAACAGGTAAACAGTTTGACGTTCCCTTTGCCAACGCATATCTGGAAGGTATAGATACAGGCCGCCGTCAGGTCCGCATGAAATTGCCCGAGGGCTTGCTCAACGTAAACGCGCCGCTGACGGCAGAAGAAAAATCGGCGCAAGGGCGGCTGATGCAAGATGCGAGCGGGAGCGAACGAGGGCACAAGAGATCATCAATTGTTAAGAATTCTCGGCGCGCTCGGCGTCCTCGGCGGTGAAGGGATTTTAGATCGCGATCTGAGCCGATGATCAAAGCCGATATTCTCACGATTTTTCCCGGCTTTTTTCGCGGACCGTTGGAGCACGGGATCACGCGGCGGGCTTGCGAAGCCGGTCTGGCAGAAATTAAAGTCCACGATTTGCGGGAGTTTACGCACGACAAGCACCGCACCGTGGATGACCGCCCTTTCGGCGGCGGCGAGGGCATGGTGCTCAAGCCGGAACCGCTCTTTGAATGTTTGCAGTCGTTGAAGACCGCCCCGCGCGAAGATCGCCTGGCGGGACGCGCGAAGCAGTCGGTGATTTTGCTTTCGGCTCAAGGGCAGCGCTTCAACCAAACGGTGGCGGCGGAGATTGCTACTCTTGATCGTGTTGTTCTGATCTGCGGGCGCTATGAGGGAGTCGACGAACGGGTGGCCGACTTTCTCGCCGACCGCGAGATTTCGATTGGCGACTATGTTTTAAGCGGCGGGGAAATTGCCGCTGCGGTCATCATCGAGGCGGTCACACGGCTTTTACCGGGCGCTTTAGGAAATGCGGCTTCGGCGCAGCAGGAATCGTTCACTGCGGGAGCGGATGCTCACAGCGACGGGCCGAATTCGACCTGTAGCTCCGGTGGCTTGCTGGATTATCCGCACTACACGCGGCCCGCGGAATTTGACGGAATGGCTGTGCCTGAGGTTTTGATCTCCGGCAATCACGAACAGATTCGGCGCTGGCGGCGGCAAAGAGCGCTGGAGAAAACGGTCCGCAACCGTCCAGATTTGCTGAACGATGCTGCATTGAGCGAGGAAGACCGAAGATTTGTAGATCGAATCCAACAAAGAACTTCGGACTTCGGACCTCAGCACATCGCCAAAAAGATTTAGAATTTGAGATCTGACAAAGGAAAAATATCATGTCGAACCTGATCATCGAAAGACTGCTAGCCAAGAGCAAACGCACCGACCTTCCCGAGTTTGGCCCCGGCGATACTGTACGAGTCCACGTGAAAATCAAGGAAGGCGACAAGGAACGCTTGCAGGCCTTCGAGGGCGTGGTCATCAAACGCGACAAAGGTCCGCAGGCCAGCTTCACGGTGCGCAAGATCAGCTTTGGCCAAGGCGTGGAACGTATTTTTCCCCTTCAGTCAAAGGTGATCGACAAGATCGATCTGCTACGTTCGTCGAAGGTGCGCCGCGCGAAGCTTTATTATTTGCGTGGACTCAGAGGCAAGGCTGCACGTTTGCATGCGGCGGAATAGGCGGGTTGCTTTGGTTGATCCGCAGCCGATTAGAACGCAGCTGCGACGTCGGCCTCGGTGACCACATCCACCTTGATAAACTCTTCGGCCTCGGGGACGCTCGTCACCAGCCGGCTGAGCATGTAGTTGAACAGCGCCCGGTCGCCGCGCCGGATTTCCTGGAACTCCACTCCCATAATGCGGTTCTGGTGTAGGTATTTCACCTGCGCCTTCAAAGAAACGCTCACGTCAAAAACATTCAAGAGAAGACGGAAGTCTGCTCCCGGAAGCAGCAGATCTTTGGCGGAGATGCGCGCGCCACACTCTGAAATCTGCATGACTTCCGCCTCTAATTGCTGCCGTCCGTCGGTCAGATCGGCTTTCCCATCGACAGAGAAACGCGGCCGCCGGCGGCGGTTCTCATCTCCGCGGCGCAACTGTGTAGCCGAACGATTGCTGAGCGCGCCTTTGTCCATTACCGGATGATATTGTTCTTCCGCCTGGCGAAGTTCGTCGTCCCACGGCGTTTTGCCTTCTTCCACACACTGCACGGTGAACTGCCCGCGTAAAATGGAATTGGGATCGCCCGCCCACACCACCCGGCAAACGGCTTTATTTCGTCCACGCTCCACTAGGAGCAAGTCGCCGACCCGGACCTCGCGCGAGCCCACAAGCCGTGCTCCGCGGGGATGAATGTCATACGTGCAAGCCATCTCGCTGGGGCCTTTGCCCTGTTGCGCGACCATACTCCAGCGCACCGGAATGGCCACATGCACCAACTTGCCGATCAACAGGCCGGCTTCCGGAGTTGTTTTGGTTTTGTTTTTCACGGGCGCCTCATGCTTCGATCATTAATTACTTCGCATCAGTATTGATTTGCATCAGTCTGGGCTCAACATAGCAGTGCGTGAGGGGTGGTACAACCGTACGGTCGTAACCGCATGCACGGTTACTTTGTACCGTTACCTTCCGGCTGACCATGGCTCGAAAGTGTGGGATTGCAAATCTTTGCGCGGGGCCTTGGCGCTTGTGCTGAGAAAAATTTCACTTTCGCCCTTGCAGGAACCCAACTTTTTGACGAAGATGGTGAATAAGTTTTCACTACCGAATCTCTTGCCTTCTGTGATCAAGCCTCCGGGTGAGCGTTCGATCTCTGCATCAGCAGCCAAACTGCGTCTGCTGAAACGATTGCGTTGCACGCTGCGTTATGAAAAACGCGCGTGGGAGTCGGGCGCAATGCTCGTCGCTGGTGTGGATGAAGTGGGGCGCGGTTCGCTGTTTGGTCCGGTTGTCGCCGCGGCAGTGATTCTCGATCCCGCATATCGCATTCGCGGATTGCGCGATTCCAAACTGCTGTTGCCGGAGCGGCGCGAGGTGCTGGAAAAAAGAATCCTTGATCACGCTGTGGCGTGGGCGGTTGCGGCGGTCGATGCGGCCTGCATTGATCAAATCAACATTTATCATGCGTCAAAACTGGCCATGCGCAACGCCGTGATGATGCTTGCTCCCGCCGCGGATCACCTCCTGGTTGACGCGCTGCGCCTCGATTGCGACTTGCCACAGCAGGCCATTATTCATGGCGATGCGCTTTCGGCATCGATCGCAGCGGCTTCGATCCTAGCCAAGGTCGAACGAGATCGAATGATGCGCGATTGGGATCCAGTTTTTCCCGGCTACGACCTTGCTTCGAATAAAGGTTACAGCGCCCCCAAACATCTGGCGGCGTTGCGCAGCTTCGGCCCGACTCCGTTGCACCGGCAGTCGTTCGCTCCGGTGTGGCAGAATCCAGTGCCGCAGGAAGTCTTTGAGTTCATGCGCGATGATGACGCGGAAATCAACCCAGAGCTTGTGGCTGGGACGCCCACAACTAATATCGCCTAGCCTATTTCGCGGATTTCGAGGTATGTTCCTTCAAGCCTGAATCCAACTGCAATAAGAGTTTCGTATTGCTCTCTAGCGCCCGCTGGAGAATTTCTGCTTGCTGTTTGGCGGTGGGCCAGTCTTGTTTTTCCACGGCTTCGGTTAGGCCCGGCAACTCAAGATGCGCGTAGGTGAAGCGCGCGCCGTAGAGGATGTGCTTGAACCAGGGACGGCCGGGAATTCCGTCGGGGTTGAGCCAGTTGCGTTCGACTTGCATCATGCCTTTGTTAAGCGATTCCGCCAATTCCGGATCGACCTTGCCTGATGCCAGCGCGTGCTGCAACGATTCGTCGAGACGCTTCCCCACCGCTTCGAAGTCATCGATTCCCTGCCTCACCGGTTTCAGATCGAGCTGACTCATGTCTTTGCCTTTAGCTAGCTCGTCAACAAACTGGCGGATGTTGGTGGCGTAGCTGGCGAAATCGAAGGGGAGCAAATCGGCATTGCTCAGGCGCAACGCGAGCACTCCCCACAACTGGCTCATCAGCGTGTGGTAGCGATAGCCGGGGTCGCCGAAGTGGTTCATCCAATAGAAGTCGTCGTAGGCGGAGTGGTAGACGCCGTAGGGACCGTCGAACTGGAGGCCGATGACGGGCATGCCCACGAAATTTAAGAACACCGTGTGATCGGAACCGCTGCCGATGCGGGTATCGGCAAGGCCTGAATCGGCGACGCCGGAATCGTTCATCTGGCCGGATTGATGGCCTTCTTCTTTTTCGCGCTCTGCGGTAGCCTTCCATGCGTCGTAGAGACTTTTGCCGGAAGGATCCTGGAGCGTCCGGCTGGTTTCGACCAGCATAGGCGCGAGCGAAGCAACAGCCTGGCCGTGGAAGTTCGGTCCTGAAGTAGCTTCGTCGACGTTGATGTAGGCGACTGCTTTGCCTTTTAGTTCGTCGGCGAACTGCTCACCCCATTCAGTGGATCCGGTGAGGCCGATTTCTTCGCCGTCCCAACTGCAGACAACGATGGTGCGGCGCGGGCGCGCGCCTTCTTTTGCCAGCTGGCCCAGCGCGTGAGTCATCTCCATCATGGAAGCCGTGCCGCTGCTCGGGTCCACGCCGCCGAAGACCCAGGCGTCGCGGTGATTGCCCAGCACGATCCATTCGTCGGGCAACTCGGCGCCGCGAATGCGGCCTTCGACGACGTAATAAGGCTGCGTGCCGTTCTCCATCTCGATCTTCAAATGAACTTTCACCCGCTCGCCGCCGAGGTGATATTGGAATGGCAATCCACCCTGCCAATTCGGAGGAGCGACTGGACCATCCATATTTTCGAGAAGTGGTTTGGCATCGTGCCATGAAAGCGGCAATGCCATGATTTTTGGAACAGATGTTGCTTGCTCGATAGGAATTCGTTTTGCGCCCGGGACGGAGGCCCAGCCGGGAGTCAGCGGATCGCCGGGGACCATGAAGTCATAGGTGATTGCGCCGCGCTGAATGTGATATTCCGGGCCCCACGGGCCGTCGGGATCGACCTTGCCTTTTTTGTAGCCGTCTTCGGCGGGGTCGCTGTAGATGAGAATTGCGGCTGCGCCTTCGTTCTGCGCGGTGAGCGCCTTGAATCCGCGATAGCTGTAGGGATTCGAGTAACGCACCAGCACGATCTTGCCTTTGACGCTGATGCCGTTCTTGCGCAGAACGTCGTAGTCTTCGGGATTGCCGCTGTGCGCGTAGACAACCGCGGCCGTGGTTTCGCCGGAGATCGACATGCCGCTCCATGCGCCACTGATGCTGGAATTTTTTGAGTCAGGATCGGCGTCTAGCGGCGCTTCGCGCAGAGCTGCATGATAGCTGACGGGTGCGACCATCTCGAGCGACGCGCTTCTGGGGTTGGTTCCGTAGACGTCGTATTCGCGGATGACGACATCTTCAAGGCCTTGTTTTCGCCACTCGGCGGCGATGTAATCGGCGAGTTCATTGTTGCGTTTGGAACCCGCGACGTGCGGTTCGGCGGTGAAGATGCGGTGCTGGCGGCGTTCTTGGTCGGGCGAGGGGATGGCTTTGAATTTGGTTTCGATGGCGGATTCGCGGGCAGCGGAAGAGGGAGTGAAACCGAGAATTGAATTTTGGGCACGCAGGTATGGACCCGCTGACAGGAATATCGAAACGGCACACGGAATAATTGTCCGCCGCCGAAAAACATAACCACAGAGCACACTGAGTTTCACAGAGGAAACCTCTGGCTTTTATTGAAAAGCGTATGTTTTACTTCGCTTTTAGAATTTCGCTCAGCAGATCGGGTTTCGATTCGTCGCGCACTAGATGCGGATATTTTTCGCCGCCGTGGTAATCGAGTTTGTAGGTCTTGTAGTAGTCGGTGTTCTCGACCAGCAACTCCAGAGGTTCGGGAGAGTTCTTGCCGGACTTCAGTGCATCATGCAGAACTTCCGGTGAAAATTGGCGACCATTAACTGCGATCAATTTCATTCCCGGTCCGATGCCTGCTTTGGCTGCGGACATACCCTCAATCGTGTCGCTGATTGTGCCATCCTCGCGCAATGCGAGACCGATGGAGAACGCGGCGTCGGTAAAGTGGAAGCTGCCTTCCGCGCCATGCTGCATGTCAGAGGCGGTTTCGTCGTAAGCCAGTTTCCAGCCACTGCCTTCGAGTCCTCCGAGCGGCGCCCCGGGACCGTGGCTGGTGAGTCGTTCGGTCCAGAAACCGCGCCAGTCGTAGGCGACAATCTGATTCAGCGCGTTGACCACATCGTCAAAGGTGTAGGGCTTTACCATGGGCGCGGTACTGGGCGCGCCGTGAAACAGTTTGCAGAAATCGTCGATCGTCTTCTGGCCTTTGCTCTGCTGGCGGATGATTACGTCGGCCCACATCCAGTTCAGCGTGTCCTCGTCGTAGAAGTCGGTGCTGCGACGCCACGACTCCCAGGCTTTCGGTGAAAAATAAAGTTCGGGAGCGGCATCGGCAGTGTCCTGCAAGTTGCGCCACTCGCGGCCGGGAGTGTGGTCGAGATCCGCTGCTACGCGGGCCAGGTGATCCCGCTCCTGGTCCACGGTGAGCAGGCCACTGCGCGCGGTCAGCACTTCGCCCAGGTACTCGGTCAAGCCTTCGTACACCCAGAGCAAGTCGTCCTGCATGGGCTGTTGATAATCGGGAGTGGCGAGATCGTAAGGGCGCCGGAATTTTCCGTTCCACGAATGCACATACTCGTGAGGCAATAGTCCGGCTTCGGCCTTGCGCGTGCTCTCGTCGACCAATCCGCGCTCGTCGATGCGGCTGTCGTCAGACTCGTGATGCTCTAGGCCGAAGTGCGCGACGTGGTCGCTGAGGCTGAGCAGAAAGTGATAATCGCGATAGTGGTGCGCGCCAAAGAGCTTATTTGCCTGTTCTACCAAACTCTTGTAGTGGTCCCAAACTTCCTGCGGAGCGTCGAGCGCGGCGGCGCTATCGGCGGCGATATCCAGCTCGGTTTGAGGATCTTGCGCCAGCGGGACGACTTTCAGGAATTCTCCGGTGATGATGGGGGAATCGACAAGGGTTGTCAACGAAACGGTAGCAAATTTGATTTCGTTGCCACTTTGGCTGGTGACGGGCAACGGTGTGCCGAACTTCCATCCGGCGGGGAGCTTCACGCTGGCGCTGTAGTTGATGTCATCCGACTTGTAACCCTTGGGATAAAGAAGGACCTGGTTCCAACTGATGACGGCCATCTTGTCGGTGGCGGAAGAGCCTGCGGAAAATCCGCTCTCAAACGTTGCTGGTGAAAGAAAGTCGAGTTCAGCGTTTACTTCGGTTGCATCGGCTGGAGCTTCCACGTGGATGGTGAAGCCGTCGAGCAGATCGCGGCGCCATTTCAGGGTCTTGCCAGCGGCACTGAACTTCAGGCCGGCCAGATCGATCACCGGGCCATCGGGCGCGTGTTCGCCGGGAATCCACTTGGGATAGTAAAGAGTCAATTCCCCGCCGCTCGTGGGAATACGCAAGGTGGCGTGAAAAATCTTGCGTGGCGCGGTTGTCGCGTCCAGAGAGAGCGTGACGGTGGGCGGAGTTGCCGCTCGTGAGATGACAGTGGCGCAAAGAATGCAGAGGATGCTCCCGAAGCGGGAGAGTTTCATAAGGCTCCTGAAATTTGGGCGATGTGGATTGCTCGGTGCCGAATCCAAAATGACGAATATAGCAGCCGCAGGCGGGAAATATAAAGCCACCGCCGGCTTTGCTATCATTCCGCGGTGCCCACTCGTGGAAAATTCATAACGTTTGAAGGGCTTGACGGCAGCGGCAAGAGTACGCACCTGCGGAAACTGGCTGAGGCGTTGCGCGCCGCCGGCTATGAGGTCGTCGAGACGCGGGAACCGGGCGGTACTACGACGGGAGAGAAGATTCGGCGCGTGTTGCTGGATTCGCGGACAGCAGGGCTTTCTCCCATGGCCGAGATGGCGTTGATGTTCGCTTCGCGCGCGCAGCACATCGCGGAAGTAATTGAGCCGGCTATGCGGGATGGCAGCATCGTGCTCTGTGATCGCTTTACGGATTCGACTGAAGCTTACCAGGGAAGTGGCCGAAAGCTTGGCAGCGATGCTGTCCTCGAATTACATCGCGTGCTGTGCGGAAACCTGCAACCTGACCTCACTTTGTTGCTGGAATCGAATCTTGCGTTGAGCGTGGGCCGGGCACGTCTGCGCAACGAACGGGCTTTGAAAAACGCGGGCAGTGGGGATGAAAATCGATTCGAGATGGAGACGCAGGCATTTTTTTCCCGCGTGCGAGACGGGTATCGTGCCATCGCAAAGCGCGACCCACAGCGAGTGATGACTGTGGATGCGCGGGGCACGCCGGCGCAGACGCATCAGGCGATTATGGAGTTGGTGAGTAGAAAGTTGAAAATAAGCGCAATCCCCCGATAAGTCGGGCATTGGGCTGACTTAGCATTTGTGACAACAACCGAAGATTGACTTTTCTGCTAAATGTGACATAAAATATAAAATGTCATGGACATAAAAGAGAGCCATACGCGGATCAATGAAAATGGGCGGCTGGTGATTCCCGCGTCGTTTCGGCGGGCTTTGGGTATCGTTTCTGGCGATACAGTTGTTTTGCGTCTGGACAAAGGTGAACTGAAAATCACGACACTGCGCCAGCGTCTGAAGAGGGCACAGGAAATCGTGCGAAAGCATGTACCGTCGTCGGTCTCGCTAGTCGACGAGCTGATTGCCGAACGCCGAGAGGCCGCGAGGCGTGAGTAGAATCGTGCTCGACACTTCTGCGCTCCTCGCAATCCTCCATGGGGAACCGGGGGCGGAGACGGTAACCGAACGGCTCGAGTCGCTGGACACATTTGCCATGAGCACGGTGAATGCATCAGAAGCGTATGGAAAGCTCTTGGGGAGAGGGGTCAGCCCCGCCGAGGCTTGGGAAGCTGTGACGGCCTCGGTCCCCCTTATCGAGCCGTTCGATGAGGAACAGGCCCGGATTGCAGGCCAGCTATTGCCGAGAACTCGCTCTCTCGGCCTGTCGTTGGGGGACCGCGCATGCCTCGCGCTGGCGGTAGTGCTCAAAGCTCCTGTTTATACCGCAGACCGGGCGTGGAAAGGCCTGAAGCTTGGAGTTGCCATCCACATCATCCGCTGATCAAGCGACTGGAAACCTGACGCAGCCGCTGCGAATTGAGGGTTTGGCCTATACGCGGGGATCGGCGCCCTATTTGCTTCGCTTGACCGATTGAACCGAAGACATGAGCTTCTCAGATTTTCACGGAAATGCCGAAACGGTCCATCGCCTGCGCGATATGCTGGCGCGCGAACGGTTTCCCCACGCCGTGGTTCTTTCTGGAGCGCAAGGTTCAGGTAAGTACACGCTGGCGCTCATGCTGGCACAGGCTTTGAATTGCCTGCAGCCGTTGCGCACGGAGGGCTTGCCTGATTTTTGCGGAAAGTGCGCCAACTGTACTCGCATCGCCCAGGCCTGCGATCTGAATGCCCGCTTTAACGAAGCTGTGGAAGCACGGGAGAATCTTCGCGACGCCGATAAGAAGGAAACCCGGCTCTTCGTGCAGACACACCCCGATGTGCTCGTCATCCCTCCCGACCCTCCGCAGATGATGGTCAAGGTCGATCAGGTGCGCCGTGTGATCGAGACGATTTACTACCGGCCATCCGAGGGCAAAGAACGCGTCTATATCTTTACGGATTCGGCTTTCATGAAGGAGGCGGCCAACTCGCTGCTCAAAGTGCTGGAAGAGCCGCCGGACTTCGCAACGATTTTTTTGCTTACCGAAAATCCCGGCGAGTTCTTGCCGACGATCCGGTCGCGGTCGATGGTTTTTCAGCTAGCGGCTCTTCCGACCGAAGAGATCGAGAGTTATTTGACTGAGCATCGGCCGGAGTGGAAGGCTCCGCAGCGGGCGCTGGTGGGGCGGTTGTGTGGTGGCGCGATTGGGCGTGCACGGAGTTTTGACTTGGCGGCCTACGTTGCCGCGCGCAGCCACGCTTTGACCGTTCTAAAGGCTGCCCTGAGCGGCGGCGAGCACAGCGAATTATTCAAGATTACCGAGACCTACCGGGCGGGTGCAGAGGGCCGCGAAAAAACTGACCAACTTCTGCGAACGATCTATTCGCTTTTGCAGGATTTGATGTTCCTGTCCTCGGGCACTCCAGAGCTGGTCCGCAACACCGATATTCAGAGCGAACTAAAGAAGCTGGCCGACGACGCCAACTTTGACTGGATTGCCTCGGCTTCTGACCGGCTGGCGGAGGTCGAACGCGGCATGCGTCGAAACTTATTGCGCTCACTTTCGTTAGACGCCTTTGCCACGGCTCTGGAGAAAGCCTGACTGTTGCCTGATTCCGCCTTGGCACCGTCCGCCGTCCGCATAAGCCCATTCGTATCATTCGGTTACCCGAGTTACTCTGGTGGTTCTATGTCCTTTGGAAAGATTGCCGCTTGCCTGCCCCCGGCCTATAATCGACTTACTCTGGTTTAGGAATTCTCCGTCAGGTTCCGGGTAAAACACACGGAGGGTGAAGTCTGTCCTCCACACGAGGTGAATAGCCCGGTAATGCGAAAGCGCCTGCAAATCGTGCTGATGGCTGCATTTGCGACCTCCATTTCTCTCACTTCAACGAAGCTATGCGCGAGAACGGATGATAGTCCGACTGCGCCGATAACCGCGTCCGACGAAAACGGACGGAAGATCTACGTCAATGAGTCGGCTCCAACAAGCCGGCACGTTCAATCCATGGAAACGCCGCGGCGGTCGCTCATGTATTGGAGCACGAAGGACAACCGCTGGAAACCGGTACCGCCGCCCAATGCGGCTTCCATGAAAGCCGCACGGTCAGCCGCGGCTGAGGTCAGCCAATACTTCCGGCGGGAGACAAGCCAGTCCGCCAATGCCAGGATTCAAGAGGCGAATTCTGCGGGCGCGGCATCGTCTCAGTCCCCGCAAGATATTGATGCCGCCATCACGATGGCAGCGGCCCGCCATAACGTCGATCCGAACCTGGTGCGTGCGGTGGTGAAAGTGGAGTCGAACTTCAATCCCAACGCAGTGTCCCGTAAGGGCGCAATGGGCCTGATGCAGCTCATGCCTTCGACCGCGCGGCAACTCAAGGTTCAGAATCCGTTCGACCCGGAACAGAACATCGATGCCGGGGTAAGGCAGTTGAAGCACCTATTGGAAAGCTATGGCGGCGACGTGAAGTTGACGCTGGCCGCGTATAACGCTGGTTCCGGTGCGGTGGCACGCAGCGCGGGCGTGCCTCACTATGCCGAAACCCAGAGCTACGTTCGCCGCATCACCAATCTTTACTATAGCGGATCAAATTACGGTCGATCGAGTCACGGTGGATTCAATGTGACGCCAGAGGGCGACTTTCCCTCGCGCGAACCCGTTAGGGTTCAGAGAGATGCGCGGGGCGTGCTGTATATCAGCAACACGGAGTAGGCGGGACGCATCTGTTACGGGATAAGGGTTGTGAGGCAGTTCTAAATTTCCTTTAACCAGGTTTCTCTTAATTAGGTTCCACTCAACAGGTTCTACGCAGCGCAAACATAATCGTTGCGGATCGGCAAGCTTGAAGAGCGCATCGTTAATGGCCGCAGCAGGGACGATCGCATCGGGAAGGATTACGCCGGGAAGCATCACGCGTCCGCGCAAATTGCGCCGGGCGGCGGTGCTGCTCGCGCTCCTCTCGGCCCTGCCCCTTTCTGCGCGAACACACCACAGCGAATCATGGGCACGAGACCACTTTGCCTCAGCCGAACGGATGCGCGAGGCGCTTAACGGGCGTCCCGTTCCCGATCGGACCCGCCACGACTACCAACGGGTTCTGAACGCTTACCGCAGTGTTTACCTTGGAGCGCCTGCCTCGGCCAAGGCCGACCCCAGCGTCGTAGCCGTCGCCGAAACTCTGGTGGAAATGGGACGCCGCTTTGAAGACGACAAAATTCTGAAAGAAGCGATTTCGCAGTACCGGTTTCTGCGCCGCGAATATCCGGGCAGCAGATACCGCTTCGATGCGCTGTTCACTATCGGCGAGATTTACAAAGACGATCTCAACAATGCCGAGCAGGCGCGGGCCACGTTTCAGGATTTTCTGCGCTGCTATCCGCACAATCGCCTCTCAGCGGACGCCGAGCAGGCCATTGCCGATTTGAAGCATCCGGAGTCTGCGGCCAGGGGCGCGGAGGCCAAAGCCGGCAAGAACAAGAGCGGCCAACAGAAAACCGGAAGAAGCAAGACTGAAAGCGAGCAGGCCGCAGATAGAAGTAGCGGCGAAAAAGCCGGCTCCGGAAAAAATGAGAGCGCGGTTGACCAGAAAGCGGCCAAAGAATCTTTCGCAGCAGAGGTTGCTTCCGGCGCAACTCAATCGCAAGAGGCTGCCGTAGATGCGACGCCGGCGAAGTTGCCTCGCGTAACCAGAATCCGCCACTGGTCTACCCCTGACTACACGCGCGTCGCCATCGACCTCGAAGGCGAGATCAAGTTTGGCTCCCAGAGAATTGCCCATCCCGACCGTATTGTTTTCGATCTGCGCGACACCAAGCTGGCTTCCACGCTGGTAGGCAAGAGCTTTGACGTAGATGACGGATTCTTGAAGAAGATCCGAGTCGCACAATTCCAGCCGGGCCGCACGCGGGTGGTGCTCGAGATTGCCGACCTTTCGGAGTACGACGCCTTTCTGATTCCGAATCCTTACCGCCTGATTATCGATATTCACGGCAAGGATGGTCATGGCTTACAAGCTAGAGAAAAACAATCTCGCGACCTGACAGCCGCCGAGGATGTCGAAGCCGAACCCAAATCCGATTCCAGGAGGTCCGCTTCCGGAGGTTCAGAAGGCAGCCTCATCAACGAAGATTCCGCGGCACCGGCTGAGACTGGCAAAGCTCCGGTTACCAGCATGGACGTTGGCGACGGCGCGGCAATTGTGAAAAAGGACCGGCCGGGGACGAAATCGTCTTCCTCCGTCGCGTCAAAGAACAATGCATCACCGGTCGTAAAGAAAATAGTCGAGCCGGATGACGATGACGACGAGGCTTCTGCGAATGCGGACGTAAAACACAAATCCACCGAGAGTCCCAGTGACGATTTGACCGCGCCCGACGTGAAAATATCCGCCAACGCGCACACAGTGGTGAGCCATTCGCGGCGAAAATCGAATAGCAAGACCAGCACTCATCAGCCGGAGGCGGAATTAGACACACGCGAGGCCCGGCCTACGGCCAGCGGCGACCGTTCCTTAATTCGCGCTCTAGGTCTAAAAATCGGCAAGATCGTGATTGACCCTGGTCACGGCGGCCATGATACCGGAACCATCGGTCCCAACGGTCTTGAAGAAAAGGATCTAGTACTCGAAGTGGGCAGGCGCCTGGGCAAACTGCTGGAGACTCGCTTGGGAGCGGAAGTTGTCTACACCCGCAAGACCGATACTTTCATTCCGCTCGAGACCCGCACCGCCATCGCCAACCAGGACCGCGCCGATTTATTCATCTCGATTCACGCCAACTCCAGCCACGACGAATCGGCGCGTGGCGTTGAAACCTATTACCTCAACTTCACTTCGTCTCCTGAGGCTCTGGAAGTCGCCGCGCGCGAAAACGCGGTCTCGGAAAAATCGATTTACGAGTTACAGGACCTAGTCAAAAAGATCGCCCTGAAAGACAAGATCGAAGAATCCCGGGAGTTCGCCGGTGACGTGCAGGAGTCGCTGCACAGCGGGCTCGCGGTCAAGAGTTCCGCGATACGCGACCGCGGCGTCAAGAAGGCCCCGTTCATCGTGCTCATTGGCGCGAATATGCCGTCGATTTTGGCCGAGATTTCCTTCGTCAGCAATCCCAGCGACGAGCGGCGGCTGGAAACCAGCGAATACCGCCAGCGCATTGCCGAATCGCTTTATCGCGGCGTCGCCCGCTACGCCAACGGTCTGAGCGGAGTGAAAGTCGCCAGCAAGCTCGACAAAGCAACGGGACAATAGACTCTCGCTTCGGAACGCTTCTCTTCCCTTCTGACGTTCTTCTGACCTTCGCGACAAATCACGGAAACTTTTCTCCAGCGCTTGTGGTCTAATTATTAGAGGTTCCAGGTCCGAGAACGTCTTCCTCATGAGCTTTTCCAGGTTTCTGTCCTTGCGTTTCTTATTTGCTGTGGCGCTGGCCGGCTCTTCGGCGATGCTGTCGTTCGCCGCCAACAAGCCCGCCTTGCCCTCGCCGTCTTCATCGTCCGCGATCTTGCCGCAAGAATTTGGCGGCTGGCAAATGCAAGGAGTAGCGAAGACGGGCAACGATCCCGCCGTGGCTGACCCGGCGAACGCCACAATCCTCAATGAATACGGCTTCACTGATTTCGCGTCCGCTACTTATAAACGCGATGACGGCCGCACAGTAAAGATCCGCGCCGCGCGCTTTGCCGACGCCAGCGGAGGCTTTGGCGCTTACACACTCTATCTGCAAGCGGAGATGCAGAAAGAAGAGATTGGCGACCAGGGAGCCTCTTTCGGCAATCGCGTTCTTTTCTATCGCGGCAATGTGCTGGTTGATGCGCTGTTCAGTGAGGAATCACCCATGGCGGGAGCGGAACTACGCGAGTTCGCCGGGGCATTGCCTCGCCCCTCGGGCAGCGCAGCCAACCTGCCTCCGGTTCTCGCCTTCATGCCGCACCGCGGCTATGTGACCAACACGGAAAAATATGCCGTGGGCCCGAAAGCACTGGGCGCATTCTCGCCTCCAGCAGATCTTGATATCGTGGATTTTGCCGCGAGTCCCGAGGTGACGCTCGGCCGTTACGCTTCTCCCAGCGGCGAATCAACACTGATGTTGATCTACTATCCCACTCCACAGCTTGCTTCCGAACACTTGCGGCGCATGGGTGCCGCGCATGGCGTGCAGTTCCAGCCCGGCGTCTCCGGAGTGCAACACCTAGGGGAGTTCTTCGTGAAGCGAACTGGTCCCATCGTCGCCATTGCCGCGGGACCACTTTCCGAAGACGAAGCAAAATTTCTCTTGAGTTCCGTGAACTACGAGGCGAAAGTCACGTGGAACGAGAGGACCGACAATCAGGAAGTGCGCGATCTCTATACACTGTTGAAAAACATTGTCATTCTCTGCGCAGTCCTGGGAGGATTCGCCGTCGTTGCGGGTATTGCCTTCGGCGGCATCCGGATTCTGATGAAAAAGGTATATCCCGACCGGGTATTTGACCGGCCAGAACAAATGGAATTTATCTCTCTTCGCCTGACCGAGGTTGTCTCCCGCCGGGTGCCACCCGACTCGCCTGAACCATAGAAATCTCCCCTTGGAACCTCCTAAGTGGCTTGTTCGTAGCGGGTTACGGTAGTTCCGAGGCGCACTAGTCTCACAATGATACAGTTCTGTCGAATATTGATTGGTTGTATAAGTTATTGAAAATAAAGGCATTTATTTCGCATAAATCGCTTGACACACTGCTTTTTCGGCTCATAAGATTTCGCCAGAAAGTTTTGACGGAAAATCTAAGCCTCCGTTGGAACTATTCTCCCTTGAGAAGAGGCCTCCTGTTGCCAGGAGGCTTCTTCGTTTTGCGATCACAAGTCCCTTATCTGAAGTAGACCAGTGAATTGACGGAACTCTAGTCTGGGAATTTCGTACATATTGTTGCGAGCTGTCATCAGCTTCGTGAATGACCTTCAGTTCTCCGCGGTTGGAAATGCACGGGGAGGCGAATTATGTTCTGCGACGGATGTGGATCGGCAGTGCAAGCGGGCCAGGCATTCTGCAGCCGCTGCGGAAAACAAATCGTCGGCGTGATTCACACAATGCTGCCCGTCCGCGGAAGGGTTGCGGAACATATTCACCTTCTCGGTATCTTGTGGCTGGCAATTTCGGCGTTCAATGCCGTGGGCGGAGTGGCGCTCTATATCGTCGCCAATACAGTGTTTGCCCCGGGCAGGGGAGTAGGAGCGCCGGCATTTCTCCATCCTCTGCTGACCATACTAGGCACGTTTGTGCTCGGAAAGTCGGCGCTCGGCTTTGTCGCCGGATGGGGCTTGATGCAGCGTGAGAGATGGGCCCGCGTTTTGGTTGTGGTGCTGGGATTCATCTCGCTGTTCAACATTCCTTTCGGTACAGCAATCGGCGTCTACACTCTTTGGGTGCTGCTGCCCGCTCAGTCAGAAGAGGAGTACGAAGCCTTGGTCGCCGCCCGGCCAGCTGCATAGATGTTTTCTAAATGACGAGTCCTAGTTGACCCAGCGCACGTTGCCGAGACAATGACGAGTCTTGCGCCGATTATGCGCTATTCTTTCTCCGGCAATCGTTCCCCGTCATTCCGGACTAAGCCTTTTCTTCAGGTTTGCTACTACCGCCACCCGTTCGCGAATCTCTCAAAAGCCTTGTCCACATGGCAATTTCGTTGTGTAAGGGACGGCAAAGCGTTACTATTCCAGCGACCGGAAAACGCCACTTGCCTTTCGTCTAACTGAAACGAAAATTCCCCACTACCCAAGGAGAAAGCGTGATCCAAAGACTAAGCGCATTTTTGCTGACTCTCGTAGCCATCGTGTCGGGCGCGAACATTCTTTGCCAGGCCCAGCCACAGCAGTTGTTAACCCACCACGTGCGAGAAGCAACCCTTACCGGCAAGGCGCAGCCGCTGGGCCGGCTGCCCGCAACGCACGCCCTGCGTTTTGACATCGTTTTGTCGCTGCGCGATCAAGCCGGGCTCGATAGCTTCCTGCAAGAAGTCTACGATCCTTCCAGCGCCTCGTACCGTCACTTCGTTACGCCGCAGGAATTTACCGCCCGGTTTGGTCCCAGCCAGGAAGATTATGACGCCGTCATTGACTTCGCAAAAGCCAACGGCTTTACGGTCGTCGGCGGCTCCCGCGATGCTATGGACGTTCAGCTCAAGGGCTCAGTTTCCGCTGTCGAGGCAGCTTTCCACGTCACCATGGGCCTCTACCAGCATCCCACAGAAAACCGCACATTCTACGGTCCCGACCGGGAACCCAGCGTCGATCTTCCATTCCAGCTCTGGCACATCTCTGGTTTGGACAATTATTCCACTCCGCATCCAGCGCTTCTGCGCCGAGATGCCACGCCTCAGACTGTAAAATCCAACACCGTCAAGGGATCGTGTCCGTCGAGTTCCTATTGCGGCAGCGACATGCGCGCGGCCTACTACGGCGGAACGACTCTCACCGGCGCAGGCCAAACACTGGGCTTGCTCGAATACGTTGGCTATGACATTGCCGACCTGCAAACCTACTTCAAGAATGCCGGCCAGACCAACAACGTGCCAGTCAATGGCATTTCCACCGACGGAACCAGCCTTAGCTGTCTCGCCAAACAAGGCTGCGACGACACCGAACAGACACTCGACATGACTCAGGCCATCTCCATGGCGCCGGGACTAAAGGCGCTGAACGTCTATGTGGGATCTACCGACACGGCGATGCTGAGTTCCATGTCGACTCACTCCCCAGTGGACGCGCAATTGAGTTCTTCGTGGACCTGGCAACCGGCCGATCCGCAAACCGACGACCCGTATTTCCAGAAGTTTGCCGCACAGGGTCAGAATTATTTCCAGGCGGCTGGCGACAGCGGCAAGTACACGACCAACTCGCAGTTTGTATTCCCGGCTGATGACGACTACGTAACCACGGTCGGCGGCACGGACCTGCAGACCGTCAGTGCCGGCGGCGCGTGGAGTTCGGAAACCGCCTGGGCCGATGGCGGCGGAGGTTATTACACCAAGGACGCTATTCCAATACCCTCGTGGCAACAGACCACCGGCGTCATCACGACCGCCAACAAAGGCTCAACCACTCTGCGTAACGCTCCGGACGTATCGGCGGAATCCAATTTTGATTTCTACGTTTGCGCCGATCAGACGACTTGCACCGCAAACAACTATGGTGGCACCAGTTTCGCGGCGCCGATGTGGGCCGGTTTCATGGCTCTCATCAATCAACAGGCGCTCGCGAACGGCAATCCCACTCTCGGCTTCATCAACCCTGCTGTTTATACAATCGGCCTGAGCTCCGGGTACAAGACCGCGTTCCATGACATCACCAGCGGCAGCAACGGCTTCACGGCCGTAGCCGGTTACGATTTGGCGACCGGATGGGGCAGTCCGAACGGAGTGGGACTGATTACTGCGTTGGCGGGAAGCACGACGACCGCTGATTTCACCATCAGCTCCGCGCCCGCGAAAATTACGGTGGCCAGAAGCGGCACCGGAACCTCCACCATCACCACGGCGGCCTTGGGAAGCTTCAACTCTGCGATAGCCCTGACCGCTACCGGTCAAGGCAGCGCTCAGAAAGTCACCTTCAACCCCACCTCCATCGGCGCTCCCGGCTCCGGAACGTCAACGATGACGGTCGTTGTCGGCGCGAGTGCAGCACTCGGCGTCCACACGATCACCATCACCGGCACCGGCGGAGGCATAACGCACACGACCACAGTCGCTCTCACGATCACGAAGTAGCGACACTCGCCGCGAGAAGCTTGAGCGCGGTGAACTAAACAGAGAAACATAAATTAAAGAACGGCCCGGACCGTTGATCCGGGCCGTTCTTTTCGTGTCGAGCAAATTCAACAAATTAGCGTGAGGTTGTTACCACCGTCACGAGCCAGAAGGAAGCTGGGAACGCATTGGCCGCAGTTGTAGAAGAATGATTTGGTAAACTAAAGCAAGTTCACCCAAAGCCGACGTAGCTCAGTTGGTAGAGCAGCCGATTCGTAATCGGCAGGTCAGCGGTTCAAGTCCGCTCGTCGGCTCCATTCTTATCGCAACAACCCCTGCATAGCGATTAAGAGGCATCAGGTTCTTCTGTGCAGCTTGCCAGACCCCTGCGGTAATCGTTTATCCTTACCTGTAGTTCAAAGGAGCAATATGAAATTCTTCACGCTGTTTTTTCTGACCCTCGTTCTGGGTGCGCTGGTTGCAGTTGCTGCCGATCAGACCCAGCCTCCGGCTGTCGGCAATCCCGCTCCCTCTTTCAGCCTGCCCAGCCAGGAAGGCGCACAGGTATCCCTTGATCAGTTCAAAGGAAAATGGGTTGTGCTTTATTTCTATCCCAAGGATTTCACGTCGGGCTGCACCATCGAAGCTCACAACTTTCAGCGAGACATCGACAAGTACACCCAGAAGAATGCGGTGATCGTCGGCGTCAGTGTAGACAACGTGGACTCTCACAAAGGCTTTTGCACGAAAGAAGGCTTGAACTTCAAGCTGCTTGCCGATCCTAACCACGCGGTCGTTCAACAATACGGCTCGGTGATGGAGTACAACGGAATGACTCTTGCCGCGCGCAATACGTTCCTGATCGATCCTTCAGGCGTGATCCGGAAGGTTTACCTCAAGGTCAGTCCGCAGGGTCACAGCGAGGAAGTGCTGGCCGATCTGCAACAGTTGGAGACTGCCAAGTAAGGTTTGGTGGTCTACCGATCTCTATTTCGTCTCCGGAGCGACCGCATCGGTGTTCGCTCCGGACGACCGTGAATTGACTGCCTAAAGCCGGCGAAGGTGTTGCGCATGGGCTCTCCCTGAATGCCGTAGCATCCAATTACTAGATATTGTTGTCTCGATGTCTACTGTTGAACAGACTTCTGCAGGTTTTGGAACTCCTGCATTTCATGTTGGGCCGCCTCGGTCTTTCCCTGCTTGCGATAGAGACCTGCCAACCCGAAATGCGCCTGCGCGGCAAGGGGAGTGCTTTTCTCGATGCTCAAAAGCTTCATCCATGCTTTCTCGGCCGCAGCGGCGTCATCATCGAGTGAAGCGGCCTTCCCCAATGAATAGAGAGTCTCCGGCATGTCGGGCATTAACTTGTCGGAGCGTGCCAGTTCCACCTGAGCCTCTTTCGCCTTGCCTTGCTCCAGCAAAGCCGTACCCAGGCGGTAAGCAGCTTCCGCGTTACCCGGCTCACGTTCACACTGCGCCCGATATTCCTGTTCCGCCTTGGCCCATTGCGAGTCGCCGGCATACACTTCGCCCAACTCAAGATGAACCTCGGGCACATCGGAACGCAGCCGCAGCGCCTCACGATATTCCTTTTCTGCCTCGGGCATTCGCCGCAGCACGAAGTAGTTTTCCGCCATCGCCTGATGCGCGCGAGCGGAATCGGAATGGGCGGCCAACAACGTATCAATAGATTGCTTCGATAGCAAGCCGCTGGCGCGGCCTAAGTAGTAAAGCAAGTCCGGATCATTCGGGCGCTTCTGCAGTGCGGCCTGCAAATTTACGATCGCGTCGGCAAACTGTCCGGTTTCAATCTGCGCGATGCCTAATGCGCTCTGTTCGTGGACTCGTTCGAGGTGCGGAATCGCTTCGGCCGCATAGCCCTGCACCAACAGCGCGTAACCCAGCAACTGATGTGCGGGAGCCATATTCGAATCGAGTTCGAGCGCATGCTTCAGGGGTGGAATGGCAGCGCCATAGTCGCGCTGCTCCATAAATGCCTGCCCCAGGCTCACAAAACCAGCGGGCGCGGTCGGATCCAGTTCCGTCACTTTGCGGAATTCGGCAACGGCAACGTCGAAGTGCCGCTCGCTTTCGGCCTTGCGGCCAGCCTCCATGTGTTGCACTGCTTCGGGCGAAGCCGCCTGCCACGCCAGCCACAAAATTAGGATGGTTCGGATCACGGCTTCTCCGGTTCGCGTATTTCAAGAAATTGATCCGCAGCAACATCGTTCAATACTTGATGCGTTCCCGACGGCCAGAATACTTCGACCTTGGATAATTTGGCGCTGCCGAGTCCAAAGTGCAGCCGTTTATCGTTCGCGGATTCGTAACTTCCTGCGGTGGTCGCGAAACGCGTCTGCCCGTTCACTTGCACACGCGCGCCCAGACCGTCGCGATTACTCCTTGTACCTCGCAGTGTAATAGTCAGCCAGTGCGCGCTGCCGCCACGATTCATGAAAAACTGAGGGTGCGCGCCGAGAACTGTCGTCACCGCGTCGATCCACCCATCATTATTGAAGTCGCCAAATGCCGTTCCGCGTCCCGCAACCAGCGCGTCGCTTCCAGAATCGACGCGCTCGAACCGGCCATTGTGATTCATCGCGAGAAGCGTTGGCTCCAGATAGTGCAACGAAGGATCGATGGTCTCTACGTTGTCGAGCACGTGTCCCTGCGTGACGAACAAATCTTTCTGCCCGTCATTGTCAAAATCCTCGAGGCCCACGCCCCAGCCTGCCGTCACCCCCGAAAGCGCAGTCACTCCCGTTTGCAATCCGCGGTCTGTAAAAGATCCGTTGCCATCGTTGTGAAAGACCGCATAAGTCTGCCGCGGCAAAGTAGTAACGATCACGTCTGGCCGTCCGTCGTTATCGTAATCCTGAAACACGACGCCCATGCCCGAGAGCGGCCCACCATCCAGGTTGAGGGCCGCGCCCGCCTGAAGCGCGACTTCGGTGAACGTGCCATTGCCATTGTTGTGAAACAGATATTGCTGCATACCGTCGTTGGCTACATAGGTGTCCGTAAAACCATCGCCATCGTAGTCGCCGAACGCCACACCCAGTCCGTGCCCCTTCTTCGCAGCAATCCCCGAGCGCTGGCTTACATCTTCGAACGTGCCGTCGCCGCGATTGTGGTAAAGAATGTTCGTGGTGCGGGGAAATTCGCCCGGCGGACAGTACGTGTGAAAATTCCCTCCGCAGTCTTTACTGTGCTGCGTGTCCCAGTCCATGTAACGCGTGACAAACAGATCCAGCCTGCCGTCGTTATCGTAATCAAAGAATCCCGCCGAGACCGACCAGCCTCCTGCCGCAACGCCTGCTTTGGCTGTTACGTCTGTGAAAGTGCCATCGCCATTATTGTGATAGAGAATGTTTTTTCCGTAGCTTGTGACATAGAGATCGGGATAGCCATCGTTATCGTAGTCGCCGACGGCCACGCCCATGCCGTAGTTTCCGTCTCCGGCATTCGCTAAACCAACTTGCTCGGTCACGTCCGTGAAGCTGCCGTCTTTGTTTTGCCGGTAAAGACGGTTCCAATAGCGCGGATCATGCCGGTCGAAGTTTTCCGCTTCATGCATGGGATGATCTATGCGGCCGCCGTTCACGAAGAATATATCCAGCAATCCATCGTTGTTGTAATCAAGGAGGGCGATTCCGCCGGGCATGGTCTCGATCAGATACTTCTGCGGCGTCGGTGAATTCTGGAGCGTGAAATCGATTCCGCGCGGCGCTTTTACCTCGAGGATCGATGTGCCTGTTGCGGCGAATGAGGCAATGACGATCGAAACGCGGACGATCTGAGAGAGATGGCTGACCATTTTAAACTTCCCGCGCAGCGTTCCTGCCAGGGCACAACGCATGCCGGAGGCCGTAAATGACTCTTCCTAGAACAAGAACTTCAGCGCAAATTGAATCAGCCGCGGATTCGTTCCCGGGGCGGTAGCGGTTACAACGCCAAAGTTGGCATTGTTGCTGGTGCAGCATATCGTGTTCGGCGGAGCAAACTGGGTGCGGTTGAAAAGATTAAAAAACTCCGTTCGAAATTCCAAACCAAAACGTTCATCCGGATCGAACAGGATCCTTTTGAAAACTGCAAAGTCAAAGTTGTTCACCCCGTCGGCGCGCAGCGTTGCATCGACTCGCGATTCGTTGCCAAAGGTAAAGTTCGCGGGCGCGGCGAAACAATCCGTGTCAAACCACTGGGTCAATCTTGTGATCTTGTCGCCAAAAATTAATTTCGGACATCCGGCGACCACATTCGGGCGCGATCCCGAGCCAAACAATGTGGCGTCGTTGGCCTGGCCATTGCTGAAGATCAAAGGAAATCCTCGTTGGAACGTGGTGACACCATCGATGCCCCATCCGCCCACAACCTTGTTTAATCCATTGCCCACACCGGAAAGATACTTTCTTCCTTGTCCGAACGGCAAATCAAGGACGTAGCTGATCACCAGACGCTGAGGAACGTCCTGCGACGATAACGAACGTTCACCTCGCAGATTGTTACTGTCCTGAATAGCGCCCACCCCCGTTTCCAGCCATGAAGTAAGAGTGTCTGTGTTGCTGATCAGTTTTGAGTTGGTGTAAGCAACCATCAGAGACCCGGCACCGGCAAACCGTCTTTGCGCCGTCACCTGCAAGGAGTGGTAGACACTCTCGAAAGATCCCTGGCCCGCAAGTTGCACACTGGTGTATTGCGGATAGGGTCGCAGGAGTTGCCCTTCGGTGGTGGTCGGGGCTGCAAGGGCTAAAGCCTGCCCATTGATAAAAAAGGGATTCGGCACGGTCTGCAGCAGCGTAACCGCTGACTTGCCTCCTGCCGTGAACTGCGCGGCAGCTTGAGCCAGCAGGTCGTCCGAAATTTGATTGACTTGCTGGGAGTACTGTTCGAGATGCGTGCCTTTTGACCCCACATAAGCCGCGGATAGAAGAAATCCTGCCGGAAGTTCGCGCTCAACATTCAAATTCCACTGCTGCACATAAGCGGAAGGATGGTTTTCACGATCAACCTCGGTGATGGATTGCACTGTCTGGGTTAGAAACTGCTGGGTTCCCTCGGTCCCGAGGCTGCGGCCGGGCGGCGGAGAAATACCGTTAGGAAACGGAAGCGAAATCGAGTTGAGGGGGTGTGTGCCGTCCACTGTCCCGGTGTACGTGGTGCTTGCCGCATTCACCATGTCATTGGCGGGGTTAAGCGCGAACGAAACATAGTTGGGAACCCAGAAGATGCCGTATCCGGACCGGATGACTGTCCTGCGAGTGAGACTGTAGGCGACACCAACCCGTGGCGCCAGGTTGTCTAAATCGAGCGGCACATTATTGCGCGCCCAGGACGGAACCAGAAACACATCTCCCAGCACCGGCGAAGAGCCGGATGGAAGAAATCGATTGAGATAGCTTTGCGCATGGGGATCGAAATATGAGAGCCGGTCATAGCGCTCCGACCACGGACCCTGAAGCTCGTAACGGAGTCCAAGATTCAAAGTAAGCGCGCGGCTCAAATGCCACGTGTCATTGAAGTAGAAAGCTCGATATTCCTGCTTACCCGCGGTGAAAGCCGGAACAACCGCCTGGGCAAAAAAATGATTCTCGAAGTTACTGAAGTTGTCGGCATATCCCAGCAAAAAGTCGGCGAAGGAAAACCCGGTGAAGCAGGCTTGACTCGGCGCGCAGAAATCGAAGGCCCCACTGGCCACGTTGGTCTGCGCATAGTTTTCATAGCCAGTTTCGAACTGAAAACCAACATGAAACTGATGATGCCCGCGCATGAGCGTAAGGCTCGGCGAAAGATTGTATTGGGTATTGCGATCCTGAATAAAGCTTTGTCCCTGCGTACACATAATGTTGTCGGAAATGTTGGCCACGCACGGGGTCGGCGGTGTACGCATGATCGCCGGGACGGAGCTGTTGTAGCTCGCAGGCCAGCCAATTGATGTCAGGTCGAAGCCGGCGTTTTTCGGAGTCCGGTTGTATTTGAACCGGCTGATGCTGGCGCTGAAGTCGAAAACCGAAATAGAATTGATGTTGTAGTTGTAGCCGGCAGCCACAGCGTTAGTGGAATACTTCTCTGAACAACGATCGGCGCACAAACCATTGCCCAGCGGATCCGTTGGGAGATCGAGCACATTCCAGTGGCTGAACCTGACAAACAACCGCTGCTTGCTGTTGATGTCCTGATCGATGCGCGCGACGACCTGGTCCTGGTTTCCACCTGTGCTCGCCACCGTATTGAAGTTGTTAATGGTTCCTGACGGAGTTACTACTCCGGGAACATTCGGCGCCGGCCAGGAATTAAGCAACGCCTTGGAGGTCAGATTGACCCGGTTCGCGGGAATAATATTGCCGCCGAATACCGTGGGATTGACTGCGCTGCCTGGGCACGCTCCCTGGGCATTCACATTGCCGGCACAGGGATCCATAATCTGGGTGCTGATAGCAGAAAAATCACCTGCCCGTTCGGCTGCTGTGGGAACCGTAGCAGTGAACGGTTCTCCGGTGCGGAGCCGAAAACCTTCCCAGCTCACGAACCAGAACGTTCGATTCCGCCTATCGTAGTGCGGAAGATGCAAAGGTCCACCGACTTCCGCTCCAAACTGGTTCTGTACCCAGGGCGGTCTGGGCTTTCCCGCGCTGCTGAGGAAGAAATCGTTCGCATTAAATATGCGATTGCGCAAATATTCATACGCTTCCCCGTGCAGTGAGTTCGTGCCGCCCTTCGTACTCAGGCTGGTGACTCCGCCCGCAAATTTGCCCCATTCCGCTCCCAGATTGCTGGTCTGGACCCGGAACTCCTGAATCGAATCCTGAATTGGAATCAGGATGGGTAAGTTGATATAGCCGATGTTCAAGGGCTGTCCATCAAGATACTCGGCGCTCTGGTTTCCGAACGACCCATTGACCTGATAATTATTCCAGCCGAATGGGTTTACTCCAACTGGCGTGCCGGTTGAGCTCCCTTGCGGAATCACCGATGGCGCCAGCACGATCAGATTGAAGACATTGCGTCCATTGAGCGGCAACTCGTTCGCTTTCCGCTGTTCCACGACAGTGCCGACGGTGGAAGATTCCGTGTCGAGAGGCGGCGAACTGCCCTCCACTGTGACGCTTTCCGATGCGGACCCCAGGATCATCTCGAAATTAACTTCCACTGCGTCTTGCACATGAAGAATTACGCCGGCCTGGATCACAGCTTTGAAGCCGAGCTTTTCAACCTCAATACGGTATTTTCCGGGCGCTAAGTTTGATATGTAGTAGGTTCCCGTGCCGTTCGTAAGCCCCTGATAGTAAATCTGGGTGCCGATGTTGATGGCAGTAACTCTCGCGTCGCCAATTACGGCTTTATTCGGGTCGGTGACACGTCCGGTCAACGAGGCGCTGGTGGATTGCGCCTGCAATGTGCCGGAGAGCATGGCGATTAGCAGCGCAGCTGGAAACACTTTGCGCATAGAAATCCTTAATGTACTCTCCCGCGCAAGGTTTGGAGGCTTTCTTCCTTGTAGAAAGCATGTCGAGTCCTCGAGCCCGGCTCCCGCGATCTCTTCGGAATCAATTTATACGACGGGCGAACGAAGTTTGTACCAAGGCCAAGGTATTCACCCGGACATTTTTTCCGTGCGCTTTTATCTGGAAAAACGATTAACTGCTGGTGTATGTTGCCCGAAGCACGGTGACAACTGCGGCCGGGCATCGTCAATCATGCACGCCTTGGCCGACGGGTCCCCGTAGCGTTCAGGGCAGGACTTGAGAACGGCCCCTATGAGCTCCCCCGCAAACGGACGTGCTCTCGCGATCCCTCTGGTCTGGACCGGAAACGCCGGACATTCGGTCGCAGTTCCGGAAGGAGCTTCGGTACGCTCTCCCAGCGATGAAGAGTTAATGGCGCGGCTGCAGGCGAAAGATACAGATGCGCTGGAATCCCTGTTTGGCCGGTACTCCCGTCTGGTGAGCAGCATCGCGTTTCGAATCCTGCGTGACTACAGCGAGGCGGAAGAGGTTGTGCAGGAAGCATTTTTCTATATCTATCAAAAATCTGCGCTGTTTGATCCAGGAAAGGGCGGCGCCAAGGCCTGGATCGTGCAAGTGGCCTATAGCCGAGCGCTGGACAGGAAGGCGCATTTATCGCGCCGCGGCTTCTATGTTGGTACAGAAATCGAATCTCTGGACGATACTCTGGCAGGAAAGACGGATGTAGAACGAGAGATTGGGTCAAAAATCAACTTTGCGCATTTGCAGAGGGCTTTCCAGGATCTAACGCAGATGCAGCGGCGAACCCTTGAGTTATTCTATTTCGAAGGACTGGAATTGAGAGAAATCAGCGAAAAACTTCACCAGCCATTTGGCAATGTGCGCCACCATTTTTATCGTGGCCTGGAACGGTTACGGAAGAGCCCGTCTGTACAGAGGCTCCGGGGAAACGATTAATGCTGAACGAAGACCAGAATCTCGATGGCCATGAACGGTTCAAAGAACTCAACGCGTTGGCGAATTCGGGTACGCTCAGCGCACATGAGTGGCTGGAACTGGAGCGGCACCTTGAGGTCTGTAACGATTGTCGCGAGATCCATGACCAGTATCAACTCTTGATCTCGGATGGAATACCGTTCCTTGCCGCGATTTATGACAATCCGCAAGAGCGGGAAGATTGGGATGATTCGGAAGCACGGGAGAGGCTCCTGGCTCGCGTTCATCGAGCGGAACAAAGGGTGGACCGCCAAATAAGAAATGCGGTTCCTCGCGAAATACCACCCCACTTACTACTAGGATTCGCGACACACCAGTGGGCAAAGGGCGGCCTTGCCGCTTGTCTAGGAATTGCGGTTGTGTTTGGCGCTTACGCATTAGGCAGTCGCTCGCACAGCGCAGCGAAGCAGACGTCGCCTTCATTTTCACCACAAGAGCAGGCGCAAAAGCTGGAGGCTCAAAAGAAGTCGAGCGACCAGTTGGTTGAATTCCAGGCTGCAAAAATTTCCCAGATACAAGAGCAAAACGCAAAACAGGAGCAGGAAGTCGGCAGACTGCGAACGGCTTTGCGCGTTTTGGAAGACCATTCCCACGAACTTGGATCGGCTGAGGGCAAAACGGAACAGCAGTTGCGAGCAGTTTCAGAGCAGCGTGACAGCCTGACCGTCCAGCTCCAGCAAGCGGAGCAATCGTTTCAAAGCGCGAAATCCGAACTCGCGAGCTTGCGCGCCGAAAATGACCGCGAGCTTTTGCACGCAGCGTCGCTCGAATCGAAGATCGACGAGCTTACGGCCTCCAATCGGGATCAGGAACGGCGGCTTGGGAATGACGAACAGTTTCTGGCCTCCGACCGTGACATCCGCGAGCTGATGGGCGCCCGCAAGCTCTACATAGCAGACGTCTTCGATGTAGACAGCGGAAGCCGCACACGTAAGCCATACGGACGCGTCTTCTACACACAGAATAAATCTCTTATCTTTTACGCCTTTGACCTTGATCATCAGGCGGGAGTAAAGAATGCCAGCATCTTCCAGGTCTGGGGACAAAAGGAAGCGGCGGAACTTGGCGAAAAAGCTCGCCCCATGAATCTGGGGATTCTGTACATGGACAGCGAATCGAACCGCCGCTGGGTTCTGCGCCTCGATGATGCGAAACAGATGGCCGAAGTGGATGCAGTCTTCGTCACCGTGGAACCGCATGGCGGCAGTCCCAAACCCACGGGCAAGCCCTTTCTCTACGCCTTGCTGCGCAAGGAAGCGAACCATCCTTAACTAACTTGGCACACAGTTAGCCAGTCTCCTTCGATCTCAACATTCTCCCGTCTCTACTTCCTTGCATGGCTTGGTACAAATCTCCCCACAAGGTCGTACTAACTTAAAGAGACTAGAAGACTCAATCGCTCGGCGTGCTCTTAAAATTTCCCGCTGTACAGATATTCTCTTCGAGAACGTCCGTACAAGCACTCTGATGTTTGTGTCTCCTCTCTCCGAATGTTGCAGGTTCTTCCCGAACATATTCCACGTGGAGGGGTTGGCATGAATTCTCGCAGGTTCTGGACGATGGTTCTGTCGCTGAGTTTGTTGGCATCGGGGCTGTGTTTATCCGCATCCGCTCAATCTACTTATGGCTCAATCGCCGGCTCCGTAACGGATGCTTCCGGCGCCGCCGTCACCGACGCCAACGTGACGTTAACCAACATGGGAACAGCGGAAAAACGGACCCAGTCCAGTGGCGCCGATGGCCTCTTCACCTTTGTGAACCTGTTTCCCGGACAATACCGGGTTGACGTCGAGAAACAGGGGTACAAGCACTTCACCCGCCCCGCAATCACGGTTGATGTGCAACAGAACACGCGTATTGATGCCGCCCTCCAGGTAGGCGAGGTCAGCCAGGTTGTCGAGGTGACTTCGCAAACGCCGCTGCTCCAATCAGAGACATCCTCGCTGGGCACCGTCGTTGACCAACGTGAGGCGAACGAGCTTCCCTTGAACGGCCGCAACATTTTTAACCTAACGACTGTCACTCCGTCGGTGATTCCTCAAGGCAGCACGGAAGGTAATGTCGTGGGCAAGAATCCCTTTGACTTTGCGAACTACCAGATCGGCGGCGCCTTCGCGAATGAGGGCGCGGAGTATGTCGATGGTCAGCCGTTGAACATTGGCTACATTAACCTGCCATTTCTGGTTCCCACGCAGGACTCGATAGGCGAATTCAAAGTTCAGGACAACAACCTTGGTCCGGAGTGGGGCAAGTTTGCCGGCGGCGTCATCAACATGAGCACCAAGTCTGGAACCAACACCTGGCATGGATCCGGGTACGATTACCTGCGCAATAAGGTTTTCAATGCCAACGAGTTCTTCAATAAGAACTCGGAAATAGCCGCTGGCGTTTCGAACTCGCCGCCGCCGTTCACGCAGAATCAATTTGGCGCCACCATCGGCGGAGCTATTATCAAGAACAAAACCTTTGTCTTTGGCAGTTATGAAGGATTTCGCTTACGTACAGGTACTCCATTCAACACAACCGTGCCCACCGCGGCCGAGCGCACAGGCGATTTTGCTGACCTTTGCAACGGGAAATTCGACGCCGTTGATCCCAATGGCTCGGGAATTCCAGTCTGCGACGACAAGAATCCGGTCACGGGGGAACTTGTCCACCAGCTTTACAACCCCATCCTGTTCACAAGTTACGGCAACGCTGGAGGAGTGGTTACCGTCGGGAACCGCGTGCCGTTCGCCAATAACGTAATTCCAACCGCTAACATCAACCCAACCTCCGCTTTTCTCTTAAACAAATTAATTGCAGATCCGACGACGGGGGGGACGGTCCTTAACTTCCTTAAGGACGCGAGCACGGGCGGCGACACGGACGAATATGTGGCGCGTGTAGATCAAACGATCAACAGCAGGCAGACCATCTTTGGCCGATTCAGCTATTGGAAGCTCCTCAGCCTGGCGCAGGATCCTTTCGGCACAGGTCTGTGCAAAGATCGTTGTGCGGAAAACACGCGCAGCAAGAGTTTGGCGGTTGGTTACAACTTCGCGATCAGTCCAAACACGATCTTCAACTTCAATGCCAGCATCAGCCGCTTTCACTACCTGCGGGCGCCCATTAATGACGACTTTGATGTGACGCAAGAGGATTGGCCGGCTGCGTACAACCCGCTGGTGCCGAGCTTGGAACGCACTCCGCTGACTCCCTGCTTCGGCCAGAATGATTCATTGGTAGGTTGCAGCCAGGGGCAAAGCTCCATCAACGATTTGAATACTCAGTTCAATCTTTCGCCACAAGTGACCATGATCCGCGGACGCCACACCTTCGTTTGGGGCGCACAACTGGAAGAGGGTTACGACAACTACCTGCAAACCAACACCGGAGGCGGTTTAATCTCGTTCGGCGGCGCGTGGACATCGGTTACGCCCAGCACAATCGGGGCCGGTAACGTACAGGGCGCTGGCGCCGGCAACGGTGAGGATTTTGCCGATTTCCTCCTCGGCTATGGCAATGGTCAGGGAGCCGCATTCGGCAACCAAACCAGCGGGTCTTTGGTCATTTCAGGTCCGATCTCCGGCAAGCAGACGTATCGCGCTTTTTATTTTGGCGATACCTGGCATTTGACCAACAAGCTGACATTGAATTTGGGTGTGCGCTACGAGTTGCAAGGCCCGTGGTCGGAACGCTACGACAAAATGACCTACTTCAACCCCGGCGTCGCCAACTCCTCGGTCACCGGATGCAGTGGTGTAGCCGGAAGCTCTTGTCCGGGCGATGTCTTCCTGGTTAAGACGGGCACCAACTCCAGCCGCAACAACCTGCCGCTTTCTTATAAGGAGGTCTTACCCCGGCTCGGATTTGCCTATGCAGTAGCCCCCAAAACTGTGATTCGTGGCGGATATGGGATTTTCTTTATTCCGAATTACGTGTCATTCAATGCCAACCCCTACAACGACATTGTTAGTAGTGCTACTTCGAACTTCTTCTCCAGCAACGATCACGGCGTAATTCCCGCAGCGACTCTTAATTCCAACACCTGCTCTTTAACAGCAAATGGCGTTCTCACCTGCCTGGGGGCGGGTCCCTTCAACCAAGCCCCTGGTGTGGGCGCGAATAACCTGACGCCTGTGGCGGGCCGCAATCCGCAGCCGAATATTTCTCAGTATGCCTTGACGCAGAATAATTTCTCGGACACGGGCTATACGGTGCAGAAATATGGATATCTTGAGCAATACAACCTGGATATTCAGCGCGAGTTGCCGGGTGGATTCTTCGCCGATGTTGCCTACGCCGGATCGCACGGCGTGCATCTGGAACAGTCCAACACCAATATCAACCAAATCCCTGACAGCTTCATCGCTCAGGCGGCAACCCAATACGCCTCCGGCGGCGAGGCTGCCGTAGCCATTGCACAGCCAATAACCGGAGCCTATCCCTTTAGTCAAGCGCTTCCGGGGAGCTTGGGACCCGGGAACCTGCTGAAGGGCCAACTGGACCGCCCGTATCCACAGTACTCGGGATTGAACCTCAATGCTTACGGCTGCTGCAGCAGTAATTACAATTCGTTGCAGGCAACAGTCACACGCAGGTTCCAGGGCGGCGGTACGTTGCTGGTGGCCTATACTAACGCCAAATTGATGTCTAACACCGATACCCTTACCTCATGGTTGGAAGGCGGCACTACGGGAGGCACAGGAGCCGTACAGGACTGGAACAATCTTAACGGCGAGCGGTCCCTCTCTTCGCAAGACGTCTCCCAGCGCCTGATAGCGAGCTATGTGCTTGATCTACCCTTTGGACATGGAAAGAAGTTTCTCTCAGGTGTTAACGGTTTTGCCGGTGCAGCCGTCTCCGGTTGGGGATTGGACGGCATCACTACCTTCCAGCGTGGCTTCCCGGTGAAGTTAAGTTGGGGCGGGTCGAACGTCTTCACCAGCGACGGTTTTGGCATAGGTACTCTTCGGCCTGACTACGTTCCGGGATGCGACAAAAATGTCTCAGGAAGTTCGGTATCGAGAGTGACGGAATGGTTCAACACATCCTGTTTCACCGCTCCGAGCGGACTCAACTCGGCTGGCGTGCAAAACAATCCTTGGACCTTCGGCGACGAACCTCGTGTCGATGCCACTCTCCGGCAACAGGGCGTGGTCAACTTCGACTTCGCTGTGTTTAAGAAAACTGCAATCACTGAAAGAATGAATATCGAGTTCCGCGCCGAGTTCTTCAATCTCTTCAACCACCCGCAATTCGGGCCACCGAATGGAACTGTGACCAGTTCGACTTTTGGAGAGGTCACAAACACGGTCAATAATCCCCGACTCGTGCAATTTGGGTTGAAATTTAATTTCTAAAGTTGACGCTACGTTTTCGGGCCGGAGTTCTCCGGCCCGATTTTTTTGGTGGTCTGATTCTGGCCGTCTCGCTCCGCCCTCCTGGAGACCAGAATCTCTTTCCCTCATCAGGGGCTATCGTAACTTTTAGATCGTTGTATTCTTCTACTCATGAGAACCATCCAAACCATTGACCACTCCGAGGCGCGGCGCGCCGTCGACCTGATCGTAGACAAAGCTTCGCAAAAGCAGAAGGCGGCCGCGATTGCTGTGGCCGACGCTCACGGAGACCTCATCTGTTTCACGCGCATGGACGGCGCGCCTGTCTCTTCCATCCGCATCGCGATGAACAAAGCTTGGACCGCCGCAAGAGAACGCAAGCCCACCGGGGAAATCGGGGAGAAGGTTAAGCACACAGAAAAAGGCCACGACATCGCCTACTACGGCGATCCCCAATATGTAGGCTGGGGCGGCGGCGTACCCGTCTGGAAAAATGGCGGGGTGATTGGCGCTGTCGCCGTCAGCGGCTTGTCATCGAGCGAAGACGTCGATTTGGCTACTCTCGGCGTGGAACTGCTCGCAGGCAAGTAACCACGGCCATTCCGCCTCAGGCGAAGTAACCACAAATCGGGTCGCAGAATTTTCATCTGTTCCTTCCAATAAGAACCCTGATTGGACGCCATCCAGAGAATTCGAGCCAACCCCTAAGGCTTTCCTTGCACCCTAGCAACGCTTCGCCACTCAACAACGATTAAAACGGCGTAGCATGCAGATTTGGAAGGCGGGAACTATGCGAACCATATTATTGATTGTGTTAATCCTGCTGCTGTTGGGAGCGTTGCCCACATGGCCGTATAGTGCGAGTTGGGGCTATTATCCAAGCGGCGGATTGGGTTTAGTGCTTCTGATCGTCGTAGTCCTGGCGCTCAGTGGCCGTTTGTAGGAAATCGTGCCTCGGTTGCGGGTGACAAAAATGAAAATTATTTCACGCGCGAGTAAAGACACGTTGATGAATAGCCTGGCCCGCAGAGTAGGTCATGCCGCAGGCAAGATTGCGGCTACTACTCAGGGATTGGCTGCGAGCGCCGCGGCAATCGTACACGGCGACACTCCAGGTGGGACTCCCGCAAAAGCATCCCCGCCAACAATACGGACACGAAAGCGCTCCGTTAAGCGAATATCAAAAACGAAGGCGGCAAGTCCCTCCTCCGAAATTCGATCCTCGCAGAAGCAGAAAAAGCAAAAGGCTAAAGCAGCGCCAAAGCGCACACGGCAAAAGCAAAGTCGAAGCGCGGCTCGCTGAAAAGTACCCGCACGATTCCCGCCAAGTGCAGCGTTCACCTGATATGCCGGCTTCTCACGCGTGAATAGTCTACTTCTGCAGCAAGTAAGTGTTGTCGTGCAAATTCGCGGCTTTCGCCGCAGGCTTAGTTGTGGACTCGTCCACCGAAAAGGAGCCTTACATGCTTTGGACAATTTTTGTGATTCTGCTTGTGCTGTGGCTGCTGGGGCTCGTTAGTTCTTACACTCTCGGCGGTTACATTCACATTTTGCTGGTAGTTGCCGTGATCGTGCTCGTCTTTAACCTCTTGAGCGGCCGACGTACCAGCCTGTGAGCCACATCAACCTTGATTCCCACTGATCTCGACACGAGGAATGGAGAGTATGTAATGCAACGGATATTCACATTTGTGGCGCAAGCTGCCATCGTTACGTGCTTGCTAACGGGAATCACCGTTTGGGCTAGCGCTCAGGACAGCTCCTCGCAGGCCGACAATACCAAGGTCAACCGGAATGACACGCAACCGACGGCCGATCAGCAAAAGCTCGATCATTCCGATCGGGACATCGCCAAACAAATCCGCCAGTCAGTAGTGAAGGACAAATCATTGTCCACCTATGCGCACAACGTAAAAATCATTTCGCAGAACGGAATGGTCACGCTACGAGGGCTAGTCCGATCAGAGGACGAAAAACGCGCCATTGAAGCTGACGCAGCCGCAGTTGTTGGCCAGGATAAGGTGACCAGCGAAATAGAAGTCCAACCCAAGAAATAACCGAGCAAGCACACGAACTCTTAGTTCAAGGAGATTTGGAATGGCCGACAAGCATACAGCAGTTTTTGGTATCTACCCTCGCCAAACCAGCGTAGAACGCGGCGTAGACGCCTTGCAGGCGGCGGGTTTTCCCAATACAGACATCTCGGTGTTGTTCCCGGCAAATGAAGGGACCAAGGATTTTGCTCATGAGAAAAACACTAAGGCGCCGGAAGGAGCGACGGCCGGCGCAGGTACGGGAGCGATTCTGGGCGGAGGCCTGGGATGGCTGGTAGGCATCGGCGCTTTGGCCATACCGGGCTTGGGGCCATTCATCGCCGCCGGTCCGATCATGGCCGCGCTTGCAGGCGTGGGCGTGGGAGGAGCAATTGGTGGCCTGACTGGCGCCCTGATCGGTATGGGCATCCCCGAATACGAAGCCAAACGCTATGAAGGCCGCGTGAAAGATGGCGGCATCCTGCTCTCCGTACACTCCAACAGTGCTGACGAGACAAAACGAGCCAAGGCGATTCTTGAGGGCACTGGCGCGCAGGACATCTCTTCGACCGGTGAAGCCGCGGGAGAAAAGACGGTTACCACTCGCGTGGCTTAAGTATCGTTGAATTTTAGAACGTGATGCCCGGCAGGACTCCGCCGGGCATTTTCTTTTTCCGACAAACGCGACGGCAACACTGTCACTCCGGTCATGCCGTACAATTTGGCTCACGCATGATCTCCGACGCGCTTCATCGCATTGCCAACCAGGGCCAATCGCTGGCCCGAGCCGAATCCCGCCACGTGATGGCGGAAGTGCTTGCCGGCCAATGCACCGACGCGCAAATCGCAGCGCTACTTGTAGCCCTGCACATGAAGGGCGAGACCGTCGAAGAGATCGTCGGCTTTGCCGAGGCGATCCGTGCCGCCGCAGCGCCGCTTCCAACTTCAGAACAGCCGGCACTCGTGGTCAGCGGCACCGGCCGCGACGCCCTGGATTCGTCTTCCGATCAGGCCGCGTCATTCCTCGTCGATACCAGCGGCACCGGCGGCGATGCCAGCGGCACCTTCAACATTTCTACAGCAACGGCATTCGTGGCCGCGGGCGCGGGCGTTCGCGTGGCCAAACACGGCAACCGCAGCATCAGCTCAAAGTGTGGATCGGCGGATGTCGTCGAAGCCTTAGGAATCGACATTCAACTTTCGCCGGAGAAGTCTGCTCAGTGCCTGCGGGAAATCGGGATATGTTTTCTCTATGCTCCGAATCTGCATCCGGCGATGAAGCAGGTGCAGAAGGTGCGCCGCGAGTTGCGCCTACGAACCATGTTCAATCTGCTCGGCCCACTCACCAATCCGGCGCATGCGTCGGGACAGGTTGTTGGAGTCTACGCGCTAGACCTGGTCGAAAAACTTGCGGAAACGCTCAGCATGCTGGGTCTTCATCGCGCTCTGGTCGTACACGGGCTCGACGGTCTGGATGAGATCAGCATCAGCGGCGCTACACGCATCGCCGAATCTCGCGAAGGAATCGTCCGCACCTACGAAGTGACGCCGGAAGAGTTCGGATTGCAACGCGCGCCACTGACGCATATTGCAGGCGGGGACGCCACTGAAAATGCCGCAATTATTCGCAGCGTACTCAGCGGCAAGAAGTCGGCGCATCGTGATGTGGTTCTGCTAAATTCGGCGGCCGCGCTGGTAGCAGCAGGGAAAGCGGAGCATCTTGCCGAGGCGATGCCAATCGCGGCGCAGTCTATCGACTCCGGATCCGCCGCCGCAAAGTTGGAATTGCTGGTGAAGTTTACTTCGCAGGCCCATTAGTTTCGATCTTGCTCGCTTCGATCTTAAAAGTATTGTTCGTCATGTCACTCTCTGGCACGCTGCCATCGTTGACGACAACTTCCTGCGGCTCTCCCGAAACTTCCACGCGAATCACGGCCTTACTTTTGCCACGCACTTCAATCCTCTTGGTTACAACTCCAGCCGCGTGTTTGACAGTCACTGGAACCTCAGCTCCCGCTCCGCCAAGATTATCGACGGTGACCGTGACCATATATAAATCCGTCATTGTCTTTCGCGAAAATGCGGATTCCACTTTGAAGTCCGGCAGCCCTCGATCTCGATACACCCAATCGTCAAAGAACCACTCCAGATCGCGCTGCGTCTGCGCCTGAATCAGTTTCGGCATATAAGAAGGTTCTTTATCCTGCTCCGGTTTGTAAGCCGCCAGCGCCTTCTTAAACGCCGCATCGCCGATCAAATCTCGCAGCATCCACCACACACACATCGCTTTGCTGCGGTAAAGGTCTTCACTAGCAGTGTTCACCAGCGAATGGTTGGCTTCATTTTCCGATCTTGGCAAAGTCGTGGGTTGTTCGGCTTCGCTGAAAGCCGAGCGATGTAGTCCCATGTAATCGAGCGCCACCTGGCGTCCTTTCTGCTGCTCCAGATAAAGCGCCTGCGCGAAGTGAGCGAGACCTTCTTCAATCCACGGACGAAACGATAAAAACGCCGCGTGTGCGAGTTGGTGCGCGGCAGTGAGCCCAGCTAACTTTGCATCCGTGATGCCCAGCGGCGCGAGCAGTACAGCACCGCTCTCGAATGGAGCCGCGTCGGAAACGGGAAGATCGGCCACCTTCGCCTTCTCTCGCAATGCTCCAAACCATTCGGTGATCAACGGAACGGTCTTTTCCGCAGCGTCGGCGAAATCCGCAGCCGATGCGTCATGACCTCGAAGGTAGAGCACTTCAATAGAGGCGTGATCCAGCACCAGGTAGTCAGCGACGATGAGGGTCGGGGAGTCCAACCGTAACCGCTGATCCTTGCAATCGGCCGCGACAAGCCTTCCAGCACCCATCTCTTCATACTTCGTCTCAACACAGCCGGCTCCGTTAAAAAGCGTCCGTGGCCGCTCATCGCCCGCGCTATTCACAACCGTCTGCACGTGCATCATCGAGCCGGCCTCCCGCGCTTTCCATCGGCCCAAGACGTCAAACAGGCTGTTTCCTTCTGAAAGATTCGCCACCTCAGTCGCGATCGGATACCAAGCAACATAGCCCACGCCACGGATGGCGGTAAACTTCGCGCTGATCTGATCCCAGTCGGAGCTTTTAGCAACCAACTCAGAGCCACCGATGCGAGTCAGGCGGGTCGCATCGAGCGTGACCACGCCGTCGTAAGCGATTTCGAGATCGATTGTGGCTTTTGGCGATACCGCCTGCGGCAAGGTCACGACGGCTTCCGACAAAGAGCCAGTGTGGTCCATGTCCGATGTGTAAGGCTGCGAGATGTATTGCAGAGCTTTGTCGCCAGCGCGAATGGATCGCCAGTCGAGCGAAGAAGAAATCTGTAACACTGCGATTTTCTGCGGAGTTTGCGAATCGTTGCGCAGCGTGATCTTCCCGCGAACCGCCAGCCGCTGCTGGTCGGGCTCGATGCGAACGTTCAGGTCGTAGTTGGTAAAGGTGAAGGCTTCGCGGTCCAGGGATAAAGCATTCAACGCCGAGGCGCAAAGAACGCAGAGCAAACAAAAACAGAGACAACGAAACTTCATTTCACACCCGAAGCCTCGCCCGCGCGTCTTTGCCTGACAATTTCGTAAAGCACCACTGCCGCCGCGACCGAAACATTCAGCGACGGAACCTTGCCCAGCATCGGAATCGAAACCAGAAAATCGCACTTCCGCTTCACCAGATCGTGCAGCCCTTTGCCTTCGCCGCCCAGCACCAGCGCGCAGTCCATTTTGTAGTCGAGCTCGTCGTACGTTTTCTTGCTGCGTTCATCCAGCCCTACCGTCCATACGTTGCGCTCTTTCAACTCTTCCACCGTGCGCGCAATGTTCGTGACTTTGGCGATGGGCAAATGCTCGCTCGCTCCCGCCGAAACTTTTGTTACGGTTCCCGTCACAGCTGCCGCACGCCGTTCAGGGATGACGACTCCATCTGCTCCGGCCGCATCAGCCGTGCGCAGGATCGCTCCCAGATTATGCGGATCCTCCACGCCATCCAGCACCACTACCAGGGAAAACTGCCCGCGCTTCGCCTCTACAACATCATCAAGATCGCTGTATTGCTTCGCTGACGTGACAGCCACCACACCCTGATGCGCCGCCGTGCCGGCCATGCGATCCAGTTCCGTCCGCAGCAAATACTTCACCGGCACACCCAGCCGCCGGCAGTCTTCAATCAGCCGTTGCAGGCGAATGTCATGGCGCTCCTTGGCCATGCCCACCCACTCAAACGAGCGTTTCTGCGCTTTCAGCGCTTCCGTGACCGCATTGATGCCGTAGATGTAGTGCATGAGTTTTCAGTCTATAAGAAGAAGTGCTAACCCACTGTCGCTCTCACGCAACCCAGGGATTGATGATTGCAGGAATCTCTTCGAAGTCTTCCGTGTTTCGTGCCGCCAGCATGGCATGATGCACGAGCACAATGCCCGCGATCATCGTGTCGCGAATCTCTACAGCCCGGCCTCTCCTTTTGCGCGATGCCATCAGACCTGCGGCCATCCCCGAAGCCGCAACGTCGAAAGAAAGAACGCGCTGGTCGATTGTGTTCAGGAATCCTTCGAACGCCGCAGCAAGCTCCAACCGTTTCTTGCCCGCCTGCATGATCTGCAACCCGCAACAGTTCCCCGTTCTTTTTGCCCGCCAGACCTGCCTCCGGCACTGTTTGGCAATACACGTCGGACAAGTGAGTCTTCAATTTTCGAGGAACACATTCGTCAAGCAACAGCCTCATCGCAATTCGCTAAGTACGAGCGACTTGGCATGCTCCAGTGCATGGACAGCGGCTTCGCGAGTCACAGTAGGAAAATCGTCCAAGAATTCATTCAAGGTTTGCCCGCCCTCGATATAGTCCAATAGCGATTGGAATGGAACACGTGTGCCCCGGAAAACAGGAGTACCCCCCAGGATTTCGGGATCTCTGGCAATCACACTTTCGGATGGGGCCATTCGATATCACTCCCGTAGACGCTACAAGTCTACTCTTAAGAATTAAATCCGGAGCACTTCGTTAGTGTCCCCCGCCCAGCTCCCTGACAATTCCCCCAACAAACTGCTTGGCATCGCCAAACAACATCAGCGTGCGGTCGAGGTAATAGAGTGGATTGTCGATGCCCGCGAAGCCGGGACTCATGCCGCGTTTGATGACCATGACGGTGTGGGCTTTGTCCACATCGAGGATGGGCATGCCAAAGATGGGGCTGGACTGGTCCGTGCGGGCCGCAGGGTTGGTCACGTCGTTGGCGCCGATGATCAACGCAACATCGGTCGCCGGGAAGTCGCCATTGATCTCGTCCATTTCGATGAGGCGGTCGTAGGGAATATCAGCTTCAGCAAGCAGCACGTTCATGTGGCCAGGCATGCGTCCGGCCACGGGATGGATGGCGAAACGAACATCGACTCCCTTCTTCGTGAGCGCGTCGTAAAGCTCGCGAACCTTGTGCTGCGCCTGCGCCACGGCCATGCCATAGCCGGGCACGACGACGACCTTGTTCGCCGCCGAAAGAATCGCCGCAGCTTCTTCGGGTGTCGCGCTGCGCACAGGCTTCGCTTCCTGCCCGCCGGCAGCGGAGGGTTGCACCTGCCCGAACGCTCCGAACAAAACGTTGGTAAACGACCGGTTCATGGCCTTCGACATAATCACGGAGAGAATCAATCCGGATGATCCATCGAGCGCGCCGGCAATGATCAGGAGCTTCGAGTTCAGAACGAATCCCATAGCAGCCGCCGAAAGACCGGCGTAGGAATTCAGCAGCGAAATCACGGTCGGCATGTCGGCGCCGCCAATGGGGATCACCATGAACACGCCGAACACCAGCGGAATCGCCACCAGCAACGGGAACAACTGCTTAGCTTCCGGATGCAGCACAAGATAAACAGCGACGGCAACCGCCACGCCGAGCAGGCCGAGATTGACCAGGTTCTGTCCCTTATAAGTGATAGGGCGCTGAGTTAAAACTTCCTGCAACTTCCCCGCTGCCATCAGGCTGCCCGTAAAAGTCAGAGAGCCAAGAATGACTTCCATAGACAGCACTGACATCATGAATTTGGGAACGTTGGGCGTGCGCAGATAGAACTCAGCCGTGCCCACCAGCGTCACGCACAGTGCGCCGAAAGCGTGGCTCAGTGCGGTTCGCTGCGGGACCGCAGTCATCTGCACCATGCCCAGCGGAATGCCGATGCCCGTGCCGAGCACCAGCGCGATGACGATCCATTTCCAGTCAACGATGCCGTGGCGCAGCAGCGTGCCGCCGATGGCCAGCACCATGCCGATTTCACCGGCCCGAATGCCATGCCGCGCAGTCGCGGGCGAACTCATCCACTTCAGCGACAGTATGAATAGTGCGCTGGCGACGAGGTAGATGATTTCGATGATGTGCTGGCTTCCGGCGAATTCGGTCATTTATTTCTTCACCGGACGGCTGGTCTTGAACATCTTCAACATGCGGTCGGTGATGATGAAACCGCCGACCACGTTGCTGGTCGCAGCAACGATGGCGATGACGCCAAGCACGGTCGCGAACTCGCTCTTACGCTCGCCAACCAGCACGATCGCGCCGACGACGGCGATCGCGTCTAAAGCGTTCGTCAGTGACATCAGCGGCGTGTGCAGCAGAGGCGAGACATGGCGGATGACTTCGAATCCGATGAAAGCCGCCAGCATGAAGACGAACAACGCGTCGATTAAATTGGAACCCATCCGTTAACTCCGCTTCTTAATTCCTTTTTCCTGCTTTGTCATCCTGAGCGCAGTGGCTGCTCCGCGAAGCGGAGGAGCCACGGAGTCGAAGGATCCCTAGCAGTTCTCGCCACTCAGCTGCTACAAGGCATTTTCACCAAGGCCCAGAGCACCGTGAGAACTGCCAAATACCGCGGGAATGCTTAAGCTGGTAGGGATCCTCCGACTGCGCAACAGTTCGCTGCGCGAACTGTTGCTTCGCTCAGGATGACAATCTTAAGAAATCTCTATCCTCCCGCTCGCGCCAACTCCGGCATCTTGAAAAACTCGCGCACTCTCGCGTTCACCACCTCCCCGCCGCTCGTGACCATGGTCTCGCGAATAATTTCGTCTTGCGCATTCACCTGCAGCTTGCCGTCCTTCATCATGTAGAGCAGAAACGCCGCCACATTGCGGGCATACATCTGGCTTGCATGATACGGCACGCTGCTGGCTAAATTAATAGCGCCAATGATAGAAACACCGTACGCAACCACCATCTCGCTAGTACGCGTAAGTTCGCAGTTCCCGCCACGCTCCGCAGCCAGATCCACGATCACCGAACCGGGCGCCATCCCTTTCACCATCTCTGCCGTGATCAGCACGGGAGATTTCTTCCCCGGAATCACCGCCGCGGAAATCACCACATCGCTTTCCGCGACCACCCGCGTCAGCAACTCACGCTGGCGGGCATAGAAATTTTCATCCTGCGCCGTACCGTATCCGCGGGCATCCTGAGCGTTTTGCGCTTCTATCGGTAGCTCCACGAACCGCCCGCCCAGGCTTTGCACCTGCTCCTTCGCCGCGGGACGCATGTCATACGCGGATGCCACAGCGCCCAGCCGCCGCGCCGTAGCGATGGCCTGCAGTCCGGCAACTCCAGCGCCAATAACAAATACCCGTGCGGGAGTAATCGTTCCTGCCGCCGTCGTCAGCATGGGAAATACGCGAGGCGAAGTCTCCGCGGCGACCAGAACCGCCTTGTAACCACAAATCGTCCCCATGGATGACAGCGCATCCATGCTCTGCGCGCGGGTGGTTCTGGGGACAAGTTCCACGGAGAATGAAGTCACGCCAGCCGCAGCGATCTCCTGCACGACCTCCGCCGATCCGAACGGCCGCAAAAAACCGATCAACACCTGCCCGCGCCGCAAAAGCGGAAGATCATCCCTACCGGTAGCGTCGTTCGAACCGTAAGCCAGCACCTGCACTACGATGTCGGCAGCGCCAAAAACCGCCATGCGGTCAGCTATCTTGGCGCCTTTATCGACATACATGGAGTCGGGATATCCGGCCTGTTCCCCGGCGCCGCTTTCCACCACAACTTCGAGCCCAGCTTTGGCCAGGCTGGCGATAACCGCCGGCACAATGGCAACCCGGCGCTCGCCTGGATAACTCTCTTTCGGGACCCCAAGAATCAAGCGCTTCTTTTCCTTTCCCGGACCAGCCATTCTACTCACTTCGCTGTCTCCTGGGAAACCGTCAATACTGGCCAAAGTAGTGGTAAGTGGCCCAAACGGGCAATTGACGGTCCGGCGGATTTCACGATAAAGTCCGTCCAGCGTTGTCGCTGTCAGGTTCGCTGTCGCTGTGTGAGGTTCTGTGGGATTTGCAACCAGCCGTTCGCGGACTGGGCGAAGTTTCACCCGGAAATCCGCGCTTTTTCTCTTCATCCTCGCTGCCGCTTCGTCCGCCGCTGCTCAGGCCGGAACTCGCTCCGCCTCCACGGATCTCGGTTTTACTGCGCAAAAGCGCATCGGCTTCAGCATCGGCGATCAGTGGGAACCGGCGATCACCGCCGACGGTCGCGGCCACGTCTTTATTCTTTATCCTCAATATGGCGCCGTTCCCGGATGCCGCGCCTGTACGGCTCCGTCGATTGTGTTGTCAACCAGCAATGACAACGGAATTTCGTGGGAACCATCGCGGCCTCTGCTCCCGCTGGCGACCGGGCAATTCGATCCGCAAATCGTCGTCGATCCCGCGGACCGGCAAACGCTTTATGCCTCCTGGCTGCAAAACAACAAGCGCGATATTGTTGTGGCCAGGTCCGTGGATTTTGGCCGAAACTGGTCGTTTTCCATCGCGGAACATTCGGTTGACGACGCCGACAAACCTGTGCTCGCAGTACGCGCACAGGATGTTTACGTAGGCTTCAATCACGACGAAAATTTCTACGTCGCGGCATCGCATGATGCGGGACAAACATTCACGCGGGCGCTGGTGAATCCCAATGCGCAGGAGGGATCGTCGCTCGGCGGTGGCGGGACCGTCGATGTCGCGGGCAATGTTTTCTTCGGATGGACGGCTTACGCGCAGCGGGACATTGAGACGCGCCCGGTGAGCGTATACGTCAGCCGCTCGTCTGATGCCGGACGAACCTGGGCGACCACATTGCTTGACGTTTCCGGCGCACCTCCCGATTGCGAAGCCGAGGGCTGCGAGACCGGATTCCTGGGAGCGCAATTGGCTTTGAGTTCTGACAACGCCGGCACGATCTATGCCTTGTGGAACGCAGGCGGGACCAACGGTGGCCCGGAGCGTATTTATTTTTCCTCGTCTACAACGGCTGGCGCAACCTGGTCTGCGCGCGCCGACGTGTCAACCGCCGGACCCGCGGTCGAACACTCCTTTCCCGCAATCACGGCGGGAGAGGGCGGCGACGTTCGCGTTGCGTGGATGGACGCACGCGCCGCGGATAATTCCGGCCATCGCTTGTGGAACACTTTCTATCGCGCGTCAACCAATGGCGGAGCGACGTGGTCCTCCGAGAACCAGCTTTCCGGTCCCGCGCGCGGCTACGGTTACATTCTGCAAAACGGCTTCCGCTTCCCCTTCGGCGACTACTTCGGACTCACCATTGATTCCCGCGGAACAACTCACGCCACCTGGGGCGAGGGACAGAACTTCAAGTCTCCCGGATCGATCTGGTACACTCACGGGCGATAGAAGCTTCCTGTTTCATTCTTCCTCATACGATTTCGTGACGACTGTGCAGTTGATGGGCGCAATCCTGGGAGTCTCGCGATAACCTGGAAAACAGCAAGCTACATTTTCGCTTACTCCAACCGCAAGCCGCCGGTAAGCTCGGCCAGCCGCAGAATCTGGCGATCGGCGCACCATCTTTCCAGTTCATCCACGATCTTTTCCGTGGCGCAAGGATCCCAATAACTGGCGGTACCAATCTGCACCGCTGCCGCCCCGGCGAGCATGAACTCCACCACGTCCGCCGCCGTGGAAATCCCACCCATGCCGATCACCGGAATCTTCACCGCGTGAGCTGCGTCGTAGACCATGCGCACGGCAATCGGCTTGATGGCCGGGCCCGAAAGTCCGGCGGTAACGTTGGCGATGCGCGGCTTGCGCGTTTCCGGATCGATGGCCATGGCGACAAAAGTATTCACCAGCGACAACGCATCCGCGCCGGCTTCCTGCGCCACGTAGGCCATCTGAGCAATGCTCGTGACATTCGGCGAGAGCTTCACGATCAATGGCCGCTGCGCGATTCGCCGCACCAGCGTCACCACTTCGTCCAGCGAACGAGGATCGCTGCCGAATTGCAATCCTCCATGTGCGGTGTTCGGACAGGAAACATTCAATTCGTAAGCCGCAATGCCTTCGCCGTCGTTCAGAATATGAATGGTCCGCTCGTAGTCTTCGCGCGAATAACCGAAGACGTTGGCAAAGATAACCACGTTCTTCAATTGCCGCAACCGGGGCAGTTTCTCCTCGAGAAAAGCCTGCGCGCCAATGTTCTGCAATCCGATGGCGTTAAGCATGCCAGCGGCCGTCTCCCACAGACGCGGAGGAGGATTGCCGGTCATCGGTTCGCGCGAAAGTCCCTTCACCACAAAGCCGCCGAGTTTGCTCAGGTGAACCACATCCTCAAATTCCACGCCGTACCCGAACGTCCCGCTCGCCGCAATGACCGGATTCTTCAACTGAATGCCGGCGAAGCTCACTCTGAGGTCGGGCGTGGAATTTTCGGCAGCGTTCATGGTCATGGCTGGCTCGCTGCGGCGTTTGGCGCGTGATGAGCGGGCGCCAAGGCTTCTGTGAGGACGCGCCCTACGGAGTGCGTTGGAGCGTTGATGCCGAGCAGCGATGCCAGTGTAGGAGCGAGGTCGATCGGTTCCGAGGACGCGCGATATATTCCCGCTTGAAAGGGCAATCCATAAAGCAGCAACGGAACATGCGTATCGTAAGAATAAGGAGTGGCGTGATCGGCGCCTTTGGCCGAACCGACCATGTAGATTTCCGGAATCCCCATTACATACCAACTGCCCTCAGGAGAATAACTGTTGCCATATTTCTTTCCCATAGGCGTATTCGGAACTTCGTCTTCCGCCAACTGTGATTTAGTGTAGAAACCGCGCAGCCCAGCCTGTTTCAACGTTTCGCCCACGGAAGCTTCCGCGTCTCGTTCCTTCACGTGCAGCGCAGTGAATGCATCATTGTTAAGCCATACCAATGGATATTCGAACTTAACGAAAGTTTCGGGATGGCCGGGAGAAAACTTTGCCGTCAACGCCGCGTTGATCTGCGCATCGATCTTCGCGGAATCGAGATTCGCAGCGGGAATACGCATCTTCTTTGCGGCATCGGGAAGTGCCGAGACTCCATGATCCGCCGAAAGCGCAATCCAAACATTAGCCAGCCCGATCTGATGTCCGAGAAAGTTGAAGAAGTCGGCGAGCTCGCGGTCGAGAGCCAGCGCCATCTCCTGCATCTCGGGCGAATCTGGCCCAACCTGATGACCGAGCATGTCATTGGCCGAAAGGCTGATCGCGAGCAAGTCGGTCGCCGGGCCCCGTCCAACATTTTCATAGACCATTAATTCCTTGGAGAACTCCAATTCATACTCATTGGCAAACGGGGTCGGCCCAACAACTTCGTAGAAGGCGGCGTCAGCTCCGTTTTTACCTTTGCGGTGCGCAGTCGATCCCAGCGTCTTGCCCTGTGCGTCATGCCAATCGCGGTCCCAGTACTTGGCGGGGCGGCTCGCGTTAAAATCCTGCGCCCACTTGGGCAGATCGCCCCTGTAATAACTCGACGTGATCCACGCGCCACTCTGCGCGTCGATCCAGTAGGCGGCATCTGCCGCGAAACCACCGGGCAGAACTGCCGCGCGATCTTTCAACGACACCGCGAAGACTCGCGACTTGCCTTGTGTAGCAAGCTTCATCTCATCGCCAAGAGTGTCGGCAAGAAGATTGTGCGGAGATGCGCCAGCATGAATTCCCGCCATGCCAACAGCGGTCGTCTTTTCATCTTCGACAAATGCCACGGAACGATTGGCTTTGAAATCCCACCAATCGTTGGCCATGATGCCGTGGCCGTTGCTGTAAGCGCCGGTGAAAAGAGTCGCATGTCCCGGCGCTGTCCGCGTATTCGAGTAATCGTAATTGCAGTTGGAAAAATATGCGCCATGATCGAGCAGGAGGCGAAACCCGGCGTCGCCAAATTGATCGCGGTAGCGTTCGAGATAATCTCCGCGAAACTGGTCAATGACGATGACGACAATCAGCTTGGGGTGGCCGTTGTAGGCGGAGGCAGGGCTGCCAGGACACAGGCCGACGACAGTGGCCAATCCAACAATCGCGATACGAACGCGACAGCCGATGGATCCGGGGGAAGAGCGCATCGCGAAAGTAGTTTACACAGGTCGAAGGATTACACCAAAGCCGGCCCGCTAAACCCAGCGCTTGGATCCACTTCCCTGCGTCATCCCGAAACCCGGCGCAGTTCAGCCGGGTGAGGGATCTCGCGGGAACGTCCCCGGACGTAGCGGTCCGCGTGCAATCCTCTCCGCTTTTCCGATACATTAGTTGATTAACTCTACGAATGGTGCGCTATCTGAATCATGCTTGATCTGAGTTTTGTTCGCGATAATTTGCTTAAAGTGGAAGAGATGCTGCGCCAGCGCGGCATGGACCCGGCTGCTGTCCTCAAGGATTTTCTCGAGGTAGACACACGGCGCCGCCACGCGATCACCGACGCCGAGACCATGAAGGCGCGCCGCAATAAGGCCTCCGAAGATATCGCGAAATTAAAGAAGACTGGCCAGGATGCCACCGCCGCCATGGCCGAAACCAAGGAACTGCGCGAGCAGATTCAGTCTCGAGAGAAGACTGCCAGTGATCTCGACGAACGCTTGCGGGATATTCTCTCCGGCATCCCCAACTTTCCCCACACCAGCGTTCCCGCCGGCCAGAGCGCGGAACAGAATGTTGAGGTGCGCCGCTGGGGACAACCTCCCACATTCGATTTCACTCCCAAGGCACACTGGGAACTCGGGGAACAACTCGGCGTCCTTGACCTGGAGCGCGCGGTCAAACTCACCGGCGCGCGCTTTGCCGTCTATTGGGGTCTGGGCGCCAAACTGGAGCGCGCTCTCGCCAACTTCATGCTTGATCTGCACACGCGCGAGCACGGATATACGGAAGTTCTGCCGCCCTATCTGGTGAATTCCGATTCGATGTACGGAACAGGCCAACTGCCCAAGTTCGCCTCCGACCTGTTCCGTGTGCCGCACGGCGAAAAAGATCTTTGGCTGATTCCTACCGCCGAGGTTCCCGTCACAAATCTCTATCGCGACGAGATTCTCGATCCCGCGCGCCTGCCGATTTCCCTCACCGCCTACACTCCGTGCTTTCGCAGCGAAGCGGGTTCGTATGGCAAAGATGTCAGGGGCATCATTCGCCAGCATCAGTTCCAAAAAGTCGAACTGGTAAAGTTTGCCCGCCCCGAGAATTCCTACGACGAACACGAAAAACTCACGCGAGACGCGGAAACCGTCTTGCAAAAGCTCGGCCTACACTATCGCGTGATGGCTCTCTGCACCGGAGACATGGGCCCATCCTCAGCGAAGACTTATGACATTGAAGTCTGGCTTCCGGGACAGCAACTATTCCGCGAGATTTCCTCTTGCTCGAATTTCGAAGCCTATCAGGCCCGCCGCGCCAACATCCGCTACCGGCCCGAGGGCAAGAACAAAACCGAATTCGTACACACACTGAACGGCAGCGGCTTGGCCGTAGGACGCACCTGGGTCGCGATTGTCGAAAACTATCAGCAAGCCGACGGCAGCGTAATCATCCCGGAGGCGTTGCGGCCGTATATAGGAGCAGAAAAAATAACGCGAAAAAGCTTCTAGCTTAAGGTGCGCCGAGAGGTGTCTGGGCTGGAAGCTGGAAGCTCACAACTCAAAGCTCGTGGCACGGCTCGCGACTAGAAGCTCTCATTGCTAATGTAAGGAGCGCCCACTACACTTGCAAAGACTGGAAATGACGAGCGCGGCACCCGCGCCATCCCTGTCCATGAACGCCGTCTGGCGCACAATTCGCAACTACGTTTTGTGGTCGTATGAGCGCGGCACCCTCCACTACGACATTATGGTCACGCTGATCCTGATCTTCATTTTCTTCTCGCCCTACTGGATCAACTTCAACGACAAACCCAAGCCGCGCAATTCGCATCCGACCGATGTAGTGGTCACCACCGATACTCAGGGACGTTTGCTCTATCAGATCGAGGCGGCCGCAATCTCCGCCGGAGACGACTCGGCAGTGCGGGCGCAATTGCTGCACATGATCGAGCCGATTTCCGGCCACGTATCGATCGTGAGCTACGAAACGGTCGCCGACCGCGGCGGTCACGTGCAAGGTTATAAAGTTCTGGTGCAGAGGCAGTAACGAGGGCAGGTTCGATCAAAAACTAACTGAAAGCGTGAGATGAAAACCTTCCTGTTCATTGCTGTCAGCGTCATTACCTTCTGCGGCTCGCTTTCCATTTCTGCGCCGCAGACATCAAACTCCGGCGGCCTGGACGCGGTCCTCAAGAAAATGGATACCGCCGCAGCCAGCTTCCACAGCACCCAGGCCGACTTCGAGTGGGACCAATACCAAAAAGTCGTCGACGAAACCGATGTGCAGAAAGGCGTCATCTATTTCCGCCGCGCCGGCCAGCAGATCGAAATGATGGCTCACGTAAAAGATCCAGACCAGAAGTATGTTCTCTACAAAGACGGCAAGCTTCAGGTCTACCAGCCCAAGATCGAACAGCTCATCGTTCATGACATGGGCAATAGTCGCAATGACCTCGAAAGCTATCTGGTGCTGGGCTTCGGCGGCAGCGGCCAGGATCTGGCCAAGGCATTCGACGTAACCTACGGCGGCGATGAAACCATAGACGGCATCGCCACCGGAAAGCTGCAATTGGTTCCCAAGGCCGACAAAGTCAGGAACACATTCACGCAAATCATTCTCTGGATCGACATGGTCCGCGGGATTTCAGTGCAGCAAAAATTCATCACCCCGCAAGGAGACTTTCGTCTCGTCAAGTACTCCAACATCCGCACCGACAAACTTGGCAACGACATTTTCCAGATTAAAACGACGGGGAAAACGCAGACAATCACGCATTAAAAGCTAAGTTGTTGAATCTAAACAGCAAGAAGATGGGATGAGAATTCCGGCTGGGGCGCTATACTGGCGTGTAACCCAAGTAAGGTTCACTCATGGCCAAGGTTTTTACGATTACCGCTCCGCCCAAATTGGGAACCAGACGCAGAGAACGCACCGCAGATCCCCGCTACGTTGACGGACAGCGCCTGCTGGTCGAAGCTATGAAGTATCTGGCGCAGGCCGACCCTGTAAACAACCGTCCCGCGATCCAACTCTTATCCGAGCACGTCCGCACCCGCTTCCGCATGAGCGATTCCCCGCTGGCGTAGGGACCTTCGTCTCCCATCAAGAATTAGCGTGCCCGAGATTGCAAATCTTAATTTGCCTCCAAGGCATGCTTTGCCTGCCAGCACGCCGGTGGGGCATTGTCAGAACGAAATCCGACCGGCTAGCTGGATGATGCGCGGATCGTAGGTCGAAGTGATTTGCCCGAATAGCGAACTGTTCGGATTGGTGCCGCCTGCGCCGCCGCTGAAGAGTCCATTACCGCTGTTGATGATGCCGGGATTGGTGAAATTCGCGTGATTGAAGATGTTGAAGAATTCCGCGCGAAATTCAAAATTAACATGCTCGGTGATCGCGGTGGTCTTCGAAAAGGCGAGGTCGAAGTCGATGTAATCCGGTCCGCGGAAATAATTGCGCGGTAACGATCCGTAAGTGGCGAGAGAGGGATCGGCCACGACTTGATCGTCGGTGGGGAACATTCCGGGGCCGGGCGTGCAGGTATCGTCGCCGCATTGTGCGTTGCTCAGACTGTTGGGGTTGAAGTAGTAATTGCCCGCGTTGCCGTTAATTGTCTGGGCCTTGCGCGGGTTGAGAGTGTTGAGCGGACCTACGATGTTGGCGTGAATGTTCGTCGGGTCGCCTGCCCCAGAAGGACCTTCCGCATTATAGGTAAACCGCTCGCCTAGATTCGCGAATATATCGAAAGGCTGTCCGCTACGCCAGGTAACAATGGGGAAAAGGCTCCAACCCTTTGTCAGACGTCTGGGGCCAGAGTCCCAAAGATGGTCGAAGGGGAGATCCCAGCCGCCGCTGAAGGTTATGCGATTGCGAACGTCCTGGTCGCTGGAGGCGCGGAACAGGTCGGGTTGATAAGACGGCGTCTGGCTGTTTCTCTGGCGAAATCCGGAAGCATTGTCGATGCTGTGGCCTAAGGTATAGGCCAGCGTAAAGTATGTTCGGCCAACGTATTTTGAATCCACCAGTTGCCGAGTCAGGCTCGCCTGCAAGCTGTTATAAATTGCGTTGCTAACATTCTTGAACTCGGGCGCGGAGCCGAAGCTGCACGTGCCCGTGGCACCTGACGTGCTATTTCCCGAATCGTCCGGGCACGAACTGTCGCCCGCGCCAAGATTCAGAATCCGGTCCGTGGTTCCTAAGACGAACGGATTGACGTCGATCAGCGAAGTCAATCCGTGCGAAATATTTCCCACATAGCTGACTTCCACCGTTGTGCTCGCGGCCAGTTCATGCTGAAGACTCAGGTTGTACTGATACGTGATCGGGGTCTTGAGATGCGGATCCACGAAATAAACGCTCCCGCCGCTGTTGATGGGCAGAAATCCCGCATCAGCAAAATTAAGATTTGACGGAGGTTTGTGGGATGGAAAGGGATCGGGGACACCGGCGGAGCCGAATGGGTCGGTCAAATAAGTCGACGGACCGTTGATCGCATATGTGGGGTAATTCATTCCCACGCTGGAGAAGAAAGGCGGCTGGCCGTTGAACTGCAAATTGTCTTCGCCTTTGAGGATGTCGTAGAACATGCCAAACCCGCCGCGGATGCTGGTCTTCGCATCGCCACGCGGATCCCACGCGAAACCCACTCGCGGCGCCCAATTCGTGCGGTCGGGGAAATTCGCTCCTGCGGGCGCGCCCCTATCTCCGGGAAATACCATGCCAGTAGGCGCGCCGCTGAAAACGGTGGACTGGAGGCCGGGAACGAGCGAGAAAGAACGGCCTTGGGTGTCTAACTTCGGGGAGTTATATTCGTACCGAGCGCCGAGATTCAATGTGAGACGCCGGGTGACGCGCCACTCATCCTGCGCGAAACCGTAATAAGACTTGCTGCGAATATTGGACGGGGCATGCGGATACTGAAAGTATTGTGACGGAATGCCGAGGACAAAGTCCGCAAGAGAATTATCGGTGCCCGCGCCGAAGGCGAAATAATCGAATTCGCCGTTCACGTAATAGTCGTAGATAGTATTGTCGCGGTAGGCCGAAACGCCAGCACCAAACTTCCAATCATGCTTTCCGTGGACGTAGGTCAGCGCGTCCGAGAAACCAAATGTCGTATCCACTAAGTTGGTGGGACCCTGTTCGCTGAATCCAACTTGAAAACCGTTGTCGAACCATAGATTCGGCGGCCCTTGCGGATCGTCCTGGTGGATTCCGATTCCGAGTTGTGTAGCTACCGGTAGCTTCACCCCCGGTTTATCTTGCAGGTCGTTATTTCTCTGCAGGAACAAGCGGAACTCGTTCAGGAGGCTGGGAGTGAATGTGTGCGTGTAGGCCGCATTCGAGTAATAGCTATTGTCTTGCGAGGTGTTGGGCGAGCCCGGCACAGTGGCAAACTGAAATGGATTCAATTGCGGATTGCGGAACCCTCCAATGGTGACGCTGAGTCTGTCTTTATCGGTAAACAAGAAATCGTACTTCATGGTCAGTTCGTTGCGGTTGTCGGTGTGCGAGCCCTGATAATCCGCCTCGCCGTTTGGATTGGTGGGAATCAGCCCGAGCTTGATGTATTCGGTGGCAGTCGGATCTATTTTCGTTGGATCGATGATGGCCTGCGCGGCAAGAGCGGGATTCGATTGGAAATAAGTGTTAGGAGTTGAGCCACAGGGAGTTCCATCGGGGGCCGGGTTTCCGTTGCTGTCAAAAGCATTTTCGTTTAAGCCGCTCAGGAAGCAGGCAACCCCCGGATCGGGTCCGTTGGGATTGACGCCGGTCGCGCCTGAATGCGAGAAATCTCCGGTAAGCTCGGACGGAGTAAACACGGTGTTTTCTCCCGTGGCTTGCTGTTGAGAAAGCCTTTGTCCCTGATAGCCCACGAAGAAAAAGAAGCGATCCTTACCGTTCACCAGCCCGGGAATCCTGATCGGTCCCCCCAGCGTCGCTCCATATTGATTGCGCTTCAGCACATCGCGGGGAAGGTCGTTGGCAATATTAAAGTAAGAGTTGGCATTGAAGTCGTCGTTGCGCAAAAACTCAAACGCGCTCCCGTGCCATTGATTGGTTCCGGACTTGGTGACGACGCTGATTACACCGCCGCCGTTGCGTCCATATTCCGCCGAATAGTTGCTTTCGAGGATGTGGAATTCCGCAATGGTGTCGGGGTTCGGATTGAACACGACGCTATTGTCCAGCAGATTGTTATTCAGCCCGCCATCCAGGAGAAAGGTAACTGAATCGCTGCGTCCGCCGGCGATGCTGTAACTGCCCGCCGCGGTGGAGTCGCCGTTGGTTTCGGTAACGCCGGGCTGCAGCAGCGCCAGGTCCAGAACGTTTCTGCCATTCAGCGGCGCGCGCTGAATAGTTTCTCCCACTACGCTATTCCCTATCGTGTCGCTGCTGGTTTCGACACTCGCGGCTTGATCGCTCACGTCGACAACGTCGCTCCGTTGGCCAACGGCGAGTTTGGCATCCAGGCGCAGTGATTGATTAATCTGCAAAGCCTGATGCTCGAATACTTGCTCGCGAAAACCATCCTTTTCAATCGTCACACGGTAAGCACCAATCGGAAGAGACAGCACCTGGTAGAAGCCGCTGCCGTCCGTGACCGTCGTCGCCGATATTTGCGTGCCTTCGTTCGTAACCGTTACCTTCACTCCCGGCACCAGCGCCCCGCTTGGGTCTGTGACCTTGCCCAGTATTCGTCCGGTCGCATCTTGAGCCTGAATCGTCAAAATCGAAAGGATTATAGCAATCGCGAAAATCACCGCTGCCAAAAGGCCCTTAACCGCAGTCGATCCAATACGCATGAGAAAGCTCCTCGTCCGCCTACGGCGATTACACCCACTTGTTGGCTGATATAGACCAGGAATAAAAACCGAATGTCGCATCCTGGAGCCTGATGGGCCGCTATTGTGCAACTTCGCGTGCCCGATGTTCAAGCTAATTTACAATTCCCCGGTTTTTCGCTGAAACGATTGAATAGATTTGTTCTTGTGTATTGTTGAGAGCCTAGAAAACTAAAGTTCCTAGCGGAATAGCGCCGACGCCAGCAAAATCAATATGGGATAGCATTCCAGCGTGTAGCGGGGCTCAGGGTTTTCCAGCGTTCCCAGGAACGCCGAACGGAGCAGAAGAAAAAAAACAAATAGGCCGATTGCGAAAAATGAGCGGGAGCGGAACAGCCCGGCAGTAGCCAGAAGGACATAAACCAAGTTCACGGCCCCAAAGATAAGGCTGGCGGCGAGCCAGCGCCGGTCATCGTTGAACTCCCACCATCGCGGATCGGAAGGCAACAACTCAGTGCGCGGGCGCAGCCACATGTCGGCAATTCGCGCCACCGGAAGCCACACGTAATAGCGCATAGGCGCGGATCGGATTCGCGCAGAAGCCAGAGCCGCAAAGCGCACGTCAAGTTCCGGAGTCATATCTTTATCGCGATTGTAGTCGGTGAAGAGCGCTGCTGTGTCCTCGCGCTGCCGCTCTGAATCGAACGCGCGATGCGGCAATCGCGCTACATCAATCGCATCGCCGGGAACATTCCAATAAATCTCCTGCACGGAAACATAGTCGGCAATCCACGTCTTGGTCCAACGGTTGAAACCGGTCATTGCAGGTTCGTCAGCGTCGTTCGCATATCGCGGTGCCAGCGGCTCAAAGCGATGGAAAGTGCGCAGGTTGCGCAGTGTCCAGGGAACAAGCGGCAACAGCGCGCCAAGCCCAAGTACAATTCCAGCCATCACAATCGGACCGAGCGACGAAGCCACTCGGATATTCCCCGCCGTCCTCGCGCGCTGAAAAAGCTGAAAAAGAAGATAAAATAAATACCCGCCAACCGCCGCGAGCAGAATCCCTCCGTCCGGGCGCAACAGAATCGCTGCCCCAACAGACAAACCGCCAGCAAACCACAAAGCTGCATTGCTCCGAAAAACTCCGCCGACGCTGACAGAGTCGCGATCCGCTCTCAAAGCCGAAAGCATAAAGTCCAGCGCGAGCGCAGTGAAAAAAATCTCCAGCGTTTCAGTGAGCGCCGCAGCCGCATAATTCGCCAGAAAAGGACAGATTGCCGCAAGCACAAACGCAGCCTTCGCCGCCCGTTCAGAGAGGCATCGCCGTGACAGATCAGCGATCAGAAAACAAGTTGTCAGATCGAAAAGAACCTGGACGAGCACCACAGCGCGAAAATTATCGACGCCAAACGCGGCAAAAATGATTGCCAGAAACACCGGATAGCCCGGCAGCCGCGAGAGTGTCGGAACAATGCGGCCAGAATTGGTAATCCCATAAACTCCATGCGATAGCCAATTCTTTGCAATGTCGGCGTAAAGACGGGAATCGTCAACCACCGCCGGAAACCACAGCACGAACACCAACCGCGTAGCCAGGGCTGTCAGGCCGGCCCACAAAAAGAATCGGGCATTCTTGCGCAGCAGTTCTCGCACGCAGCGAATATATCGCGTTTTACGCGAGCCTGGCCGAATTTGCTGCGAGCTTCGTCCGAGGAATCTTCCGCCACCATCCCCGGCGTTAGAAAATGCATCCCAAATTAAGCCGCAGATCCTTGTCTCGCCCGTTTGACCGTGTGCCCTGCGCAGCATACGATGAACGTTAATCCCACCATGGCTGAACCAGTCTTTTATGATGCGCGACGTGCCCGCTGGAAACGCCTGCGGCGGCTCTTCGACGTGTCCGCAGTTTTGTTCTCGCTGTTGATAATTTTTTTCGTCTATTCCGCTTTGCGCGACGAAGCTCTGCCCGAACTTTTGTTTTCACCGCTAAAGCGGAACTTCAAATCTCTGCGGGAGAACGAAAAAGAAAAAGCCCGCGACCACTTGAAGAAACTTGCGGGCCGCTCGCATCGCAAATCCAAACTGGCGGCTTCTCAAGTCAAGCTGAATCAGGAAGAAGGCATCCGCGCCGCCTTCTACGTTCCCTGGGACGCCGCCAGTTTTTCCTCCCTGCGCGATTACGCCCGTCAAATCGACATCCTCTATCCCGACTGGCTGCACGTGCTCACCGCCGACGGTCACCTTCAAGCCGTTGACGACCAGACCAACAAGTTCTTCGACGTAATTCAAAACGGCAAGGCTCTCCCCGTCGATGACCGCGTCATGAAGTTTCTTAATTTGGAAGACGTAAATATGGAAGTCTTCCCCATGATCAACAATTTCGACGGCGCAAATTGGATCGGAGGCGTCACAGAATTCCTGAACAATCCCCAGGCCCGCGCGCTCTTCCGCAAACAAGCCGCGCAGTTTCTCGCTTCCGGACGCTACCACGGTCTGATGCTCGACTTCGAAGCCTTCCCCCCCGTCGGACAGCCGGGTTACTTGAGCTTGTTGCAGGAATTATCGTCCGATCTGCACAGCCGCGGCATGAAGCTCTACGTCGCCGTTCCGCCGCACAGCAACGAATACAACTACCCGGCCATCGCCGCCGCAGCCGACGGCGTTGTGCTCATGAATTACGACGAGCACTATCCCGGGCCCAACCCCGGCCCTGTGGCTTCGCAGGATTGGTTCGTAAAAAACCTGACCTTCGCTGAAACCGTCATCCCCAAAGACAAGATCATCTGCGCTATCGCCAACTACGGTTACGACTGGGCGCGCAAACCGAAAAACGGAGAGCTGCCCGAAGGCGAAAAAGAAACCGCGCCCGTCAGCGTTCAGGAAGCTTGGCTCGCGGCGCGCGACTCCGATGAAGACATTATCTTCGATGATGACGCGATGAATCCGCACTTCAGCTACCTGGATGAGCGCAGCGTCCGTCACGATATCTGGTTCCTCGACGGAGTCACCGCGCTCAACCACATGCGCGCCGCCCAAACTCTGGGTATTCAAACCTTCGCTCTGTGGCGCCTCGGCGGCGAAGACCGCTCCCTGTGGAAGGTATGGGACGTCCCAGGAGACGCTGGCGCAACCGACAAACTCAAAGATGTACCGCCTGGGCAGGATGTAGACATGGAGGGCCAGGGCGAAATTCTCCGCATTGAACAGAAGCCGGCCCACGGCACGCGCGATCTCACGATCGATCCCGACAGCAAACAGATTACCGACGAGAATTTCCAGAACACGCCTCAGCCTTATCGAGTCGCCCGCTACGGCTACAGCCCCAATAAAGTCGTCCTGACCTTCGACGACGGTCCCGATCCAAATTGGACCCCTCAAATTCTGGACGTCTTGAAACGTGAGCACGCGACGGCTACGTTTTTTCTGATTGGCATTCAAGCCGATAAGTTTTCGGGGCTGGTCAAGCGCATTTATGAAGAAGGCCACACCATCGGGAATCACACGTTCACGCATCCCGACGTGAGCAATATTTCTTCCACTTACATGCGGTTGGAGCTCAATCTCACCGAGCGCCTTTTCGCCAGCCTGGTGGGAGTTCGCGCCACACTGCTTCGCCCGCCGTACGCCATCGACGAGGAACCGGACACCGCCGATCAGGTACGCCCGCTCGAATTCGCGCAGGAAAAAGGCTACATCACGGTCGGCAATCGCATCGACACCAACGATTGGACCGATGTCCCGCGTCGCCAAACGGCAGAAGAGATTGCCGCCAATGTGTTGAAGCATCTGCCGCCTTGCCGCCCCGATGATTTGCACTGCGGCAACATTGTTCTGATGCACGATGGCGGAGGCAATCGCTCCGAGACCGTGCGCGCCTTGCCTATGATCATCGAGGGAGTCCGCGCTCGCGGATACGAGATTGCCCCCGTCTACGAGTTGTTCGACAAGACCCGCAGCGATGTGATGTCTCCGCTTCCAGCCGGTGACCTCTGGTTCGCTCGACTCGATCGCTTGGGATTCTGGATCTTCGACGCAGGCGTGGTCGGCATCACCTGGATCTTCCTCCTCGGCGATGTCCTCATGACCGGACGGCTGATCTTCATTGGGGCCGCTGCTGTGTACGACCGTGTGCGCGAGAAAATTCTCGGCAGGCCCGCCGAGGTTGCGTCCTACAAGCCCAAAGTCGCAGTACTGATCCCCGCATACAACGAAGAGAAAGTAATTGAGCGCACGGTGCGTGCGGCGCTGAATTCCAACTATCCCAACTTGCGCGTAATTGTCATCGACGATGGTTCCAAAGACCGCACGCTCGAAGTCGCCCACGCTGCCTTCGCGAAAGAAGTGCGATCGGGGCAAGTTATCATCCTCGGCAAACATAATTCAGGCAAAGCCGAAGCCCTGAACTACGGCATCGAACACATCGGCGATGCTGAAATTTTCGTCGGCATCGACGCCGATACGATCATCGCTTCCGACGCAATCTCGCGCCTGGTGCCGCATTTTATCAATCCAAGAGTCGGCGCAATGGCCGGCAATGCCAAAGTTGGCAACCGCGTAAATCTTTGGACCCGTTGGCAGGCTCTCGAATACATCACCAGCCAAAACTTCGAACGCCGCGCCCTCGACGTTCTCGGCGCAGTCAGCGTCGTACCCGGAGCCATCGGCGCGTGGCGCGTTTCCGCCGTGCGCGATGCCGGAGGCTATCACATCGATACCGTCGCGGAAGACGCCGACCTCACCATGGCCCTGCTTCGCCTCGGCTATCGCGTCGAATACGAAGACATGGCGCTCGCCTTCACTGAAGCGCCGACCAATGCCAACGGACTGATGCGCCAGCGATTTCGCTGGTCGTTCGGCATTCTGCAGGCGGTGTACAAGCATCGGGGAGTTTTCGCGCGCAAGGGGGCGCTGGGATTCGTAGCGCTTCCCAACATTCTTATTTTCCAGATTTTGCTGCCGCTGGTTTCCCCGCTCATCGATATCATGTTCGCCGTCGGCGCGATCTGGTATTTCATCCAAAAACATTTCCATCCCGATTCCACCGATCCCGCCAGCTTCCACAAGTTAGTCGCATTCTTCTTTGCGTTCCTGGTCATCGATTTCATCGCGTCCGCAATCGCCTTCGCCCTCGAGCGCCGCCGCCCCGACGACAAAGAAGACGCCTGGCTCCTCAGCCAGGTCTGGCTGCAACGCTTCGCCTACCGCCAGTTGTTTTCCGTAGTCTTATTCAAAACGCTGAAGCGCGCCCTGGAAGGCCGCAAATTCGCCTGGGACAAACTGGAGAGAACCGCAGCAGTGAATTACGTCCCCGCAGAAAATCACGAACGCGTTAATGTCCCGTAATTTATCGCCCTGTCATCCTGAGCGAGTCGAAGGATCCCTACAATCTCAACAGCGCCCCGTCGGTCGGGAGACCGGGTGCCCCGCTCTTGTCGCTCTCTTTGCGACAGAGCCTGCCCACAGCTTGTCGAAGGGGTAGGGATTTTGACTTCGTTCCCTGATCCCACACTGTCATCCTGAGCGAGGATTGGTCTTTGCGCAAAGCGCAAAGACCAACCGCAGTCGAAGGATCCCTGCACCATTGGAAGCACTCTCGAAGCCGAAAGGAATTCTCCCTCGCATACAACTACCAGAACTGAACTGGAAGCGGGTCACCAAAGTGACTTACACGGCCTTGTTCATGCTCGTCTGGGTCTGTGTTTTGCGTCGTTCTACTTTTTCGGAACGGCGTTTAAGAACGGTTCACCCGAACCGACGGCTACTCGAAATGAGCCACTCAAGGATCATGGCAAGACCGTATACGTCACCCGGACGGACGAGCTGCGAGTGCATGGCCTGCAACTTGTCTGTTGGGTGGGTATTCCCGTACTCCTGATCAGCGGAGCAATCCTTCACTTCCTAGTGGGGGTAAAGTTGTTCCCGAATACTCCAACTCTCTCTGAATACCTTAACCGACGCAAGGATAAGGCCTCACCATAATTGGCGTAACATCGCCATCTCACTCATCGACCACGCCGGAGCGCTTTTGCGTCCATTCACAGCACATACACCCGAAGCATCCACCAGACAAGGAATATCGCGACGATGGCCCCCGCGATGTGAACGATCCAGTCGCCGGCAGTTTTCGGTTTGCCAAAATTGAACATGCGGCAATCGTAGCAGGCTCCGTACAGGTAGCGTAGACCCGGCGCCCCGCCCTTATCGCGCTCTTGCGACCGAGCTGCCCTGAGCCCGTCGAAGGGACGGGGCGTGACTTCGCTCCCTCATCGTGCGCGGTCATCCTGAGCGAGGATTGTTCTTTGCGCAGAGCGCAAAGAACAACCGCAGTCGAAGGATCCCTGCACCATCAGAGGCATTCCCGAGGCCGAAAGGCATTCTCCCTCGAAGTGCGCGACCCGTGGCCATTAATGCCCTCTTTTGGCTTGAATGGGGCAGTTGCCTGAAGCTTCTCGTGATCCCTTAACATACAGACCAGTATGTATGTTAATCATCTGAGTTAATCACAGTTGAGCGCCTACTTTCGGATACTGACGTTCTCGAATTTCGTAACCTCTCGCCAATATGTATGAAAAGTTGGAGAAACAGTCGCTCTAGCCGTTTGGGATCGTCCCTGGATTTTTGTTAGTCCGTTGCTCGTTTTCGAACTCTGAAGTGTTGGATCTGTTATCTCAACGATTACGTGTGAATGTGGAACGCCACATGCTTCCTCTGAATTGCACATTCACTATTGGATCGCGCCGAGTAGGCACGCGGCGTGGATCGCCAATCATCTCGGCACGGAGACTTTGCACGGACGAAAAGGAGAAATATGAGCGCACTAAAACGTTTGCGGAATTTCTGGATACTGTGGGTTCCGACGGTTGTTCTGGCTTGCTTCAGCAATGCAGTCGCTCAAGCGAGGTACAAAGTTCAGGATTTAAGCGTTCAGCACCCTGACAACCTGGGCATGACCATGGGTCTCAATAATCATGGCTGGTCGCTGATTATGGACCAACTCCTGGATCATTCCGTCATTTCCACCCAGTTCCCGGCCGTGCAAGGCACGGTGAGGGTCAGTATCGGCGAACTCAACCTCCCACTCGGCACGCTCGGAGGAAAGAACAGTTCGATCAATTGGAACGGAATTAACGACCTCGAGGAATCTGTCGGTATGTCCGAAACATCCGCTACAGATCCGAATGGCGAAGACCTCTGCGGTTTTGGCACACACGCAATATGTCTTCCCTTTTTTTGGAAAAAGGGCGTTATGCACGCTCTGCCAACGCTAGGCGGGAATAACGGGCAGGCCAGCGCCGTCAATAACTTCGGACAAGTCGCAGGATATGCGGAAAATGGTGTTGTTGACTCAACTTGTCCCGCGGGAGTCACAAATAATCGGGTTGACCTGCCCGTGATGTGGACAAAAGGCAATGCCCAAGCTCTTCCTACGATCGGTACCGATGTAGACGGGGTCGCATTCGGCATCAACAATAAAGGTCAAGCCGTAGGCTACTCCGGAACCTGTACCGCAGCGAACTTCGCCGTAGTGTGGGAGAACGGCACTGCCACCCCGCTTCCGGACCTCGGAACCCCGGGTGGCATAGCCTACGCCGTTAACGGCCACAACCAGATTGTTGGGCAAGCCGTCAACTCTGAGGGCACAGCCCTAGCCGCTATTTGGGAGAACAATACAGTGAGAAGCCTTGGCGTCCTTCTGCCGGGAGATGCTGCCGCTTTTGCCACCAGCATCAACAACAGTGGCCAGGTAGTGGGAAGCTCCTTCGACTCCAGCGGCAACTGGTCCCACGGCCTCCTCTGGCAGAACGGAAGGATGTTCGACCTCAACCAGCTATTTCCCGCTAGTTCCAACCTCTACGTAATCTCCGCCAGCAACATCAATGAGAGCGGGCAAATCGCGGGTATGGCGGTGGAGATGGCCGGCCAGAACGCGGGAACGATCGTCCACGCCTTTTTGGCAACTCCGGTAGACGAAAACATGGGCAAGACGGTTGCAGAGGTCTTCAGTACGCATCCGAAAATCACTTTGCCCGCGGCGAATGTTGGCAAGCAGCTTTCGCCGAGGTCCGCACACTGCTCAATCCACGATAAAGGCAGTTTCTGAGCTTCCGCACCATGCATTCCAGCCATGCTGCGCGAAGGGGCAAGGCCGGAGATTCTGCGGGACAACTTGGGTCACGCGATATTCGCGTGACCCAGAATGTTTACGGCAAGAACTACACGACTGAAAGCGCTTCCGAAGCCGAAAGGAGTTCTCCCTCGGAAATGCACGGCAGGTGCCCACGCTTAGGCGGCAACCAGTTCCGTAGCCCGGGCCTTGTGCGGCAGACCCACGTAGGGGAATGTGGCGAGCAGGTCTTTGTGGGGACCTACCTTATCTTGCGTCACCTTTCCATTTGTGAGGAGACCAAGGAAGAAATCTACAACATCGTCGGTGAGTGCCCGGCCATTGCCCGGGTAGGCCGCTGGCTGCGTCGGATCATAGTGGAGAACGTCCGGCAGCAGGGTCCCGGCAACCCGCGTTGCTTCCGCCGGCGTATATCCACCGGTGTGCTCCAGCGCATGCGCGAAGACGGGAACGAAACGGGCATCGTCCGCCGGCTCCGCAGCCAGATAGGCGGCGTTCTGCTCGCCGGCAAGGAACGGAGTTTGATTTGGCCGCGCACCGCGATCCGCCTGAACCCATTTCCCGCTTGTGCCGTCCAGCGTGCGCGCCCATAGGCCCATCTTCTTAGAACTGAGGGCGGAGTTGGGCACTTCCAGCACGATGCTGCACACGTCCTTTTCGGCGAAGAAATCGTCACCAGTGAATTGCAGGTTGTTCAGCGCGCCCTGCACGTCGAAGAAAAAAGGATCGCCACGCCAGCCGGCGAAGAAGCGGTAGTCACCGGCCTCCGTCACCCGTGTCTCGAGCCCCGTCGAGACCGGCACTCCCTCGACGATGACCTGCCCGTCGTCGCCCGTTCCAGCGGCCTGCGCGCCCTCAACCCGGCGAAGCGTCGCGGTCTGTGCCCCTCCCTCGGCGGATGTGAATCGCACCCGGTAAGCAATATCGGCGACGGCATCGCCGTCAGTGTCAATCTTAAGTTCATAAATCGCATTGGGCGAGAAGGCTTCGCCGGTCGTCGGCCCTGGCGGGTTCACGCCCACCTCCGGATGCACATCCATAATCAGGATCGACTTGCTCGCATCCCCAGGCTTCGGGAAAGCATATAGATCGGTGAAGTCCAAGCGGGCGTCCCCATGCGGGAACCCAAATTCAGGACCGGAGTAATGGTGAGACATGACTTTTTCCTCTTGTCTAGTCGGGAATTGACATTGAAACCCAGAATTTCGATTTGGACTTCTGTTAGCGGAGTATACGCTTCTCTTGACCTTGGCGGATTTGCCGCCACAGCCGCCCCCCGCCGAGATCGGCACGGGTTCCATAACCGGTGACCGTGGCCCATTCAAGTCCTCCTTTGTCTCGATGGGGCAAGTTCTACCGCTGGCAATCTGTCACTAGCAGGCTGCTGAAAACTCCGCCTTGGGCACGACTTCAGTCGTGCCGTTAAGTCCTTTAAACCTTACCGCGCTTCAGCGCCCGAAGGTTTGCTTTCGGCAGCCAAAATGAGTTTTTCGGCAGCTTGCTAGGGCATGAGTTCCGCAACGGTTCGCATCGGCAACATCAACCGCATGGAATCCGGTAGCCTGATGAATCCATGAGCTTGATAAAATCGCACCGCTCGATCGTCAATAGCGTCCACCACAACCATCGATGACCCTACCACAACGGCATTTTCGTACGCCTTGCGAAGCGCCATTGCGAGCAGCCTTGATCCCAGGCCCGTCCCCTGAAAATCATTGCTGATCGCCAATCTCCCAATCAACGTGGCGCTGACGACAGGATATTTGGGAATGTGTTTTCTTGCCGCCTCCGGAACGGTTCCGGGCGCAAGGCCGTACGCGCAAAGCGTAAAATACCCCGCAATTCTCCGCGAACTCTGCGCTGGAACGAGCACGAAAACTGCATTGGCTTTGCGCCGCATGTCCTGCGACGCCTGGGTCTTCAAGTACGAGTCGAGAGTGTCTACCCCGCAAGTGAACCCATCCCGGTCATGCTGCTTTCCAAGAGATTCCAACCGATAGATAGCCTCGTCCGCCATCTATTTCGAAACCACAATGCTCTTCTGCGCCATCCGAAATGCCCGTTTCAAAAGCGCATTAGGCTTCGGCGGATGAACCAAGGCATCGAAGAATGCCTTCCGGTCGCGGTCTGAGAGCACAATTGTTTCGTGCCGCGTAATCGCAGCCTGTGTCGCCTCGGTCAATGCCGTCAGGCAAAAATCGGTCAAGCTGCGCCGCTCCAGCGCCGCCGCCTTCTCCACCAGTTTTTTTGTCTGCGCGTCCACACGAAAACCCAGCCGCGCTCCACGCGTCCGCCGCCGCTCCCGGTCCGCTAAAGCCGAAGATTGAGGCATGTTTCCCCTCCAGCGCTCTCCTCACAATTGTACGTCCAATGGGATAACGATTCAAACGGAGCGAAACGGACCGTGAGCATCCGCCCGTCTGTCCCACATTTTGAGCGCAGTACTTCCCGTTTCGAGGGAGAATGTTACGATTTTGCATGAAGGCATCGGCGGGGAAGGTATTCGAGGTTTTGGCAGCCGCAGAAGGGTTGCGGCAGATAATCCTGGTGGGGTTGCATCGAGCGCCAGCGCGAGGTGAGCGCGTCGTCTTGGTAGGGAGCTATTTAGACACGATAATCGAGCACCACGAGTCAATCATTCTACTAGTTCGCAATGAAAAGTACGGTTCAGCATTTGCTCTTCTCAGGCCCGTTTACGAATCGGTCCTGAGGGCCTGTTGGGTTAACGCTTGTGCGACGGACGCGCAGGTCCGCGATTTGCGAAGTGCCGATGAACATCACAAAATCTTTCCATACAGCGCCGAACTATTCTCTCAGCTCGACAGAGCTTATGGCCTGAACGAGCAGTTACAGAAGCTAAAAGGCAAGTGGGAGGCTATGTGCAGTTACACGCATTCAGGGCTTCGGCAGCTTGCTCGGAGAGGTTTTCGCGGAGCCAAGCAGCATGGCTACTCGCCGAGGGCAATCATCGAAGTTGTGGACTTTGCAACCTCCTGCTTGGCTTCATTGGCGCGCGTCTACTTCGCGGCTACAGACAATGGACTTTGGGCGCTTACCGTGACTGCACTCGAGAAGGATTACTACGCGCCTGCATAGACTTCATGCGGACAACCCGCCAGTTGCGGCTATTTGCGAAGACTTTAGGACACAACCAATACTGCTTGGAGTCTGCCCCACCCTTCGCGGTTTTCGAAGGGTGGGAAGAGTTGGTGCATTCCGCGACAGCTTTTGGGCTTTGTATGAGCCGATGGCGTCTTCGGCGCTGCGAATAACAAGCCGATTCAGCAAGCGGCGCAGGCCCGAACTAACGATTAATTTCCCACAGCCCCACTGTGACATCTAACCTTGCCTCGCAAAAAAAATCCGTTCATCATGACCATTGGCACAAGCCAGATGTAAACCGATCTTTGAAAACCAACGCGAGCAACATGGAGACGTGAACGCCGCTATCTCCTTTCCGCTTAAGAATTTATGAACACTCAGACTGATTCTAAAGAACTTAGCTGCGAGAATCGCGGATAAACCCTTTAGAATAAATGATTTGCGAATAAGTCCTGCGAATAGAAGAATTTAGCGGGATCCACCCTGGACCGAATGGACCTAAATTATTTCTTTTGAAGAATTTAACCGAAAACACTTTTTAGTTTTTCACCGGAACAGCAGCGGCGCAAACTCCGCTAGATTCCGCCGCCACACCAACCATGTATGCATCCCCGGAGTCTCAATATCAATGTGCGCCACGCCCTGCGTCTTCAGCCACACGCGAAATTTCCGGTTCGGAGTGATCAGCCGGTCCTCGGTGCCGCACGCAATCCACAGCAGACGAATCTGCGAATTGGCCTTGACATCCAGCCCAGGAAAATCCTTCGCAAACTCGTCCGGCATTCCGCCCGCGCTGAAAGCTCCAATCCAGGCAAACTGGTCGAGATGATTCAACCCGGTCAGCAGCGATTCCGACCCGCCCATGGAAAGCCCCGCAATCGCCCGCTCCTTGCGGTCTTTGCTGATGCGGTATTCGCCTTCCACCTGCGGCATCACCTCGGTGAGAAGCGCCTGCGTGTACTTGGAAAAATTCTCGTCGCGCACATCGTGGTGGTCCCACGCGCCCCACGCAAGGCGAATCATCTCCATGGTGCCGTAACCGAGCGGCATGACCACGATCATCGGCTTGGCTTTGCCCTGCGCAATCAGGTTATCGAAGATCACGTTGGCGTGGCCCACGGCGGTCCATCCGCTGGCATCGTCGCTGAAACCGTGCAGCAGATAAAACACCGGATAAGTTTTCTTCGATTTGTTCGAGCCAGCCGACGGATCGTAGCCGGGCGGCGTGTAAACGTAGTAGTCGCGGTTGTCGCCCGCCACAGCCGACCGGTAGAAGTGATGATGAATCTCGCCATGCGGCACGTCGTTCAACTCCCACGGCAGCGACGACGGACCGGGCACATGCAGCGCGCTGCTCGGCGACAGAAGATTCGGCACCAGCGCATGATTCGACACATCAAGCGTGCGCACGCCATCAACCGTGAACGAATAGCCGTAGTAATCAGGCGCAAGCGGAGCAGTCGTCACGCTCCAAACGCCCTGATCGTCTTTCTGCATCGCTTCCGGCTGTGTGCCCTCCCACGCGACTTTCACATCCTGTGCGTTGGGCGCACGCAAACGAAATGTGACGCTGCCATCGGGATGAACTTCGGGAGAAACCACGGGAGCCGGCGGCGCTGGAGGAGCGGCCTGCGCGGGTTTGCTTTCCTGCGCTGCGGCGATAGTGGCGATGACAAGAAAAACTGGAAACAAACGGAAGAGGGATGAAGGAAGCCGCATGAATCCTCCTGAGCGATTGGGAACTTGGCGAAGCGCCTTTGCTGACGTCCGAGGTCCGAGGTCGGAATGCAGCGGCTAGTCGCTCTTCCCCGCCACATCCAGCCGAGTCTCGGCGCGGTGAAGCGAGTCCAGAGCGCGGTCTACATCGACTTCCGTGTTGCTGCTGGTCAGCCGCTGTTCCGCGCGCTCTTTCGCTTGACGAGCGCGATCCGCATTGATTTCCGAAGGCCGCTCGGCCGTCTCCGCCAGAATAGTGACCTTGTCGGGCAGCACTTCGGCAAAGCCCCAGGCGACGGCAAGAACATGCTCCGTCGAATCGGTACGATAAGTAATTTCGCCGACGGAAAGTTCGGTGATCAGCGGCGCGTGTCCCGGCAGAATCCCCAGATACCCATTCTTGCCGGGAATCTGCGCTTCCACCGCCGCCGTGTCGACGACTTTTTTCTCCGGCGTAACAATCTCGAGTTGGAAAGAATCTGCCATGATAATGCGCCGTCGGACCTCAGACTTCGGACCTCAGCAATTCATCTGCAGTTGCCGAGTCCCGACGTCCGAGGTCTGACGTCCAAGGTCCGCCTTTTACGCTGCCGCCTTCATTTTCTCCGCCGACTCCAGCACTTCGTCGATGGTGCCTTTCAGATAAAATGCCTGCTCGGGGATGTCGTCGTGCTTGCCCTCGACGATCGCCTTGAAGCCCTTCACAGTATCGGCAATCTTCACATAGCGTCCCGGTGCGCCAGTGAATTGTTCGGCCACGTGGAACGGCTGCGAAAGGAATCGCTGAATTTTTCTCGCCCGCGCCACGGTGACTTTTTGATCTTCGCTCAACTCGTCGATGCCGAGAATTGCGATGATGTCCTGCAGGTCTTTGTAAGTTTGCAGCGTTTTCTTGACAGACTGCGCAACATCATAATGCTCCTGGCCGACGATGCGCGGATCGAGAATGCGTGAAGTTGAAGCCAGCGGATCGACTGCGGGATAAATTCCAATCTCGGTCAACGCGCGCGAAAGCACCGTGGTGGCATCAAGGTGAGCAAATGTGGTGGCTGGCGCGGGATCGGTCAGATCGTCGGCGGGAACGTAAATCGCCTGCACCGAAGTGACCGAACCTTTTTTCGTCGACGTGATGCGCTCCTGCAACTCGCCCATCTCCGTCGCAAGGTTGGGTTGATAACCTACGGCGCTGGGCATGCGGCCCAGCAGCGCGGAGACTTCCGACCCGGCCTGAGTGAAACGGAAGATGTTGTCGATGAATAGCAACGTGTCAGCGCCTTCGACGTCCCTGAAATATTCGGCAACAGTGAGCGCGCTCAGTGCCACACGCAAACGCGCACCGGGAGGTTCGGTCATCTGGCCGTAAATCAAAGCAGCTTTCGATTCCGCCGGCTTGCCCGGCTTGATCACGCCAGACTCCGACATTTCCAGCCACAGGTCGTTGCCTTCGCGCGTACGCTCGCCGACTCCGGCAAACACGGAGTAACCACCGTGCTGTTTGGCGACGTTGTTGATCAACTCTTGAATGAAAACTGTTTTGCCGACACCAGCGCCACCGAACAATCCGATCTTGCCGCCTTTCAAAAATGGTTGGATCAGATCCACAACCTTCACGCCGGTTTCAAACATCTCGGCGGTCGTGGCTTGCTCATCGAACGCAGGGGCGAGGCGATGGATGGGATGCCGCTCTTTGTACTCGACGGGGCCCAGTTCATCCACTGGTTCGCCGATTACGTTCATCACGCGTCCCAAAGTGCCGCGGCCCACGGGAACGGAAATCGGCCCCCCTTGATCGATGGCCTTCATGCCGCGCACCATGCCGTCGGTGGGCTGCATGGCGACACAGCGCACGCGCCCTTCGCCAAGATGCTGTTGCACCTCGAGAATCACATTGATGGGGATGGGAACGGTGAATCCCTCGTCAACGACGCGCACCGCCTGATAAATCGGCGGCAGTGAGCCTTCGGAAAATTGCACATCGACGGCGGGGCCGGCGATTTGAATGACGTGTCCTGTTTTATCAGCCATAAAAGTTAGGTCTAGATCGATCGAGCATTCGCAATTAGCAGTCAGCATTCAGCCCATGTTCATTGCGGAGTGTCCAACAAAATTCCCAAAGGGCTAAATGCTGATTGCTGAGTACTAATTACTTCCCTTACATTGCCGCTGCGCCGCTTACGATCTCGATAATTTCCTTGGTGATCTTTGCCTGGCGCGCGCGGTTCATTACCAATGTCAGCGAATCGATCATGTCAGAAGCGTTGTTGGTGGCCGAATCCATGGCCGTCATGCGAGCCGCGTGCTCGGCGGCAACCGATTCCATCAATGCGCGAAAGATCTGGATCGCCACATATTTCGGCAGCAGATCGCGAAACAGCTCTTCCGGCGGCTGCTCGTAAATGTAGTCAACTTGCGCCGTGGCAAACTTTGCAGCCACTTCATCGGCCGCGCCATCGGAGCTGCGCATGCCCACGCCGGCGCTCACTGCAGCTTCCTTGGCCCGCTTTTTTTCTTCCGCCGTCATCTCCTCGGACTGGCGGACAGCCTGTTCGCCTACCTGTTCAATGGGAAGAATCTGCTCGACCACAAGGCGCTGCGCAATGACGGACTTGAACTCGTTGAACACGACATAGACTGCATCGATTTCTTCGCGCTTGTATCGCTCAATGACATTTTCGGCCAGCGTGCTCGCCTGGGAAAATTCAACTTTCCCTAAAATGCCGACATGCTCCCCTGTGATCTGGGTTGCCGAGACGCGTTCCCCGGCTTCCGGTCGACCCTCAAGCGATTCTTCGACTTCGGCCAGACTGCGGGTCTGCACCTTGGCCGAAGGGTAGCGCCGGCGGAGAAAGTCGCGGCCCTTGCGGCCGATGGTTTCAATGTCGATATTCTTGCCGCTCTTCGATTCAAGAAAACGCAACGCTGCCTTTGTGATGTTGGCATTGAAAGCGCCCGCCAGACCTTTATCGCCTGTCACCACGATCAGCAGAATATTTCTTTCTGCGCGCTGCGCCAGCAGAGGATGCTTGGGCTCGCCCGTCTCTGGATCGTAAATCTCAGTCCGCGACACTAGAGACTTCAAAATGTTGGTCAGCATCTGCGCATACGGACGCGCGGCCAGCGCCCTCTCCTGCGCCCGGCGCAGTTTCGCCGCCGAGACCATCTTCATGGCCTTGGTGATCTGCCGCGTGTTGATCACGCTGCGGATGCGGCGCCGGATGTCTAAGATATTCGGCATTAGTCGTTAGCTCTTACCAGCATTCAGCACTTAGCATTCAGTCCTTCAGCCGTTTGCGGGAAGCCAGAAAATCTTTCGTTGGCTGATTGCTGAGTGCTACTTTTTCACCGCGTCCCTGCTGGCTACGAACTGTTGCTTTGCTTCTTTGATCAAATTGCCCAGCTGGCCTTTCAGCCCGTCGTCGAGAACTTTCTTTTCCATTACCGTGCGCAATAGGCCCGGATTGGTTGCATCGACATACTTGTACAGTTCTTTTTCGAAGTCGCGGACCTGATTGACCGGAAGATCGTCTAGAAATCCGCCGGTGCCAGCGAGAATAATCAGAATCTGCTTCGAGAACGGAAGAGGAGAAAACTGCCCCTGCTTCAGAATTTCGACCAGGCGCTGTCCGCGCGCGAGTTGGGCTTGGGTGGCTTTGTCGAGATCGCTGCCGAACTGCGAGAATGCCGCCAGTTCGCGGTATTGCGCGAGTTCCAGCTTCAGCGTGCCAGCGACTTGACGCATCGCCTTGATCTGCGCGCTGCCGCCGACGCGGCTCACGGAAAGTCCTACGTTCACAGCAGGCCGTACGCCCTGGTTGAACAAATCGGTCTCGAGATAAATTTGTCCGTCAGTAATCGAGATCACGTTCGTCGGAATGTAAGCGGAAACGTCGCCCGCCTGCGTTTCGATGATCGGCAAAGCCGTGAGTGATCCGCCGCCGTTCTTATCGCTCAACTTCGAAGCGCGTTCGAGCAGGCGCGAGTGAAGATAGAACACGTCGCCGGGATAGGCTTCGCGGCCTGGTGGCCGGCGCAGCAGCAATGAAATCTCGCGATAAGAAGCTGCGTGCTTTGAAAGATCATCGTAGATAACCAGCGCGTGCCGCTTGCTGTCGCGGAAATATTCGCCCATCGCGCAAGCTGCGTATGGGGCGATGTACTGCATGGGCGCGGGCTCTGACGCAGATGCGGCGACGACGATCGTGTACTCCATTGCGCCAGCATCTTCGAGAATCTTGACGACCTGTGCAATCGAAGACCGCTTTTGCCCGACCGCGTTGTAAATGCAAATAAGATCGTTGCCCTTGCTGTTGATGATGGTATCGAGCGCGACAGCGGTCTTGCCCGTCTGGCGGTCGCCGATGATCAACTCGCGCTGGCCGCGGCCGATGGGAATCATGCTGTCGATGGCCTTGAGTCCAGTCGCCATCGGTTCGCGCACCGGTTGGCGGTCGATGACACCGGGGGCAATGCGCTCCAGCGCAATGAATTGATCGCTGGCAATAGGACCCTTGTCGTCGATGGGTTGGCCGAGAGCGTTGACCACGCGTCCGATCATGCTGTCGCCTACCGGCACGCTCATGATGCGTCCGGTGCGCTTGACCTCGTCGCCTTCTTTGATCTCGGTGTATTCGCCGAGCAGTACCACGCCTACCTGATCTTCTTCCAGGTTCATGGCGATGCCGGCGATGCCGTGCGGAAAAGTCAACAGTTCGCCAGCCATGACCTTGTCGAGGCCATACACGCGGGCAATGCCATCGCCCAGCGTAATGACGGTGCCGGTCTCGTCCACGGAGATCTTCGATTCGTAGTTCTCGATCTGCTCGCGGATCAGCTTTGTGATTTCGTCTGCTTTGATTTGTGCCATAAAGTCAGCTTCTAGCTCTTAGCTGCTAGCTACATCCAACCCAAGAACCAAAATGTACCCATCAAAAATCTCATCTTCGCCGCGTGTTGGCTAGGAGCGAGGAGCGAGAAGCTAGCAGCTAGAAGCTTGCCACTAAGAGCTGATCGCTTCCTTAATCCTATTTAACTGTCCCAGTACTGAACCGTCGTAAATCGTGCTGCCAATGCGGACGACAGCGCCGCCAAGCAATGACGTGTCGCGTGCGTATTGCGCGCGGACTTTCTTGCCCGTCAGCTTTCCTACTTGCGACTCCAGCGCGCGCTTTTCCGCTTCGCCCAGATCGCGGGCGCTCACCACTTCGGCTTCGGCAAATCCCATGCGCTCGTCGAGTTCCTTTTCCAATTGGCGAATGATGCGCTCCAAAAAGCTTATTCGCTGATGGTCGATAATGACGGCCACCAGGTTCCGCACCGGCTTGGAAATTCCTTCACTCTGCGCAATCGCGTCTAGCAACGTATGCTTCTGATCCGCCGGAATTGCGGGACTCTCCCACACCCGGCGCAAGTCGTCGCTTTCTTTCATCAGCGCGACAACCCCATGCAGTTCACTCACCGCGCGGCTTGGATCGAGATGCGTATCAAACACCACCTCCGTAAATGCGCGGGCGTAGATGCTGGCGACGGAAGCCATTCTTTAACGAGGATCCTTTCCCGGACCGCTCGCAACGGAAGTCAACTGCGTGGAAAAATCATGCACCAGGGCCTCGTCGGTTGCGGCATCCACATGAATCTGCTTCTTTGCCAAACCAACCGCCAGGTCGGCGGCATAGGCAGTCAGTTCGCGACGCGCGGCTTTGGCGGCTGCTGCGATTTCCTGCTCCGCCGACGCGATGATTTTCCGCGCATCCTCTTCCGCGGCGGCTTTGATGCGAGCCTCTTCGGCCACGGCTTCTTTTTCCGCGGAGTCGCGCATCATGCCGATCTCAACGTCGAGCTTCATCAGCCGCGATTCGATTTCGGCCAGCTTGCGCCGCGCCTCTTCGCTGGCTTTTTGCGCGTCCTGCATCGCCCGCTGTATAGAGGCCGAGCGATCACGAAACAGACCAGGCAAATGCTTGCGCCCAACTTGCAACAAAGCGATACCGATCACAGCGAAGTTGAGGAGGACGCACAGCCAATACGCATGCTGCAAACTGAGGCCAGTGTGTTCTGCGATCCAGCGTACCGGGGCGGATTGCTTGAACTCCTCGGTTTCGTCCTTCTCTTCGCCTGCCGCCTCGCGTGTCTCGCGAGCAAGCTGCCGTCCGATGCCTTCCGGCTGAGTGCGCGATTCGGTTCCCTTCTGCGCAGGTTGCGGAGCGGGCGCTTGAGCCTGCTCGGCCGCAATTCCCGGAGACGCCGCAACGCAGAGGAAGAATACGGCCGGAGCCAAGGTGGAGACGATTTTTTTCGCGAAACGCATATTCGTCAAGTCAGTTTAGAAAACCAGTTCCAATAAATTACTCTCAGCCTCAACTCCCCGCTCCCACCGGCTGCAAAACGCGGCGCACAATTTCACTCGCCAGCGAGGCCGCTTCTCCCTGCAAACCGGTCTGCGCGGCTTCTTTATCTTTTTCAATGTCCTGCCGCGCCGCCTGCACTTGCGCTTGCGCCCGGCTGCGCGCTTGCGCTACGGCATTCGCCCGGACTTGCAGTGCTGCCTGGCGGCGAGCCTCCTGGGCCTTGAACACAGCCGCTCGCGCCTCGCGCAACCGCTGCTCATATTCGGCAGTGCGGGCCTCCGCCGCGGCAATGTCGGCCCGCGATTTTTCCACCGCGCCTTCAGTCTTGCTGCGGCGCTCTTCCAGCACACGCTGCAACGGCTTATGCACAATCATCGAATAGAGCGCGTACAACAATGTCAGCAGAATTACCGTGGGGACCGATCCGAGCAGTAATTCCCCTAGCTGGTGCAGCGTTTGATCCATGGTGATAGATGGAGTGCTAGATTAAAGACCTGCTGAATAAAGAACTTAGCGCCCGAGCCAACGACTATTGAACCAGACTGCCGCTTGCCACTTCCGCGTCGCGAACAGAATAATGAGGGCTTTGAAAACTGATAAAGTTAACATCCGCAAGGAGTTTGTGTCAACGCAGTGAACATGATTTTCCAACCGGCTACGGCCCGGCTGGACGCTTCTATGGGAAGTTTGGGTAAATTATTGTGGCCGAAAGGTTTGGGACTAACCAGTTGCACGGTCTGGAAGTGACTGATTGCCGCGGGCTGACACGCAGGAAAGACATCTTTAAGACGGTTCTCAGCACCCGTGCAAATTTCTGCAACAAGTCCTTGACATTGGCACTGAGAGGACTAGCATAAAAGTATCACCTCCGATCCAATTCAGGATCGAATGGGCCGATAGCCAAGGAATGTCACCGCTTCTTGGTTGCCGGCCCATTTAATATTGTTCATCCACACCAAAGTATTGTCCGAGACAAAGGCCAGGTCGGAGTATAGCGGCTGCCTATCGTCGATCACGCAAGATGGTCGCCGAAAGCCGCTCCCCTTTTATTTTGACCGGCCTCGATTCGGGCACGATGAACTCTCTCACCCTCCTTACCACCGACGCTGGCGCCCCAACTTCCAATTCCACTGCGCCGTCCTTATACTTCCGTGAATAGATTCGCCCCTTGGCCTCCAGCAGGGCCAGCAACTTTCCTTCCTGCTGCGGGATGCGCAGATGCACGCGGCTTACGCGATCTTCTTCGATCAACGCATCGATGCGCGCCAGCAATCCGTCCAGCCCCGAGCCTTCCACGGCGGAAACGTAAATCTTATCCGGCTCGTCGCGCAGACCCTCCGCCACTTCCACATCCAGTAGGTCGACTTTGTTCATCACCCGCAGACGCGGCTTTTTCTCCGCCTCCAACTCTTTCAAAACAATTTCCACCTGAGCATCCTGTTCAGCCGAAAGCCGGCTGCTGGCATCAGATACGTGCAGAATCAGTGACGCGCGCTGCACTTCTTCGAGCGTCGCGCGGAAGGCCGAGACCAGCGTGTGCGGAAGATTGCGGATGAATCCCACCGTATCTGACAGCAAAACTTTGCGTTTCGATGGCAACGTGACCGAGCGAATCGTAGGATCCAAAGTCGCAAACATCTTGGGCGACGACAGCACCGCTGCTTTCGTCAGCGCGTTGAACAGCGTGGACTTTCCCGCATTCGTATAGCCGACCAGGGCCACGGTCGCGACCGGCGCCGATTCGCGCCGCTGCCGTTGCTGGGCGCGAATGCGGCGCACATTCTCGATCTGCTGCTCTACATGCCGCACACGACGCGCAATCTTTCGCCGGTCGGTCTCCAGCTTCGTTTCACCGGGGCCACGCGTGCCAATGCCGCCGCCCAGTTGCGACATCTCGATGCCATGGCCGGCCAGACGCGGCAGCATGTACTGCAATTGCGCCAACTCCACTTGCAACTGGCCTTCCCGCGTGCGCGCGTGCCGGGCAAAAATATCGAGGATGAGCTGTGTGCGGTCGATCACCCGCCTCTGGACGATCTTTTCGATATTGCGCTGCTGCGATGGACTCAGGTCGTGATCGAACAGAAGGAGATCGGCATTCACCGACGCGGCCGCGCCGGCAATTTCTTCCAGCTTGCCTGCACCGACTAGAGTTGCCGGATCGAAACGGTCACGCCGCTGCAAGATTTCGCCGACCACTTCCGCGCCGGCGCTGCCCGCCAGAGTGCGCAACTCGGCCAACGATTCTTCCGCGTCAAATTCAGGAATGTTCGGCTTGTGGCCGTCTGCTTTCGTGCCCGGTTTTCCGGCGGTCGCCGCGGATGCAGCATCGCGCGCCGCCTGCGCTCCCGCAGTGATCGCGCCCTTACCGCGGCCTCGGTTGGAGCGCACTTCCAGCCCAACCAAAAATGCACGTTCGAGATTGGACTCAGGCCGTACCGTGGTTTCGAGAAGAGACGTACGTTTGCCAGAGCGCACGTCGTCGCGGGAATTCTTGGGATGAGAACTGCGCAAGCCGAAGCGCCTTATCCTTCAGAGCCAGAAGCGCTCGCGGCGGAAGCTGCGGGCGCAGGCCCGACCGCAGCCGCCTTGGTTTCCGTATGCGGAGCGTGTCCGACATGCGTCGGCCGTCCCATGACGATGGTCGAGATGGCGTGTTTGAAGATCAATTGTTCCTGGCCGCTGGCCTCAAGCACCACCGAATATTTGTCGAAAGAACGGATGCGGCCCGTCAGCTTGACACCGCTCAGAAGATAAATCGTAATGCTCATCCTCTCCTTGCGGGCCGTGTTCAGGAAGGTATCTTGTATGTTTTGCGCCGGCTTGTTATTTTCCATTGCCGATCTCCTCGTTTTCTAGACTGCAAACGACGATTGCGAACGACCACGCCATACGAGAAACATGACAACGCGCAACCACAGCGCCGGCAACCTTCCCCACCCGTTCCGGAGCATACACTACTGCCGCCCTGCGCCGTTTCCGCACCCGCAAGCAGCTTTGCAGTAACGATACGGCGTTCCCTTGCACTTTTCAACCCTAGAAAGACAGTACCCATTCGGGTGTAGAATTCTCCGCCTGGCGTTCAATCGGATTCTTAGTTGCTGAGCGCGCGTTCCGTCGTTTGTCTCTCTACTCTTAAGAGAGGCAAGGGCAGGCTTTTGACCGGTATTCCCTGGAGGCTTCATGCTCATTTCCACTTCTCCCATTCATATCCCCGAAGATTTCCAAACCAACTTCCTCATGGCGGTACGCTGGATTCACTTTGTCGCCGGCATTACATGGATCGGACTGTTGTATTTCTTCAATCTGGTGAATGTACCACTGATGAAAGAGCTCGACGCCACCACGAAAGGCAAGGTGCTGCCCTCGCTGATGACCCGCGCTTTGTGGTGGTTTCGCGTGTCGGCTGTGCTGACCGTGCTTGCCGGACTGGCCTACTGGGGAAATATCGTCGCTGCCGATGTACACAACGCACAAGCGCAAGGCATGACCGCCTCTTCCGGAGGAGTGATGGGCAGCTTCTTTTTGATCTGGACCATCGTGTGGGCGCTGCTCTACGCCCCGCTGATTCCCGGCAAAGGTATCTTCGACAAAGGCGCGTTTATCGGGATTGTCTATGCCGTCGTCGTGGTCGCAGCAGCATGGCTGTTTCTCAGCTGGAACAGCCGCGGATGGGAGAGCAATCGCCTGCTCTCGATCGGCATCGGCGGAGGCATCGGCTGGGTCATGCTGCTCAACGTCTGGGGGGTGATCTGGCGCATCCAGAAGCGCCTGATTCAATGGACTCGGGAAAATGCCACCAACGGCACTCCCATACCCGACAAAGCAAAAGCCATGGCCCGCCAGGCCTTCCTGGCCAGCCGCGCCAATGCGTTCCTATCAATAGTAATGCTGTTCTTCATGGGAGCGGCCAGCCACTACCCCATGTTCGGAAAGTAGCGGCGGATCGCCCCTAGTAAGTTTCCCTAACAAAAACAAGGCCGACCTCGCGGCCGGCCCGAAAGTCCGAGACTTTTTCTTCGAACTAGAATGTCACCTTCAGTCCGAACCGTATGCTGCGATTGCCGCCATTTTGGACGGTTGGATTGGCAAAGCCGGTGCCTTGAAAAACCAAGCCAGCGTCCTCAATAAACGGGTCAATAGTGTTGTAGTTCGGGTGGTTAAACGCGTTCACCATGCTCATGTGCCAGATGATGCGGGCGCGCTCGCCCCAATTGACGGTTTTGGCAAGCTGGAAGTTCGCTATATTGGTCTTGTAGTCCCGCAAGGTGTTGCGGCCCGCATTGCCATACGGTGTACCGTTGATCGTCTGCGCCTCAAATGCGTTCACAATAAAGTGCTCCTGCTTCGCATTGACCGCCGTTGTTGTAGCGCCTCCACTTGCGTTCAATGCGGTATAGTCCACCAGGGACGTGGGAGAAGCCGAGCAAGCAAGTGCGTTTCCAAACAAACCACAGGCATCAGCTGCATAAATCCCTATTGCTGTCGCTGGAGCCGAAAGATTACTGACGAAAGGCCGCGCCGTATCCAACCCTGAGTTGAACGATCCTAAAAAGCTCAAGTCCGTAGTGTCATACGGGCTGAGGGCGTAAGCCGAGAAGGCTTCCACCGGAGTATAAGCTTGACCGGATTGCAAAATGTAGGTGCCCGCAACCGACCAACCTCCAAACATGTGTCCCAGGATGCCATGCTGCGCTCTGAGAACAGGAATGGCCTCGTTGAACGAAACGGTCCAGGTCTGGGGAAAGTCCAAGCCCGAGTTACCGTGTTCCGCGCCTTTATAGTTTAGGGGATCCTGGGAGAAGGCATATGTGCCTCCGGCGCCGAACGTACCGAAAATTTCACTGGCGTTGTCCGTCGTCTTGCTCCAGGTGTAATTCGTCTTCATGGTCAGTTGGTTGAATAGGGTATTCGTGCGAAATTCCGCCTGCAGTCCGTTGTAATCCGAATAGGCTGTATTGGAACGCTCACGAACCTTGCCCTCGTTGCAGTTCTCGCGACCGACCGCGCTGGGTACGACCGCACTGGATGCAGGGCAGGGAGTGAGTCCCGATGGCAACAGGCTGCTGCTGAAAACGCCGTCACTGATGCCTTGTGCCAATCCGGCGATGTAGGGATTGCCATTGAGTGATTGAAACAGATTTTCTCCATGGTTGCCGACGTAACGAACTTCTGCCGCGGCGTGCGACCCAAGTTCTCGCTGGATTCCGAAGGTCCAGGAGTGCACTCTGTCCGGTCCAAAATTCGGCGAAACTGACGTCTGGCTAAAGGCGCGCGGGTCTGAGACACCCGTCGTCAAAAAGGACGACAACTCGGATCGTACAGCAGGCCCAAAGGGGGCCGCTGGAAGCGCTTGGCCCGGAACAATCGTTTGCGCCAAAACCTGCGGGGCAGAGCTGGCGATATTGAGGTAGATGTTATAGAAGGGCGGATCGTAGCTCAGGCGGTATCCGCCCCGGAATACGGTCTTGTCATTCCCGAACAGCCATCCGCCATTTCCTACCGCGTAGGCGAAGCCCACGCTTGGTCCCCAACTGTTCTTCGGTGCGGGAATGCTGGGGAATGTCGTCACGGAAGCCGGCAGGGACGGATCCCAGAATGGCTGGCTACTGCTTTGCTGCTTTGTGTCGCTATTGTGAAACAGATTGGCGGGTTGACCATAGTAGGAATAGGTCAAGCCGAGGTTCAGCGTTAAGTGATTGGTAACTTTCCAATCGTCGCCGAAATAGTAGAAGCTGTCGTACTCACGAAAATCCAGGTTAGGGTTGCCCAACGTGATCAGCGTTTCCAGAGGAGTGTTAGCGGCGAACGTTCCCCAGTCAGGATAGAGAAACTCGCCATTAGCATTGGGAAGGAACTTGTTGGGCGACCGCTGGTAAGTGAAGTTGGCTCCTGCCTTGAACTGATGTCTGCCACGCACATAGCTCCAGTTGTCTTGTATCTGATACGTATTGATGATGCGGCCTTGAGGAAAGCTGGTGCCTGGACCAAAACCCAACAGCGAAGAACTCGAAGTACCTCCCGCGAATCCAATGTTCGCCAAACCGCTTTCGAGATCCTCCTGCAAAGGAACCGTACCCAGAGTGTTGCCTCCGAACTGAACATTCTCGCGGCCAACATTCAGTCTCAATTCGTTCAGCATCTGATTGGTGATCTTTCGGGTCCAACTTAACCCAAGCTGCTGGGCGAGCGAAGGGACGTTCTCGGGATAGCCTTGGGCCGCCTGTCCCTCATCCGCGTTGAAGAACACCTGTTTCTGAAAGAGGTACCGGCCATACACTGTATCCTTAGAGCCGGTTATGTCAGTTCGAAAAACCCAGTTATACTGGTGCGAACCGTTGCCTAGAGTGCGCTGAACTCCGTTGAGTTCCACATTGCAACCAGTGCCGCCGTCATTGGGAACGAAACCTGCAAACCCGTTGCTCGGATAGTTCGCAACGGTCGGTTGCCCGAGGGGGGTCGGATTTCCCCCAATTGAGTAAGGACCGTACGCCTGTAGTGCCGCCACACTGGTACTGCCGGGATAACAACCGGCCAACTGCGCCAGTCCGATAGCATCCGGCGTCAGATTGCCATTTCCATACACCGTCTTTGAGGAAATGATCTCGTCGTCGAAACCCCCGAAAAAGAATAATTTGTCCTTTACCCACGGACCACCGATAGTTGCGCCCGTAAACTCGTCGTTAAATCGAGTGGGCTTCTTCAGTCCTTCTCCCCAAACTGTATTTGCTTGCTGATTGGTCAATGTCGTAAGAACGGAGTTACTCTCCGTGCCGTAAACCGATCCGTGCCACGTATTGGTGCCTGACTTCGTAATCACATTCACCACAGAACCGGCGTTGCGCCCGTATTCCGCGCCGAAGTTGTTGGTCGTGACTTGGTATTGGCTCACAAACTCAGTGTCACCCACAAATATCCCTGGCCCTGCCACTGAATTATCATTGTTGTTCTGCCCATCAACTTGCTGGTCATTACTGCGTCCGCGCAAACCGTCCACGGAAAAGCCCATGCCGTTGGTGTTTGAAAAGGTATTGTCGCGGGTACCGCTCACCCCCGGCAACAGTACAGCTAGGTTATCCAGGCCCTGATTCTCCTGGATACCGGGCATGTTATCCAGGTAAATCGCCTCGAACGTGTTAGTGATCTGTGCCTGAGTAGTCTCAACCAAGGGAGTTGCCGCCGAGACTTCTACCGTGTCTGTGGTCGCGCCGACCTCCAGCTTCACCCCGCCCAAGCCCGTATCCACTCCTGGCGTCACCTCAACGTTACTAACCGCCGCCTTGCGGAATCCCGATTTCGACACTTCCACCTTGTAAACACCAACCTGTAACAAGGGTAGTTTGAACAACCCCGAACTGTCGCTGATAGTGGTGAGAACCTGGTTCGTACCCAAGCTCGTTGCCCTCACTTCCGCGCCGGCCACGACCGCCCCGGATGGATCCAGCACAGTGCCGGAGATTGACCCCTTGGAAACCTGGGCTGTCGCCGACGCCATCAGCAACAACAGCACGACGGGAAGAATTACCGCGATTGGAGTAATGGCACTTCGAAGAGAACGCCCCATTTGACTGCCTCCTCACATTCAGAACGAATTTTCAGATTCGAGACCAAGACAGGACCAACGAACCACGCACCCGAGCGCTCGAAAGAATATCGAGAAACTTTGCCTAAGAGAATGCACGCAGCAGCCCAAAGTGGCACCCATAACTAGACACTTTGTTTTCAAACACTTGTTAATGTCATTGTTGTTTTGTATCCCATAAGCGGTATAAGTCGCCCAGCGGCGATACGAGATTATGGATTTTTCGATAGATAGGAATGTTAAGCGGCGACGCTTAGAAGCTTCCTTTTCTTCATGGTGCCGATGGCTCCAATGCCTCCCAGTAAGGCAACATGGCCCAACCAATCTCTATGTGCTCTGCCGCAATAGTGATGTGCTCTTCATGGGCAGCGAGCCAGGCTGCACCCCGGATGTTGGAGAACTGACCAGAAGATGACAGCGTGCAAGCTTCGAAACTAGTGTTTTCGAGTCGGGTTGAAAAAGGTGTAAAATCTGATTTCTCCCACTCGCTTCAGGCCGCAGCCTTGGGACCATTTCACGAATGTGACAGCTAATCAGGAGGCAAGAAAAATGAAAGGTGTCTTTGCTCCCCGTATCGCGGGCACCGTTTTGCTGGCGCTTGCCGCCAGTTTCGCGCAGAACAGTTCGCCGGGCGCTATCCGCTGGACCGAAGGCGCGCCCAACGCCACTTCCGAGGTCAAGAACGACGCCAAGATCGAAGGCCTGAAAACCGACGATGTCCATATCTACGTCAGCTTGGCGGATCTTCAGGAGACGGAATACAACCGCGTTTGGGTGCAGGTGTCGAATCCCGGGAAATCACCCGTTGATTTCGATCCTCAAGGCGCCGTCTTGCTGAATGGGGACAAGTCGGTGCGCGCCGACGTTCCCGATAAAGCCGCCAAGTCTGTGCAGAGGTTTGGTGAAGCCAAGGCCCAGGAGCTCTCTTCCGCCCACTGCACCTTGATGGGTTCAACGACGTGCCAGCCGACGAATGCACAGATGCAGATGTCGAAGCAGGTTCTGGCGTTTTCTGGACAGCAGGCGCAGTGGATCCGCGATCATGCCCTGAAAGCAAAGACGATTGCGCCAGGCGAAGAGGAGCAGGGCGTAATCGTATTCAAGAAAGACAAGAAATCCGCAAACTATATTTTACGTATCCCCGTTGGCGCGCAAGTTTTTGAGTTCCCTCTCAGCGCTCAGAATAAAGCGCCGTCGTACGACTAAGGGCTAATTCAAACTCGCATAGATCGGAAGGAGGAAACAGTCTCCTGCTTCCTCCTGCTTCCTCCTTCTTCTGCCTCCAGCGCACAGGTGGTCCTGCCCAAGACATTCCACCGTTGGGGCCGGGGCGCGTATGAGTCCCGTTGTCGGATGACGACCTTCACTCAGCACGACTACATGCCATCCCATTCGACGCAACCGCCCTCTCAACACTGATCGCATCGCTGCAATCCGGCCTCGAACAGTTGCATATCAGGTTTTGCTCAAATACAACCCAGAGATAGCGAAAGTCTTGCCAGCAATCTCACAGCAGGTGCAAGGCAACGCAGGATTGCAGATCTTCATTCTTCGCAGATCAGCAAAATAAAAGGGCGGTCTCGACTTCGAGACCGCCCAACACAATCCGATAGACCGGAGTTAAGGTTTAGAAGTTAAACTTCGCCGTCAACTGGATCAACCGTACCGAGGCGTCACCGCCCAGGAACGAACCCAGAATGCTGGTTGGCGGATTCACTGTGCTGCGCACCTGGCCGAAATTAGGGTTGCTAATATCGTTCACCGGTGATGCGAAGTTGGGATGGTTGAACAGGTTAAAGAACTGCACGCCTACGCCCACCTTAGCCGTTTCCCAGTGAGGCATCTGCGTGTACTTCATGATGGTCATGTCGGTGTCGAAGTAGTGCGGCCCATAGAACTGGTTGCGCCGCTGGTTGATGCCGCCGGCATATCCGGGTATCTCTCCGAGTTGAGCTCCGTCTGGGCCGTACGGATTACCTGTGGCGGTATTAATAGTCTGCCCCGCCGCGATATCCGTAAAGCCTGCAGTTGAGATGCAGGGGATAATTCCCTGATCTAAGCTGCCCTTCGGCCCGCTGCAACCGGGATGTCCGCTGCCGTTGTAGTTGGCGAACACCGGTCCGCCGTAACCGTATCCGCTGAGATCGCCGCTGGCCGCCGTGTCAATCGCGGTGTAAGGGAAGCCAGTCCGAGCGAACACCGTCCCTGAGAGTTGCCAACCCTTCAGAAACGCCGTGGGCCCCTTAGGAATCTCATACACGTAATTCGCGCTGAACGAATGCCGCACATCATAGTCGGCGTTGCCGTAGTTGAACTGCCGGAGATTGTTGTCGTTGACCGGGTTCAGGAGACTGTTTCCGTAGCCATTGAAGATGAAGGGATTCAGACCTCCGTTCGAAACTTCATCCAGAGAATGTCCCCACTGGTAGTTGCCCTGCAACTGCAACCCGTGCGCGAAGCGATGTTGCACAGTGACGTTCAAGCCGTTGTAGTGGGAGATTCCTACCGTACGAATGTCGTTCACCGTAAGGAACCGCGCATCGGGCTGGGTCGCTGAAATACCGGCAAAGCCATTCGGACAATAGATGCCGTTGCCGAAAACGTCCGAAGTCGGGCAAAACGCGTTCAGGTTGTTGAACCCCATCGTTTCGTGAATTCCGTGATTACCCACATAGTTCACGATAAGTGAGGTGCTGTTGCCAAAACTCTTCTGGATTTCGAAGTTCCACTCCTGCGTCATGGGAGCAACGACATGGCCAACAGTAGTGAAACTTGGTGGGGAGAAAAGCCCGCCTGTTGCGTTCTGAAGTGCGGTCAGATTCGCGCCTGAATTGAACCCGGCCACCAGCGCAGCATTGGACGCCGAAGCCGTCGCAAAAGCGTTCCCTTGGGTAGTCTCCGTTGGCGACAGATTGCCGAAGACCTCGAAAATATTGTCCAGCGGAGCGTTCTGGATCAAACTATCCGCAATCGACCCCTGGAACGTGTCCATGAAGATGCCAATGCCGCCGCGGAAGACGGTGCTCTTCGACCATGATGGAGAATATGCAAAGCCGAAGCGTGGTTGGAATGCAACACTCGTAAAGGACGGCACCGACTGCGAAGTGGTCGTGATCGCCTGGTTATAAGGCGCGTCGGCACCCTGCTGGCTGACACTAGCGAAGGATCCGGACAGGCGGGCGTAGCAGGCCGTGCCGCAGGTCGGTGTCGCGTTGTGGTCCATTCGAAGGGCGAACGTTAACTTCAGGTCGCTTCTCGCCTTCCACTCATCCTGCACGTACCATCCGAGCTGGTACAACTTAACCGGTGCATCAGCCGACGCGGGGTAGCTATGCACCAGGAGGCTCTGGAAACCGTTGTCGGCGCCTCCCGGGTTCACGAAGTTGGACAAGCCCAGCGCCAGATCGTAGCCGCTGGTATAAAAGCCGGCATCGTGGTCGCTGATGAGATTGCGGTGGAAGTAGACACCCAGCTTAAGTGTGTGTTTACCGTTCAGGGTGTAGGAAAAATCGTCCACTGCCTGATAGCCCGTGACATTGCGCCCCTGCGGCCAGTTGAAGTCGATGCCACCGACCGTCGAAAGCGAGCCATCGTTAAACAGAAGCGTCGTTGGGAACGCCGCCAGTGAGGCCTGCAAGTTCGCCGGACCGAAGATGGCGCGATAGTATTGATCGGAAACCAGCAGGTTGTTCGCGGCTTTCGTTCCGAGAGCCCGGTTCCAGCTAACCTGAGCCTGATATTCGGGCTGATAGCTGGTCGAGTTGAAAATCGGATTCAACGCATCAGTAGCGGTTGCCTGCGTGCCGATGTCCTCCTGTAACCGGACGAAGATCTTGTCATTGTTGGTGACGTTGAAGTCAAACCGTCCGGATGTTAAATACTCATGAGTGAAGTTACCGACCGAATTGGAAAAGGTCTGAGTGCAAGGTTGCGCACCAGCGCCAAATGTTCCAGTGGACAGTGCGAAGACGCTTCCCTGGCAACCGGATGGATCGGCGGAGCCGGGGCTGCCGGGCACCGCTTTTGAAATCCCCGGCGCATTGTTCCATATCCCGAATGCCTGCTGATAAAACGGAACCGAATCCCCGAACCCGATGGCGTTTAGATTGTCAGTGATCCCGGTCTCGAACGCGGGAGTGGGCGCTAGCAAACCGTTATTAGTAACCGGAATGATCACACGCAAACCTTCATAGTTCCAGAAAAAGAACGCCTTGTTCTTCCAGATCGGTCCACCAAACGAAGCGGCGTACTGATTGGCGTTATCAAAACCGCGGGGCAGGTCATTCGCCGGATCGGCAAAGTCCTTGTGGAAGTAGTCGTTCGCATTCATGACACGACCGTTCCACCAATAGTTGGCATTGCCGTGGAAGTTGTTGGAACCGGACTTGGTGATGTAGTTCACGTTCGCGCCAATGAACCCGCCGTATTGGCCAGAGTAACCGTTGGTGACTACCGTTGCTTCTGCGATTTCGTTTTGCCCGAGCAACAGGTTGGTGGCACCGGAGTTGTTCAGATTGAGGAAGGGATCGTTGTCATACATCCCATTGAGAGTAAACAGGTTCGAGCTTGCCGACATTCCGAAGCTGGAGAAGTTCCCGTAACCCGATCCGGTGTTCATCACTGACCCGGGAGCAGTCTGAGCAATGAAGCTTAAGTCGTTGCCGGGGTTCGGCACTTCCGAGATTTCACGCGCATTGAACGTCGTGGAGATTTCTGACGTTTCCGTCTGCAGCAGCGCCGCCTCACCGGAAACCTCAACCGTAGTGCCCGCCGAGCCAACCTCAAGCTTTGCGTTCACGATCGAGTTCTGACCGACGCTGACCGTGGTGGTGTCTGTCAGGGTCTTGAATCCAGAGGCCGCGACGGTGACGGAGTACGTTCCGGGTTCCAGCAACGAAAATTGAAAGAACCCCTGCGCATTGGTCTTTGTCTCCTGAGTGAAGCCCTTCTCCACACTCTTCAGGCTAACCGTAAGGTTGGGGAGCACTGCGCTACTGGCATCCGTGACGGTTCCGCTGATCGCGCCAGTCACCGTGTTCTGCGCTGGCAGGAAACTGGGCAAGGCCAAAGCCGCCACGGTCAACAGTGCCAACAGAGTGATCAAAGTCTTAAATCGCATGTTTTATTGTCTCCAGTTCGGTTTAAAAACTGCCGGGGATTGCTCGGTCGTTACTCAAAATCGCTGCTCCACAATCACTCGTCAAGTCAATCGCACGGTCATGGAGCGGAAACGCTGAACGTTCCCTTATTGCACCCTAAGTGCCAATGGGGAACGAATTGTAAGTCCTGTGAATTCACTGTGTCAGTTGTCATGTAAAGACTGTACATATGTCAGTTCATATTTAATGGCCAACGAATTTACCATAAACCGTAGATCGAAGCCTGTTTGTGATTTTTGCATCGGGCTGGGCCATTCTCACATGGTCTCCTGTCGGTAAAACCGGAGGTCTCATCCCTCTGGCCAAGGTCGTCTATCTTCCCTCGCGATTGTCACGAGAGAGATTTAGCTTGCGGATGCTTCAGATATCCCCTGCTACAATCGCACTTTCCGTGAGAACATCCTCCACCAAACCGCCATTGACGGATGCACATTTGTTTAACCATCCTGCGGCGGAACTGCCGACCTCCATCCCTATGCTGGACCTGAGTCGGCAATTCGAGCAGATTCGGGCGGAAGTGTTGGCGGCGGTGGGACGGGTGTGTGCGTCGCAGCACTACATCCTAGGGCCGGAGGTGGAGGCCCTGGAGCGTGAAGCAGCGGCCTTCTGCGGGGCTGCCGACGCCATAGGTTGCGCTTCCGGCACTGATGCTCTATGGCTGGCGCTGGCCGCTGCGGGAGTTGGGCCCGGCGATCACGTTGTCACTTCGCCATTCAGTTTTTTTGCCTCGGGCAGCGCGATCGTACGGGCCGGTGCCCGTCCGGTATTTGCCGACATCGATCCCGCCACATTCAATCTCGACGCGAACAAGGTCCGTCAATTTCTTGGCACGGCCAAGAATAAGAAGGTGCGGGCGTTGTTGCCTGTTCACCTCTATGGTCAGTGTGCCGACATGGAGGCATTTCAGCGCCTGGATAACGAGTTTGGCCTGACACTGATCGAAGATGCGGCGCAGGCCATCGGCGCAAGCGGCAAAGATGCAGAGGGCAAACCGCGTCGCGCCGGATCAATAGGCGTGACTGCGGCGTTCAGCTTTTATCCCACGAAAAATCTCAGCGCATACGGTGAGGCCGGACTGGTGACCACCAGTAACGCCGAGATGGCCGCACACATGCGCCGTTTGCGCAATCACGGCAGTCCGAAGCGCTATGTCCACGAAGAGATGGGATGGAACTGCCGCCTCGACGCTATCCAGGCCGCAGTCCTGCGCGTGAAGTTGAAATATGTCGAAGGCTGGAACGATGCCCGCCGCCGGATCGCCGTAAATTATGATCGCCTGTTTGCCGAAGCAGGACTGGCGCGTGAGAATAAAGCAACGGTATCGCAAACCGCATGGGTAGTCGCACAAGCCCCTCAATCAACAATCAGCAATCAAGAATCGGCAATTTCCGAGAACTACCCCATTCAGTTGCCATACACAGCAGCCGATGCTCACCATGTTTTCCACCAGTACGTAGTCCGCGCTTACCGCCGCGACGAGCTGCGCGAGTTCCTGACGGCGCGCCAGATCGGGGCGGAGATTTATTATCCGATCCCGCTGCACCTTCAACCTGCCTTCATCTACTTGGGATACCGTGAAGGGGATTTTCCCGAGGCCGAGCGCGCAGCAAAAGAAGTCCTGGCGCTGCCCATGTTTCCCGAACTCACCGAAGACGAGCAGCGCCGCGTTGTGACCAGCATTGCCGACTTTTATTGCTGAACCCACGTCTGCTAACCGCTTCGTCGTGCCCCCGTCCAAGCTGTAAGTACCCGAGGTTCCATGTCGAAATCTGCCGGTGGGAATGGGAAGTTGGCGTTGATTTTCCTATTGAGCTTCGTCGCGGCCGGCTTTTGCCAGACCGACCCGCAGCTTTCAACGGAAGATGAAATCCGCGCCGGAGACGCGCTCTTCCTCGCATTCCAAAAATCACAAGGATTCGCCGACACGCCCGAATCCAAAGCGATTGAAGCTTATCTGCAAAAGGTCGGAAACAAAGTTGCGCAAAACGCCAAGCGCAAGCTGCCTTACAAGTTTCATCTCGATCCGCACCCCGGATTCCGCAGCGCCGTGGGCTATCCCGGTGGCCAGATTGTTGTGGGAGGCGGCGTGCTCGCTCTAATGACGCACGAAGATGAGCTTGCCGTGGTGCTGGGCCACGAAATTGAGCACATCGATCTCGGTCAATGCGCGAAACGGGTGGTTGAGTCGATGCAGAAGGATCATCTCACGCCGAGCCAGTTCGACAAGCTATCGATCGATGACTTCGGCAACCCGTATGGCAAAGACGGCGAACTTGCCGCCGACCGTGAGGGCGTGAAGCTGGCTGTGGCCGCGGGTTATTCTCCCAAAGCCGCCATCGAACTCTTGCAGATGTTTCAGTATCTCTCCCGCGATGCCAAGCCTTCCCCGCCGCGGAAGGATGCGCCGTCTCTCGAAGAACGCATCCAGCAGGTTCGCGATGAAATCAAGAGCAACACCTGGGATGACTCGAAGCCCGAAAAACCGCTGGATCTGCCATAGAGCGAATTAAGCCCGCTCGTAAAAGCGAAAAAATAACGATTGCTTGGCCACCGGTTGGGCCTTCTGGGTCAGCGCCGTCATCTGCTGCTGATTCAGTGGAGTGAACTCGCGCGCCAGTTGGACGTTTTGTTCCAGCTGGGCAATTGAATCGCAACCAATGATGACCGTGCTCACGGGCAGCGAGAGCGAATAATACATAGCCTGCCGCATCTCCAGCGTTCCCGAAGTCGGCGCCAGCACCATCCCTTCCCACATATGCTTCTGCTCTTCGATGGGCGGCGGAGTCCACGACGACAAAATCCGTCCGCGCGCCGGAACCTTCATTCCAATAATACCCATCTGCTTTTCGACAGCCAGCGGCAGCAGTTGCTCGGAGAAGCTGTAGTGATGCGGATCGGCCGCATTGACCGCCATGAGAATCGTATCGAAGGGATGCCGGTGAATCGCTTCCATCAGCGCGTCGGGCCGGTAGTGGCCGGTGATTCCGAGATAGCGCACGATCTTCTGCTCGCGCGCCTCGAGCAGCGCCTCCATCGCTCCGCCCTTGCTAAATATCTCGTTGATATCGGTCATCGTTCCAATGTCGTGCAGTTGCCACAGGTCGACGTGGTCGGTCTGCAACAACTTGAGCGAGGTCTCAATCATCCGCATGGAACCGTCGCGCGTCCGCTCTTTGGTCTTCGTCGCTAGAAACGCCTGGCTGCGGCGGTGCTTCATCACCTTGCCGACGTACTGCTCGCTCCAACGGTCGGGCCCGCCGTAGATCGAAGATGTATCGATATAATTCACGCCCAGATCGAGAGCCTTCTCGATGATGGGAACGGCGGTAGCTTCGTTGTTGGATTTCTCCAGCGCGGCTTGCCCGCCGAGGCTGAAGATGCCAACTTTGTAGCCGGTCTTTCCCAAGTTCCGCGTCGGCATGGAAGCTGACGTTGCAGGATTCGTAGGCAGACCGGAAGATGGAACCGGCAGCGCACTCGCTACATCCGGAAGAGCGGCAGAGCCCAGCGCCGCCGCTGTCATAATTCCGCCGGCTTTGAGAAAAGCACGCCGATTGTTGTTGGATTTATTTCTGATGGATGGCTCGTCCGATTTATTTTTCCTCACAGTGCCCTCCGCATCCTTCACGGCTCTACATTAACGCCGAGGGCTGGTCGGAATCCATCGATAATTTAGCGGCAGCTATCGGTTCAACGCCGGCGGCGTTTGGCGACAGGCTTGGCCGCGATCTCTCCCGGAGCCAGCACCCTGCGCACAATTGGAGTGTTTAACTTGTATTTGCGCTCGCTGACATTGCCGGCATCATCTTTCACGCGCAAAATAAAGACCGGCAACGTTCCCTCTTTGTCGAAATCTTCTTTCGCCACCGTAACCGGAAGAACTCCATTCAGACCGTGCTCGCGATAAGCGGTTTCGTAACGATGCTTCCTGACATTCCAGGTGAAGACGCGGATCTGGTCGAAATCGTACGGCAGGCCATCGTGCGGATCGGTCAACACGCACAGATATTGCGAAACAAGTTTGCCGGTGGACTGATCTGAGCTCGACGAAGGATCGCTGGCGGCGACAGCACCCTTCTTGCTCTTAACAGGTTTTTCGGTCGCCGAATCACGCACTTCATTTAGCACAAAGAAAGCCATGAAGCGCTGACCTTCGGCATACTGCGCGATTTCCAGCGGCGCATCCACGTCGACCATCCGCGACAGCACCCAACCGACGCGCCCCTGCGCATCGCGCGCCAGCCACCAGTCTTCGAGCGCAGGCCCGGCAGCGGCCTTGCTGCCCAGCCTGGCCGATATCGGCGACGACCCTGTCTGCTTTTCCGCGGTTCCGCGTTTCAGCAGAGACACTTTGGCTCCGGAAGTCAGCAGATAAAGATGTTCGGTGTCGCGCCCCGGCGCGATGTGCAGATTCGTATCGTTGCGCAGGACTCCGGGCGCCTGCACCGGATCGTTTTGATTATCCTGCGTGAGCTTTTGCAGGCCGTCGTAGATTTTCTGGTCGACCAGAAAACGCTGCTCAATCCATCCCTCAGTGCCGGTGGCCGTGCGCACGCGGGCAAACCGCTTTTCGTGCTCCATTACTTCCACCCGCTCGCCGTTCTTTACCGTGCCCACGCGGTTATAGATCGCGGCGACCTGATCGCGTAACACAGCCTGGGGCGCAGAAACATAGGCGACTTCGAGCACGCGATGCCCGCGCCGAGTGCATGCGGCGAGTCCAAGCAAAGAGATAGCCGCAAACGCGACCGCAATCAAACGCTTGAAATGTTCTGAAGAAATTGAGTTCACAATAAAGGCAGGGCCTGTTCCCAATATAGCGCGATGCCGGGCCGGTTTTGCAGCACGAAAGGGTTACGCGAGATGCACCTCCTGGGCATCCTGACAAGTCGGCGCGCCTTCGGTTACCATGAAAGAAGCTTTCGGGAATCGTAAATCTGTACCCGGATTTGGGCTGCCGGAAGCGCAATTCAAGCGTCTAACTGTTGAGGCCGCTCGCGTCCGAAAATCTCTTTTATGACTCGAAACTTCATGAAATCCAATCACGTCAATCGAGCTGCAATTCCTACGCTGTTCGCTTATTTTCTTCTGGCTGCTTTTTTGTGCACATCGGCGCAAGATACGGTCAACGCCGTTCTGCGTCCTCCCAAGGGCTCGCAAACGGCGATCGTGGTGTTCGAAGATTTGCAGTGCCCGCAATGCCGCCGCACCGCGCCCATCGTTGAGCAGGCGTCGAAGACCTACAAGATCCCGGTCATTCGCCACGATTTTCCGCTGCCCATGCACAACTGGTCTTATGATGCGGCGGTAATGGCGCGCTACTTCGACACGCACTCGAAGGCAATGGGCAATGAATTCCGCGACTATATTTTTACCAACCAACTGGAGATCAATCCCCAGAACCTGCGCGGCTACGCGGAGAAATTCGCCGCCGAGCACAAAGTGGACTTCCCTTTCGTGGTCGATCCCAGCGGCAAGCTTGCCGCCGAAGTCAACGCCGACCGCGACCTAGGCAAGGCGATCAAACTCGACCACACGCCCACTGTCTACATCGTCAGCAGCCGCAACCCCAGCAAGCCCTATATCGAAGTGAAAGACAACACCCAGCTCTACGCCACGATTGACGCGATGATGAAGGATTGATGCCGCTGAAGTCGGGATGCTCACGATTTTCAGTGGGCGCCCCATTTCTCGCGTCCGTTGCGAGAAATGGGCTTTGCAGTATCAACGATAGACTTCGCGGCAGTGCCCGATTCGCAGAATCAAACCAGTGACTGACCGATCACGAATTTCGCAAATGGCACGATAATCCCCGATGCAGTAGCTCCAAAAAGTACCCAGCCACCGGTCAAAGCCTTGCCCAGGCTGCGCGGATCGTCCTCTTTCGCAACGCGCTTGTCAAGAAAATCGAGGATGCGGCGGGCAACAACTTTGTCCAGCTTGCGCAGTTGCCTTCGGGCGGTCTCGGAATAATCAATGGTCCAGGCCAAGTTCGCTTCTCACCTGCGCGCTGGAGTGGACCTTCTCTTTTCCCTGCCGGATTCTTTCGAGCACATCCGCGGCCAGATAGTAATCTTCCAGATCGGCCAGGCCGTTCTCAATCAGTTGCCGCAGATAGAACGCCTTGGTCCGGCCGGTCTCGGAGGCGAGAAAATCAAGCCGCTGTTCGTCCTCTTCGGATAGTCGAATTGAAGTTGGCATTTGAATACATCCAATACGTGTATTCATTATGTCGCAGTTTCAACTGAAGGGCCTTGCGCCTGGCCGAGCGACACAAGCTGACGCTCTATGATGCAGCATACTTGGAATTGGCGCTACGAAGAAACTACCCCTAGCCACGCTGGATCGCGACCTCCGCTCGGTTACCAATGTGGAGAAGCGTAAATTACTCGGCGTTTGAACCTGGAACCGTCGTATTTGCGATGGGAGAAGGAACAATGCTGATCGTATGGTGCCTGAGAATCGAAAAGGTCCGGCCTGCGCGTCAAAGCCCGCTTCTCGCGGAGGAACTAAGAAATAGCGCACCCTTAGTCTCGCGGGCTCGGATAGGGAGCCCGTCCGGCTTTGGCCCGGACAGACATTATCGGCTATGGCGAAACTGTTATGGTGACCGCATTGCTGACTACGTTACCTATTGTAGCCGTGATGATTACGCTTCCACCCGTGGTGATACCGGACACCTCCAATACCACCCCATCCGCCACCGTGGCGAGATTCGTATTATTCGACGTCCAGGTGGCCACATCGGTAACTGGAAACGATCCGTTGCAGGTCAGCGCCTCCGCCGATAAGTCGTCTTCCGTATTATTGCCGGTCAATGGAGCTGCACTAGTCGGGGTTACCTGAATCGATTGAATGCACCCAACAGTAACCGTTACAGTCTGCGTTCCAGTTATAGAGGGATTCTGGTTGGCGGCTGCCGTGACTGTCGCCGATCCAGTGCTGACCGATGTCACTAGGCCCGTGGAAGAGATCGTCGCTATAGTTGTGGGCGTAATGCTCCAGGAGACTGACGGGTTGTTATTGGTACTGCCGTCGTTGTTCGTTCCAAATACAGTCATCTGCACCGTATTATCCGTGGTACCAGTCTCAATCGTGGGAGATGCGGGCCCAATAGATATCGAGGATATGACAGGATTCTGGAAAAAGCCTTTGCAGCTTACACCCAAGGCTAACGTCGCGAGCGCGGCAAAGGCGCCGATCAAGTGGAGTTTGCGTTTCATCGATGACATAGTGTTCGGACTCCCAGGGCTCGCCCTCGAACTTACTGCTTCAAATTTTTCTGCTCTTGAACTCCATCTAAACGCCTTGCCCGCGCCCCATAACCCAACGGACCTTTGGCATTACCACCGACGACTCTTCGACACATTCTTTGTTGCCCGATGCAGTATCTTTTGAAAATTGTAGCAGAGAAGTTTCGAGCGGCCATGCACGCCGGTACCATCGTGCGCACCGCCCGAACCACATGCGCCACTGTCCGCTTCGTCGATAGAACGCCCGCCGATCCCCATCTTGCAAACCGAAATTGCCGCGAAATTGCAAAAAGAGAAGCGAGAACGACAAACAAGAACGAGGCCAGCGGTAAAGCTTTTCCGCTGGCCTCAGGCCTGAAAATCATGCTCGATCCACGACCTGCTAACGGCCCTTGCCCGGATGATGCTCCGCTTCCTTGGGAGCGCTCTCATGCTTGGGTGGCGCACTCTGGTGCGGAGCAGCCTTTGGTGCGCTCTGGCGCTCGGGGGCCGGATGCGGCTCAGCTTTTGCTGGCGGTTCGCTCGGACGCGATTGAGTTTGCGGCCGGGACTTACTGGGCGCAGGCTTCGCCTCTTGGGTGTGCGGTTCGGTTCGCGGTTCGGTCCGCGGTTTGGCTTCGTTCGCTGGAGGCGGCGAACTTTTCGGAGTGGCTTCCCGGGCCGGACGCGATTCGTTCGACGCTCGGGGAGCCGGCTTGGGGTTCTCTGCACGACTGTTCGCCACGTGATTGTTCGCCGCGTGATTGTTCGCGGTGGCCGGACGCGATTCACTCGGCGCGTGGGAAGCCGGTTTGTTGTTCTCCGCACGGTTTTCAGGCGCAGACGTCTTGGCCCCGGGAGCCAGCCTTGCTGCGTTGTTTTTGTTCGGCGGCGTAAACGGACGCGCCGCCGTGCCCTTGGCCGCTTCCGTACCCGCGGGCCGCGCGGGGCCACGCGCTTCCTTCGGCGACATTGCCGGAGCATGATAAGCTCCGCCCGCAGCCTTGGCCGCGACAACTCCGCGTCCGCTGAACTCGCCCGGCTTGGCGGTCGCAGCTACTGCCGGACGGCCTTGGTTCTCCCGGGCAAACAAGGCGCGGTTTTGGCTCGCCGCATGTTCCTGCTGAACCTGCGCTGCAATCGCCTCGCGGTGCGGCTCGCGCGCATAAGTTTCTTGCTGCGCGGTTGGCCGCACGCTTACGCCGCCCTGGCCACCGTTAAATGCCACGTGCGATTCGTTATTCACGATGACCGTACGATTCACGTAAACGTTGGTGACGTGGACCGAATCCACACGCGTCACCGCCGTATTGTAATAAAAGTTTCCGCCACGCCATTCGCCGCCATAAAAACCATTGCCGCCATACCCATAGCCGTAGTTAATGCCGCCATAAAAACCAATCTGCGGTCCCCAGTAGCCGGCGTTCCACAGATATGCTCCATCGTTCCATCCCCAGTAACCGGGAGTCCACAACAGGCCCACCGGCGCCTCGACCCATGTTCCAGGAACCCAGTAATAGCCATCGTCATCGCTCCACGCCCAATAGCCCGGCGTCCACAGGTAGCCGGCCCCAGGGCATAGAGGCTGCTCATACACCGGCAGTGCGGGAGGACCGATACGAACAGAAATGGCGATCTGCGCGCTCGATGTTGCTGACCATGTCATCATCATCGACGTAAGTACGAATGCAAACAACAACGACCTACCTATAAGCTTTTGAGTCATTTGATTTCCTTTGGCCCCGATTCGCTTGTGGAATTGGGGCGACGCGCAGAGCACAATTGCGGCCTTCGCACCGCCTATCCTTGCGGCATTCGATTTTGTATTCTTTTTCTTTCCCTCTCTTACAAACACCCGACAATGGGAGATGTTTCTGGCGCAAACAGTTGGCCCGTACATGTATAAGGACCTTGATCTAGGCTACTTACCTTACGGGATCGAAGGTATGGACTAGCTTTCCGCAAAAGCCTCAAATAACAGCAACTTGGCGAAAGTGTGGGGACAGAGAGATGCCCGAGGGAAAGCCCGAACCAGTCATTAGGGAGTTGTGTAAGCAGATCGCCGCGGAAGAAAATCCTGGCAAACTGCAAAGCTTGGTGAAGTCGTTGCAAAGCTCGGTGGAAATCGAGCACGATGAAACTCGCTTGATCGCACGACATTATCGCGATCGAATCCGCTCCGCACCTCTCGGACCCCGGATGCTCGATGTCATAAGTTTTCTGGGATTAACCCCGCCGCGGGGGAAGAGATCGCCGGAAAATAAGCTCGGAGAAAACGAATTGAAGGAAAAAGAACACCAGGACGAACGCCAGGATAAAGACAGACAGGGAAGAACCGACGCAGCCTAGCCAGAAAGCGCACCCCAACAGGCCTAGTGTCAGGACAACTTAGTGTGTTCTTTTCGCTTTCGAAATGCGCTCATCCACCGGTTTGCGCCCGGCGAATCCTTCGTCGGTTCCATGCCAGTGAGTGATCGCACTCTCGCCCAGCTTCCAGCACAATAAAACCGTGCGTCCGTCGACCTCGCAGGGAAAATCCAGCAGGCCAATCTCAAGATCCTTCACCTGCACTCCAATGGAGTCGATCTCAGCGAAAGCATCGCGCAATCTTTGTTCCGCTTTCACCCGCTCGGCCTTGCGCCGGGCCAGCGGAACAATATCGAGGTAAGTCCCGCCATTGAGAAAGATGCGGCGGTGTACTGCCTGCATCTCGGCCTCTACTTCCTCCATCAGCTTTTTGCCGGCAATCGCCGTCCGCAACAATGACTCGAGTACAGGCACCAGTGATTGCGCTTCATCGAGAGTGAAGGTACGGGAAGACATGGGAGCTAATTCATTCTAGCGCATTCAGGAATTGGCAGCAGTATTTCACCTACTTTGTTCTGCCACGGGAAGGATCGGCCGACGTAGCTGTATTCACGTCAACAGTTAAGCCCATCCCAGCCGGAATCCCCAGCGGATAGCAGTTGCCGTCGTGGTTGTAGTTGGTGCATCGTCCCGCAACATCCTTGCGCTGCGGCGACTGCGCGAACTGCCAGACTTCGGCGAACTGTACTCCGCTCTGCGAGGGGCTTGGCGGGCGAACAGGAAAAGCGCAACCCGGCGCGGGCGGACACGCATCGTTGATGGCCCAATAAACGATCTGACGTCCGCCCGCATGCTGGCGGATATCCTCGGCAGTCACCACATCGCCATCATCCTTCGCCGCGATTCCCGAGCAGTAAATACCGGCACGAAATCCCGCAGCGATAAGTCCGTCAACCCACGCATAGATGTATGCCTTCTGTTCTGCCAACATGCGTCCGCCTTGTTCCTGATCGAGAAAGATGACGGTCTTAGCGGGAAAGCCTTCGCGCAGCGCAGCGGCCACGGCACTCTGCGCGTCGGATTGGCCCAGGTGCGCAGCGTTGGCGACGGTTTTAAACTCGGCGTAAAGGCGTCCGTTGAACAAGACGAGGAATCCAAATCCCGCAGATTCGACGGCGATGCGGTGCCCGCTCCAGGAGTTTGCGTTCTCGCCCGGAGGATTGTTCAGCCAATACCCTGCGTAAGAAAAAGTCTGTCGCAAAAGTTTGAGGTTGGAGTCACCGGGATAGTCATTGCGGTCGAAGCCCAGGTAGGAAGCGGCGGTTTGTGATTGTGCGGCCAAGGCGGCCAGTGACCCGGCCAGCGCGACCAGCGTTAACGAGATTCGTCGCACAAGGCTAATGTTACCTGAGCCCCTCAAAATTGGACGGCGACGCGTTAGCGCTGGCGTATCATGTAACCGGTGCGCGGCGACCCCTTCACAATTCTCGGTTCACAGCGGAAGAGGCCCAAGGAATTCGGCTCTTTAGCGGGTCTGTTTGCGCTTGTTCCTTTCCTGGCAGTCGCCGCACTGATTTCTCTTCCCTTCACTCCCCTCGTCTCTTGGCGGGCAAGGCGCAGAAAGCGCCTTCTAGCCGAAGCTATGACAGCAAAGAATCGAGTGATGCGGTGGCCGCAATTTGTTCAGGCTCTCGAACAGAAGCGCGGCACGCTGATTATTGAAGGCGACCCCCGGAAGGGGCCGAGTTTTTGGTGGACCGCAGAGGACGTTCGCTCCTTGAGCCCGCATCCGTGCTCCTGCGACTTGGGCACCTTACTTGATCGAAGCTACAGGCCATTCCACGAATGGTGCCGGAAGCGGTATACCAGTCCGGCGACGGGAACCGCATTCCTCTCGCTTGGGGGCGAGGGTCAACGCAGAGGATTTGCCATCGGTAGTGAGGAAGATGAAATCGGCATCGGCATTTTCAAAGACATGCCCACTGTCCTGACCTCAAGCCGAGGCCAATAGCCGCTACCCCCCAATGTGCACCATGGTCCGCGACGCAGGCACAAAATCCGGCTCACCAATATGGTGCCGCTCTTCTTTTTTCTGCACCACGCCGCGGATGAATTGGGCTAACTCGTCATCCGAAGACCCGCGCCGCATCTGCGCGTGCAGATCGTGGTCCCACACCGAGAACAGGCATGTCCGAATCTTCCCGTCGCTGGTGATGCGGATGCGGCTGCAATGTCCGCAGAACGGATGCGACACCGGCGCGATGATCCCAATCTCACCCACGCCATCGTCAAACCGGTAGCGCCGCGCTGTTTCCGAACGCCCATGCGGAATTTCGACCAGCGAACGGTACTCGCGCATCCGCGCCAGAATCTCGTCGAGCGTAACCACCGTATCCGGCGACCACGTGCGCCCTTCTTCCAGCGGCATAAATTCGATAAAACGCACGGTCACACCTTCTTCTCGCGCGAACATGCCGAAGGGAATGATCTGGTCTTCGTTGAAGCCGCGCATCAGCACGCAATTCACCTTGAGTGGCCACAACCCAGCCCGCCGCGCTGCGCGAATGCCCGCCAGTACGCGGTCGTATCCATTCGCCACCCGCGTGATACGCGCGAAGCGATCAGGATCGACCGCGTCCATGGAGACGGTGACACGCGTCAAGCCGGCATCCTTCAGCGGCTGCGCCATCTCAGCGAGAAGATGCCCGTTGGTAGTGAGCGCGATGTCAAGCAGATCGTCGGTTGCGGGCAAGATGGAGAAAGACAAGCTCGGGAAGGGCACGGCTTTAGCCGTGCCGTTAGAGCCGCCCAAAGAATAGGGCTTTAGCCCCTGCGGTTTTAACTGCGCCAACTCTTTCACAAACTCCACCACGCCCTTGCGCAATAACGGCTCCCCGCCCGTCAATCGAATCTTTGTCACGCCCATCCCCACCAACACGCGCGCCATCCGCAAATAATCACCAAATGGCAGATCGCCATATAGCGCGCCCTCATTCCCCGTTCGGCAATAGACACACTTGTAGTTGCAGCGGTCGATAATGGAAATCCGCAGATCGGTAATACGCCGCCCGAATTTGTCGTGGAGAAGCATTCAGCGATCAGCAAGCCATCAGCCGGGAACGGCTGGCGATGGTATCTGCTCTATTGTAGCGGCTGAATGCTGAGTGCTAAGCGCTGAATGCTAATGCGCTACTTCAATTCCTTCTCAATCGCCGCCTCGGCCAGCGGCGCCATAATCTTGAACCCCGCCGCATTGGGATGCAGCCCATCGTCAGCCAGGTCTTTCTTCATCAGTCCTTTGTCATCAACCATGGAACTGAAATAATCGAGATAAACGCACCCGTTCGCTGAAGCAGCACAGTAGTTCTTCAGCCAGTGATTCAGTTCCAGAATCTTCTCCGGCGACCGTTGCGCAAAAAAGTCCTTCGACTTATCCGTGTAGTTGTGTACCGGCAGTACTGAACAGTAAATCACCTTGATGCCATGCGCCCGAGCCAGCTCGGCCAGCGAAGCGTAGTCGGCCTCGATATCTTCCAGGCGCATCGGCCCGGTATTGCCTGCAATATCATTGGTGCCCGCAAGAACAATGACGATCTTCGGCTGCAGGTCAATCACATCCTGGCGAAAGCGCACCAGCATCTGCGGCGTAGTCTGCCCGCCAATGCCGCGGTTGACGTAAGGCTTGCCGGAAAAATAATCGGCGAGCTTCCAGATGTCGGTAATCGAATCGCCGAAAAACACGACGCGATTCTCGTCCGCTGCCGGCGGCTTGAGCGCAGCATCGGCATCGCGATAACGTTTTAGCTGCCCGAAGTCATCGGTGTATACCGCAATCCGATTCGCCCGATACTGATCGAGGCCGGCGAAGCCGGTGGAGGGAATGCTGGGCGGCGCAGGTTGCGCCGGCTGCTGGGCGGCGCCAGAAACAGCCAGAATCATCGCCAAAAATACATACTTCGTCATCATAGGTCTCCTCAGAGATCACACATTCTTCGTGATCCCTTTTTGGTGTTCTTATCTATTGATCCGTGAAAATCCGCCAAATCCGTGGCAAAAGGCTTCCCCTCACATCCCATCGTAATTCGGCCCGCCGCCACCCTCCGGCGGAACCCACGTGATGATCTGGTACGGATCGGCGATGTCGCAGGTCTTGCAGTGGACGCAGTTCGACGGGTTCAGGCTGATGCGCTTGCCGTTCGGCTGGCTTGCGTCATCCACCATTTCGTAAACGTTCGCGGGACAGAAATTCTGGCACGGGCTGCCGAATTCTTTCACGCAACGCGTGTTGCAAATATTCGTATCGTGAATGACCAGATGCGAGGGCTGATCTTCTTCATGCTTCGTGCCTGAGTGATAAAGGTCGGTGAGCTTGTCGAAGGTGAGCTTTCCATCGCCTTTCGCTGGACCAATCAGGTTGGCCTCAGCGCCGCCATCGACAGGTAGATCAGCGAGCTTGCGCATGTGCTCGTAACCAGCCTTGCCGGGATAGCGATTGCGCACGCCGCGTCCGCCCGTAACGAACTGCAGCGCGGTGTGAAAGATTCCGGCGTAGAGCCCGTGCTCGAATCCCTGGTGCATATTGCGCACTTTCCAGAGCTCGTCTTTGATCCAGCTGGATTCTACTTTCTTCTGATACTCGCCCAGCACCGCAGCCGACGAATCGTCTTTTTTTAGAGCTTCGAAGGCCGTTTCAGCAGCGAGCATGCCGCTCTTGATCGCGAGATGAATTCCCTTCAGCCGCGCCGAGTTCACGAAGCCTGCCGAGTCACCGAGAATCATCCACCCGTTGCCTGCCACCGGCGGAACCGCCCACCAGCCGCCGTAAGGCATCGATTTTGCGCCGTAGCGGATCATCTTGCCGCCGTCGAGCAACTTGGCCACAAATGGATGGCGCTTGAATTCCTGCAACACTCGCTGCGGATCGAGCCTCGGGTCGGCGTAGTCAAGCCCTGTGACGAAGCCGAGAGAAACAATGTTGTCTTTAGACCCGTAAATCCAGGCCCCGCCATATTCATGCGTTGTAAGCGGCCAGCCCATGGTGTAGATCACTTCGCCCGCCGCGATGCGCTCCGCAGGAACTTCCCAAAGTTCTTTGACGCCGACACCGTAAGTCTGCGGGTTGACATTTTTTGCGAGATCGAATTTCGAGACGAGCTGTTTCGTTAATGATCCGCGCGGCCCTTCAGCAAGAATGACGACTTTGGCTCGCAAGTCGTATCCCGGCTCAAAGTTGGACTTCTGATGGCCTTCTTTGTCCACGCCTTTGTCATCGGTGCGGACGCCGGTGACGCGGTCGCCATCGAACAGAAGTTCGGAGCCAGCGAAGCCGGTGAAAATCGTGATACCAGTCTCTTCCACCTTGCCGCCCAGCCACTTCACAAAACGGTTCAGCGAGATGACGTAGTTGCCGTGATCGCGCAGGAACGGCGGCGTCGGCAGCTTGAACTTGCTTTTTTCGGTGAGAAAGTAGACCGCTTCTTTGGTGACTTCTGCGTCGAGCGGAGCTTCGTTTTCAAAACCCGGAAGCAGTTCGCGCATGGCCCGCGGATCTAGCAGCGCGCCGGAGAGGCAATGCTGTCCAATCTCGCGTGCCTTTTCGAGAACATAGATGTTTTCTTTGCTGAGCTGCGAGTCTGGATGCGCGGAGTTATGTTGATCGATCAACTGCGAAAGCCGCAGCGCGCAAGCCATTCCCGCCGGCCCACCGCCAACGATAACCACGTCGGCAGGCATCTGCGGGCGTTCGATGCCTTCAATCGGTTTGCGGAAGATCAGCATAAAGAACCTCGCCACGGATTTCGCGGATCTCACGGATAAGGCTAGAAAGCGAAGAAACTTGATTCGCGTAAATCCGTGTGATCCGTGGCGCCTTTAGCTACCTGCCTTCGCCTTTTTCACTTCTTCTATCAGCGGCGGAACGATATCGAAAAGATTTCCAACGATCGCATAATCGGCAATTTCAAAAATCGGCGCTTCGGAATCCTTGTTCACCGCAATGATTGCGCGTGAGCCTTTCATGCCGACGATGTGCTGAATCGCGCCACTAATCCCCAGGGCGAGATAGAGTTTCGGCGCAACCGTCTGTCCCGAGGATCCGATCTGGCGGTCCATAGGCAGCCAGCCGGAGTCGCAGATGGGACGCGAAGCGGCTAAATCCGCACCGAGAGCGTCGGCAAGCTGTTGCGCGATCTCAATGTTTTTTTGTTCTTTGATTCCGCGGCCCACGGCAACGATGACTTCGGCCTGCGTGAGATCGACCGCCTGCTTGGCTTCCTTGAAAACTTCCTGCGGCTTGTTGCGAATGACATTGTCGGCGATTTCGACGTTCACGGTTTCAACCAGAGCCGCGCTCGCGCCGGCTTCCGCTTTGTCTCCACGAAACGCACCATTCTGGAAGGTCGCAAACCACGGGGCGTCGCTGGTAAAGCTCACGTCAGCGGCGAGTTTTCCCTGAAACATCTGGCGCGTGAATACCAGCTTGCCGCTTTCGTACTTGAAGCCGATGCAATCGCTGATCACAGTTCGGCCCATCGCGGTGGCGAGTTTCGGCACGAAGTCGCGCACTTGATACGTGTGTGGCATGAGCACGAGCTTGGGCTGATTGCTGGTGAGAAATTGTTTCAACGCTGCGGCGAAGGCATCGGGCGTATAAGGCTCGAGCTTCGGCGAATCGACCGCGTAGACCTTCGCGACTTTTTTCGCCGCGACTTCCGCTGCGATACCAGCGCTGCTCGCGCCGACTACGGCAGCTTCGAGATCCCATCCTGTGGCCGCGGCGATAGCCTGACCAGCAGCGATGGTTTCCCAGGAGACGCGATTCAGTTTGCCTTCGCGCTGTTCGACGACTACCAGAATTGAGTCAGACACTTGCTCTCCCTACTTCTTTCGAATTGCAGCGCGCCGGAAACTGCTCATCACCAGACGGCCGCCGTACCAAAGGAACCAACCCGCAACACAGAGAACCATCATTACGGCGAGAAAACTCGCCAAGAAGCCAACCACCGGCAATGGAATCGAAGCCTGCATCTCGCCCTTAAGTAGGAGGCTCGCTGCGATCATACTCAGAGCGCCTGTCACAAAGGTCGCCCCAAACATGAAAACGCCAACGCGCGCAAACGTATTCCTCGGCACCCAGCCCTTCGAACCGATACCGCCAGTCCAAGGCCGCCTGCTCTGCCCAAGATTCGGCAGAGGGTCATCAATCTGCCGCATCGCGCCTTGATCGTTCCGCTTCATCTCTAAAGCACGCGCAGTTCGTTGCGCAGTTTATCGACCAGCTTTTTCGCGATCTCGCCAGGTGAACCTTCGATGTGTTCGGTCTTCTTTGTTTTTTGCGGAATGTAAAGGCGCTCGATCTTCTGCAAATTCTCGCCAATCGCCGATTGCACTTCGGCCAGCGCCACCTTCCGCAGCGGCTTATTCTTCGCCTGCTTGATGCCGATCAGTGTGGCGTAGCGCAGTTTGTTGATGCCGGATTGAATGGTCAGCACGGCGGGTAGAGGCATATCGACGAATTGAAAATATCCAGCCTCGAGTTCGCGCTTCACCCTGATTCCTGGATCCGTCTTTTCGATCTGCATGATGATGGTGGCGTGCGGCCATCCCAGCAACTCTGCCAGAATCACGCCGGTTTGCGCATAGCCGTAATCGTCGGATTGAAGGCCCGTGAAGATGAGGTCGAACTTCTCGTCTTTGATGGCAGCCGCAAAGGCCTTCGCAGTATTGAAGGCATCGAAACCGACGAAGGCGTTATCTTCCAAATGAATTGCACGGTCTGCGCCTTTGGCCAACGCTTCGCGCAGCACCTGCTGGGCGCGCGCCGGACCGCTGGTGATAACCACGACTTCTCCCGTATGCTTTTCTTTCTGACGAAGCGCCTCTTCCAGTGCGAAGGCGTCAGGCTCGTTGACTTCGTAAGAAACATCTTCGCGAATCCACGCGCCGCTTTCATTCAGCTTCAATGGCGCATCCTTCTGCGGCACCTGTTTCATGCAAACCAGGATCTTCAAAAAGGCTCCTTGCCCTGCCGCTTCGTGAACGACAGGAAAACCACCTAGTATAAATGAGCGGTCAGCAATTTATAGATTTCAATGCTGATTTGGATTCCAGCGAAAGAACCGAATGGGATGCACGGGATAGTTATCCTGTTGCGTGCTATCGAAGTGCGAGGCGGTGCCGTTCGCGGTCATGACCGCCGCCGCGGTCGTATCCACCCAAACCTCCTGTCCGCTTTCTGCATCGCGCTCCGCTTCATTTACGAATGTCGCCATGCTGTTTGGTGGACTCATGGGCTTCCAGATCGTCTGCGGATTGAAGTAGCGGATAAACCAATCGTCCACGGTGTATTCGCTGTAATAGACGACCGTACCGCTCGGCCAAAGCGGATGCATTCGCGTGGCGAATCGCAGCGCCTGATTATATTCCGGACGCGAATAAGGAAAAATATAAAGCGCCAGATTGGCCAGCGCCATTGTCGCCACAAACAAAGCCAATCGATATCGGCGCGGGCCCCGGTATTGCGCCAGCGATGTGGCCGCTATGAAGATGATCGCCGGCAGACAGAACAATTTGTAAAAAGTGTTATGCGGCAGCCAGAAGAATAGGAAAACAAAATAAACAGATAGCCACATCACCGCTACCCGCACGGGCTCGCTCTTCCAGTTCAGCCGGTCGAATAGCCGCAGGTCGCCCCAGTAGCGCGCCATGGCTACGATCCACGCGGTGAGGGCGATCGCAAGCAACACAAACGCGATCAGCATGAACGGCCCGAAGAAACGCAGCACATGCCCTGTCCCTCCGAAGAAGAGCCGCGAATAGCTGCTGACCGTGATCGCGAGATTGCGCGGCAAATTGAAGCTGAAGGACACGTCGGGAGAATGGCTGGTCAGCCAGCGCAGAAAATCTGCCGGATTCGTTTCGCCCTCCTCCAGCCAGAATCCGGCGTAATAGGCGGGCAGAGTGATTCCTCCGGCGACCACGCAATAACGCCACAGCGCTTTCCAACCGCCTTTGAGAAAAATGCCCAGTGCCGCCGCGGGAAAGAAAAAAAAGGCGAGCTGATGGATGAGCATCGCGCCGACATGAAGCAAGCCAACCAGCAATGGTCGCGGCCGTACACTCGTGATCAGGACAGAAAAAGCAGCCAGCAGAAGCAGCGAGCTCAGAATGTATGCGTCAGCATCGGTAGCGTACTTCCAGAAGATTGCAGAGAAGGCAAACAGCAGGGTGAGCGTGCTGCTCAGGTAGGGGGAACCCGTTGTGCGCAGAAGCAGTCGATGCATCAGCCACGCGCACGCGGCTGCCGCCACCATGTTCATTGCCTGCAGCACCGCGATCGCTCGAACGTGAAATCCCACGCTCAGCACCGCGTGCCAGACGAGATATCCGATGCTGTTGTAGATCAGGTGATTCGGATGGATGATACTCGTCCAAAATATCGGCGACTTTAGCCCGCCGGCTTGCTCGATATTCTGAGCGAAAGAAACTCCATCCCAATAATAGTTTTTCGTGGGCAGAAGGGCGTAGACAATCAGGATCGCGCCCGCCAGCGCGGCGCTCATCCGCTGAGGGACGGGGCGGTTGTCTTTGCCTGGTGACTCTTGACCCGCGGGCGATTTCACGCTCAGTCGGTGAAGACCACGGATTGCACACCGGAGATTTCAAAGCGCTTGCGGCAGCGCATGTTTTTGCAGGCCAGTTGATCGTCTTTGCGCAGCATATACGATCGGGCCTTGGCAAAGCGTGCGCGGTCGCGCTCGTCGGCGCGTCCTGCAAGCTGGCGCTTTTTGGTGCGCACCAGCCAGTTGATTTCGTACTCGCCGGACTGCTGGCAATGCGGGCAGTTCAGCGTGGCCTGTTTCCGCTCCTGCTTTTCGTCGAAAAAGTCGCGTTCTTCCATGAGCCGTCGTCGGTCGTTTGTCGTTAGGCGGTTCTCTCGGAACCGCTAATCCGACCGTTCACTTAATTATTAAACCATGATTATTACAGTTTCGGTACAGACAAGCTATGGCAAGATGTGTGCGGTAGGGTCCAAGTCGGTGGCCAACCTTTGACGACCGGCGACCGACGACGAGTTCCAACATGGCAGGACGCAAGAAAAAGCGAAAGACGTTTCGCGCCGTTACCGCGGTCAAAGAGATGGCGCGCGATCGCGTCGGCGCACCGCCAGCGGGAAAGATCGTTCTGGAGAAAAAGAAGAAGCCGGAGAAATACAAAACCACACTGGGCAAGCTATTACAGGACGAGGTGTGATGGGCAAGTGTGATAGGGCGGGCGAACGGCCGATTAATTAAATGTCGCCGTAACGGTAGTGTCGCTCTGCATGAGAACTGTGCAGGCGCCGGTCCCGGTGCAACCGCCTCCAGACCAACCTCCGAATGTTGAGGGGCTGACCGGGGTAGCGTTTAGAGTAACCGTCGTGCCGCTGGGAAAGCTGTCAACACAGCTCACTGCCGTACTTGCGCAGCTGAAGCCGGAGGTAGAGCTAGCCACGACTCCAGTACCGCTGCCCAAGAAGTTAACCGTCAGGATCGGCTCCGAACTGCCGCCGCCGCTGCCGGAACTTGTAAAGCAAACGACATTCGCGCTCATAGTTCCAACTACCGCGGCACCTGACGAAGACACTCCTGAGGCGTCGCTATTGGTCTTCAGAGTTGCCGAAACCAGGGTAGTTCCGCAAACTTCGCCAGTCGCAGTCAGCAAACCGGCGGATGTAATGGTAAACATCTGAGGGTCGCTCGAAGCCCAAGTCACTTGACTCGTAATATCCTTGGTCACCGGCGGATGAACATAGGAACCGAGGGCGCTTAATTGCACTTGTAGCCCTCTGTCGGCGATAACGGGAATATTCGATGCGCCAAACGTCTCCGTTGCCGGCAAAACAGTAATCGAGACTAACCTTTGCGGGTCCCCACAACTGGCAACGCTCAGCAGCGAAATCGCGGCGGTGATAAGAGCGGCAATGGCGAACCACTTCCGGTTCATGAACGGCTCCTGGGACCAAGCGGCCGGTGCCTAGGCACTCAGCGGGGAATGAGCCAATTTAGTCAAAGGCGCGGCAAAAAGCAATAACCAGCCAGGGAACTGCGCGCAAGCAACTTGAGCCGTCTCTCGTCCGAGGCGTGTGACGACAACTAACTTCTAACCGCCTCGGCCACGACCCTGGCAAAATCCTTAACATCTTCTTCCGTGGTGTCGAACGAACACATCCAGCGCACGATCGATTCTTCTTCAATCCACATGTAGAAAAAATAGCGAGCCTTGATCTTCTCGATGGCATGCCGCGGGACTTGTGCGAACACTCCGTTGGCCTGGACCTTCCACATCACTTTCACTCCCGGGATGCGGCTGATTTCTTTTTCCAGGAGACGGGCCATGTGGTTGGCATGGTCGGCGCTGCGCCGCCACAAATCATCGGTCAGGAGAGCTTCGAATTGCGCGGCGATGAAGCGCATCTTCGAGGCTAACTGCATGCCTTGCTTGCGCAGGTAGAGGAAATCGCGGCTGAGTTCGCGGTTCGAACTGAGTTCCTGATTGAAGAACACCACCGCTTCTCCGCCCATAATGCCGTTCTTGGTGCCGCCGAAGGAAAGAACATCGACGCCGAGGTCGCGCGTGGCCTCGCGCAGCGTCTGTCCTAAGCTAGCGGCGGCGTTGGCGATCCGTGCGCCGTCCACGTGCAGAAACATTTCGTGCTCATGGGCAAAGGCGGCAAGCGCTTGTATCTCTTCCGGTTTATAGACTGTGCCCATCTCGGTCGATTGAGTAATGGAAATCACCCGCGCCTGCACGTGATGCTGATCGCCAATGCCGTGATAAGCGTGGCGGACCGATTCCAATGTGATCTTTCCGTTCTGGTGCGACAGCGGAATCAGCTTGCAGCCTGTGTGCTTTTCCGGAGCGCCGCATTCGTCGGTATAAATGTGCGCATAGTCGCTGCACAGCACGGCATGATATGGGCGGTTGATTGCCTGTAAGCCGAGCACATTAGCGCCGGTTCCGTTGAACGTAAAAAATACGTCGACGCCAGAGCCGAAATGCTCCTCAAATTTTCTGATCGCGGACCGGGTATAGGGATCGTCCCCGTAAGCGACCTCATGACCGCGATTTGCGCGGGAAATCGCCTCGATAATCTCAGGGTGTATTCCTGCATTATTGTCACTGGCGAAGCTACGCGCGGGTTGGGCGGGAACCGTTTCCATCCGAATCAATTTAGCAGAATGCTCCGAGCAAGGTTTATGCCGTGCAACTCCGGAAACAACCGTTGACATTGAGCGTCGCGTAACTGTATGGTTACGCATTCGGACTTTGAGCCGCTCCGCAGAAGCCGATTTAATTTGCGTCCCATGGGGATAGTTGAGAATCTTTAAAATACGCGGATTAACTTTTAGAACAGGCTCACGGGCTCCACAATTACAATTCATGGCAAATACAGTTGAGAAAACTCTAATTAGCGTAGTGCTGCTCGCAGGTCTGGCCGCGACCGGCGCCACTTTGGCCTGCTCAGGCAACGGTGCTCCCAGCGCTCAGGCAGGTGGTCCCGGGGCAATGCCGGTGAAGGTGCAGGAAGCGCGCGCGATGCCTGTGAGCGATTCCACCGAATACGTCGCCACGCTCAAGTCGCGTGATTCCGCCGTCATCATGCCGCAGGTGGAAGGCATAATTACAAAGATATTCGTCCACTCCGGCGATCGAGTCGCCGCCGGCGCACCATTGATGGAGATCGACCCCCTCAAGCAGCAGGCGACGGTTAAGGGCCTGGAAAGTTCGCGGACTGCACAGCAGGCAAATTTGCTGTGGGCGAAACAGCAATTTGAGCGCTCGCAGGGTCTCTTCAACGCGGGAGTGGTCAGCAAGCAGGACTTGGACCAGGCAAAATCCGCACTGGACGCGGCCCAGGCGCAGATGGATTCCCTCGATGCGCAGGTGAACGAGCAGCAGGTTCAGCTTCACTATTACAAAGTGGTCGCGCCGCGCGCCGGAATTGCCGGAGACGTTCCCGTTCGTGAAGGCGACAGGGTCACCTCTTCGACGCAATTGACCACTGTGGATCAACCCGGCAGTCTGGAAGTTTACGTCTACGTTCCCATCGAGCATTCGTCGCAGCTCAAAATGGGTCTTCCGGTGCAGATCCTCGACGGCGAGGATAAAGTAATCGGCAACAGCAAGGTCAGCTTTATTTCGCCACAGGTGGATACCACAACGCAAACGGTTTTGGTGAAAGCTCGCGTGGCCAATGGCAACGATGCGCTGCGACAGTCGCAATTCATTCGCGCCCGCGTTGTCTGGGGCATGCATCAAAATCCGGAAGTTCCCATTCTTGCCGTGACGCGGCTAGGCGGCCAGTATTTCGTGTTTGTCGCCCAACCGCAGAATGGCGGCCAGTACGTGGCGCGGCAAGTGCCACTCACCATCGGCCAGACGGTGGGCAATGACTACGAAGTCCAGAGCGGCCTTAAGCCGGGCGATAAGATCATCGTCTCCGGCACGCAGTTTCTGGTGGATGGAGTTCCGGTGACTCCACAAGGTTGAAAATCGGCTTCCGGCGATCGGCTACCGGTTCATCCATCAGCACTCAACCAAGGGCACAGTTCTACTAGGCGTCGCACGGTTTAGGCAATGCCGTGCCGAGAGAGGAAAAAATCCGGAAGCCGGATAGCGGAAGCCGTATTTAGCGATTCCCTATGTTCGTCAATTTCTTCATTCAACGCCCAGTGTTCGCGACCGTCTGCGCCTTGCTGATTGTTCTCGCGGGCCTGGCCGTCATTCCCACGCTGCCCATCGCGCAGTTTCCCAATCTCGCGCCGCCGCAAGTCGGCGTCACCAGCGTTTATATTGGCGCCAGCGCGCAGACCGTCGAGAGCGCGGTCACCATCCCCATCGAGCAGCAGATCAACGGCGCCGAGGGGATGAAGTACGTCACGTCCACCAGCGGCAATGACGGCACCAGCACGGTCACCGCCACATTTGACCTGAACCGCGATCCCGACCTGGCCACCGTCGACATTCAGAACCGGGTGAACACGGCGCAGGGCAGGCTGCCTGCATCTGTAAAGGCGGTGGGCATCACGACCGCGAAGACTTCGCAGAACTTCGTGTTCGGCGCGGCCATTTTCTCGGATCAGCAAAAGTATTCCACGCTGTTCATGAGTAACTATCTCGACGTCTATGTGCGGGATTCGTTGAAGCGCATCCCGGGAGTAGCCGACGTAATCCTCTTCGGCGAGCGCAAGTACTCCATGCGCCTCTGGCTGGATCCCGCGCGCATGGCGGGACGCGCGCTCACCGCGCCCGACGTCGTCAGCGCACTGTCCGAGCAAAACGTCGAAGTCGCCGCCGGACAAGTTGGCCAGCAGCCCTCCGTCCCTGGACAGAATTACCAGGTCAGCGTGCGCGCCGTGGGGCGGTTGAGCGAGCCGGCGCAGTTCGACAACATCATTCTCAAAACCAACGCCGATGGCACGCTGGTGCGTTTGAAAGACGTTGGCCATGCGGAGCTGGGCGCGGAGGACTACGCCAACGATCTGCAATTCAATGGACAAGACGCGGTTGGACTCGGCGTGACGCAGCTTTCAACCGCGAATGCGCTTGATGTGGACCGCAGAGCGATTGCGGAGCTGGACCGGTTGTCGAAGAGCTTTCCTCCCGGCATGCGTTATAAAGTCGCGTTCGACACGACCGATGCCGTAGGCGAGTCGATCCGTGACGTGGCCTTCACGGTAGGTTCGGCAATCGCGCTGGTCGTGCTGGTCATCTTTATCTTTCTCGGGGACTGGAGGACGACGATGATTCACTTTATCGCCACTCCGGTTTCGCTCATCGGCACCTTCATCTTTGTGAAGCTGCTCGGCTTCTCCATCAACACGCTGACGTTGTTCGGCATCACACTCGCCGTCGGCCTGGTCGTTGACGACGCTATCGTCGTCATCGAAAACATTGAACGCCACATTCAGGAGGGCGAATCCGACTCCCACAAAGCGGCGGCAGCGGCCACCGCCGAAATTACCAGCGCCGTCATCGCCACCTCGCTGGTGCTCTGTGCAGTGTTTGTGCCCGTTGCCTTCTTCCCCGGCACGACCGGCATTCTGTTCCGCCAGTTTGCTCTGACCATCGCATTCTCCATCGCCATTTCCGCCTTCAACGCGCTCACCCTGGCTCCAGTGCTGGCGGCGATCTTTCTGAGCGGCGGCCACCACCAAAAGTGGTGGTGGCTGCAAAAATTTGACGACGGCGTTAATGCCTTCACCCGCGGGTACCGCGCTCTGCTCCATCACGTGCTGAAACACAAACTGGTAATGGTGGTGCTGTTTTTCGCCGGCCTGGGGCTCACTTATTTTGTGTTCACGCGGGTGCCCACCGGCTTCGTGCCCGACGAAGATCAGGGATATTTCATCATCGTCATTCAGGCCCCATCAGGCGCGTCACTGGAGTATACGAAAGGGATCGGCAACCAGGTTTCGCATCTGCTGGCCGATGTGCCTGAAGCGGAGGGAACGTTCTCCATCGCCGGATTCAGTTTTTCTGGTTCGGCGGCCAATCAGGGAATTATTTTCGTTCCCCTGAAGCCATTTTCCCAACGGAAGGGCGATGCTCACACTGCATCGGCGATCCTCAACCGTATTCGCCCGCGCATGTTCGGCGTTTCCGGAGCCATCGTGTTTCCCACGCTGCCCCCGCCCATTCAGGGTCTGGGCCAATTCGGCGGATTCCAGTTTGTGGTGCAGGATCAGGCGGCGCACAAGCTCGAAGAACTGGCCGCGACGACGCAGACTCTCATGCGGCAGGCGGGACAGCGCAAGGATTTGACCCGGCTCTTCTCAACCTTTACGGCTAACGATCCGCAGTATCTGGTCACCATCGACCGGGAAAAAGCCAAGAGCCTGCACGTGCCCCTCTCGCAGATCACAGACACGCTGGGCGTCTACATGGGGTCCTCTTATGTAAATGATTTCGATTTCAATAACCGTTCGTACCGTGTGTACGTGCAGGCCGACATGCAGTTCCGCGCGACGGCGCAGGACTTGAAGCAGTTCTATGTGCGGTCCGACAGCGGCGCCATGGTGCCGCTCGACAACCTGATCAGCGTGACGCAGACCACGACGCCGCAGGTCATCAGCCATTACAACCTGTTCCGCTCGGCGGAAATCGACGGCTCGCCCGCGCCGGGATATAGCTCCGGCCAGGCAATCGCGGCCATGGAAGATCTCGCGAAGAAAATGCCCCAGGGATTTTCCTATAGCTGGACCGGGTTGTCGCTCGAAGAATTGCAGGCGGGCGGCACTTCGCTGATTTTGTTTGGCCTGGGCACGTTGGTCGTTTATCTCACGTTGTCGGCTCAGTATGAAAGCTTCGTGCTGCCCTTCATCGTGCTGCTGGCCGTGCCCATGGCTCTGCTGGGAGCGCTGGGAGCGCAATGGATACGCGGGTTGCAGAACGACGTCTACTGCCAGGTGGGTCTCGTCATGCTGGTTGGCTTATCGAGCAAGAATGCAATTCTGATCGTGGAATTTGCCGAGCAGCTACGCGGCCGGGGAGTGCCGTTGGTGGAGGCCGCAATACAGGGAGCGGCCATCCGCCTGCGTCCGATTCTGATGACTTCGCTGGCCTTTATCCTTGGCGTAGTGCCGCTGGTGGTGGCGACGGGCGCAGGCGAGAATGGACGTCACTCCGTGGGCACAACAGTCTTCGGCGGCATGATTATGTCTACGTTCCTGAACCTGTTCTTCATTCCCGTGCTGTATCTGATCATCGAAGGCTGGCGTGAACGTGGAAAGAAAGAACCGGAGAAGCAACCCGCAGTCTAGTCCCGGAACCGAAGCACCAGGCAATATAATCATCTAAACGCTCTGTTACGGAGGAAAGTGTCTTGAAAGACGAAAAGGCTTCTGCAGGTTTTAAGAAAGTGTCGCGCTCTGAACTCATCGACTTACTGAACCAGGATCTGTCGCGCGAATACCAGGCGATTATTGCTTACGTCGTCTACTCGCAGGTCCTGAAGGGCGCCGAGTACATGAATATCGCCGGCGAACTGGAAAAGCACGCCACCGAAGAACTGAGTCATGCGCTCATCATTTCCAAGCAAATTGACTATCTTGGCGGTATGCCTTCAGTAGTGCCGAAGCCAGTCAAGACGTCTGAAAAAGCCAAAGATATGTTGCAATTCGATCTCGATAACGAGACCGAAACGATTCGAAATTACCGCGAGCGGATTCGCCAGTGCGAGGCGCTGGAAGAGTATGCCCTGAGCGAGCAAATTCGGGAGATCCTGATCGACGAACAAGATCACCAGATCGCTCTTGCGACCGCGTTGGGTATAGACGTGCCCAAGCCAGGGATCGCCAAGTAGGAACCGGTGTCGGCCCGAAGAGCGCACAGACCGGCGAACGCAAAGCTGAATGACTTCTTCTTTTTCTTTACGCTGACTTGTTTAGGCTGACCTGCGGATTTGTGGCTTATTTTTGGCGTCAGCGACGTGCATCCCACCTTTTCGTTCGTCGTTGTTTTTCTTCTTGCGCGTGGCACGGCGCTTCAGTTTACGCAGCCAATCTTCCGAATACATCGTGCCCCGGCACTTCGGCGAACCGCAGTGGCAAGGCGCTGGATCTTCGTCGTCGTAGAGGTTGTAGTCCCACAGCAGTTCCTCGCCCGGCGCGATGTCGCGCACGGCAAAAATCCATACCCGATCTTTGATCTCATCGACTTCGCAATTGGGATCGCAGGAGTGATTCATGTAGGCGGCCATGCCTTCGCCATCGATCACCGTCTTGCCGTCTTCCAATCCGTACAGATAAGTCCGAGTTGCGCCGGTGTAGCGGCGGTCGGCTTCTTCCGGCGTCAGGCGCGGCCCGACGTATTCGATAATACGAGTTCCCTTGCGGATCGGAGCCGCTGTATAAACACCAACCGAGTGAATAGGCGAAGGACGCACGACCAATCTCATGGCCATAATTTCGCATGATTTAGATTTGAAAGGAAGAAAGAAAAACGGCTCCAAGACATTTGTTTTGAAAAATCCCTTCGCGGTTGAAAGCCTGTCGGATCGCTCCCCGGCATGGTAGACTTTCGCCGCTTCAGAAACTCAGTTAAAACTGCAATCTCCAGGGGAGGTTTTCATGCATATCATTCAGAAAGCAATTACATGCGTCTCTATATTGTTCTTGGGCGGAATGTTGACCGGAGCAATGGCGCAGTCCGGCACTGCTGCCAATGCGGGACCGAAGGCAGCTTATTGCACGTCCACCGGCGGAGTCGTGGAAAACCGGCTGGCCTACTTCGGCACCAACGGTCCGGCGTCAAGCTGGCTGCAGCTCTCGGGCACATTGGGATTCTGCCAGTACACTTCAGCCGTCGACGGTTCCAGGATTCACGTTTCGCTCGACACTCTGTTCACGGCCAAACCGAGCCTGGCGACGCTGGCTTATTACGCTCTGGTTCAGTGGAACGGGCAAGGAAACGGCAATCCTGCATCGTTTTATTGCACCCAACTCGGCGGCAGCGATGCCTTTGGTGGCGTAACTGCAGCAGGCGGAGGATGGGTCCAGTTTGGCGCCATCGATGAAGTGCTCGAAGCCTGCATTTTTCCGGACAACTCGACCATCGATTCCTGGGGATTGCTTTACCACTCAGTCGGCGACATTCGTGGAACCGATCTCTCGACGATTCTAAAGTATTCCAATCCGTACGGGACGAAAAAGCAGAGCAACTAAGTTCTTGAAATAAAACCGCCATCGCACGTCGAAACTCTCGGCCTACGCTGCAGCACGCGAACGTGGCAGTTCGGAGGCGCGCACGTGCGAAACCGGTTTTTCATGCAGCAGCAATTCCGTGGCTTGCACGCGCCGGTCGCTGTGGAACCAGCGTTGCACGACGTTATCGCAAAGAAAATTCGTGATCGAAAGCAGGCTCATGCCGTGATGATGGGCCATCCAGGCGCGAACCACCTGCGGGCGCGACCAGCGGAATCGCCGGCGGAATCCGGTGCAATCCGCCGCCTCATAGAAACCGTGAGACCCGAACCAGCCCATCGATTCCATGCGCCGCAAATTTTGAAATGCCGCTTCGGGATCGACAGACAACGCCAGAAAAGTCGAATACGGAGAAACCACCAGGGGCCCCGAGTCGCTCTTCATCATGGCCAGTTGCGGAAGTCCAAAAGCCTTGTATTGGTAGTTCCCCGCTTCGTCGAGCTTGTAATAGGACGACTCTGAAATACCCCACGGGATGCCGCGATTCGCAGCATAAGCCTGTTGCGAGCGCACGCAGGCAATGCGCGTGCGGTCCAGCAGCGTGTTGGCGTAAGAGTGCAGCCACAAAAATGGCATCAAGTACTCGAACATCGTTCCCGTCCAGGAAAGCAGAACGAGTCGGCCCTGATCGAGGGTATGAGGACGGCCCAGGTTGAACCAGCTATCCTGTGGAATGTCTTCCTTCGCGATGGCGGCGAATACCGCCGTGCGGGATTCGGTGGCCAGCAGATCGTAACAGGAAGCTTGCAGTTCCTTGGTCTCGACATTGAAACCGACTGACATAAGTTTGCGGCGCTTGTCGAGCAGGAATTCAAAATCCATATCGTCGCCCAGCTTGCCAGCCTGGGCAGCAATTGTCTTGAGGTCGTGAATAAGGCGTAATGCGTTGGTTCGCGACTCCGGCAACATTTGCAGGAGCTGTTGTGACAGGGACGCTTCACCCGCCACTGATGCGGGAGACAAATCGCGCAACTGCGCCCCGAGCGTGTCGATGAACGCCGGCATCAACTCCAGTGAGACTTCCTGCGCGAACCTTGAGCTGTATGCCGGGTCAGAGCGTAGCTCCGCGAATTCAGGCAGCCACCACGGGGCATAGGCGTGCACGACTTGGCGAATTCCTTCCACTCGCGCCCGCGCTTCGTCGCGGAACCAGCGAATATTCGCATCTTGCTCCGTGCCGGATGCAGCGGAGCCCTCGCCAAAGCTCGTCTCCGAAAAGGCGAGCGTTGAAGTCAGCCAGTTCGCGCCGCGTAAATCGGATTCGTAGCGGGCAAAATCCTTCTTGGGCAATGCCTTCTTTTCCGCGAGCACCTGGAGATAATCCAGCAACCCCGCCGCCAGTGCTGGCTGCAACAGAGGTTGCCGCACACGATCAAGACATCCCTGCTGCAGTGTCCACAGCGAAGCCAGCATGTTCCCGCTGTCCACGGAGGAAACGAACTGCGGAGATAGGGGTTCGAGGGTGCGGGTATCGTACCAGTTGAGAAGGTGGCCGCGATGTTTGGGAATGCCGGCCAGCGTTTCCAGCGTTTGCCGAGTCAGCTGTAACATCTCGGGAACGGTAAGGTATCCCAATGCGCAAGCGGATTGGCGGGCATTCAACAATAGTCCCAGGTTGGTGGGCGAAACGCGCGCCGCAATGGCTGGAGGCTCCTCCTGCACATTGTCGGGAATCAGCCAATGGTGCTCGGCAGTAGAGAATTCGGAAAAATACCGCCAGATGTAGAGAGCCGACTTGCGAATAAAAATCTCATCCTTCGCGGGCAATGCCTGCGCGGCTTCCGTAGGAGATTCGTTGAGCCAGCGCGAAACCAGTTTGCTGCACGCCCAGAGAAACAAAATAGGAACAGCCGCCCAAAGGGAAAACGGACGAACCGCCCACACCAAGGCGCCCACCGCAACAGCAAGAACAGGCATCCAGTCCAGATAGCGATCTACGGGAGTGCGCCGCTCGCCGATTTCTGCTTCTTCGGCAGTCTCCCACTCCAGCAGTCGTTCGCGCGTCACCAGGCGGCGCACCAGCGCGCGGACCATGGCATCGAGCGACAACAACATCTGGTGAGCGAGAAAGACCACCGTCAGCAACACGTTGAAACAAGAGGCATAAAAATTGCTGACCGCCTCTTGCGCGAAGGTCGAGCTATCTTCCACGATCGATTTAATAAGGCCGAATATGAGTTGAAAAAATACGGGAATGAACAAAATGGCGATGGTGGCGAGCGTCCAGCGGATCGAACGGCCTGTGGGTACGAGCCAACCGAACAGAAGCAACACAAAAGTTGCCGGTTCCACCAGGCTGCGGCGCAGGTTATCGAGAATTTTCCAGCGCGCCACCAACGAAATTGGATTGGGCACGCGCGCCCCGGACTCGTCGGGCACTTCGGAACGGAGCCACTCGACAATCTGCCAGTCGCCGCGCAGCCAGCGGTGTTTGCGGCGGTTGTAGGCGCTGTAGTGCGAAGGATAGTCTTCGATGACCTCGATGTCGCTGGCGAGGCCCGAGCGCGCGTATGCGCCTTCGATCAGGTCGTGGCTGAGCAGCGCGTTACGCGGAAAGCGCTGGTCGAGCACACCCAAAAACGCATCGACGTCGTAAATGCCCTTGCCGGTAAAGCTGCCTTCGCCGTAAAGATCCTGGTAGGCGTCGGAAATCGCCCGCGTGTAAATATCGAACCCGGTTTCGCCCGCGTAAATAGCGGCGAGCCGCGACCGCGCCGTGCTCTGCACGCTGACTCCGACCCGCGGCTGCAAGATGCCGTAGCCGGCCACAACAATATTCTTTTCCGGATCGATGATCGCCTGATTCAGCGGATGGGCCATCGTCCCCACCATGCGGTGAGCCGCGCCACGCGGCAATTCCGTGTCCGAATCGAGCGTGATCACAAAACGCACGCGCCGCAAAGTCGCAACGTCGCCCACCTTGATGGGAAAGCTGTCATACTGGCCGCGCAGTAGTTTATTCAGGTCCATCAGCTTTCCACGCTTGCGCTCCCAACCCATCCAGCCCTTTTCGCGCGGGTTGTAAACACGATGGCGGTGCAGCAGGAAGAACGACCCGATGTTCTGGGCGGCGTACTTTTCATTCAGCTCACGGATCAAATTCGCGCACAAGTCAATCAGCGGAGTTTCCTCGGATGAGGGCTGGTCGGAATCCGGCAAATCGGACACCAGCGCGAAGTGGACATTGGGATCGTGATTCCCGAGAAAACGAACCTCCAGATTTTCCACCAGGCCACGAACCTGCTTCTCATTCAGCAGCAGCGTGGGAACGGCGACCAGCGTCATGCACTCCGCCGGGATGCCTTCGGAAAAATCCAGCTTGGGCAAAATTCTCGCCTGGAGCACGGCGGTGACCACGTAGTTCATCAGTTGCACCGCGCTCTGCGAGCTCGGCAGCAACAAAATCAACATCGAAAGCAGCATCAGTTCTGGAGAAACATTGGGCGGAGTCAGCCACAATAAAAATCCCGTGATGATAGCGAACGTAAAGATCGCCACGCCCGGCAGAAAGAATTCATCGGGATGGCGGCGCATCCAATGCCGCAGGCTTTGTAAAATGCGCGGCTTGCACCCGACCTTTTGCCGTAAAAGCTCCGCTCCCTCGCTCACGATGTAATAACCCGCGTGTGATTCGCGGGCGCCAATGCGTGGGTCGCGGTAGGCGCGGTTGTGCGCCTGTTGCGCCAAACCGACTGCTGCTTGCGCAACCTCGCTCTCGCTGAAATCGGAACAAGCCGCCATGCGCGCCAACTGGTCGCGATAAAGATTGCGGCTTTCAAACTCCATCGCGGCATAGGCGCCGGCGGGATCGGCGCGTAGAATTTTATCGAAGGCAATCAGCGGCTCGAGAATTTCTTTCCACGGAGCCTGCGTCACATCGCGCAGGCTGTTGATGCAGATGCCCAGCTTCTGCGATTCGCCGCCCGGATTCTTGAGTGCCGCCCGCGCACGAATCGCGATTTCCTCCAGCAAGGCCAACTTCAATCCCGGAACCAGGCCCCACAGTTCGCGCAAGTTCAAAGGCGTGTGATCTTCAAATCCCTGGCAGAAAGCACTGAAGGTCTTGTCGCTAAACTCGTAATCGACCGACTTCAGAAACGCTTCCGGCAAAGCCAAAGAGCGCGGAACAATTGAGCCCTGTAGTGCGCGAACGTGAGGCAATCTACGCAGTGGCTTGATTTCCGATGGCAGGCTAACCATCTGCGCATACACCAGAGACCCGTTATCGCGCAGCCAGCGTAAATCATCCGATGCGGGCGACTGCGCAAACTTGGCGTCAGCCGCCGCCAATATTGGCTTCAACGCGGCCCGAACTCGGCGGGTGCGCTCGGCAAAAACGCGCGACGAAGCGGTTCCCGGCAGCCAGCCAAGCTTCGCAGCGAGCTTCGCTCCCGAGGCGCGCAGCGCAGCCGACGCGGTCGGATCATCGGTAGCCGCTTGCCGTTCCTCGGCCACCGTCGTGCTCTCGATATCTAAGTTTTCTGCCATGCACCCTTCAGTTTCTAATTTCAACTCAGTCTTTTGCCCTAACGATAACTTGCGGCCTGCAACTCGAACATCTCGGCATATCGCCCGCCCAGGTGAGTCAGTGTTTCATGGTTTCCGTCTTCAGCAATGCTGCCGTTTTCGAGAACGATTATGCGATCCGCCATCCGCACAGTAGAGAAGCGATGGGAAATAAACAATGCCATTTTTCCCGTAGTCAGCTCGGCAAATCTCTGGAAGACCTCGAATTCGCTGCGCGCGTCGAGCGCGGCCGTCGGTTCATCGAGAATCAGCACCTGCGCATCGCGCAAATAAGCCCGCGCCAACGCCACCTTCTGCCATTCGCCGCCCGAAAGATCGACTCCGCCCTCAAACCTGCGCCCCAACATCTGATCGTACCGGCCACCCAGACGGCCGATCACTTCGTCTGCCATGCTCTTCTTTGCGGATAGCTGCAGCAACCGCAAATTGTCCATCTCTTCGATCTTACCGACCGCAATATTTTCTCCCGCAGTCATCTCATAGCGCATGAAGTCCTGAAAGATGACGCCGATCTCGCGGTATAAATCATCCAGGTCATACTCGCGCAGGTCGACGCCATCGAGCAGCACCTGTCCTTCCACCGGATCGTAGAGCCGCGTAATCAGCTTCACGATCGTCGTCTTGCCCTGGCCGTTTTCGCCGATCAAGGCAATCCGTTCGCCCGTATGGAAATCAAAATTCAGGCGATTGAGAATCATTCGGTCGCTGCCCGGATAACGGAACGAAACGTTGCGGAATTCAAAGCCGCGCCGGATCGGCCGCGGCGCGCTTAACGCATTCGGCTTAGAGCGGATCGTGGGCTGCATTTCAAAAAACGCAATGAGATCGGTAAGAAACAGCGCCTGATCGGCGATGCCGGAAACAGTCGAGAATATCTGCTGAATGTTCGAGCTGGCCTGCTGAATGGCGCCGGCAAGAAAAGTAAGGCTGCCAATGGTGATCATTCCCTGTACCGTGCGCCAGATTACGAACACGTAAGCGGAATAGTATCCAGCAGTTCCGATGATCGAAAGCAGCGCGCCGGCAACCAGTCGCCGCCGAGCCAGGTCGACATCCTCGCCATAAATCTGATCCGAAAGGCGCGTAAACCGGTTGACAAGAAATCCACGAAGGCCAAAAAGTTTGAGTTCTTTGGCTGCTTCCTTGCTTCCCCCGAGCACCCGCAAATAATCCAGCTGACGCTTGATCGGCGTCTGGCGAAAATTCTTGGCGTATCCCAGAAATGCGAAGTGACTTTCGCCGAGGAACGCCGGCAAAACGCCCGCCACCAGAAGCAGCAACAGCCACGGCGAAAACAAAATGATCGAGATTGACAGCGAAATCGTCGTCACTACCTGCTGCACCAATCTGCCAATCGACTGGATCATCCCCAGCCGATCCGTCGCCTGCACCCGAGCCCGTTCCAGCCGGTCGTAGAAAACCGGGTCTTCGTAGGCAATCAAATCGAGCGCCGCGGCATGCTCCATTACCCGGATGCTGACGTGCCGCGTGTATTTGTCGGCCAGCAGCGCGTCGAGATAATCAATGGTGCGGCTGAGCAGGCTGCTGAAGATGGCCAGGGAGAACTCCGCCGCCACCAGCCACCACAGATGATTGGTAATCGGCTGGCGGGTAGTAACGGAGCGAACAATCAGATCGATGATGAGCTTGGTAACCCAGAGCAGGGCAATGGGAAGTAGAGCCAGGACGACGCGAAAAACTATCCCGAGAGTTACGACAAGGCGCCCAGACTCCCAAACCAACTTAAGAACGGCAGGCACATTTCGAAGCGCGGCAAAGCGCTCCTGCCACGCTCCCTTCAAATTTGGCTGTCCAGCCATCCGTGGGTCCTGTACGGGCGTCCGCGAAGAACAGGGTTAAAGGCGCGTCGCCATTGCGCGCCAGATGCTGGCGGTTAGCGTAAGTTTAGCCGAAATCGGGTGATTTCGTGCATCTGTTTATCGCCGGGTCGCCCATGCAAGTTCTTGCATTTAGTTCTCAAAATCTATGTGCAAAGCGTTGTTTGGATGAAAAAAGTTGCAGAGAGGTTGGCATTCGGGCGAGACCATTGGATCGATAGATCGACCGAGCATGGATCGGCGCATCGGCAGCCTATAAGTCAATATTTCTGGAACCCGGCCCGCTGCATGCCGCGTTGCGCTTCCGCCGTCTTCATAAACGTGTCCCAAACAAAGCCGGTGCGCAGATTCTCCGCCATAAGCATCGTGATTCCGGTGTCGATGCCGATCACATCGTGGTCATACCAGTTATTGAGCCGGTTGAAGGCGTTCACAAATCCATACTTGGACCAGGCTGCTGCGTTATTCTTGCGCATCGATTGCAGCGCCCGCAATGTCGCCTGCGGCAGAAACGGCAGCGACCCGCCCGGCGCGCTGGGAACGACCGTGCCGTCAATGGGACCGAACGCCGGCGGCCCTCCCCAGACGACATAGCCTTTTTCAGAATCGGAAGCGGTGATGCCCCAAAGATCCTCGCTATAGTCGGGAAACTGCCTGCCTAGCTCGACACAAAACCGCCGGTGAACCTCGGTGGCCACAATGGAGTTCTTAAAGTAGTCCGCATACTTGTCGCGCTTGCCGCGAAAGTCGAACCACGCCTGCGAATACTGATGCACAAACAAAGGCGCAAATGAGCCGATGTAGCGCAGCCCTTCATATTCAAACGTCATGCGCTTCCACGCGTTCCACGTATCTTCTTTCAGCGGATGCGCAGAGGACCCGAGTCCCAGGAGATACATCATCATCAGCTCGCTGTAGTAATCCCAGCGGTAAGGGAGAAAACCAATTTCCGGCGTCCAGCCATGCGGCAATAGCGCGGTATCTTCGGAAAGCCAGGTCCAGTCGACGCGGTTGAAGACGAGGTCGCACAACTCAGCGACGCCGTTGTGCTTGAAGTGTTCGCGGCAAGTGAGAATGCCGCACAGCAAAATCGCTGTATCGACCGATGAAATCTCCGAGTCCCAGACACGCTCCCCCGTATCGATGTTGGCGAAGTGGTAGAAAAATCCGCGATGGTGCGGGACTTTCTTCCACAGAAAACGCAACGCCGTAAACACCCGCTCCAGCGCCGCGCCGGCGGGGATGAATCCGCGCTGGTCGGCGATGCACAAAGCGGTAAGACCAAACCCAGTCGCCGCAATGCTGGCCACCGTCCCTTGATCGTTTACCTGGACATTGCAGCGGTCTTTCACCATCCCGGTCTTAGGGCTGCCCTGTTCCCAGAAGAACAGTGCATTGGCGCTTTCCAGTTCATTGAGAAATTGGTCGTCTTCAGGCGTAAGCGTAAACGGCGGCAAAGCCGGGGGCGGCGAAAGCTGCATCTGTTGCGGATCGGCTGATGCCGGAAGCGCGGCGAACGGAAGCGCGGCAATTGGAAGCGAAGCTCCCGCCATGCCGATCTGCCGCAAAAAATCGCGACGCGAAAAACTATCAAACGATTTTCGTGTCATCCTTGACGCTTGATCATGAAATTAAGATGATGCTGCAAACGGCAAACCTCTGATGTCATCATACCGATGTGGTCGGAGAAAGATAAGATGGCCATTCCGAAATGACTCGATTGCAAAAAATTGAAATCCTCACGGCGTGCGGGGTCACTTTGCTGATCACCGCAGCAGCCATAGGTATTGTGCGCTGGGAAGCGCGAAAGCCCATTTCCCTGCAAGGAGCCGTCACGGTTCGCGATGCCGACCCGCGCAAGGAGTTGCCCGTCGCCGATGTCCAGATTTCTACTTCCGATACGCCTCCCGTGACCACCAAGTCTGACGCTTCCGGTTTCTTCCGGCTCACTCTCGCCCGCGGGGTGCGTCGCGGCCGTCCGGTCACGCTTCACTTCCGCCACAAAGACTACCAGCCTCTCGATCTCGACGAATTTGTGGGCGACAAACTCTATATCGTTCACTTGGCTCCCTTGTCTCCGCTGGCTGCTCGCGCCCAGGAACAGCAGCAAACTAAAGTGGGGAACGTACGCGTGCGTTTTTCCATCAAGAATCAGACCGAAGTGAACATCGGCAGCGCCGCGCAAACCTTCGAGATTCAGAATAAAGGAAACGTCCCCTGCAAAGGCCAGCACCCGTGTTCGCCGGATGGAAAATGGAAAGCCGCGCTGGGCTCGCTATCTCTCGACGCGGGAATGGGCAATGAATTCCGTGACGCGCGGGCGTCCTGCATTGCCGGGCCATGCCCCTTCACGCGCATCGAAGCCGACCGCTTTTCTCCCGGAGGACGCACGATTATGGTGACGGCGCGCGACTGGTCGGACACGGCCACGTTCCTGCTGGAAGCCGAAGTCTTTCACCCCATGGCCAGCGAACTGGTCCACGAATCCTATCCCGTGATTTTTGGCGACGCGCTCAACTTCACCCTGCCTTCCTCAGCCGAGGCGATCAACATTGAGGCGGACATCAACGGGCAGACCATTATTTTCCCGCTCGGTCCCGAATTGCTCTTGAGTTGGGCCACGTGCAGCGTTCGCGTCAACCCGGACCGCACGCACGTCTATCGCTGCGAACTGAAACCGGGCTACCGCTTTCAATAAGAAGCTAAGGATTGCAGACAATTCCATCCTGCAATAGATAACGTCTCAAAGTTAACGGGCGTCATCCCGAAGGCCCGCGTTTCACCAGCGCGCCGAGGGATCTCGCGCGGATTGCGACTGCGTTCGCATCAACCGCACCGCTACCCGCGTCGTTTCAAGAACGATAGGTAGCATCGTCCTGCCGTATACTGCCCGAGGTCTGTTTCAGCGCTCGATGAGCTCCCCAACGTCACCCACATCCCGCCTCGCCTACATCGACTGGATGCGCGGCCTCGCCTGCGTTCTCATGTTTCAAACGCACTGTTACGATTCCTGGCTGAGTCCTGATGCGCGGCAAAGCAAGTTCTTCATGTATTCGCAATTAGGAGGAACCTTCCCCGCACCGCTATTTCTTTTTCTGGCGGGGATTTCCTTCGCTCTTGTCACCGAACGGCTGCGCCAAAAGAATCTCCGTCCGTTCACAATCGCGCGCACAACGATTCGCCGCGGCGCGGAAATCTTTGCCCTCGGCCTACTTTTTCGTTTGCAGGAATACGTCGTCGCCTGGGGATGGGCGCCGTGGAGCGATCTTCTACGCGTCGATATCCTGAACACCATCGGCCTATCGATGATGCTGATGGGCGTGCTATGCTGGCCCGCGCTCGCCTTGCGCCGAAAAGACAGCGTGAGACTCGTTCTCGTTCTGGCCGCCGCAGGCGCAGCCCTGACCATCTCGCTGCTCACCCCTCCGCTTTGGACCACATGGCGTCCCGATTGGCTGCCCTGGCCGATCGAGTCCTACATCAACGGGGTGCAGAAATCGGGGGTTCCGCGAGCGTGGCTGTTCCCAATTTTTCCCTGGGGTGCGTTTGCTTTTGCCGGCCTCGCCGTGGGATTCATCTTGCAGAGCCCGTGGGCGCGCGAACGGGAGGCCAAAACCTTTTTAGCTCTTGGAATCGCCGGAGCGCTGCTGGCGGAGTTCGCCCATTGGTTCGATCATCGGCCATTTCAGCTTTACAGCAGCTACGACTTCTGGCACACCAGCCCGCAATTTTTCCTGATCCGCCTCGGCCTGCTGATGGTGATTCTCTTCGCCGGTTACGCTTGGTGCCGCTGGGGACCGGCGCAACGCTTCTTCAGCCCGCTGATCCTGCTAGGACAAGCTTCCCTGCTCGTCTACTGGGTGCATCTTGAATTCGTGTACGGAAGGGTTTCGATTCTGCCCAAGCACGCCGACACCATCGGCACCGCTTCGCTCGGCCTGCTGATTATTTTTCTAGCAATGTTGGCGCTGGCTTTCGTTCGTACCCGATTGAAAGGCCGTGGTGTCCCATTGCCTGCAACGCCCAAACCGGCAATCGCGCACTAATTCACGACATTCTCTTCACAAACTCCACCACTTCCTTCTCCGCCCATCGCCCGTCATCCTGCGGATCTCCATTACGTTCACCTAGAAATGCGCAATGTCCTCCGTCCTCCGTTTCCATGAACGTGATATGAGGATTCGCCAGAATCCGCCGCCGCGTCTCCGCCCGCAGCCGTATAAAAGGATCGTTCGCCGCATGAATGATCAGCGCCGGTACCGCAACCCGATCGATCACATTTGCCGCAGATGCCCGCTGATAATAGTCGTCAGCGCCCGCAAATCCGCAGTAGTAAGCCGTAATGCGGTCGTCAAAGCCACGCAAAGTCGAAACACCGCGCAGCCGCACAACATCGAAATCCGCAGGAAACAGCTTTGCTTTCCGCCGGAAGCGCCCGAACAACTGCATGAGAAAATAATATTCGTAAATCCGATTCGCCGGCTCATGCAGCGCATCTGCCGACACCGCCAAATCCACGGCTGGGCAGACCGCCGCCACCGAACGAAACTGCGGCGGGCTATCCTTGCCCCACTCGCCCGCGAGCTTTAAAACCAGATTTCCCCCCATGGAAAACCCAGCCAGCGAAAACTGTGACACTCCATCCCGTTCGATAATCTCCTGTGCCACCGCCGCCACATCCGCCGAGCGGTCGGAGTTGTAGAGCGTCGGCGCGCAGTGGTCCATGCCGCCGCAATTGCGCTGGTTCATCAGCACCACATTCATGCCCGCGGCCAATCCGTGCCGCGCGATTCCCAACATGTATTGCGAATCAGTCGACCCTTCGAGCCCATGGACCGCTATTACAGCCGCAGCAGACGCCTTGTTGCTCTGCCAATAGCACAGGCAGCGAACCCGGACACCCTTCTCGACCTCAATCATTCGTTCTTCTGGCGCGGGCAGGCGAATTCTGCGCGGCAGCAAAAAGCTGGCAATGGTCTGCACATGCCCGCCCCGCAACCAACGCGACGGCCGAAACGGCGTAACGATCACACGCTCTTCTAATCTGGAACCCCCGCCCGGAGCAGACGAGGATTGCGAAGTTCCCACGAATTGATTCTAATAGAATAGTTCGCGTCGAAAAGAACTCAACAAAGCCGGAGAGAATATGCCAATTTTCGAATACGTCTGCCAAAAATGCCACCACCAGTTCGAAGCCTTGATCTTCGGCGATCAAAAAGCTGAATGTCCCAAATGCCACGCCACGCGGCTGGCTCCGCAGCTCTCCGTGTTTGCCGTCTCTACAAAAAGTTCGACTTCCAGCGCCCGTCCCACCGGCGCATGCGGAAGTTGCGGCGACCCTCGCGGCCCCGGCTCCTGCTCCATGCCAGACCTGAACTAGGTAAATCAGACCTCAGACGTCGGACCTCAGCCCAACGTCAGAAGTCCGAGGTCCGAGGTCCGAGGTCCGAAGTCGCCCCCGGTAACCTCAGTGCTGTGACCCCGGTTACCTTTCGCCGCCGCAGCCCGTCTCCTATCATCGCGAAACCACACCTCTAAGAAGTTTGCAGTCACCGGGGTTCATAAGATATGGATCGTCGCCGTCAGTCGCGTGTTTTCGTCGAGCTTCCCGTACAAATCTGGGGCATGGACGCCAACGGGCGTCCCTTCACCCAGCCCGCCAGCCTGCGTACCATCAGCGGTCGCGGCGCAACTCTGCAAGCCGTCGATGCCCAACTCAAACCCGGCGACCTGGTGGACGTGCAATACGAAGGCGTCAAGTCTCAGTTCCGCATTGTGTGGCTCGGCCGCCCCGGCACGGAAATGCAAGGCGAAGTCGGCGTGGAAAATCTTTCCACCGACACCAAGCTCTGGGACGTGGACCCGCTTCGCTGCGCAGCCGCCGTCGGCCAGGGCTAGGCTCTGTGTGCCTCCGTGAAACCTCAGTGTCCCTCTGTGTTTAAGCCTTTGACTTTTCAAACGCCAACCACAGTTGCAACTTCTAGCACCTTGACACGATTCCAACCGCTCAGCGAGACTGCGGGAGCTATTTGGCCCTCCCAGGCCACAGATCCCCGTTCCCCAGGAGCTCGCCGTGCACGTCCCCGTCAGTTTCAGTTCTCCCGCATCTTCGCTCAACCGCAAACTTTCCTTTATCCTATTGCTCTCTATCCTTTCTCTGATCCCGGCTGCCTTTTCTCAGGTCAACGTCACCACCCTTCAGAACGATAATTTCCGCACCGGACAGAACCTCGCCGAGACTACCCTGACGCCCGCCAACGTCAAGGCCAGCACCTTCGGCAAACTCTTCTCCCACAAGCTCGACGGCTACACCTACGCGCAGCCGCTGTATCTTTCAAACATCACCATTGCGGGCAGCGCCCATAACGTGGTCTACACCGTCACCGAGCACGACAGCGTCTACGCCTTCGACGCCGACAATGCCACCGGCACAAACGCGAACCCACTGTGGCAAATCAGTTTCCTCAAGCCCGGTAGCATCACCACCGTTTCCAGCAGCGACGTGAACTGCGGCGACATGGTCCCGGAAATCGGCATCTCCGGCACACCCGTCATCGACACCACCACCGGAACTATGTACCTGGTTTCGGTCACGAAAGTTTCCGGCAAAGCCGTGCAGCAACTGCACGCGCTCGACGTCACCAACGGCGCGGAAAAGTTCGGCGGCCCCGTCCCCATCAGTGCAACCGTCCCCGGTACCGGCGTCGCCAACGTCAGCGGCCAGATCAGCTTCGACCCGCTGCGCAACCGCCAGCGTGCCGCGCTATTACTACAGAACGGATCCGTCCACATCGGCTGGTCGTCCTATTGCGACAACAATCCCTATCACGGCTGGATTATGTCCTATAACGCGGCCACGCTCGCGCAGGAAGGCGCATGGAGCGTCACTCCTAACGGAACCCGCGGCGGTGTCTGGCAAGCCGGCGGCGGACTCGCCGCGGACGACGATGGCAACGTTTTCCTCGCCACCGGCAATGGCACCTTCAACGGCCAGAAATCCGGCGGCACGGAGTTTTCCGAGAGCATCGTCAAGCTCGGACTCAGCGGCTCCGGCCTCAGCCTCCTCGACTTTTTCACGCCCTACAATCAGCAATCTCTCACCCAGGGCGACGTCGATCTCGGCTCCGGCGGCGTTCTCCTGATCCCCGATCTGCCGATGGGTTCGGCTTATCAACACCTGCTGATTCAATCGGGAAAAGAAGGTTCCATCTATGTCATCAATCGCGACGGCATGGGAGGCTACAACGCCGGCAACAACAATCACGCCGTGCAATTCCTGCCCTACGCAGTCGGCGGACTATGGTCCACGCCCGCGTTTTGGAATAACAACGTCTACTTCGGCGGACAAAGCGACCACATGCGCGCCTTCTCCTTCGACCCGAGCACAGGCTTCCTCTCGACTTCCGCGACTTCGCAAAGCGGCACCTCCTACGGTTATCCCGGCCCCACCCCCACTATCTCCGCCAACAACGCCACCAACGGAATCGTCTGGGCCATTCAGGCCGATGGCTCCGGCCCCAACGGATCGTCGATCCTGCACGCCTACGACGCCACCAATTTAGCGACCGAACTCTACAACAACACACAAAACAAAAACCGCGACGCACTCAACGGCGCAGTAAAATTCACCGTACCGATAATCGCGAACGGCAAAGTCTACGTCGGCACGCACTACGCCCTGACCACCTTCGGTCTGCTGCCATAAAAATCAAGTCCGCAGTATCGACAGAAACGGCTGCCCCGTCCTTGTCGCGCATTTTGCGACAGGGCGGGGCTTTTGACTTCCCATCCGCTGTCCAAATTCCCTGTCATGCCGGGTGCCACATTTCTCGCTTCCTTTTGCGAGAAGTGGGAAGCTATCGCCACCGTCGCCTGACGCTCCGAGATAGCGCAAACATCTCAGCGCTACTGATAAAAATCCACAGACCCCTTGTCAAGATTTATTTTCACTTGATAAACGTTGCCGCGGGGCGCAAGGTGGTGCAATTGAGGGTCGTTAGGCGTCGGGCGTTGCCGCCTTGCGGTCGCAACGGAGGGATATGACATTCGTCGTAGGAATGAGATGCCTCGACGGGATAGTGCTATGCACAGACTCGCATGAGGATGACGGTATTACCAAAAAAGCGGTGAATAAAATTAGGCTCATGGGAACTGCGACTTGGGGACTTGCCATTGCTGGCTCTGGGCTTGGCCCTACTATCGACAGGTTTGCCGATGCGATAAACAAAAAGGTTCTGGAGGGGAATTTCGATATTGAAAAAATGGAAAGCGAACTAGAGACGGAATTGGCGGACTTCAACTCCAAGTATGTTCTCGGGCCGAGCGATCGCTTTCACGTAATCGTAGCGTCGTACAATTCACAGAAGATACTCACAGGTCTTCACAAAGCATCATGCTTCGAGGGACAGGGTGTGGTCCTCTCGCCTGTCAGTCATGACTGTCACATGGGCATGGGCAATGAATTGTGGAGACTGATTGCGGACACCCTATATGACCCGAGAAATAGCGTGGCTGACAATCTTCGCTTAGCCGTCTTTGCTACCCGACTTGCAATTAAGTATGCCGCAGGTGTAGATGAGCCTGTACAGGCGGTCTCCTATACAGGCTCGACTCAGTTCTGGGAAATGCATGACTCGGCTGAAATAGAGACCATAGAGTCAGAGTTAGCGCTCGACGGCTTCAAAAAGGCCCTCAAGGATTACTGGCGTTTGCACAATCCGCCGAGCCGATGGGACCAATTGCGGAAATATGGAAGCATAAGAAGCGTCGTAGATGAACTCATTTCTTTGGACGGCGTGAAGCCCGAGGAACTTTGCACAGTTGTAGGTCGCCGACGTGCGTCAAAGATTTTTCGCCGCAATGAGGACAAGTTACAGCAACGCGCACTTCTGGAGCGTAAACGTTATCAGGCGGCGCAGTCAGGTGCGTCGCAATTTTCTGGTGGCAAAAGCCACACTTAACGCCGAAGTACCACTTAGGTATTGAGGCTTTCAAACCTGAGCACCGAGGTCGTAATCATATGACGCAAGGTGTCCAAAAACAACGGCGGGTGGGCGGCATGGCCCAGCCTGACTATCGAGGGTGCCTGCCCGAGGTTTGATGTTCATCGTTGCAGGCGAGAAGTAGAGACGAACTTTAGACTCCTAAATCCAGAATCAAATCCACATCTTCCGCCTGTCAAGGAAAAAATAATCGTCCCGTCTAACCCTCTCTTTCCAAAGCCGATAGCCGTCCTCTCAAAATCAAAAAACCAGCTCGACTTGATAAAATAGGTGTAGTGATGTTCAGCACTGTCCAAAACGCCGCAATCACCACCGCATCGGCGACATGCAGAGGGGAGAAGCATAAGTCCTTATACCCCAAGAATTTACCCGCAACCCCTTGCGGCTCAAGAATTTGCAGACCGACCCCCAGATCAAATGCGCCTAAGTCTTTTGCAATCAAGAATTTGACGAAAATCTGTTTCAGTTTTTCTAGCCACCCTATCTTTCGCCCCACCTTCGCCCAGCCTCACAGCCCATGCGCATAAAAATCCTCGGCTCAGCCGCCGGCGGAGCGTTTCCCCAATGGAATTGCGCCTGCCCCAACTGCCGCTCGCTCCGGGCCGGAACATTCCAAGGCAAAGCTCGCAGCCAAACGCAAGTCGCCATCAGCACTGACAACCGCTCCTGGTTTCTCCTAGGCGCCTCGCCCGACCTGCGCTACCAAATCGAATCCACTCCCGAACTCCAGCCACAAAACGGGATCAGGCAAAGTCCGATCACAGGCGCGATGCTCGCCAACGCCGACATCGACCACGTTCTCGGCCTTCTGTTGCTACGCGAATTGCAACCGCTGCGCATTCATGCCACAGCGTCAATCCGCCGCATTCTCTGCGAAGACAATTCGATGTTCGCCATGCTTCACCGCTTAACAAATCAAGCTACATGGACCAACTTTGCCCCCGGAGAAACTTTCGCACTGAGAGATTCGTTTGAAAAAGATTCCGGCATTCGGGTTCGTGCTCTGTCGCTGGCTCAACACTTCCCCGCGTACGTCTCAACCGATCGGCAACAATCGCTGAAAGCCAAAGAATCCTCACTCGGTTTCATCATCGAATCGCCCGCAGGCAAGAGTCTGGCCTACATGCCCGCAGTTCCCGACATCGGCGACGAACTGATGAAAGAATTCGACAGCGCCGATCTACTGCTCCTCGACGGCACCTTCTGGAGCGACGATGAACTAATCCGCATCCAGGGAAGCGGCCAGACCGCGCGGAAAATGGGGCACGTGCCAGTCTCCGGCCCCGAGGGTACTCTGGTCAGGTTGGCGCATCTGCGCCGTCCACGTAAAATCTATCTGCATATCAACAACACGAATCCCATGCTGAATGAAGCCGGTCCCGAGTATCGCCAGGTGCGCGATGCCGGCTGGGAAATCGCGGAGGATGGATGGCAGTTCGATCTGTAGAAGCAGCGCCTACCGCCAAAGCCGCGACGAACGCGCCTTTGCTGTCGCTCGAAGAGTTGCGCGCGCAACTCCGCGCCGTGGGAGAAGAGCGCTACCACCACAAACATCCGTTTCACCTGATGATGCACGAAGGCCGCCTCACTCGCGGACAACTACAAGCCTGGGCGCTTAACCGCTACTACTATCAGTCCACCATCCCAATTAAAGATTCGATCATTCTTTCGCGCGGCCTCGATCCAAATTTCCGTCGCGCCTGGCGCAAGCGCGTCATCGATCACGACGGTGACGGCACTCCGAATAACCAGGGCGGCATCAAACGCTGGCTGAAACTCGCCGAAGCCGCCGGACTCGACGCCGAAGATGTCCGCGCAGGCAAAGGCATTCTCCCTGCAACGCGCTTTGCTGTGAATGAATATCTGAACATCGTTCGCAACCGCAGCCTGCTCGAAGCAGTCGCGTCATCGCTCACCGAACTTTTTTCCCGCGACCTGATCACGCTGCGCATGAAAAAAATGCGCCAGCACTATCCCTGGCTATCGGGTGGCCTGGACTATTTCGAAGCGCGTCTCACGCAAGCTCCCGAAGACGCAGCCTACGCCGTAAATTACGTCTACGAGCACGCCGAAACACGCACCCAGCAAGAGCTGGCAATCCAGGCCCTGCGCGATAAATGCGACATCCTCTGGGCGCAACTCGATGCTCTCTATTTCGCCTACGTGCAGCCCGGCTGGCCGCCTCCAGGCGCGTTCCAGATTGAGGTCCGCTAGCATGCACGAATTTCTGCCATCCCGAACGAAGCATTGCGATTGGGTTCATCAATCGCAATGCGAAGTCGAGGGAGCTGCTTTTCTAGGCAGCGTACGGCATGTGAAGGATGGGCGCTAGAATGACGCTGCCCATCGATTCCAGCCAACCGAAATTAGCCGCTGGCTGCCGCTGGGGAGGCACCGAAGAAAATCGCGTGATCCTATTCCCCGAAGGCGCTATCAAACTGCAAGGCCCCGGTAGGCAAGTGCTGGAACAATGCGACGGCCAGCGCACCTTCGGCGACATCATCACCGAACTGCAAAAGCAATTCACCACCGCGAATCCGGAACGGATTCGCAACGACATCAGCCAGTTTTTAGAGCAGTTGCAGCGCAAACGGATCGTGGATTATTAGAAATGTTGCTACTCGACCATAGCGAAATAGTTTTGAAAGGGCACGGCTTTAGCCGTGCCGAACAAGGCCCCTCTTTGCTTGGGGCTATAGCCCTTGAGGGGAATCGGAGGCCGAGCCGGTATTAACAAAGGCCGTATTACTCCAATGGCTTCCACTCCTCTAGCCCTCATCGCCGAAGTCACGCATCGCTGCCCGCTGCACTGCGTCTATTGCTCGAATCCATTGCAACTGGCGGCCACGAGTGCGGAGCTTTCGACGGCGGACTGGATCAGCGTCCTGCAACAATGCGGCAAACTTGGAATGCTGCACGCGCACTTCACCGGAGGTGAACCGCTGGCGCGCCCCGATCTCACCGAACTCATCACCGCCGCACGCGCTGCTGGACTGTATACGAATCTGATCACCTCGGGAATCGGGCTCACCGATCAGCGATTGCAGTCGCTGGTCGATGCCGGACTCGATCACATTCAAATCAGTTTTCAGGATTCGCGCGAAGGCGCAGCCAACTGGATTGCCGGTGCCAAAGCCCATGCGCACAAGATCGAACTCTCACGCGCCATTCGGCGTCACAAAATCGCTTTCACCGTGAATCTGGTCGTACATCGCCAGAATCTCGATCACCTCGAAGAGATGATCGGCTTTATCGAACAACTGCAACCCGAACGCATCGAGATTGCCCACACGCAATACTACGGCTGGGCATTGGCGAATCGCGCAGCGCTTCTGCCCACGCGAGCGCAGTTGGAGAAGGCCGTCGAGATCGTCGCGGCCGCGGAGAAGCGCTTTGCCGGACGCATTCGCATCGATTCGGTCGTGCCCGACTATTACGCGAAGTATCCCAAAGCGTGCATGGGAGGATGGGGGCAGCGCCTGATGCTGATCAATCCGGCAGGAAGAGTCTTACCGTGCCACGCGGCCGAAGTGATTCCGGGACTCGAATTCGAAAATGTAAAAGAGAAAACGCTGGAATGGATCTGGCAGGAATCGTCCTCGTTCCAGCGCTTTCGCGGAGAAGGCTGGATGCCTGAACCCTGCCGCAGTTGCGATCAACGCACGCAAGATTTCGGCGGATGCCGCTGCCAGGCGCTATTGCTCGCCGGAGATGCGACCGCAACCGACCCAGCCTGCTCGCTCGCGCCGATGCATCACCTCGTCGAGGCTGCCGTAGGAGAAGCAAATTCAGATGTCGCAATCGCCGAACCCACGCCGGCTTCATCGTTCGCGCAACTGCAGCGGCAAACATCCAATCTCTGGAACTACCGTACCGATCCTCACTAAGAAGGCGAACGTTTACCAACGCAGCCCAAGCGTAACCGAGCGCCAATCGGTGGTGATCTTGTCACCCGTACCGTGCTGCTGCCGGTATTCTGCGAACACTTCGTATTTCTTGTTGACCCTGCGAGCCACGCCGCCGCCGAAGTTGTAGCCAAATTCATCCTGACTTTCCGACAGAAATTTGCCTTTCTGCGGAAGGCTGGAATTGAAGCACGGTCCCCACCACCGGTAGAAGGCATTGCAAGCCGACCCCGGAATCGCCGTCGAGGAATCAAGCTTGCCCGAACGGTGGTAATAGCCCGGCCCAATCAAAAAGTAGCCGGTGTATAGCTTGGTCACGGGAATGCTGATCATCGGATCGAGCGTAAAAGCATAGACGTGACTGCTGGCGCTCGGCGCCTGCGCCAATTGCAGAGCTGACGAGCGCAACGGCAAATTGACGAACTGGAAATCCAAACGGAATCCAAAATACTTGTTAAAGTTCCGCGCCACACCTGCGCCTCCCAGCCCGCCGCCGCCTTTCACAAAAGTCTTCGTCGTGTCCCGGCCAAGGTTTGCGCCAGCGTCCACGTTATAAACCCAATTCTTGTAGTCGTGAACTTTGGCCTTCCGCCGTCGTCCGAGTTCTTCGTCGGAGGTTTCCTGCGAAGAGGAAGATTCCTGACTTGCCGGAGTCTGGCTGGCGACTGGTGGCGGCGCCTGCGGTGGCGGCGCGGCGCTCGGCCGATTTGAGTCTTGCGGTTGGGCTTGGTTCGGCTGAGTTTGATCCTGCTGCGTCTGGCTTTGCTGCGCCTGTATTCGCGGCCCGGCCAGCGTGGCCAGTACCAGACCCATCACCAACTTTCGAATCATTCATTCTCCTCCCGTTACCGGGCGTGCTTGCGGACCATGGCGCTCGGTATCGAGAGACGCTGGTGAAAGAGCATGTCCGCTATTTCCCCGCTGCAAAGAAAAATCGATGACTTAAGCAGGAAGGCATTATCTTATCAACTTTGATGCCCACTCCGCCCGCCAAGCCGCCCCACATGTCCATGCTTTGCAATTCACCGCAATTGCCTCTCCCAGTATGATGATTGGAAATCCTTTTCTCGAGAGTGATCCTTGGCAGGAGATCCATCGAAGTCCGCAGCAGGCAAAGCTTCCCAAGCGGCAGAGACGACAAGCCCAGCCTCGTGTCGCGTTGCTTTGATTGGCTTTGGCAATGTCGGCCGGTCCGTGGCCAAAATTCTTTGCGAAAGCAGCGGGCCGCTCCGTCTTACTCACATCTGCAATCGCAATTTCGAACGCAAAAAGCAGTCCTGGGTTCCGGCGGATGTCGTTTGGACGGATGACATTCAGGCCGTGCTCGCCTCCGACGTTGGGATCATTATCGAACTGATCGGCGGACTCACTCCCGCTGAGCAGATCGTGCGCGATGCGCTCACGGCGGGAAAATCTGTCGTCACGGCCAACAAGCAACTGATCGCGCGGCACGGTCCCGATCTCTTGCAACTGGCGAATGCTCACGGCGCTCAGCTCGAATTTGGCGCATCGGTGGCAGGCGGAGTGCCGGTTCTTCCCGCGCTGCGAACCGGCTTATGCGGAGACCGGCTGCATGGCATCGCCGGTATCTTGAACGGAACCTGCAATTACATTCTTAGCCGCATCGAAGGCGCACGGATTCCCTTCAGTGAAGCGCTCGAAGAGGCCCAGGCTCGCGGCTACGCGGAAGCCGACGCATCCGAAGATCTCGACGGCGGCGACGCGCGTGCCAAACTTGCCATCCTTGCGTTGGCCGGTCTGCATGTTCGGGTTGCGCCGGAAAGCATTCGCGCCCGCACCATTCGCACGATTGATGCCGTCGATTTCGATTATGCCGCCGAGCTGGGATGCACCATCCGCCAAATCTCGCGCGCGGACTTGCAGGACGCAACCCTGTTTGCCGAAGTTGGCCCCAGTCTGGTTCGCACTAATTCGCCCTTCGGCCGCGTTCAAGCGAACCAGAATTTGGTGCTGACTTCGGGCACGTACGGCGGAGATACGGCATTCCTAGGCGCGGGAGCTGGCGGAGATCCTACGGCTGTGGCTGTCGTCTCTGATTTGCTTTTTGTGGCACAGAATTTGTCCGCTGCTCGTCCGGAAGCGTCGTCCCCGGTATCGACGCCAAGAGTCAGCACTGACTTCGAATCCCCTTGGTATCTTCGGTTTTTCGTTAGGGATAAACCGGGGATCGTGGCGCGTCTGGCGGCCATCCTCGCCGTGCACCATCTAAATATCGACGCCTTGTTGCAAAAGCCAGGCTACGACAAATCAGCGCTGCCTTTCGTGGTCACGCTGGAGCCTTGCCGCGATTCCCTGCTACGCCCGGCACTGGAAGAAATGTCCACGCTCGACTTCGCCACGCGCCCCTGTCTTTGTCTGCCGGTCCTGACTTAGCAGCGAAGCGGAAGTTGGGAGCATAGGCAACTCAAAAAACATTGCGGCCCGCTGCAATTATTCCCGGCAGCGGGCCGCGCCTACCTGACACTCTATGGCAATAATTAATTCCAGAATGGATTCTTCAGACCAGCCGGGGCCAGCGCGCTTTGTGTCTGGCTTTCCGCTCCCGACTCGTCGGAGATTTTCTCATCGGTCAGACGCGATGCCTCTGACGCGGACGTTTCTTGTTTCTGCGGTGTTTCGAACCCGGGATAATCAGACTTCATAACTGCACCTCCTGGATCATTTCTCCTAAACTATTGGAACATCTCCGTGACAGATTGAAACCGCAAAAATTAGATCATCCTCATCGAAATTTTGGCAGCACCGGAAGTTCATCGCGCCGGAATCGAATCTGATGAAAGCGCCAGTCCGCCGCACTCCCTGCTAGGATGTTTTCGCGACAAATTTTCCTGGATCTGGTTTTCGAGGACGACTTCTTATGAAATACCGCAAGCTTGGCCGTTCTGGTTTCGAAGTGAGTGAAACGGCTCATGGACTGTGGGGCATGAGCGGCTGGAGCGGCTCCAACGACGACGAATCGATGACCGCGCTGCAACTGGCAACCAACCTCGGCTGCAATTTCTTTGACACCGCCTGGGCTTACGGGAATGGCAAGAGCGATGGACTGCTCGGCGAACTGATGGCGCAAAATTCCGGTAAGCGACTTTTCGCTGCGTCGAAGATTCCGCCCGCCAACCTGCGATGGCCCGCGTTGCCGGAATATAAGTATGCCGACGTCTTCCCGGCGCAACACGTTTTCAAATATGCCGACATGATTCGCAAGAAGCTGCGCGTCGATTCCATTGATGTACTGCAATTTCATGTCTGGGACGACAGCTGGGTCGATGAGCCCGAATTCCGCTCGACCGTTGAAAAACTGAAACAGGACGGCTGGATCAAATACTTCGGGTTGAGCCTGAATCGCTGGCAGCCGGAAAACGGCATCAAAACTCTGCGCACCGGCCTTGTCGATTGCGTACAGGTTATTTACAACGTTTTCGACCAGGCGCCGGAAGATGAACTCTTTCCCGCATGCCAGGAACTAAATATCGGAGTCATCGCCCGCGTTCCGCTGGACGAAGGCAGTCTCGGGGGAAAGATGACTCTCGAAACTCGCTTCCCAAAAGACGACTGGCGCTCGGGGTACTTCGGCCCGGAAAACCTTGCCAAGACACTGAAGCGCGTCGACAAGTTGAAGGAGGTCTTGCCGCCCGGCATGAACTTGCCCGAGATGTCGTTGCGCTTTATCTTGTCCCATCCCGCGGTGAGCACAATCATCGCCGGCATGCGCAAGCCCGAGCATGTGCGGCAAAACATCGCGGCCAGTGACGCCGGGCCGCTCGACGCCTCATTACTCGCCGAACTAAAGAAACATCGCTGGGACCGCACTCCGCAACGCTGGTCCGACTAGCGTTGTAGCGTTTTGTTGCGATGGGCCCGCATTACGACCGCTGGTAGTATCCGCTTTCGCCCGGCTAACCTCGCTAGTTATTGGGTTGATAGTTTTCTGGCCGACGACAGGCCTCCTCGGGGTCCCGGAGGTCTGCATCGTCCCTCTCGTTAAAGCCGGCGCTTCTGCGTCCGCCGCATCGGCCCCGCAATTCCGAAGCTAGTCCTGATCTGAGTTGGCCTTATTGAAGCTGATTTTATTTGAGAAAGTGAGGAAAGACTTGGCAAAGAGAGCCTTTCTAGCTGTCGTATGTGCGATTGCTTTTCTGACCACGCTGCAAGCGCAGAATCCCCGCGGATCACTTCGCGGCACGGTGCAAGACTCCAGCGGCGCGCGCATCGCCAATGCCAAGATTGAAGTTTCCGCCATCGGATCCTCTATTGCGCGCGAGGCCACCAGTGAAGACCGGGGAGAATTTCTGCTGGATGATCTGCTTCCCGGCAACTATCAAGTGAGCGCAGTGGCCAAAGGCTTTGCCGAGGCCCACACCGAAGTGATCATCGCCGTAAGTACGGTTCGCGATGTGACGGTTACGCTCAAGCCGTTGGCTGTGCCGCAAACTGTGAACGTGGAAAGCCAGGCTTCCTCGATCACGACGGAGAGCATCGACCTGGCCAGCGCCGTCCATCAGAGCGTCGTCACAGGGCACGATCTCGAGACCATTCCGTTGGCCGCCCGCAGCTTCGCCAACATCGCTTATCTTGCTCCGGGCACCGAACCGGTGGAACCTTCTGATCCCACAAAAGCTCGCGTCACCGCAGTTTCCACCGGAGGCAGTTCGGGATTGAACAATGAACTCTCGGTCGATGGCGGCGATAATTCCGATGATTGGATCGGCGGCTTTCTCCAGAATTTTTCGCCCGACACCTTGCAGGAATTCGCCGTGCGCACCGCGCAGGAAGACGCCGACACGGGAAACACCACTGCCGGCTCAATCGTGATTACGACCAAGGGCGGCAGCAACGATTGGCATGGCGACGGCGCATTCTATGAGAGGGCGGCGTCACTGAACGCGCGTTTCCCGATTGAAAACCCCGCGCCGAATCCCAAACAACCGTTTTCGCGTCAGAATTATGTGGGAACGCTCGGCGGCCCCATTGCGCGGAATAAAATCTGGCTTTTCTCTTCCTTTGAATATGTGCATGAGGACGCCAGCATCGCTTATAGCCCGAACAGCCTGGCGCAGTTTAACGCTTTGTCGCAGATCGCTTCGGATGGATTGATTCCGGGCGTTCCATCGATTAGTGTGCCGGCGAATGTCCCGATTCCTTTCCGCGACTATCTCGCCTCGCTGCGCTTCGACTGGGCGCAGTCCAATAAATCGCAGTGGTTCCTGCGAACTTCTGAAGACAGTTACCTGACCCACAACGCGCTGGTCGCGCAGGCTACGCTGCCTTCCACCGGACTGACGACTCACAACAATTATTGGAATACGGTTTTCAGCAACACGTATGTTTTCAGCCCAACATGGCTCGGCACGTTCGTCTTTGACGCCAGCGAGCTGCACCTGACCCAGCAGCGTAATTCCACGCTCGGCTTTGCGCTTGCATTTCCATTTAGCTCGACCACGCTGACCGTCTCCGGCTTCGAAACCTATGGCGACAATCAATTCGCCACGCCGATCACTTTGTTTCCGTCGTTGCGGAATCAGGAGAAATACCAGTTTCGCTACGATGTGAGCCACGCTGCCGGTGACCACGCCTTCAGGTTCGGAGTCAATTTCATTCACGAGCCCGTGCTGGCCGGCGCATTCCCCGGTAATCAGGAAACGCTGTTCGCATTTCCCAACGATCCGACTTTCTATACGGCGAATGCGACGAATCTTGCGCAATTTCCCGCCGACTATGCCGCCGGAGCCTCGACGACTCCCGCCGGCGACGGCAGCTTCTTCCAGAGCGTGCAGCGTCTCGGCGTTTATGCGGAAGATTCCTGGCGGGTCACGCCGCATCTCACCGTTAATTACGGCTTGCGCTACCAGACAACTTTTGGATTAATGACCGCGTCGGACCGCAGCCAGGCGCAGAACGCCTTGTTCCCAACGCTCCAGGCGCTGCAAATACCGCTTGAGCCCAGCGTCCCGCACGACTACCGCAAGCAATTTGCGCCGAGGCTGGGTATTGCGTACTCTCCCGGACGCGACGGAAAAACCGTGCTGCGCGCGGGTTTCGGGCTTTTTTATGACGACCTCGCCCAGAATGGCTGGGCTACGGCATTTCAAGCCGTGAACTCGACCAACGCTGTCACTGGTTCGTGCAGTCTCACCGGCACAGATGGCGCGTACGCACTCACTGGCTCCGGCTGCCTGCAAGGCGGAGCCGCGGCTGCGGGCAACATCATCGCCTCGAATTACAAGACGCCGTATTCGATCCACACCACGGCCGGCGTGCAGCACGCCTTCAATGAGCACTGGACGCTGAGCGCCGACTATACACACGAGCAGGGTAATCACGGCTATCGGGCCTACAGCTATACCAGCGACGCCAATGTCTTTACGCCGTTGATTTCTCCGTCGGATCCAACGTACGACGCCGATCAGCAGAGCGTTGTGCCCAACATCAATCTCTTCAAGTCCGACAATCGCTCCAGCTACAACGCGCTCATGCTGCACTTGCAGGGAAATGTTTCGCGACGCTTCAATCTAGTGGCCAACTACACATTTTCGAAAGCGCAGACCTGGGGATGCGTTCTGGGAGAGCTCTTTGACTACGTGAATGGAGTTTGCAATCCGCTGAACGCTTTCGGCCCCGGCGATTACGGGCCATCTGGCGAAGACGTTCGCCAGCGATTCGTGCTCGCGGGTACGGTATACATTCCCGGCGGATTCGAATTAACCACGCTCACGCAGGCCGAGAGCGCACGGCCATTCACGATTACCACAGCAGACAACAGCGGCCGCATTTCTGTCAATGGTGCGCCCACAGCCCTCGATGTCTTCCGCGGAACGCCTTACATCCAGGTGGATGTGCGGGTCAGCCGTCCGTTCTGGTTCGGTGATCGCTGGGAGGTGCGTCCCTTCGCTGAATTCTTCAATCTCTTCAACCGCAATAATCCCGGCGCAAATTACGTGGCGAATATAGCTGCGCTTCCTCTGATTCCGAGCGACATTGCGTCTGGCAACGCGACAACAATCTGTCTCGACTTTCCCACCTGCGCGCAGTTGCAGCCCATTACCAGCCTCAAACAGTTGGAGATTCCGGGCGGCGGTTTGGGAGACTTTTTTGGCCCTGGAACGACGGTGGGAATTCCGTTCGCCGCGCAACTTGGAGTGCGGGTAACGTTCTGAATTCTGCTATTGAGGCCTTATAAAATTTTACGTGATGAATGCCTCGCGCTGCACTGGGCGGCCACGGCCCATTATCGCGCCGGGCCCGTGGGAGAGCATCTTTGCTTTCTACCTAGAAAGCTGCAACGTTCTTCCGCCATCTCTCACTATTCATTAACTGCTATTCTTAGCCATTACTTTTCTCCGTTCGTGCGGGACGGGAATGATCAATCAGCTTTTATCGCATTATCGAATCATCGAGAAGATTGGTGCGGGCGGGATGGGCGTGGTGTACCGCGCGCACGATGAACAATTGGATCGCGATGTCGCCATCAAGGTCCTGCCGCCTGGTTCTCTTGTTGATGAGGCGGCGCGCAAGCGATTTCGCAAAGAGGCCCTATCGCTAGCTCGCCTTAATCATCCCAATATCGCAACCGTCCACGAATTCGGGACTCAGGATGATACCGATTTTCTGGTTACGGAATATATTGCGGGAATTACTCTCGACACGAAGCTTGTTCAGGGCCCGCTTTCTATCCCTGAAATTGTGCGCCTGGGCGGCCAGATGGCCGACGGCCTTTCCGCAGCCCACCTGCAGGGCATTGTGCATCGCGACCTGAAGCCGGGAAACTTGCGCCTCACCGTGGATGGGCGGTTGAAGATCCTCGACTTTGGCCTGGCCCAGCTCATGCCTGCGCCCAGCGAAACTGAGTTGACTCTCACCATGACTCAATCGCAGGAAGTCACGGGCACGATTCCATACATGGCTCCCGAGCAACTGAGTGGGCGAATGCCGGATGCGCGCAGCGACCTTTGGTCCGCCGGCGCGGTTCTCTACGAAATGGCTACCGGTAAGCGTCCTTTTCAACAACCGACGCCCGCGCTGATAATTAGCGCAATCCTGAATCAGCAGCCCGAGTCTCCAAGCAAACTAAACGCAGCGATCCCTCCGGCGGTGGAGCAAGTCATCCTGAAGGCTCTCGCCAAAGATGTGGTTCAGCGTTACCAGACAGCCGCGGAGCTGGCATCGGACCTCGCGCTGACGCTGACGCCTTCGGCGCCATTGACTCTGCCGCGGAAAAAGCGATCCATCGGGTTGGGCGTAGGCATTGCTGCGGCAATATTGTTAATCGCGACGGGCGGATTTTTTCTAATTGGCAGGCGGCAACGCGTAGTTTCATCCGTACCCGTCCCAGGCCGCCGCTCCATAGCGGTGCTTGGCTTTAAGAATCTCTCCGGCAATCCGGAGAAATCCTGGCTCTCGACGGCGCTTTCGGAAATGCTCACCACTGAACTGAGCCAAGGAGATCAACTGCGCACGATTCCGGGCGAGAGCATCGCGCAGATGAAAGCCAGCCTGTCGCTTCCCGACGCCGAGAGCTTTAGCCAACCGACTCTTAATCGAATTCGGCAGAATCTAGGAAGCGACGACGTGATCATGGGCTCGTATTTGCCGCTGGGCAACGGGCTAGTGCGGGTCGATCTTCGAATGCAAGATACCGCTGCGGGCGAAACTCTGACGTCGGTTTCCGAAAAAGGAAGTGAATCGGAGATTGACGATCTCATTGGCAAGGCGGGGGCTGAGCTGCGCGAAAAATTAGGCATCTCTTCTCTATCCGACGCGCAGTCGGCCGCAGTGCGCGCCTCGCTGCCGGCGAATCCGGAAGCCGCCCGCTTGTATTCCGAAGGGTTGCAGATGCTGCGCGTGTTCGATGCTCTGGCCGCACGCGATTTGCTGGAGAAAGCAGTTGAGCTCGATCCCGCGCATGCTCCCACGCATTCCGCGTTGGCCCAAGCCTGGTCAACTTTAGGCTATGACGGCAAAGCGAAAGCGCAGGCGAAGCTGGCGCTCGATTTGTCCGCGAAGTCTTCGCGGGAAGAACGGTTGCTCATGGAAGGGCGCTCGCACGAACTGCTCGGCGAAGAGCCGCAGGCGGTCGAAAACTTTCGCGCGCTTTGGCAGTTCTTTCCCGACCGCGTGGATTACGGTCTCTTGATGATCCGCGCGCAGGTCAATGCGGGGCACGGCGCTGACGCGGCCGTCACTCTCGCTAGCCTGCGCACCCTTCCACTTGCCGATGCCGACGCGGCTCGCGTGGATCTGGCGGAGGCCAACATCGCGCATTCGCAGGGCGACTTCAAGAAGCAGCAAGCGGCCGCCGAACAAGCCGCGAATCGTGGAAGATCGCTGGGCGCTAATCTTCTTGTAGCCGAAGCTCTACAGCTCGAAGCGGGAGCGTGCACGAGTATGGGCGAATCGGACAAGGCGATTCAACTCTCCTCTCAGGCGCACGATCTTTTTTTTGCGGCCGGCTACCGGCTGGGGGCCGCACGTTCCCTGCTGATGAGCGGGGATGTTTTGTTTGATCAGGGTAATTTTGAAGGCGCGAGAAAGAAGTTTGAAGAGGCTCTCCCCGTGGTCCAGGAAATTGGAGCGCAAAAAAATATTCGCGGCACGTTTGAGCGGATTGGAAATGTGCTCTACCAGGAAGGAAAACTTCAGGAATCGGAAAAGTATTACGACCGGGCTTTGCGCTTCGATCACGGCATTCACGATCCAGTTGGACTGGCCAGCGACTATGGAAACATCGCCAACGATCTCGATGGACTTGGGGATCTCAAGGGCGCGCTCAAGATGCAACAGCAGGCGCTGGCTGCTTTTAACGAAATCGGCGACCGCCGCGGTTCCTCCGAGACGCTGAATAATCTGGGAAATCTCTTTGTGGAGATGGGAAATCTCGACGATGCCGAAAAAAACTATGAGCAGGCGCTGGCCGTAGTACGGCAGATCAATTACCGCGCCGCCGAACCTTATTCGATATCCGGCAAGGGAGATATTCTGGTTTATCGCGGAGACTTGGCCGGCGCCAACAAGAAATATGAGGAGGCGCTTGCAATTTGCGAAGAAAACAAGGACGAGAACCAGGGCCCGCAAATCCGCGCGTCGATGGCCTTCATCGCCTTGGCTGAGAAGAGATTTTCTGACGGAGAGAAACTGGCGCGCGAAACTATCGCAGTGTTCGAAAAAGCCAACTCCGTCGGAGGCAATGCCTTTGCGCACGCGATGCTGGCACGCAATCTTATGGGAGAGGGAAATCTGACGGAGGCGCGGAAGGCAGCGCAACAGGCCATGACTCTCGCCGAGCAGGTCCCGGAGAAAAATCCTCGCTACGAAGCGATACTCGCCGATGCGCGCGTCAAGGCCAAATCCGGGCAAGGGCCCGCAGCGCGCCAGGAACTCGAAACCATGCTTGCTTCTACGCGCAAGTATGGCTACCGCTTGTCGGAATATAACGCGCGGCTGGCCCTGGCAGAGATTGAATTGGGATCCGGTTCGGGATCTGCGCACGCGCATCTCGCATCACTGGAGAATGATGCCAGGTCTCAGGGGGCGCTGCTGGTTGCGAATCAGGCGAAGGCTTTGTCTCGATAAGTTACGCCTGCAATTCTTGCGACTACTCGCTGGTGAAGTAATCCACCGTCACCGGATTTTCGAAGAGCGAATAATCCCGCGTCACCACCGTGATTCCGCTTTCGGTCACGAAGTAGCGCTGCCGGTCAGCCTCGGCGTCAAAACCGATAGTGGTACCTTCGGGAACATGCACGTTGCGGTCGAGGATCGCGCGCTGGATGCGGCAATGGCGCCCAACAGCGACGTGAGAAAACAGAATGCAGTTGTCAACTTCGGAGTACGAGTTCACGCGCACGTCGGGCGAGAGCACGCTGTTCTTGACTATACCGCCCGAAACAATGCAACCGTTGGAGACGATGGAATCCAGCGCCGTGCCCATGCGCCCGGTTTCTGCAAACACAAATTTCGCCGGCGGATATTGCCGCTGGTGCGTGCGGATCGGCCACTCTTCATCGTAAAGATTGAAGATCGGCGACACTGAAACGATGTCCATATTGGCTTCGTAGTAGGCTTCCAGCGTGCCTACATCGCGCCAGTACAGCGCTTCTTTTTTATTCTCATCGACAAAGTCATAAGCATAGACGCGAAAGTCCTCGACCATCTTCGGCAGAATGTCTTTGCCAAAGTCATGACTGGACGCGGGATCCTCGGCGTCCTTGAGCAGCGCGGGAATCAGCACATCGGCATTGAATAGATAGACGCCCATCGATCCCGTAACTTTAGCCGGGTTCCACGGCGAGCGAAGTTCTGTCTTCTTCGGCTTTTCTTCAAAGCCGTTGATGCGTCCATCTTTATCCACGTCGACTACACCGAAGCGCGGCGTCTCTTCGGGATCAATTTGAATTGTTGCCAGTGTGATGTCGGCGGCGGAATCGCAGTGCTGCTTCATCATCTTTTGGTAATCCATCTTGTAAATGTGATCGCCCGAAAGAATGAGCACGTGCTTAGGCTGCTCGGAACCGATAGAATAAATATTCTGGTAAACTGCATCCGCCGTGCCCTGGTACCACTGGTCGCTGACCCGCTTCATGGGCGGCAGAACTTCGATAAACTCTCCCATCTCGGCGCCCACAATATTCCAGCCTTCACGGATATGACGATTCAGCGAAAGCGCCTTGTATTGGGTGAGAATGTAAACTCTGCGCAGGTCGGAATTGATGCAGTTGGAGAGCGTGACGTCGATAATGCGGTAGATGCCACCGAAGGTCACTGCCGGCTTGGCGCGGTCGCGGGTCAGCGGATATAGCCGCTCCCCGGCGCCGCCCGCCAACAGCACTCCGAGAGTGTCTTTCATGGAAGCCTCGGACTTCCGAACGAACCGGATTCGGTCTTGATTTTCATTGCTCGCAAACATCTCTGCGACTCCCGCCGCAACGCGCGCAACAAGAAACAGTAGATGGTAGCACAGCAGAGTAAGGTTGCCGTGGTTAGAAATTCATTAGCGGGGTTCCAACATCACAGTCTTGAAGTTACACCGGCGGCCACGTTCAAAGCATCTCCGCCTTGCGCAAAATTTTCCGCGCCAGTCCCGTCAACGCAACTTTACTCAGCCGCGCAGCAGGAATCCATTTCCCCTCGCCGCATGTTGCCGCCCCATCACGCCACACCCTTACCGTGTAATCCGTCACTGTAATCGCATGCCGCAGCGTAAACAAAAGCTCTTCCCGGACTAACACTTCGTCATTCCGACGGCTCGCAAAGCGAGGCGGAGAGCCTGCCCCAAGCTTGCTGAAGGGAACCCGCTTTTGTGCTGAAACTTCTTCGACTGCAACTCCCACCATCTCCGGCAGTTCCCACATCCCCGCCATCAACGACGCGTCGCATGCTCGCCGCACCAGCAAAACCGCGCCCTCGCGACAATGCAGCGCAAAATGAATCTCCTTCCTCATCTGCCGTGCCGCCTTGCCCTCTCGCGGCAACTCTCCACGCGTCGCGCACCACTGAGTCACCGGACAGGTCAAACAAACCGGCCCGCGCGGCGTACAAACCACCGCGCCTAACTCCATCATCGCCTGATTGAAATCTCCAGGACGCGTCGCATCCAGCAAGCCAGCCGCGGCCCTCCAGCAATCATCCGCAGTCAATCGCCTTCCAGCGACCCGCTGCAACACACGCTCGACATTGCCATCAACCACCGCAACCGGCTCATCAAATGCCATGCTGGCAATCGCCGCCGCCGTATAGCGCCCGATTCCCGGCAAGTCCCGCAGTTTCGCCGCAGTCTGAGGAAACTCTCGCTCTCGTACAATCTGCTTCGCCGCCGCATGCAACATGCGGGCCCGGCGGTAATATCCCAGCCCGCTCCACGCCGCCAACACCGAAGTCTCGTGCGCAGCCGCAAGCTTCTCGACCGTCGGAAACCGCCGCAGGAATTCGTGGTAATGCTCAATCACCGCGGCAACGCGCGTCTGCTGCAACATGATTTCCGACAACCACACGCGGTAGGGGTCGCGTGTCTCGCGCCAGGGAAGATCACGCCGGTGTAAGTCGTACCAGGAAAGAAGATTCTGACGAAAATGCGATATCGAGAAATCAGAGGAGAAGGGTGTAACCCGCAATGGCTTCAAAGTGGCTCTCGTAGCGGTAGCTAGCGACGTCTCTTAACTTTTACTTCAGGCCTAACTCTACAAAAGGATTTCTCACTAGCACAGTCCCATACCTGCGTCCATGTTGAAAATCCTCGGACAAGAGTTCAGGCAGGCCGTAGTGCTCCGCATATGCCCAAAGATGGGCATCATACCAAGCAAACTGGTATGCGGCCATTCCTAAGACCGCCGTCCGAAATACGGACTCATTCGGATAAAGAATAGGAAATTCCAGCAACAACTCCTCCGCCTGCCGCCAGGCCTCTTCACGAGGGAGCAAGGATGGCCTGTCGCCTCTGCCCTTAGTCACGGCGTGAAGAAACTCAACCAATGCCTGATGCGGAATTCGCAGAGTGTTCTCCACCGACCCTCTGAGCAAAAGCTCACTAGCCGCATTTCGCTTGGCGGAGTCTCTGGTATCGCAGCGATATACGAGAATGTTGGTATCAACGAGGGAAGCCACGATCTTCCTCGTAGAGATCCTCCCGCGTCCAGCCTCGGTTTTCACGGGCGATTCTCCTGCCTTGGTTCTCCTTCAGCTCTTTCGCCTGAAGCTCGTCCAGTCGCTTGGTACTTTCGTTGAACAGCGCAAGTCGCTCTTCCACCGTTAACTCCAGACCGGATTTCGCCCTGCGCCTGACCAATTCCACGCGGATGCTTTCCCCCGCGGGAATCCACTCCAACTCATCTCCGGGCCGGATGCCGTATTGGTCGGCGATTGCCTTGGGAACGGTCAATTGCAGCTTGCTGGTGACCTTTGACATATCCTTACTTTATCAAGGATGGAATCCTTACTGCAATGAAATTTCTTAGGAGCGGAGATTTTCAGGACGATGAAATCTGTGTCTCGGCGGTCACGCAACCATCCCTTCAGTTACCGCCGCAGCCATTGACCCCGCCCTCGCCACGCGAAATAATAGCCTGACTGCCATGGACAACTTCAATCGCAAAGTCGAAGACGCTTCCGCACGCGTCAGCAAGACCGTCGCCGACGCCGCCGAGCGCCTGGAAAAAGAGATCCCGGAATTCGTCAAGTATTTGAATGACGAAGTCGTTCCCGCCGTGCGGCAGCATTCCACCAAAGCCTTGCGCACGGCTTCGGAAAAACTCGCCGAATTCGCCGACTACATGGAGCAAGCCGAACGCTCGCGAAAACCATAGCGGTGCAACCCTGGCGACCAACTCTGTCCGCCTTCGTCCTGGCCACAACCAGCCTTGCCATCGTGTGTTTCAGCTCCTGCTCGCATCCTAAACAAACCCGCGTGACGGTGCCTCCGCCGCCCACAGCGCAATCCGCCTCCGTCGATTCTTCCCTACCTGATAGCGCCATCGCGAACGATCATCTGCCAAATAATCATGCACTGGGCAGCTCAACTCGAGATGCCGGCCCCAGTCTCGCTGAACCGACTATTCCCGCCGGCACAGTCTCTCTGGCATCGGAGACCGGACTCGCCAGTTGGTACGGACCGCCCTATCACGCTCGCCGCGGATCGAACGGCGAAATCTACAACATGCACGCCATGACCGCCGCACACCGTACGCTGCCGCTCGGAACGATCGTGCGCGTCACCAATCTCAAGACAAATCACTCTGTTCTCGTGCGCATCACCGATCGCGGCCCTTTCATCCCCGGACGCATCATCGATCTCTCGCTCGCCGCCGCCCACAAGCTCGATATCTATCAGTCCGGTGTCGCGAAAGTTCGCGTCGAAGTCATGCAGACGCCTGCTGCCCTCACTTCCGGCGGAAAATGGGCCGTTCAAATTGGCGGATTTCCCCATGAAGATGCTGCCACTGAACTCGCGGGGCACCTCACGCGCCGCTATCGCACCGCCAAAGTTCTGCGCTTCGCCAGCCCTGCCGGCGATTGGTGGATTCGCGTGCGCGTCCTTGGCGACGACCACGAACGCGCCCAGCAACTCGCCGCCGAAACTCATACCCCCGAAGGCGCAGTGTTTCTGGTGAGGTTGGATTAACCAGGATGAAGACTCTATTCGTGCAGGAACGAACTACGTGAGCGGCAGTCAAATCATTCCTACAGCCGTACGCCATCGCCTGGCAAAGCTGCTCGCGGTCGCAGTTGTTCTGTACCTGGCTCACCATTTGTCCGGCTTTTACAGATTCTTCCTCAATGATGGCGAAGGCATCGCCGCGATCCTGCAGATCATCGGTACTCTCTACAGCGTCCTCTATGCGTTCGCCATCTACGTAATCTGGGGCCAATTCACAGCCGTAGAGAACCAAATCGTCGCGGAGGCCGGATCGCTCAAGGATCTGCTTCTCTTCAGCAATCCGCTCAAGCAGGCCACGCGCGATCCTATCGTCAGCGCGGTAAAGACCTATTCCCGATCAGTAGTCGAAACAGAATGGAGAGCGCTTTCTCTAGGCGAAGATATCGAAAAAACCGGTCGGCTGTTTGCCGAGATCATCTCCAGCGTCACCGGAGCGGCTCCCGAAGATGAAATGCAACGCGGCATCTGCCAGCGACTGCTGGAAATTGTGAACCAGTGCAGCGTCCACCGCGACGAAAGGCTCGCACTGAGCGTCAAGCGAATCCCGCGCACGCTCATGCTTTTTGTAAGCTCAACCGCGTCTCTAATTTTTTTTCTGATCTTTATCTATCCGTTTCACAACATATTCCTCGGTCTGGTCGCCACTGTTATCACAGCCGCGCTTCTGTCTTTGCGCACTTTGTTCTTACCGATCTCGACAATCCTTTCGAGGGCACATGGAATGTGTCGTCCAAATCCTTCTCCGGCCTAATTACCAAATTTCATTAGCGCCGCCGTTGCTTCGCCGCTGGGCGGCTCACGGCGATTTCGCAAGCGCATGGAAAATGCTATTCTCACCCCAGCCATGACCGATTCCAGCACCAACTGCCTTTTTTGCCGCATCATTCAAGGTGACATTCCCGCGAAGAAAGTGTATGAAGACGATCACGTCTTCGCTTTTGAGGACATCCAGCCGCAAGCCCCTACTCACGTGCTTGTCATTCCCAAAAAACATTTTGCCGGATTGAAGGAAGCAGAGGAAGAGCACGCTGAACTGATCGGACGCTGCCATTTGGCCGCCGCTCACATCGCTCGCCAGCGCAACATCGAAAACGGGTACCGCACCGTGCTCAACGTCGGCCCTGGCGCAGGCCAGTCCGTCTTCCACTTGCACGTCCATCTTGTCGGCGGACGCCCGCTCGCCTGGCCACCGGGCTAGTCGCCCGCTTTTTCGGGGTTCGGTTAGCCGAAGTTCGTAATCGTCGCTTGACCACCCTACATCTCTGTAATTACAAACAAATAACCCTATGCGACTCCAACTCACCCGCATCGGCAACTCGCGCGGCATGCGGATTCCCAAGCCCCTCATTGCGCAGTGCGGCTTGCGCGAAGTGGTAGAACGGCGAGTCACTCCCAGAGGCCTTGTCATTGCGCCTCATCGCGCACGCCGAGGGCTAGAAGCATGCCTTTGCCGTACAGTGTCCGGTGGAACGCGAGATGCTCCTCCATCCTTTCTCGCCGAATGACTTCGATGCCGAGGACTGGAAATGGTGAGCTATCCCGGCGGGACGAAGTGGCTCATCACTCTGGATCCGTCGAAGGGATCGGAAATCAAGAAGACCCGTCCCTGCCTCGTGATTTCTCCTGACGAGATGAACGAACCTCTACACAGGGCTTCGGTGGCGCCGATGCGACAACCCTCCGCAGTTACCCTAAGCGCGTGAAGGTCACCTTTCGAAATAAGACCGGGCAGATCGCTCTCGATCATTGCCCGCGGTCGATCGGCAACATTTGGTCCCAAACTTGGATCGGTCTAGGCTAAGACTGCTCATGAAGTTGCGGCATCCTCGTGGAAATGTTCGTTCGTTGAAAGATACTGGCAGGAAATGTTCTTACAGGAAGGGTTTGGCCCGAACTTCGCTGCTCAAAGTGGATGGCGGACGTTATTGCTATCGCAAAATAAATCGATCCAAATCGTCGGCGCTCACTGCGCTTTGCTCACAGCCTCAGGCTTCTTCTTAGCGAGAAAACGCACGTAGTTCACCAGGTCCCAGTTTTCCTGAACCTTCACCCGCGTACCCTCGCCCGGCATATCCTGATCGCCGTTCTTGATAATGTAAAAAAGTTCGCCGTCGGTCCGGCCCTTCAACGTCGCGGAATCGGTGAAGTCCGCCATCGTCAACTTCATATCGCTTGCCGTGTCCCCTTTTCCGTTGCCGTCCTTGCCATGGCACATGGCGCAGTCCATGCCCCACCACTTCCTGGCACGCGCCAGCGATTCGGGAGATGATTTAACGGGATTAGGCAACTTCGCAGCCTCAGCGGGAATGGCGACCGCCGCCGGCGTGGCCTGCGTTGCAGGAGTGGAAGTCTGTTGCGCGGAAAGCGCCAGCCCTATGAAAAGCAAAGCTGGAAGAACCAGTGTAACTCTGGACACAGGCACCTCCAATCTAGAACCGCGAGCATTGTAGCATCGCCCTATTGCACCGTCGGACTCTCTTCTTCCGGAGCCCCATGCCTCCGCAGCAACTGCGGCAGATTCTGCGAAAACGCCGACCGCGGCAAAACCATGTCGCATCCTACTTCGTGCGCCTTTTGCTTCAAATCTCCCTGCACGTGCGACAGAAATCCGATGATCGACGTCCCCTTCTTCAGCCTGCTCTTCAGCTTCGGAATCAGAGTCAGCGGCTTGGCATTCGCATTATTCAAATCAAAAATCAGCAGCGAAGGCTTCTCTTCCCCGTTCTGCTGCAAGCGTTCCGTCAAATCTTTATCGTTCTTGACGAACTCGACCTTCACGTTCAGCTTGCGCGCCGTCTCCTGAATCTTCGCCGCAAAAAACAAATCCTCGACGAACGCAAATATGCGCGAATTGGCGTCTTCCCTCATGGGCAACGGCTCCGGCTCACCTTGCGGATACTGCGCCGCAAACCCCGGACGCTGCCGCCCCGGCTTGTGCCCATTGCCGTTCAAGACGGCGCGATAGCTGTGATCCATGGGCGCGGTATAAATGCCGTCCGCATTCTGGCTATTCTTCTGCCGGTTCTGTCCTTGCCCCTGTCCAGGGCGCTGACCTCGCGGATTGGGCGGCCGCCGTCCCCGCCGCCTCCTGTTTCGTCCTCCGCCTCCGGAGGGTCTTCCCGGTCCTGCGTTCATAGTCCTCTCAAATACTCGTAATCACCGATTTCAACTCTCGACTGATTTCAACTCTTTTCAAAGTCTTGCAGAATTCAACTCGCGCGCCTCTGGACGTTCTTTCCGCGCCTAAGAACCGCTACTCAGCCTTACCTGCGGCTCGGTTTCACTACGTTGCGCGGACGCACACCTGGAAACGATCTCCTACTCTCGAAACCCAACTCTCGTGCGAACCAACCCCTATTTATTTGCGTATCGATTTTCCGTTATTCGGATCCGTCGCGCCGCCTCGAGAAGGGCTGGCGTGGAAGGCCTGCGCGGGAACGAGGCCAAATGAGAACATCCTTATCCTACTCGTCCCGCCCCCGCCGCGCAAGGCCCATCGGCCTTCGCTTTTGCACAGGAGGACATGGCTGCCGGGTCGGCTTCCGGCTTCCGCTATCCGGCTTCCGGGTTTGATCAAGTGAGGTGTGAATGAAATGGAGACTTCCGCTTCGTAGAAGCTTCGGCTAGGAGGTTTTTGGGGTGCCTAACCATCGCCCGATGCCCGAGGTCTGGTTTCCGAAGTGTGCGGTCCGAACTCCGGAAGCCGGAAGCCGATCTCACCCCAGCGACACTTCCCTAGCCCACTGCTGCGCCTGTAAATAAAGTCCCGCAATCTCCTCGCTCTTCAGATGCATGCTCTCCGCCACTCGTGCCGCAGCCTCCCACTCTCCGCTCTCATGCGCCAGCATCAACTGATGCACCGGACGCAACGCGCTCGGCTGTCCCAACAACACCATCCTGGTGTCTTTATCCAGAGGGAGCATTTCCACGACTTTCTCCATCGGCATTTCCAGCATGGCATCGATCAGCGATAGCAACCCCATCAGAAATAGATCCGAATCCCCGTGCGCCACCTTCGGCGACACCAACTCCGCAAATCTCGCCCGCACCAGCGACGAGAGCAACAAATCGCTGCTGCTGTCCTGCCCCGCGCCCACTGCCGCCACCAGCCTCACCCACCTACGCATCTCGCGCTCGCCCAGAATCGCCAGCCCATGCTTCACCGAATGGATCTCGTTGCGGAAGCCAAACATCGGCGAATTCAAATAGCGCAACAGCCGATAGCAAATCGACGCCTCGCCTTTGATCAACTGCTCTAGCTGTTGCATATCCAGGTCCGGGCTCGACACCGCCTGCAGCATGCGCAGGTAATTCATCCGGTTGGCCGGCATTTCATTTGCGCTGATCATCTCCGGCCTGCGGAAAAAATATCCCTGAAAATAGACGAACCCCATTTCCCGGGCCGCCGCAAACTCCTCCTGCGTCTCCACTTTCTCCGCCAGCATCCGCCGCTTCCACGGCCCGTAACGCTTCACCATCGCTATCCGTTGCTCCGCAGTCGTCAGCTTCAATTCCACTTTGATGATGTCGGCCATCTCGGCCAGTGGCTCCCGCGCATCGTTCATCACAAAATCGTCGAGCGCGATCATATATCCCGACTCTTTCAATCGTTCTACGGCCGCCATCACATCCGGATCCGGCGACACGCTCTCCAGCACCTCCACCACCGTCGAATTCGCAGGCAGCAACGTAACCAGCCCCTTGATCAGCGTATCCCGTGTGCAATTCACAAATGCCCGTTTGCCATCGCACAACATGTCGAGCCCCACCAGCACCGACCGGTCGAGCGTCGCCCGCGAAGCCATGTCCGCATCCCCGCTGGTGAACGCATTCTCCACCCCGTCGCGAAACAGCAGTTCGTACCCAAATACTCTTTTTTCGCGATCAAATATGGGCTGCCGCGCCACATAGCGCAGCCGTTGAATTGAGGAAGGATTCTGTTCCGGAGCAGGGGTAGCCGACGTAGTATTCATTCCTACCCCATCGGCAGTGAATCAAGAGAACTTGAAAGAAAAAACAAGAAGTGTGGCACGAGCGCCTCGCCCGTGATTGCTATAAGTAAAAGATCAAACCTCCCAACAAATTGTCATTTCGACCGGAGTCGGAGAGTAGCGACGCGAAGTGGAGAAAGCTGCTGTTTTTGTCTCGCGTCCAGTTCCGTTCGATCTGTCGGATTACGCGAGAGAGCACCGCGGCTACACGCTACCTCTGCACCCCGCCCAAACCCACCAGCGCTTGCACTACCCGAGCCGACCACTCCGCCACTTCATCGTCGCGCAGCGTTCGCTCCCGTGACTCAAACTTCGCCCGCAACAAAATCGAATACTTCCCGGCGCCAATCGATGCGCCGCGAAAAATCTCCACCGGACCAAACTCCCGCAACTCGCTCAATCGCAAATCCGCAACGGCCTTCTCCATCGCTCCGAACGCCACCGCATCGCCAAAAATAAAAGAAAAATCTCGCTCCACAACCGGATACTTCCCCAGCGGCTCAAACCGTATCTGCCGCAATCCTCGCAGGTACAGAGCTTCCAAATCGATCTCGGCCAAAAACACAGGCTCGCGCAACTTGCGCGCTGCAGCCACTTCCGGCGCAACCTGTCCCAACTGCACGATCACCGCGCCATCCACCGACGCCCGCGCCGAACGGCCGCGATGAAAATACTCCGCCGTTTCCCGGTCCCACGAAACGGTCCCAACCGCAAACGCGCCCACCAAGGTCTCAACATCACCTTTGGCGCTGCGAAATACCTCTGCCGCTTCCGCCTGCTCGCCTTTGCTCACATCCAGCACGCTGCCGGCGGGTTGCGCATGTTTCAGCGCTCCCAAGGTCGCTCCCAGGCACATGCGTTTGGGTTCAATCCGTTCCTCATCCCCCGCCTCATAAACGCTGCCCATTTCAAACAACCGCACATCTTTGAGATCGCGATTCAAATTCCAGGCCAGCATGTCCAGCATTCCCGGCACAAGCGACGGCCGCATCACCGATGCCTCTTCGCTCAGCGGATTTTCCAGCTCCAGCACTCGCGTCGCCGGCGCAAACCGCTCCGCATCCTCGTGCGAAATAAACGTGAGCGACACCGCTTCGTTATAACCGAGCGCCAGAGCCCGCTTTCGCACCTCAGACTGCGCTCGCGCATGTGGCAACTCCACCACTTCGCCGCTATACGCGGGCAAGGTATTTTCGAAGCGGTCATATCCGTGCAGCCGCGCAATCTCTTCGATCAAATCAATCTCGCGCTCCACATCCAAGCGCCAACTCGGGATGTGAACTCGAAACTGCTGATCAGCCTGGCCCTCGGGAATCACGCCGAATCCCAGCTTCTTCAAGATGCGGAAAATCTCTCCCGCATCAATATTGCCGCCGAGAATGCGCTGCACCTCGGAAACACGCAGCACCACCGGTGCCTGATCTAGCCTGCGCGCGACCACATCGACCGCATCGCCCACCAATTCCCCGCCGCCAGATTCAAGAATCAATTTCGCCACTAAATCGCACGAAATAATCGTCGATTCAAAATCCGCGCCGCGCTCAAAGCGGTGCGACGCATCCGTATGAATCCCATGCCGCCGCGAAGTCTTGCGAATCGTCGCCGGATCCCACCAGGCGGATTCGATTAAGATATCCCGCGTCTTGTCGGTAATCATGGTGTCGTAGCCACCCATCACGCCGGCCAGAGACACCGCTCGTTTTGCATCGGCGACGACGACATCTTCCGCACTCAACGTGCGTTCCACACCGTCAAGTGTCTTCAGTTTTTCGCCTTCTTTCGCCCGACGAATGATCAGCTCTCCGCCCTCAAGCAAATCGAGATCGAAAACATGCGTCGGCTTCCCCATCTCCCACAGGACATAATTCGTCGCATCCACGGCATTGCTGATGGGCCTTTGACCGAGAAGCCCCAACCGATGCGCAATGTTATCTGGCGATGCTTTGATGGACGTCCCACGAATCACCCGCGCCGAAAATCGCGGACAACTTTGTTTATCCTTAATAGAAATCGGAAAAGGCGTATCCCCGCCGTGGTCTTTGACTGAATGCTGATTGCCGAGGGCTGACTGCTGCCTCAACTCCACCCCGTAGATTGCCGCCGCCTCCCGCGCGACGCCATAATGATTCATCGCGTCTGGACGGTTCGTACCAATCTCCATCTCAAACACGGTATCGGCCCCGCTCCCGCTGACCCCCTCGACCGCAATGCCAACCGCAGTCAAGTCCTCAGCCAGCCGTTGGTCATCAACGGAGACATCGACAAACTCCCGAATCCAATGGGAAGAAAGTTTCATTTCACTCTGTCATCCTGAGTGACAATTTTGCTTTGCGAATGCGAAGCAAAACCGCAGTCGAAGGATCCCGTGTCCCCTATGCACCTAAAACGGCTGCGAAAGGAATTCGTACCCATGCTCCCAGTTTTTTTGCTCGAAGCTCAAAACTCGCAGTTCGCGGCTCACCCCCACTGCTGCAAAAACCGCACATCCCCCTGAAAGAACAACTGAATATCATCCACGCCATACTTCAGCAGCGCAATCCGGTCCGCGCCCATGCCAAATGCAAATCCCGAAACCTTTCTCGGATCGTATCCGTTGTCCTTCACAAACTCGAACACATTGGGATCGACCATGCCGCATCCCAGTATCTCGATCCATCCCGTCTGCTTGCAGGGACGGCAGGGATCGCTGCCGCGCTTCCCGCTGCCGCCGCAAATGAAGCAGGAAACATACATCTCCGCGCTGGGCTCGGTGAAAGGGAAAAACGACGGCCGGAAATGCGTCTTCACCGACGACCCGAACAATGCCTTCATAGCGTGATCGAGCGTGCCCTTGAGATCGCCAAAAGTAATATTGGTATCGACCGCGAGCCCCTCGACCTGATGAAACATCGGCGAATGACTTGCATCCGGAGGATCGTTGCGATGCACCGTCCCCGGAATCACAATACGAAGTGGAGGCCGCATCTTTTCCATCGTGCGAATCTGCACCGGCGACGTATGCGTGCGCAGCAGCAACCGCTCGCGCGCGGACTTCTTCGACTGCCCGGCGATAAACAAAGTATCCTGCGTATCCCGCGCCGGATGATTCGGCGGAAAATTCAAAGCCTCGAAGTTGTAATAATCGGTTTCGACCACGGGACCTTCGGCAACCGAATAACCCAGCTTCTGAAACACGGAAACAATTTCATTGGTCGTACGAATCACAGGATGCTCCGCCCCGATAGCACGGCGGACACCAGGGAATGTGACGTCGACGGAAGACGAGAAATATTTATCGAGGATAGGATAATTCTTAGAGAGTCCACTGCCTCGTTCGACGTCTCTTTCCACCTGCTCTTTAACTAGATTCACTCGTTGCCCAACGTCACGCTTCGCATTTTTTGGCGCGGGTTTGAGCCACAGATCGTTGACCAGCGTGAGAATGCCACTCTTACGGCCTAACCAGCGATCTCGGAGTTCCTTCCAATCCGATTCATTTCTCACTGCCTGCCATTCGGAGTCACTCGCAGACAAAAGCTCTTGGACAGCATCATCCAGCGCCGCCGACGAATAGTCCGTCAATTTAGGAACGGTATAAGCCATCTTGCGAGGTCTCTAGAAGTCTTGTCATTCCGAACAGGGCCGAAGGCCCAGTGAGGAATCTGCATTGTTCCGGCCACATGCAGAAAAGCAGATTCCTCGCCACCGCGCGATGCGCGACGACTCGGAATGACAAATATATTGGCTGAATGCTGAGTGCTAATTGCTGAGTGCTTGCTCTACGCCGCGCTAATCGCCGCTTTCGCCTGCGTCGCCAAATCCGCAAACCCCGCCGGATCCTTCACCGCCAGATCAGCCAGAATCTTGCGATCCAGTTCGACGCCAGCGACCTTCAGCCCATGAATGAACTGGTTATAGCTCATTCCGTTAAGCTTGGCCGCAGCTCCGATGCGCACAATCCACAGCGAGCGATATTGCCGCTTGCGCTGCTTGCGCCCAGAATAGGCAAATTTCAGCCCGCGTTCGACGGCTTCTTTGGCTGAGCGGTAGAGTTTTGATTTAGTTAGAAAATAACCGCTGGCGCGGTCTAATATCTTTTTTCTCTTGGCACGGCGTTTTGTGCCGCGTTTTACGCGAGGCATGGTTTGTTCTCCTTTTTGCTCTCAATTTAACGGCGGCTGGAGGTAAGGAGATCGAAATCTCTGACCTCTTCACACGCCTATCTGCCAAGCCAGGGCTAAAGCCCACATTTGTGTTGGCCGGCAATGGCACGACTAAAGCCGTGCCATTCCCACAGACTCTCACTGATACGGAATCATTCGCAGAACCTTGGCCAGATCGCCATCGCTGACCAACGCTCCCGATCTCAGTCCGCGTTTCCGTTTCGTCTCTTTTGACGTCAGGATATGACGCAAGTGCGAACGGCCCCGTTTCACTTTTCCGGTGCCCGTTTTCTTGAAGCGCTTGGCAGCGCCAGTATGTGTTTTTAGTTTCGGCATAAGTCCCCTAAATTGGCTTTAGAATTTGCTACGAGGCCGGTTTGGCCACGGCCTCGGCAGCCTCTGGCGGAGCGCTCTGCGCGGCGGCCTTCGCTTTTTCTATATTCATCTCGCCGGCATTTCTTTCTTTCTTTTCAGCGCGAGCCTTTTCTTTTTCCGCAGTCGCCCGTTCTTTCTCGCGATCCTTTTCCGACTTCTTCGGCGCCAGAATCGCGTGCAGTGTGTTGCCCTCCTGGCGAGGCCGGAACTCTACGATACTGTGCGGTTCGACATCTTTTATCAGCCGCTCTAAAATCTGGCGACCCAGGCTGGTGCGGGTCATTTCGCGTCCGCGGAAGAAGATCGTTGCTTTGACTTTATCTCCTTCATCGAGGAAGCGCAGCACGTGATTCTTTTTCGTTTCGTAGTCGTGGTCGTCCACGTTAATACGAAATTTGACTTCCTTAACCGTAATTGTCTTCTGGTGCTTCTTCGCCTCGCGCTCTTTTTTCTCCTGCTGGTACAGGTATTTCCCGTAGTCCATAATTCGGCACACGGGAGGCTGCGCAGTGGGCGAAATCTCAACCAGATCCAGATTTTTTTCGCGGGCTTTCTTGAGCGCTTCATAGGGCGGCATGATGCCCAACTGCGCCCCTTCGTCGTCAATCACGCGGATTTCCCGCGCGCGAATGCGGTCGTTGGTGCGGATAAAACGTTTATCGATACGGTCCTCCGGGCTCTAAGCGACTGAGAATAGAAGATTATAGCATGTGATATGCGGCTCTTAAGGTATTAGCCTTTAGCTCTTAGCCTTATCAACGCTTCAAGAAGCCCGGTCCATGCAAATCGGACGACCCCACTCAATGCAGAAGGCTTCTTATTGAAAAGTAGAGCATGAACACTCCAAAAAGAAGCAACCCGAACCCAGACGCGCGATGGTCAAATCGAGAACAGCGCTCAATCGTGAGGCGCTCCATCAGTCCGCTCTTCTGGAAGTGCCAATTGCGAAGATCAACGTACGCTGAGGGCTTGAAGAGCATGAGATAACCGAACCCGGCAAATGCTAGTGCCACGACGGAAGAGCAAGCAACCGCGTATAGCTTCTCGATGGACATTCGGCGAACGGCAACCTTTCAAGGAAGTATAATCCCGCTGCACGGATTCTATAACCCGATCGCGCTCCTTTAGTGTTTCTTGCTAGAACGCACGGTCAGCCAGGCTTTCGCTCCTAACTCCGGAATTCCGAAAACGAGGCCGACAACGAAGCTGTTAACGAAGTTCAATCTTATCTTGCTGGTGGTGTTCGGCGCTGGCGGACTCATCATTTCTATAGTCAGCGATAACTTCCTCATCAACAATGCGCGCCGCGAAGTCTTGCGTGAAGCGGAGCTGATGAGGGCCAGCGCCCAGTCTGTGCGCGATTACACATCTTCCGACCTGAAGCCTTTGCTGGAACAAAATCCGCAGCATGAGAAGAAGTTTCTGGCGGAAACGATTCCTTTCTTTGCCGCGACCAGTACGTTCAACAAACTGCGGCGAGCCTATCCTGACTACAGCTACCGCGAAGCTGCGCTGAACCCGACCAATCCGGAAGACCGCGCCGCCGATTGGGAGGCCGACGTTATTCGGTACCTGCGCGACCATCCTGAGCAGAAGCAATATACGGGAGAACGGGAGACGGCGACGGGGGCGTCAATGTTTCTGGCGACGCCGATTGCAGCGGATGCGACTTGCATGGAATGCCACAGCCGTCCGGCTGCGGCGCCGGCCGCCATGATCGCAACCTATGGGTCGAATAACGGCTTTGGATGGAATCAGGGCGAAATCATCGGCGCGCAGATTGTATCCGTGCCAATGTCGGTGCCGGTGCGGAATGCCAAGCAGGCGTTTCATCTGCTGCTGATTTATCTGATGATCACGCTCATCGCGGCTATCGCCGTGCTCGATGCGGCGGTTTACTTCATCGTGATCCGTCCGTTGAAACTGGTTTCCGAAGTTGCCGACCGCGCCAGTAAGGGAGACATGAACACGCCTTCATTGCCGGTGAAGGGAAGCGATGAAATCGCAACGGTGACAGCGTCTTTCAATCGCATGCAGTTGAGTCTGGCCAAGGCGCTGAAGATGCTGAAGTGAATTTTTGGTTTAGCTGAAGAGAGTTATCCGCCCGTAAGAGTGAAGTTCACGCTGATCCGGGTGTTCACCGGTGTTGCTTCGCCGTTGATAACGTAGGGCTTATATTTCCATTTTTTTACGGCGTCGATTGCGGACGGAATTAGCAGGGGATGGCCACTCGTCGCCTTAAGATTTTCAACGTTGCCTTCGCGAGAAATATCGGCGTCGATCACTACCATTCCCTGAATGTGCGCTTGCCGCGCCAGTGGCGGATATGCCGGAGCGATCTCGGTGATCAACAGACTGTGGGCCGCTTCGGGTGACAGGTGAACAATTTGCTTCGGCTTGGCCTCTGCGCCTTTAGTGGGGATCTCGGATGCTGCTGAAGGCTTCGCTTCCACCGCCGCAGGCTTTGCTTCCATTCCCGAAGACATAGACTCCGTTGGCGTGGAAGCGGCCTCGACGCGCGATTCTTGTGGCTTATCGTGCACCGCTGGTGAGGGATTCTCTTCCCCGGAGCGGGCAAAATGTGCCGCGACTACGATCGCCAGAACCAACATACCTCCCATGGCGATCAGCGAAAACTTCCATCGATTTGGCGAGTGCGCGCTCGGGACGAGCGGAGCCGTCCTGAACTGTTCGTCATTCCGCTGCACGAGTGCCGAACCGTCGGGACTCGGAGTTGGTGGAGTTGCGGTTCGCGCAGTCTCAGGGAATGGGGCTGTCGGGATAGCGGCATGGTTCAGAAATTTTTCGCGCGCGGTCTCAGAATCAATCTCCTCCGCGACGATGCGATAGAGGTCTTCCACCGAGGCGCAGTGCGAGGCTGCGCGATTCACGACAATTGCGGCGATCGGCCCGATGTGGAGCGCGAGCTCGCGGGTCACGCGCTCGATAACGGCCGGTTCGATCGAGGAAGGGTCTTCATCTTTGGCTTTAGGCTTCGGCGCGTTTGTCGCCAGGTACGACGCAGAGTTCCGCGGCGCAGCGGTTACTAGCTTGAGTGAGGAGTTCGATATGGGATTGAATCCGGCGCTCCCATCACTCTGACTCGCTGCGTCCAGACGGCGCAGCGCTTCCAATAGAAGTTGGATGTCCGATCTCCATCGGGCGTGGGTTAGTTCGATGCAGTTGCGATAGGCAAGTTCCTTGAGATCCTCGGGGAGCTGTTCAGCGGTGGGCATCGAGGCGCCGCGCACCAGGACTGGAATCACCGGAATATCGCGCCTTAATGCGGAGGCGGTTTCGATGCGGACGAAATCGGCGGGATCGTCGAGGCGCCGCGCTCCAGTTTCATTTTTCGCGCTGAGCCATTCCGGGCCCATCACGACCAGGAGGACGCCGCACTTTGTCACACCTTCTTCGATGGCTTTGCGGAAATCGCGTCCCGCCTCGATAGCGGAAACATCCATGAATACCGTCTGCTCGTCGAAGTGCTTGACCAGATCGTCAAACAAACGACCGGCTTCTCCCTGCGAGTCACTGCGCCGATAGCTGACGAAGATGCCGCTCAACTACGATTCCTCAGCGAGTATAAATCGCGTCCGCTCGCTCGTTTCAAGCCATGTACTAGATACCAACTAAGCCGGCTTTCCCTTCGAATCCTGTTGCTGGATTGAGGCCCACTTGGCGCTTTCCTGTGAGACCAGAGACTCGACTCGTTCCGCCAGCAAAGCCCGGGGCTTCTCTACATTCGCGTAAACTCCCGCGCCGGCCAGGAATAGATATTTTTCGTGTCTAAGAGATTCACAAGTCGAGCGGTAGTCGATCCAGTTCTCGTGATACCGATTGAGTTGCAGCATTCCTTCGAAAACCGTAATAAGAACTCCTAAAACTCCTGTGGCCACATGCGCGTGGGGGATGGTAGACGATGCCGCAAGGAACGGGATCAGCGCCGCGGAAACGATCTCCGTCATCTTGAGCCGCTTGAACCAGTGCATGTTGATTCCGCTTTTTCGGTCGTACCAGGCAATCTGGTCTTCCAAGCGTTCGAGGATGGGATCGGGGGCTAAGTTCTCAACAGCCGCGTTCATGGGTAGCCATTCTATGACTTACTCATGGGAAAACAAAGTGTTGCGGGCGGGTAGTGTTGCGGTTTGATTCCTGAGTCTTGTAGTGGTACACGGCAAGATCCCTTCGACTTTGCTCAGAGTCTATGACTTTCGATGTCGTCAAAAATCGTCGTTGCAAACAAAATAGTCATGACAATAAACGGTCATAAATTCAAAAGGCGCAAACTCTCAGGGTGACAACCGACGGTCCATGGTAGAGATGAGGCTCTCGGTAACAAGTGATGGTCGAACACTGCGTCGGGTTATTTGGATTGCCGGGATTGCGCGTCAGTGCTCGTCCTCAGTGTTCATCCGTGGGGGCAGCCGTACCGTCCGACCACTTGGCGACCGGAATCAGAAACAGGGTCAGCTGACGCTTTTCTTTCGACCTGAGAGATACGGCAAGCCGCATCTCTCACGTGGAATTTTGGCAGATTGCCTACCGGATAACCATCTTCGCAGACCAACTCTTCACGAACTCTTCCATGCGGCCGAGTGCTCGGGCAAAGTTGTCGGCAGATGCGGCAAAGCCCAGGCGGAAATGCGAGGGCATATCGAAACAATCTCCCGGTACCAACAGAATTCCGCGCTCGGTTGCGGCTTGGCAGAAGGGACGTGTGTCTTCGCCATTTAAAAACCACGGGAAGGCCGTCATTCCGCCTTGCGGGCGGATCCAGCCGAGAACGTCGCGATGCGTAGCCATGAAGCGATCCAGTTTCTGGAGATTCCGGCTGGCAGTTTCCTGCGTCTTCCCGAGAACGGCGGAGTGGTTGCGAACCGCGATCTCGGCGAGGATTTCTCCCGGAGTGCTGTTGCAGGCCGTGAAATAGGAGCGGGCGGTCAAGTATTGCTCGCGTCTCCTGGCGTCGCGCTCGATCATCCATCCAGTACGCGTTCCTGCGAGCGGGAAAGCCTTTGATAGATCGTTGATTATGGTGGCATGCGGGAGGCGCGCGGCGGATTTCGTTTCGCGTCCGTGATAGATCGGGTGAAAAACCTCGTCGCTAATCAGTTGGATGCCATGCTGGGACGTGAACTCGTGCAAAGCCTCCATCTCGGAGTCGCTGATGGTGGCGCCGGTCGGGTTATGCGGGCTGTTTACCAGGATCAGCTTCGTCTTGGAATCGGCGAGACGCTTGATCTCGTCCATATCGATGTGGAAGCTGTTTTCCCGACGCACGCGGTAGTGGCGCAGCTCAAGGCCGAGCGACTCGGGAAGCGCTGAGAAATTCGTCAAGCCGGGCAGCGGCACGATGACGTTGGCTCCGGGCTCGGCGGCAAGCCACATGAGCACGACCAGGGCTTCCGAGGCGCCCGTGACCACCTGCACGTGGTCGACACTGACGCCCTGCATCTCGGCAATCGCTTCGCGCAAACTGTCGGCGCCAGCGGGACGGCTGAACCCCACTTTGTGATTCAGGTAACGCTGGCGAGACTCTTCGCCGCCGAGGTCTAGGAGTTCGTTGGCAGTCCAGGTGGGGCCGGTGCTCGCGGCAAGGTTGAATTCGATGCCATGTTCGTAGATGTCGAGCCAGGCATCGAGCAGAAAGGGCTTCAGGCGCATGAGGTCACCTCAGGGCAGATCGATGCGCAGGTGAGACCCGTCAGATACGCATGTGGCTCGATTCTAGCCTAGGAAAGCGGTTTGCGGGCTGAGGCGACGCGCGGAATTCCCTGCAAATCATTTGTCAGTGTTATGTCTTCCCAACCATGCAGGAGTGCGCGCGCGCGGTCCCTGCCGTTGATTTCCATAATTAAGGTAGCCACCGGCCGGAGCGCGATGTGAGCTGCGGAATGATCAGAATCCAAACTGCTGAAATGCCTGTACCGCAGCAGCAGAGGTTAAGGCTCCATCAAGATGGGCTTCACGCTGAGCGCGATTGATCCGTTGATGTTGGAGGTAGCGCCAGTGAGGTCCACAAACATTTTGTATCCCTTGGGCGGAGTATAGGGGGCGGTGGTGCAAACGCCGTTGCTGCAGGTTTGCGATACGTCCCATACGATCAGATTTTTCGCAACCTGGCAGGACCAGATGTTGCCCGAACTGGTGCACGGCGAAGGAGTCTGCCCGTTCAGCCATTCATACACCTCCTGATAGGCGTAACCGGCCGCGGTAGGCGCTCCTGCCGTCGTCTCGATGGTTCCCGAGAGAGAGTGGCCCCATGTATACCAGGTTGTCATTTGCAGGCCATTTTGCGTGGCGAGTCCGGCTTGCACGATTTCAAACTGCGCGATCCATGCGGCTTGCATGTCGGGATCGATCATTCCACCTACACCCCAACCGCCTTCGGTGGAGAGAATCGGTTTGCCCTTGAGCCCGTTCGTGTCGGCAACCAGGCGAAAGCCGGTGATCATGGTCTGAATGGCGGCGTTGGTTGATGCCGTACTTTCGGGCAATGGAACGGGAAGCTTGATTCCCTTGCCGGTCTTACTGGGATAGCCATGAAAGGTCAACCCATCGGCATACTTGTAGCCGCCGCTCTGGAGGTATAACTTCATGAACGATTCGCCGGTAGGCCAAACTACGGATGGTGTCATGACCTGGCTGTAAGGATCCTGCTTCAAGATGGGATAAGCGGCGGCGGCCATGGCAACCAGCGAAGAGACACTGCCGGTCCAGAACGAGGATGTATTCGCCTCATTCCAGATTTCGTAATACTTGACGTGAGGCGCGGTGTGGCCATTGTAATGGTCCACTAACGCGGTGAGGAAGTCGGTCCAATCGGTCATCTTAAGCGGCGCAACCGTGCAACCGACCACGCCATTTTTCTGAGTGGAGCAATGCGTCTGCGAGTTCACGGCCCAGCCGGGGGTCCAGCCGAGAACGACGTCGATCTGCGCCACGCCATGCTCATCTTTGGGAGCGCTGGTAACAAACTCATCCATGTTCGAGAAGTCGTAGGAGCCTCTGGCAGCGCCTTCAATCGAAGTCCAGGCGAGGGGCGGATGACTCAGCGTGCCGTAGCTCACCTTGGGCATATCGGAGGTCTGACTCACTCCCATGCCAAAAAAAGAAGGTTGGATTTGTGATTGGGCAGCAGGGGCGAGCAGGCAGATGGAGAGGACGGCCAGCAGGGTTAACCGGTTTCTCATTCGAATTATTCCCTTTTCTTGTTTCCACTAATTTCTTGTTTCCAGCAACACGTTCTGGTCCAGACTGATCGTCGCTACGAACCTTCGAGCGGGAGCAGGACGCAGTTTTCCGCTTAGTTGAATGCTTGGGAAAAACGCTGAGACTGGCCGCCACTCAGGCGGGAGAGAGCAAACCTGATGAGTGAAAGTTTAGCGTAAGCAAGGCTGCAGACCAAGCGAAATCCGGCTTCGCGGAGTCGCAAAATCTTGCAACATTTAGGAGTTGGAGGTGGGCCGACTTGCGATGTTTATCATGACGATCCCAAGCTGAATGAGGATTGGGATTTACTTGACTTGCGCGGTAAGCCGCGATATTGTCGCGAGCCATAGGATTCGGACGCTAGCTCGGGCCCGTCCTATCCTGACGCTTCCCAGTCTGGCGTCGTCGTATTCCCCAGGGGGGCCCGGCTGTTTTTGTACGTCTACACCAACGCCACGGGTGAGACTCGACATGCCGATTCGCCATTTGTATAGTTTCTCTGCCAGCCTAAGTCCCGCCAGCCTACGGTACTTCTTTCTTTTTGCCTTGTTTTCCGGGATTTACCATCCTGTGCCGGCGTTGGCGAACCAGGGATTCCAGCCGGTATCGCCGGAAGAGTTGAAGATGACGGGCGAGCCGCTGGCCCCGGGCGCACCGGCGATTATTCTCTACCGGCAAGTGGACCGCGATGACAACAGCCGCACCTCGCACGAAGACAACTATTACCGGATCAAGATCCTGACCGAGGAAGGGCGGAAGTACGCCGACATCGAGATTCCTTTTGTCAAAGGGGACGACAACGTTATCGGCATCCATGCGCGCACCATCCGGCCCGATGGATCGATTCGAGATTTCGGTGGACAGGTTTTCGAGAAGACGGTGGAAAAATCACGGGGAAGGAAAATCGTGGTCAAGACGTTTACCTTTCCCGAGGTTGAAGTGGGCAGTGTGCTCGAGTATTACTTTACCTACGATCTGAAGGAATACGCTCTTTTCGATTCGCACTGGATCCTCACAGACGAACTGTTCACCAAGAATGCAAAGTTCTCGCTGAGACCTTACGTCAGCACGTTTGAGAACCAGTTCAATCTGCGCTGGAGCTGGCACGATCTGCCGCCGGGCAGCACTGACCCGAAAGAAGGACCGGACCACATCGTGCGGATGGAATCTCACAACATTCCCGCGTTCCAGCGAGAAGATTTCATGCCTCCGGAAGACGAAACGAAATCGCGAGTGGATTTCATTTATTCCGAAGAGATGCCGGAAAGAGACGAGAACGAATTCTGGAAGAAGGTCGGTAAGAAACGGAATGGCGCTCTGGAAGGCTTTGTGGGGAAGCGCAACGCCATGGCGGCAGCGGTCGCTCAGATCATTTCGCCAAACGATACGCCGGAAGTGAAGTTGCGGAAGATCTATGATCGGGTGCAGCAGTTGAAGAACACGTCGTATGAACTGCAAAAAACGGAGCAGGAACAGAAACGCGACAAAGAGAAAGCGGCGGCGAATGTGGAGGATCTTTGGAAACGAGGATACGGCGATGGGCAGAGGTTAACCTGGCTGTATCTCGCGCTGGTGCGGGCAGCGGGGTTCGAGGCTTATGGATGCTGGGTTTCGGATCGCAGCAATTACTTTTTTTCGCCGAAGGTGATGGATGCCAGGAAACTGGATGCGAATGTGGTTTTGGTGAAGCTTAACGGGAAGGATTTGTATTTCGATCCAGGAGCGATGTTTACGCCGTTCGGGATGCTGTCGTGGGCGGAGACCGGAACCACCGGGCTGAGGCTCGATGGGGATGGCGGAACGTGGATTCGGACTACGCTGCCGGAGAGTACGGAGTCGCAGATTCAGCGGGTAGCGAAGCTAAAACTTTCCGACCAAGGCGATCTGGAAGGAAAGTTGACGGTCACCTACACCGGACTGGAAGCCATGTACCGGAGGCTGGGATGGCGCAATGCGGACGAAGTCGCGCGGAAGAAATTTCTTGAAGATCAGATCAAGGAACAGGTTCCGGCGGCCGCGGAATTGGAATTGACCAACAAGCCGGACTGGAGCAGCGCGGAAACGCCGCTGGTAGCCGGATTCGACATTAAGATTCCGGGGTGGGCGGCGAGCGCGGGCAAGCGGGCACTACTTCCTGTGGGATTCTTTACGGTTCATGAGAAGCGGATTTTTGAACACGCGGACCGCGTGCATCCCATCTATTTTGAATATCCATATCAAAAGGTGGATGACGTAACCATCGAACTGCCGATGGGCTGGCAGGTGAGCAGCGTGCCCCATGAACAAAGATCGGATGGGCGCGTTGTTTCCTACGATTTGAATGTGGAGAGCGGCAAAGACACGGTGCACGTGGTGCGGAAGTTGAATATCGATATTTTGCTATTGGAGACCAAGTATTACGGGGCGCTGCGAAATTTCTTTCAGGTGGTGAGGACCGGAGATGAAGAACAAGTCCTGTTACAACCGGGAACGGCCAGCGCCAGCAACTGAGCTGCGCATACTAATGCTGGCTGCATGGATCGTGGCCTGCGTGTTGATTTGCGTTCCGCAAGCTTCGGCCGGTGGCGACGCTCCTTCCTGGATGCATAGCGTAGTCGCCGCTCCTTTGCCGGCATACGACGAGAAAACCGACGCGGTCTTGTTGTATTCAGAAACGAATGTGACTGTGCTTTCGACGGACAAGATCCGGACGCAGGTGCGGCAGGCCTACAAGATTCTGCGGCCGAATGGACGCGAACATGGAACGGTCTCCGTAGCCTTCAATCCACAGAGAAAGATCCGGAGCCTGCATGGCTGGTGCATTCCCGCGCAGGGAAAGGACTACGAGGTCAAAGACAAGGATGCAGTCGACCGCGCTTTTCGCGGCGGAGAGCTTGTGGATGATGTGAAATTTAGAGTGTTGCAGATTCCGGCAGCTGACCCGGGCAACATTGTTGGTTACGAATACGAAGTGGAAGAGCAGCCTTTTTATCTGCAAGATATGTGGTACTTCCAAGGGGAAGATCCTGTGCGGGAGGGACATTATTCGCTGCAGCTTCCTTCCAGTTGGGAGTTCAAGGTTTCGTGGCTCAATCATCCAGAAGTAACGGCGACCGACGGCGGAAGCAATCTTTGGCGATGGACGGTCAAGGATGTGGAAGGAATCCGAAAAGAAGAAGATATGCCGCCTGTGAGCGGAGTCGAAGGCCAGATGATCGTAACTTTCTTTCCGCCCGGCGGCCGCGCGCTGAACGGATTTGCGGCCTGGAACGACATGGGAAAGTGGTACGGAGATCTGGTCGGTAGCCGCGTGGCCGCTTCTCCAGAGATCAAGCAGCAAGTGGCAACACTGACCACCTCAAAGAGTACGCAGCTACAAAAGATGCAGGCCCTGGCTCAGTTTGTGCAGCACGATATTCGCTATGTCGCAATCGAGTTGGGCATTGGCGGGCTTCAGCCGCACGCCGCGCCTCAAGTCTTCTCGCATCACTACGGCGATTGCAAGGACAAAGCCACACTGATGCGCTCGATGCTGCAAGAGATCGGCGTGGAATCCTACTTCGTCGTGATCAATAGCCAGCGTGGGGTGGTTACTCGCGACATGCCGGCTCACGATGGATTCAATCACGTGATTACCGCGATCAAGTTGCCGGACGGAGTGGCGGGTACTGCGCTCATCGCGACCATGCAGCATCCCAAGCTGGGCAAAATTCTATTTTTTGATCCCACTGATGAACTCACTCCCTTTGGCCAGATTCGCGGAGATTTGCAGGACAATTACGCGCTGCTGGTGACGCTGGACGGCGGCGAACTGATTGGACTGCCACAGCAACCTTCCGCCATGAACAGCATACAGCGGACGGCGACGCTGACGCTCGACCCCAGTGGCACTTTGCGCGGAGATGTGAAGGAGGTGCGGCTAGGAGATCGCGCATCTTCGGAGCGCTGGCGATTGCGCACCATAAGCAATGACCAGGACAGGATCAAGCCAATCGAAAGCCTTCTGGCCGGATCGCTCTCCAGTTTTCGTATAACCAAGGCGACGCTCATAAATCTGTCGTTTGCCGATCAGCCGTTCGGATTCAACTATTCGTTCGAGTCGGAGCGTTACGCCAAAAATGCCGGAGGGTTACTGCTGCTGCGGCCGCGAGTGCTCGGCGTGAAGGCGCAAGGTCTGCTCGAAACCAAAGAAGCGAGGAAGTTTCCCGTGGAGTTTGAAGGGCCGGTGCGCGACACCGATAAGTTTGAAATTACGATTCCGCCTGGATACGAAGTGGACGATCTCCCGCCGCCAGTTGACGCCGATTATAGCTTTGCCAGCTATCACTCTAAGATTGAGGTGAAGGGCAACGTGATCGGATATACGCGAACGTTTGAAGTAAAAGAATTGAGCGTGCCGGTGGATAAAGCGGAAGACTTGAGAAAGTTCTATCGCACGATTGCGGGGGATGAGCGGAATACAGTGGTGTTGAAAGCTGGGACGAAGTAGCGGAACTTCCGGCTCCGGCCTTCGGATCTCGGACTTCAGCGTACTTCGGCGATTAGAGCCCCTGCTTCGACGGCTTTTACTTCTGCTTTTATCCAACAGTTGGATTCGTGGTGGCCTTCGAGATGGAGCTTCAGGTAATTGTCGGTTAGGCCTTCCGTGCCGGGTTCCGATTGGCCCAATGTGATGGCTTCTACTGTTTGGCCGATGAAGGAGCGCATGAATGCTCTTTTCTTTTCTTCGGCTAAGTCACGCAGGATGCGGTTGCGTTCGCGAGCGATGTGGACTGGGACCTGATTCGGCAAGTCGGCTGCGGGAGTGCCAGGGCGCGCCGAATATGTGAAGACGTGCAGGTAAGTAAACGGTAGGTCTTCGATGAACTGCCGCGTAGCCTCGAATTCGACTTCGGTTTCGCCCGGGAATCCGACCATCACGTCGGCTCCGATGGCTGCGGCGGGCATAGCGGCGCGGATCTTTTCGATCTTTTCCCGATAGTGCCAGGGACGATATTTGCGATGCATACGGCGCAACACGGCGTCGCTGCCGGATTGCAGAGGTATGTGCGCGTGTTTGGCGATGCGCGGCGAGGCAGCTACCAGGCGAATTAATTCGTCGGACCAGTCCATAGGCTCGACGGAAGAGATGCGGAGCTTTTCGAGAGAAGTGTCCGCGAGGATGGCGCGGATTAAGTCTTCGAAGGTCGGCTTCCGGCTCTCGGTTCCCGGCGTCCGGAAAGTGACTTCGGACCTCGGACCTCGGACCTCGGACGCCTCACAGCCCGGCAACGTTGAAGTTGTAGTTTGCTCGAGATGTTGAGAGGTTCGCCGGAAGCCGGAAGCCGAAAGACGGAAGCCGCTTTTGCCGGGGTCCGAAGTCTGAGGTCCGAGGTCGAGGTCTCTTCCCCAGCGGCCAAGGTTGATTCCGCTGATTACGACTTCGCGATAGCCGGCGGTGACGAGCGCATTCACTTCGCGCAAAACCTCATGCAGAGGAAGCGACCGGCTTTGGCCGCGAACGTAGGGAATCACACAGAAGGAGCAGCGGTTATCGCATCCGTCCTGGACCTTGAGGTTGGGGCGGGTACGCTGATCGCTCTGAGAACCGGCGGCAATGCCGTCGAAGACGGGGGCGGCCAGTAGTTCAGTGTGGGCGAAAATGTCGGAGACGAAGAGGCGGCCTCCGGCTTCCGGTTCCCGGCTTCCGGAATTCTCACTCAGGGCCGAGAGCGCGACGAAAGCCTGACCTCTTTCCTGGCCGTTGATCGCAGCGCTGGAAGCGCTGCGCCACCCAAAATCCATCGACAGCGCGATGTCGGTGAGTTGGTGCTTGTGCGAGTTGCCGATGACCGCGCTCACCCCGGGCAGCGCTGCCAGTTCTCGTGGGGCGCGCTGGGCGTAGCATCCGGTCACAATGATTTTTGCGTTGGGGTTCTGGCGCTGTACACGGCGGATGGCTGCGCGCGCATCCTGGTCAGCGGCGGCGGTGACGGTGCAGGTATTGAGGATCACGAGGTCGGCTTCCGAGGACGGGGCGTGAGCGAGGCCGCGTTGTTCGAACTGGCGGTCGATCGCGGCGCCGTCAGCCTGGGTAGCGCGGCAGCCAAAATTTTCTACGTGATAGGTGGGCACGTGAGTATGGTAGCGCATTGGGCTGAAGGCCGCGTGGCCGCCGCCCACACCCGAGAGCCTCCCCTGAGCTAGTCGAAGGGCGACCGTCCCTCGTTGCCGCGAAGCTAACGCAGCCTTAACGCAGCTGCGCGTCAGGCAGAGATGGCCGAACGCTTCTGCTGGAAACATTCCCGGCAAAAGATCGGACGGCCCTGCGTTGGGCGGAAAGGAACTGTCGTTTCCTTGCCACATTGCGAGCAGACGGCCTTGGTTTCTACCTTGGGATAGCGGTAGTTCTGGGCCGGAACCGGAGCCGCGTTGAGAGCGCCGGCGCGCTTGGCCTTGCATTCCTTGCAGCGCTTAGGCTCGTTGCGGAACTGCTTGTCGTGAAAAAACAGCTGTTCCCCGGCAGTGAAGAGGAAATCGCGGCCACAGTCGATACACTTGAGTACCTTGTCCTGAAATTCCATTGAGGATGGCTCCCTTCAGCCCGATCCTCCGCTGCCACGCGCAGGGGAGCTGCGTGGTGCGAAGAAAAAGGTTGTACATCCCCCCTCGAACTGCCCCTGGACTCGGCCCGCCACGCGCCTAGGACGGAGCGTGGATACAACTTTTCCCGCTTTATGCCGGATGAATGATGAGTATGATCGATCCTTCGCGCAACTCTACCTGGTGGGGGCCAGATTGAGCAGGACCGCTCCTGGAAGGAAGCGGCCCCTCCTGCATTTCTTTCCGCACTGAATTTTAACGGTGACGCTTTACAATTGCGATCAACCGCAGGAACATTTTCAATCCTGCTCCTTGCGTGTTTTCTTACGGGCGCGTTTGCGAGCAAGCGCGGCCTTGACGCGTTTCTTCTCTCCGGGCTTCAGATAGAAGGAGTGTCGTTTGACCTCCTTGATGATATCTTCCTGCTGCACTTTACGCTTAAAGCGACGCAAAGCATTTTCGAGGGATTCTCCCTCTTGAAGGCGAACTTCAGCCAAACAAATACACCCCCAGACTCGTCCGGGTCGGACCCGTTAGTTATTACAAGGATTTGGCTGGAAGTCAAGCAGGGAATAGAAAACCCGAACTGCATCTAATCCCCCCGGGCTAGTTTGCCGGGCTAGTAGCCAAGCAGGAACTTTGTCTGGCCGTTCCATGATTGGCTTGGGCCGACTCCCGCGTTTCGCAAGATGTGCAAAACGCGGGAACATAGTGGCCGCCAGGTGAGTTCGATTCTATGCTCCCAGATACTCCACGTGGACGTAGGTTCCCAGGCGCACGTTGTAGGCCAGGTACCAGCCATCGTGATCGGGATCTTCGTAGATGACGACGTCGTCGCCGCCCCAGTTCCAGCCATCGCAAAAGCCAATATCGTAAGAAGCTACGCTGAAATAGAAGCCGCCGAACCAGAAGCGGCTGGGACCGCCGCCAGCGAGATGCCAAACGTGCCCGCGACCGAATCCGCCAGTGAAGCGTCCGTGCTCAAAGGGATGGTCGAGATGATAGTGCGCATCGTCACGTCCGGTGTCGTGGCCAATCCATTTTCCGTTGGAATGGACGTGGGGCGCGTCAGGATGACCAACCTTATCGTTGAAATGGCGGTTCTGCTCGGGCGCATGCGGCGTGCGCACGGGCGCGGGACCGTGAGAAGGAATATGTCCACCGGCGGGAGAGCGTCCGCCATGCTGCGCGAATACGGGGATTGAAAGCAATAAACTTACAGCAAGCCCTGCGAGAAGGTTTTTCATTGTCTTTCCTCTTTCTCCTTGCTAATAGCTTTAACCCGCGCCCCGTGAGAATGTTTTACTCCAGATGACCGAGTTCTGTCATTCGTTGGTAGAGTCGATCTTTATAGACTTTCCTGACATGGCGAAATCCAGCGAGTCTGATGAGTCTTTAGCTGAGGCCGTGGCTGATGCGTGTGGCGAAGCGGGGGGCACCCCGCTCTACGCAATTTTATGCCTTGATGTGACAGCTCGCCAGGCCGCGCTTCTCCAGATATTGCTGGTGATAATCTTCAGCGGGGAAAAAACTGGGCGCGGCAACGATTTGCGTAACGACCGGTTTGGAGAAGCGGTGCGATTGTTCCAGTGAATTCTTCGAAGCCTGGGCTTCCACTTGTTGTTCGTGGTCGTGAAAGAAAATCGCGGAACGATACTGCGTGCCCCAATCCGGGCCTTGACGATTGAGCTGCGTAGGATCGTGATTCTCCCAGAAAATTTTGAGAAGATCACCGTAGGCGACTTTAGTTGGATCATAGTCAACCTCGACGGCCTCGGCGTGACCGGTGCGGTCAGTGCAAACGTCTTGGTAGGTTGGATTTTCGGTGTGGCCGCCGATGTAGCCCACGCGGGTCGAGAGCACTCCCGGTAATGCACGGAAGGTGGCTTCGACTCCCCAAAAACATCCTGCGGCAAATGTGGCTTTGGCCATTGTTGTTGCTCCTCAATCTTTAAATTAGATGTTCATACAGCGCGATCGCTTCAATTCGACGACTCAGAGGCAAGCGACCGTCCACTACGCAGCCGTTGTCCTGCACGCCAGGCAATCCTGCGGTTTGCTCTATTCCGCTCTTCTTCTATAAAATCAACAGTTTGCTGCCTGCAATTTTAAGCCGCAAGCGTTGCTCCTGCCGATGGCTTTAACTACCGATGATTTAACTGCTAATAGTAGCGGCAAAGAACCACTATGAAAATTCACGAGTATCAGGCGAAGGGGATTCTAAAGAAATATGGCGTGAGCGTGCCCAGCGGGTCGATGGCCGCCTCGCGAGAGGAAGCCGAGGCCGAGGCCAAACACCTTCTCAGCACGGGAGCGAGCGGAGTCGTGGTGAAGGCGCAGATTCACGCGGGTGGCCGCGGCAAAGGCGGCGGCGTAAAAATTGCGAAGTCGGTGAGCGAGGCCGGCGATCTCGCGGCAAAGATGCTGGGCATGAAACTAGTCACGCATCAGACCGGACCAGAAGGACGCATCGTTCGCCGCTTGCTGATTGAAGAAACGCTGCCTATTGAAAAAGAGCTTTATCTTGGCATTCTCGTGGATCGCGCCGAGGGCAAGCCCGTCTTCATGGCGTCGGCGGCCGGTGGTATGGATATTGAGCAAGTTGCTGCCGAGACTCCGGATGCGATTCTGAAACAGTACATCGATCCGGGTATGGGCCTGGAGGCGTTTCAGGCGCGCAAGATCGCCTTTCAATTGGGATTGAAGCCGCAGCAGATCAATCCCGCGGTGAAGTTCCTGAGCAGCTTGTATAAAGCTTTTCTTGATACAGACTGTTCCATGCTGGAAATCAATCCATTTATCACGACAACCGATGGCCGACTTTTTGCGCTCGATGCGAAAGTTACGTTTGATGACAACGCGCTGTTTCGCCATCCCGATTTGCGCGAACTCCGCGACATTACGGAAGAAGATCCGTTGGAAGTGGAGGCGTCGAAATACAGCCTGAATTACATCAAGCTCGAGGGCAGCGTTGGGTGCATGGTGAATGGCGCGGGCCTGGCCATGGCCACCATGGACATCATCAAGTATGCCGGCGGCATGCCCGCGAATTTTCTTGACGTGGGTGGCGGCGCCAATGCCGAACAGGTAGCGCATGCGTTTGAAATTCTACTCAGCGATAAGAGCGTCAAAGCAGTGCTTATTAATATCTTTGGCGGTATTTTGCGCGTGGACACACTGGCCACCGGCGTGGTCGAGGCCGCAAGAAAAACGAACATCAAGTTGCCTGTGGTCTTGCGGCTGGAAGGTACGAACGTGAATGAAGGAAAAAAGATCCTGATGGATTCGGGATTGAACTTCATCGTAGCCGCGACGATGAAAGACGCCGCCGATCAAGTGGTGGCTGCCGCGCGGGGAATTCACGGCGTAACTGAGTGGAGATAAGGGATTAGCTAGCGGGGATTCGATTATGGCAATTCTGGTAAATAAAGAGACGCGGCTCATCGTGCAGGGATTGACGGGACGCGAAGGCACGTTCCATGCCAAGGCCTGCGCGGCCTACGGCACGCAGGTTGTCGGCGGAGTTACGCCGGGCAAGGGCGGCACGACTCACGAAGGCTGGCCGATTTTTAATACGGTGCGTGAAGCCGTGGAAAAGACCGGCGCCAATACCACCGTTATTTTTGTGCCGCCGCCGTTTGCCGCAGACGCGATCATGGAAGCGGCGGACGCGGACCTGGATCTGATTGTTTGCATCACTGAAGGCATTCCAACGCTGGATATGGTCAAAGCCTGGGAGTTCTTGCAGAACCGGCGCTCGCGGCTGATTGGACCGAATTGCCCGGGAATTATTTCTCCGGGCAAGTGCAAGGTTGGAATTATGCCAGGATCGATTCATAAAGAAGGAGCAATCGGCATCGTCTCACGCTCGGGCACGCTGACTTACGAAGCCGTGCATCAGCTAACGCAGCGCGGCATTGGGCAATCGACGGCGATCGGCATTGGCGGAGACCCGATTATCGGAACAACATTCGTCGATGCGCTGGATCTCTTTAATCGCGATCCTCAAACCGAGGCTGTAATTATGATCGGTGAGATCGGCGGCAACGCGGAAGAGACCGCAGCCGAGTTCGTGAAGAACCACATGAAGAAGCCAGTGGTGGGATTCATCGCCGGTCAAACCGCGCCAGCGGGACGGCGCATGGGTCATGCGGGGGCGATCATCTCCGGCGGCACGGGTACAGCCAGCGAAAAGATGGCGGCGCTGGAAGCGGCGGGAATCCGCGTGGCGAAATCTCCGGCGGCGATTGGCGAGACGCTGGCGGCTGCTATCGGGGTGAACGTTTAGCGCCGTGCAGCGGGATGGAGCAGATTCCTCGCTCCGCTCGGAATGACAAGATTCTTGGGGTGGGCAACTACGGGTAAGGCTAAGGGTAAGGCTAACAACCAATGACTAAGGACTAACGACTAACGACTGAACTTATGAAAACTCTGCAACGCACTTTTACCATCGTCAAGCCTGACGCGGTTCGCAAGAACGCGGTGGGCGACATCATCGAGCAGTTCGAAAAGAACGGCTTCCGCATTCTTGCCATGAAGATGCTGGAAATCTCCAAGCATCAGGCCGAGCAGTTTTACGCCGTTCATGCCAGCCGTCCTTTTTTCGGTACGCTGACCGATTTCATGTCGAGCGGGCCAATCGTTGTCCTAGCGCTCGAAAAAGAAAACGCCATTGCCGACTTGCGAAAACTGATGGGCGCCACGAATCCGGCCCAGGCCGAGGAAGGTACGATTCGCAAGAAGTGGGCCACCAATATCGAACACAACGCGATTCACAGTTCCGACGCGGAAGATACGGCGCGTTTTGAGTTGAGCTTTTTCTTTGCGGGATACGAATTGGCGAAGTGACGGCGCTTTGCAGGAGCGGGCGAAACGGGATTCGCAGCCGTCATCCTGAACGAAGCGAAAGATCTCTTATGCCGATGATCCAAATCACGATGCTGGCGGGACGCACGCTCGATCAGAAACGCAAGATCGCGAAACGAATTACCGACGCGTTGGTGGAAGACGGCGGTGCGCGGCGGGAAGCGATTGTAGTGGCCTTTCACGAAGTATCGAAAGAGAGCTATGCGACCGCGGGTGAGATGATGATTGATAAGACGACGTGAGACTGGCTATCGTCCGCTGCCGCATTCGAGGGCGCCCGCGCCACACGATCACCCCAGCGGCTCGAACAAATTTCCCTCTACTCTATCTGCGATCTTAGGCAGGTCTTTTCTGGCGTGTTGCAGGAAATGCGGGGCGGTGCGATGGGCCTCGAGTGCCGCATCGTCATTGTATTGCTCGTAGATGAAAAACCGGCGTGGCTCGGTCTTGTGGCGATGAACCTGATACATGGCGCAGCCCGGCTCTTTGCGCGATTCTTCCGTCAGCTTCGTGAAGAGCGCCGTTACTTCGGCTTCGTGTCCCACTTTAGCCATCCACGTTACCGCCAACACAACCATGTCTCGCTCCTAGTTTTTACTTTGGTTTAACCTGCGGATTGCGGTAAAGACTTCCGCAGATTCTCGGCGGCCGTTTTTAATTCCGCCACAAATTCATCTTTGAAGATGGTATGGTCGCGGTCCGCGCCGGTCGAAATCATTCCAATCTTCGCGTCCGCTTCCTTCTGCAGGAATTCCAGATAGCTTTTCGCCGCTTTCGGCAGCTTGTCGAAATCCGTGATGCCTTCCGTCGAAGTCTGCCATCCTGGTAATTTCCGGTAAACGCCTTCGATCTTGTCATAATCACTGGATTGCGCGGGAATCTCCTGCGTTTCTCTGCCGTCGATTTTGTAGCCCACGCACACAGGAATTTCGGCAAGCTCATCCAGCACGTCGAGCTTGGTAACTACCAGCCAGGAAATGCCATTAATCATGCCAGCGTAACGCAACAGAGGCAAGTCCAACCATCCGGTGCGGCGGGAGCGGCCGGTGACTGCGCCATATTCATTGCCTCGTTTGCGCAACTGCTCGCCGAGTGCGCTCGGTTCTTCGCTTGGGAACGGCCCTTCGCCGACTCGTGTGCAGTAAGCTTTGGTCAAGCCAATCACGGAATCGATGGCATTGGGGGCAACGCCGGTACCAGTAACCGCTCCGCCGGAAGTCGCGCTCGAAGACGTCACGAACGGATACGTTCCGTGATCGATGTCGAGCATTGTCCCCTGCGCACCTTCAAACAGAATCGACTTCCCTTCTTTCAAAGACTGGTTCAGAAACAGGGCCGTGTCACGGACGAAGGGCGCAATTTTCTCGGCGGCGTTCGCATACTCGGTGTACATTTTGTCGGCGTCGAGCGGCTCGGAGTTGAACAGGGCGTGCGCGATCATGTTCTTTTCGCGCACTGCATTGTCGATGTGCGTCTTCAGCAGCTTCAGATCGAGCAGGTCGGCGACACGCAAGCCGCGGCGGCCCATCTTATCTTCGTAGGCGGGCCCGATGCCGCGAGAGGTTGTTCCAATCTTGACGCGTCCCGGCGCATTTTCCGCGGCCAATTCGATCATCCGATGGTAGGGCAAGATCACGTGCGCGCGATTGGAGACGAAGAGATTTCCGTCGACTGCAACTCCGGCTTCACGCAGGCCGCCTACTTCTTTGAGAAATGCGAGAGGATCGAGGACGACGCCATTTCCGATCACGCTGGAGCGCCCCGCGCGCAAAACTCCGCAAGGCACAAGCTGCAAAACGAATTTCTTGCCGTTGATGATCACAGTGTGCCCGGCGTTGTGACCGCCGGCATAGCGTGCGACCACAGAGAAGCTCTCCGAGAGCACGTCGACAATTTTCCCTTTGCCCTCGTCGCCCCATTGGGCGCCGACAATTACCGCGGTCTTGCCTCTTTTCAATTCCGACTCCCGACAGGGGATTTCGTACGGGCGCACGCCTGCGCCACACCGGGGTTCGCACACTCCTTACCCGCGGGCACTGCAATCAGGAAATTCAGGGATAAGAGCGGAGAAGACGTGTACGGAATATTTTAACGTGTCTCTGACAGGAATAGCAACGCAGTGTACTTGACGGTAGTGGGTCAGTCTGATTTCCACAGGGAGTAAAGGACTAGCAGGGCAAATACCCAGCAAGAATTGAAGATTACATCTCCCAACGGACCGAGTGCCTCGATTCCGAACGGCAGAAAACGCCACCCGATAGAAGAGAAGCGCGTCAGAAATCCGCCCGCCATGGTAACTACGAAACCTATCAGGGCAGCCCATCCGACATTTGGGAAGAATCTCCGATTGAAAATAGCGCGAGACATCAACCTGCTCTTTCTCCGAGTGCTTTCAGAATAAGACCCTTATAAATGCGCTTTGTGGCGGATGTTGTCCAGGCAGTAGACCGCAAAGTTCTTCGATTGTCCAGACGCGATCTGAGATTCCCGCTTCCATCGTCGGGTCACGCGCAACGTCTGATGCACCCGACAGAAGTTGTGTTACATGAACCAGATCGCCACAGCCACCGCATTGTTCTCAATCTTTTTCAAGAATGCATTTGTGAGCCGAGTAAAGCGGCGAATGCTCATCCTCATCGAAAGATTCTGCCGCTCGACGAATGACGTAGAAACATGCTTTGGGTCTGGGTTTCCGCTCACGACTTTCATATCGCAGCCCATGCACTACCTACTACCTATTCGACGATCGTTCGTGCTTAGACTTTTGCGGTTTTGCCTTTTTCCAGGGCGGCATAGATGGCGGGATCGGTGCAGACTTCATAGTATTGACGGTCGGTCCAGCCCTGGACGGAAAAATCGGCAGGGTCGATGCGAGGGATGCGGCTTTGGCGAACAACAATACTGCGGAAAATGTCGCGGTCAACCGGAACGGTGCCGCGGTAGAGACTGTACTCGGCCTTGTGCGATGCTACTGACACCGGCAACTTCACGGCCACAGGCTCCAGGGAAATCTCTTCCTGTAATTTGCGGAAGGCGGCTTCATTCATGCGAATGCCGCTGAGATTAAAACTGAGCACGACATCTTCCGCATTGCCTCCGGTTTCCAGGTCCGCAGCCTGAAACACATAAACGTGAAATGGTCCCGCCTGGGTTTCCATTTCCTTGCGCGCGCGCTTGTTGCAGGAAGAAAGGCGGTCGCTTTCGTTTAAAGCTTCAGAAATCATGATCTGATGTTCGCCGTCCATCAGATACAGCGGAGCCGACTCCTGCAAGGTGATGCCGATGCCGAGTTCAATGCAGGGCATGCCGGAACGCTGAACAAGTTCGTTATAGCCCCGGACGATTTCAATCATCTCGCGTGCCAGCACGCAGGCGCGGCTTACCGCGAGGCCGGGCTCGCCTTCGCGCTCCAAGATGGCAAGAATGATGGCGTCGCCTTCGAGAAAGACTTTCTGCGCGCCATACTTGGGCAGCAGTTTGTTGACAGGATCATAGAAATTGAGACTGAAATAGGAAGCGGGATTCAACCCCGCATCCATCATGGTCCGGGTAAGGCGGGTGGAGTCGCGTACGTCGGCTTTGAGCACCACATGCCGCAGCACGCGCTCTTCTTCCGCCTGCTGCTGTTCTTCGGGAAGGCGAAATTCATAGAGCGTGCCGTTGAGCCGCGACAGTTCACGGAGCTTGTCGTTAGCTACCAGATTCACGGCGTCCGTCGCGGCGCTAAGCATTTCCAGGCGGCGAAGGTCGCGATGGTAGTGGAAAAAATCCTGGAGGAATCGCGCGGCAACCTTCGCCCGTTCGGCTCCACGGCAGCCGGCCACTTTGGCTACCGCGGCATAAAGACTGTTTGGCGTGAGCCGGCCGTGATCCTGAATCATGCGCTCCACGCGGTCGCACTCCGCACGCGAGATCAGCGCATTTTTTAGCTGTTGCGGATTGATGCGCGGCGCGTATTCGCCGAGCAGCGGGACCACATGGTAGGAGGCGATGACATTTTCCATCACCTGTTCGTCTTCGAGCAGGCGTACCCATGCGGCCAGGCGTTCCTGTTGCGCGCAACCTTCCGCGGTGGATTCATCGGGCGTACCGCTGCCTACCAGGGCCCGTGCATTCTCCGGAACGTTCATCCAGCCGTCGATAGACTCGCCGCTGATTTCCTCGCCATAGATCGAGCGCAGAAATGCCGAAACAATTTCGCGCATGCGGCCGTAGCGGTCGGGGTCGCGATCCCAATTCCCCAGCATCACATAATGTTCGGCGCAAAGATAATCGTCGCGCCCGTCATCGCAGAACAGCAGGCGATTCAGAAATAACGGATAGGCTCCGCTGTTCGCTCCCGAAGAATTCTCTCCGAAGAAAGAACGGCGAGTGCGAGCGAGGGTGCTCTTCTCCACTTCTCGTAGCGTGGAAAAAATCTCCTGCCCGGTTTTACGCAAAATTATTTTCTTGCGCACCTGAAATGCGGCTACACGCTCGCGATATTCCACGGCCTTTTGCTGACGCACTCCGTCATAACTTTTCAGCATCACCCGGCAGCGCTCGAGGACGTGGCCAAACTGCAAGTTCAATTCCGCGCGCAGAAACTTGGTTACAGCAACACGGGCCAGCAGATCGATGGCGGGCTTGTCTTCTTTCTTGGCGCGGTTCAGAGCCGCTACTTGCAACTCCGCGAGGGCCGGTTTCCACTCGCTGGCGTCTTTCTTGTCACGCGGCGCGGCAGCAGCTTGGGCTCTCATCCACGAAGGACCTTGCGGGGTCGCGACGGCTTCCGCGGCCAACAAGCCTTCCATATCTCCGTGGCGCATGATAAGGCGGGCGATTTGGGCGCGCGCGGCCTCCGAAAAGCGGGGGCTGAGAGCCACGTCGTGACGCAGATTGTCGACGCCGACCATCAACCCTTCCAGCACAAGCGCGGGCGTGGAAGAAACGAGATCGGGCAACGCGGGTAGTTCCGGCGTTCCGCCTAAGCGAAAAATTGGAATTCTGGGCAAGTTTTTCCGGCAGCGTACTGATTTAACGGTTACATCGTGAGGCTAACATGGCGGGAAACAGCGCTAAAGTTACGCAAGTTATTGCCAAAGTTTGACCGGGCATGCAATTTCAGCTTGGCATACTCTTACTGCAAGGCGCTCTTGCGGGCGGCTTCGAATTCGTCACCTTTTTGCCAACCGATCAGTTTGGATGAGCTAGCGGCTTCCCATCCCAAAGCGAAGCCGAAGCGGGCCATGGCAGAGTCGCCGGTAAAATCCATCTCCGCGTGATATTCGTCGCTCGGCTGATGGTAATGTTTCTCGTTGAACTCCTGGTATTGTGCCGCGCCCCAAGCCTCGTCGTGCCCTTTAAACTTGATCCCTTCGTTAATGGAAAAAGCGGGAATGCCTACACGCGCCAGGCTGAAGTGATCGGAGCGATAGTAATGTCCGGCCTCGGGCCGTGCATCGGGACGAATGTTCAGTCGAAACTCTTTGGCCGTTGCTTCTACCCAGGGATAAAGGGTGGTGCGCTCGGCGCCGGATATCTCTACTTCTTCCGCCGCACCCAGAGGCTTTACGTCATCATAGTTCAGGTCGAGAGCGATTTTCCCCGCGGCAATGGGCGGGTGTTTTCCCAAATATTCGGATCCCAGCAGTCCCTGCTCTTCCGCTGTGACAGCAGCGAAGAGAACCGAGCGCCCGGGACGCTCCTTCGCTGTACCGTAAGCCCGCGCCAGTTCCATCAGGATGCCGCATCCGGTGGCGTTATCCTCCGCGCCATTGTAAATATTGTCCCCGGGCATGTCGGGACGGATGCCCAGATGATCGTAATGCGCTGTGTAAAGAACCGCCTGGTCGCGAAGATTGCGATCGGAACCGGGCAGTATTCCGACAACATTGTTGGATTCGAAGTTCCGCACCTTGCTGACCATGTGCGCCTTCAGCTTGGCCGTAAGATTGATGGCATGGAAATCTCGCGAGCGCGCATCCGACATCATCTTGTCGAGATCCATCCCCGGAGTAATGGCCACAATTTTCTTGGCAACGTCCAACTGCACCCACGACGCTACTTTCAACGCCGGTCCTTCCAACTTTAAATAAGATTTCTCGCCCGAATTTGAGTTGCGCACGACCTCCCAAGGATAGCTGGCCATTTCGGTTTGATGGATCAGGATTACGCCCACTGCACCTTTGCGCGCAGCCTCTTCATACTTGTATGTCCAGCGGCCGTAGTAACTAAGCGCTTTGCCTTTGAAAAATGCCGGATCGTCCGACGGCGGTTCGTTGACCAGCATGAGTAAAACTTTACCGCGCACGTCCACGCCTTTGTAGTCGTCCCAGTTGTATTCCGGCGCCTCGATCCCATATCCCACGTAGACGATGTCCGCGTCGACGTCTGATTCGGCTTGCTGGGTTTGATCGTAAGCCACGTAGTCGTCGAGCGGCTTCAGGTTTATTGCTTCACCTTGTTTGGGAACGATGGCGAATTGGGTAGCGGGCAGTGTGGTGATTCCGACCAGCGGAACTTTTTGCAGGTAGCCGCCCTTATCGCCGGCCGGTTTGAGGCCATATTCTGCGAACTGCGTGGCTATGTATTCGGCGGCGATGTCTCCGCCGCGTTGGCCGGTTCCCCGGCCTTCAAGGAGATCGTGCGAAAGGTAGCGAACGTGCCAGCGAATGTGATCGGGGCTGATGGTTTGCATGGCGGCAAAAGCCGCTGGGGGCAGTCGGGTAGAGATTGCTTCGTGTTTAGGCGAAGCCGGGACGGCTGTACCTGTTTCCGCCCACAGCAAACTCAAAGTAGCCATGACTCCAACAAAGACACTTACTCTCGGGATCGTTCGCATCAATCTGTCTTCCCCCTCAACGCATTGCCAAGTTCCCAGCGGTGACTGCTTCGAGAAATTGTAAAGGGACAAACTGGGATTCGAGAAGTAATCCGAAGGTCTGAACAACTCGCGCCAATGGGCCAATCACTCCCGTGAGCGAGCAGTTGTTCTCGCGCAAGAATAGATAAACTTCGACCTTCTGCGCGATTGCCCTGCGGACCGCAGGATCAGTTCTTCGACGCTCAACCGGCACGGAAGTCACGAACGTCTTCTCCCGGCTGGAAAACCGTCGCCAGAGGAGCTTTGCCGTATTCGGCCATTTTCGTGTTGACTTCTTCAAAGTCTTTCTTCACCCAGCCCACGGTGGAAACTTCGATCTCGCCATCAGGCGATATCCAAAACAATGTAGGGACGTTCGTCAGACCGTACGCGTTCGATACGGGATAGCTGTCGAGTTCATCGAGCAGCACGGGAAACGTAACTCCGAACTGCTTTTGAAACGCCGCCGTATCGCGTGCGGCGTTCTGCGAAACGCCCACCAGCTTCACGCCATTTTGGCCGTAGGCTTTGTATAACCGTTCGAAAAATGGGAGCGCATACTGACAAGTAGGACAGGAAGCCTTGAAGAATGCGAGCACAACGGGCCCGCGCGCCAATTGCTCGTTCAATGAAAATTGTTTGCCGTCAACTGCGTTTAGCGTGAAGTCTGGAGCTTTGGTTCCCACGGTCAATGCCGCCATTGTTTGTCCCCTAAAAAGCTTTCGCAGCAAGCTCATTTGCGTTCCTCGGCAGCGAACTGCTGTTATTTTAATTTATCCGGATATTGTCGGATTATTGTCCGGCGCGCAGTGGAGAGAGATTGGCGCGGCCAAGAATTTTCTTCTTGGTGTCCGCTTTTTCCTGGCCGTAGACCAGGTCCGGTCCGGATTCGGATTGGCTGGATGCATCGGCTAAAGCCTCAGCCAGGGCGCGATAGGAGCGGCTGATCTCCAGATCCTGCAAGAGCACGGGGCTTCCGTGGTCAATCGCCGGGGAAACCGCCTGATAGGCGTTGGGCACTTTCCACAAGACTTTGCAGTTTGTGGCCTGAACTACATCGTCATCGGTAAAGCCGGGAATCTTTTTATAGCGATTCAGAATGATCCGCAAACGATCGCGGCCCGTGCCTTCTTCGAGAAAATTGTAGAGGCGTCCAGCACTCCACAAAGAAACTACGTCCGTCTGCGCCACAATGAAAACACCATTGGAAAGATCGGACAACAGGTGCGTCGTGGAATCGAGCCGGCTGGAACCATCGATGATGACGAAGCGGTAATGGTTCACCAGCAGATCAAACAAGCGGGCCAGTTCACCCGGCGTGGGAATCGTTTCATACGGCTGTTGCGGGCCCGCCAACAGGTGCAAGCCATCTTTGGCGGTCGTCATCAAACCATCAAGCAAGGAAACATCTAGCCGATGCAGATTCTGCAATGCATCGAGCACGCCAAATTGCGGGCGCAAATTCAAATGCAGAGCTGCGTGACCCATGGGAGCGAAATCCACCAGCACTACGCTGCCGTGAGCCTGCTGCAACGCCAGGGCCGTATTGACCGCGGCCGTGGTGGCGCCAGCGCCACCTTTGGCGCTGAGAAAGGTAAAAATGCGGGCTTTCCCTGCACCTCCACGAGCCCGTGTTCGCGTGGAACTGAAGCGGGCAAGCGCCTCCGCCAGTGCTTCGGAACCGGCCGCATTGTCAAGAAACTCGCCTGCCCCGGCTCGCATGGCGGCAACAATGGCCGCTGGATTCGACATTTCGCCGTTGGCGAATATGGCAATTTGCAGAGTTGTGGCGCGAATGAGTTCGATGCCATGAATGGCTCGCTGCGAATCGCGTGGCGGTACATCGACGATCACCACCTCGGCACGCAGATCCTGAATCTGGCGCACAATGGCGTCGGTGGGTCCGGCGGGAAAACCGGGATGGCTGAACACAACGCGTCCCAGCCGGGTCGCCTCCAGGCGATTCTGCAGTTCGGATAATTGTTCGCGGTCCTCGCTAAGGAGGGCGACGGCGATCCCATGCATGGTGCGGTTCTCGCTGATTTCTCTCGGTGTTTGCATGTTAGAGAGAGATGGTACTCCGAGCCAAGTCACTTAAGTAATCGGCGGCGGCCGGAGAGTCAAATTGCTGGAATATCCGGACACCATAAACACGCATTCAGAAAACCTATGAGTGCGAAAACATCAGAGACAGTTCTTACCAATCGGACACGATGGGGGATGCGCGAACTGAAGAATACTCCCGAGCCACTTCCACCCTAGTGGGAACCATTTTAAGCGAATTTGACGGTGTTGGAAAGAACCCAAAAGGATGAGAAAAGTCTTGCCCTGATCTTGTGGCAGTGGAAAGGATGTTTGCCGTTCCGTCCACGAAATTGCAGGACGGAATCAGATCTCCGGGTGTCCCGGCAACCCCGCGGGGCGCTCGTCGTCATGCTGGGCATGCAGCGCGGAAATGCGGGGAAACGGAACTGAAGCTTCCGCGGCGTCGGGCAAATATTCGTAGTCTTCCAACCGAACCGCGACTCCGATCTTGGTTTCCGCCGGCGAAGGTTGCGCGAACGAGAGCAATCCCTTTACGGAAGGGCGAACTACCCGCAGAACGTGGCCGCTACAGCGCACGCGCATGGTGGCGCCCAAGGTGATTTCCGAAGGCATGTTCAGAGTCAATTCGATGGCAGCGCCTTCCAGGAGCGGCATCTCGGTAAAGAAAAACACACCGCGCGAACTGATGTCCTGGGTGAAGCCGAGCGCTTCGGCACCGGAGGAAACATCGCGCAGGGAAACGGGGAGAAGAAAAGGAAAGCGCTGTCCGGCGCGGCGTTCAACTTGGACTGGGGGAATCGTCATGGTTATCTACCTGCGCCGAATCGCCAGCAAAAGAACTTTAGCTTAGTTTAGGCGATCTGGGAAGTTAGCAAGTTGGTGACCTATGCGAGCGGATTAGATGAGATGGTCATTGATTTGCACTGGGGCGGCTTGTAGATAGTAGATAAACGATGTGGTTTTAATTTGCCTTATGCGACAAACTGCTTCGTTCCGAAGACCTTTGTCATCAAAACCTACTTGTGACCGACGCGGATAATTCTATTCAGGAAGATTCAGGTACTCCCTCTTCGCCTGCAGGGCTGCGCTGGCAGGCGACGGGGCGGGCGCTGCGGCATCGCAACTTTCAGCTTTTTTTCAGCGGACAACTCATTTCGCTTGTTGGCACGTGGATGCAAACGGTGGCGCAATCCTGGCTGGTTTATCGCCTGACTGGATCAGGGCTGCTGCTGGGAGCGGTAGGCTTCTCCAGCCAGATCCCTGTGTTTCTGGTTGCCCCTCTTGGAGGAATTACCGCAGATCGCAGCAATCGCCAGCGAGTAGTGATCGCAACCCAGGTCGCCTCAATGTTGCTCGCATTCGTGCTGGCCGCGCTTACTCTCTCCGGCAAAGTTCAGGTATGGCATGTGTTTGTGCTCGCCGCACTGCTGGGCGTGGTGAACGCTTTCGACATTCCCGCGCGGCAATCGTTTCTGGTCGACATGGTGGGCAAAGAAGATCTGATGAACGCGATCGCACTCAACTCTTCCATGTTCAATGGAGCGCGCGTGGTCGGGCCGGCGGTTGCTGGCATCCTGGTGGCGAGGCTTGGCGAAGGCTGGTGTTTTTTTGCCAATAGCGCCAGCTACATTGCAGTGATCGTCGGATTGCTTCTGATGAACGTTCATGCGCCTGCCCGCGTTTCCACCAATACCTCGCCGTTCGAGCACATCATCGAAGGCTTCCGGTTTGTGGACCGCACCGCGCCAATCCGTGCGCTGATGTTGCTGTTGGGATTGGTGAGCGTGACCGGCATGCCCTATGTCGTGCTGATGCCAATTTTTGCCGACCGCATCCTGCATCACGGCGGTCAGGAACTGGCTTCGCTGATTGGGTCGCACGATCTGGGCGCCGTGCGGTTGGGAATCCTAATGGGCGCAACTGGCGTAGGTGCGCTGCTAGGAGCACTAACACTGGCTGCACGATCGGGCGTTAAAGGCCTGGGACGATGGGTCGCCGTATGCTGCGCCGGATTTGGTCTCAGCCTGATGCTATTCGCCTGGTCGCATTCATTCTGGCTTTCAGTAATTCTGCTGCTGCCGGTGGGCTACTTCATCATGCTGCAGATGGCGTGCTCGAATACGCTGATTCAAGTCATGGTGCCGGATGAGTTGCGCGGGCGTGTAATGGCCGTTTACTCCATGATGTTCATGGGCATGGCGCCAATTGGAGCGCTGATCGGCGGTGCGCTGGCCGACCGGCTGGGCGCACCTTTAACTGTGGCAATCGGAGGATTCGCTTCGCTCGGCGGGGCGTGGTGGTTCAGCACGCAGTTGCCCAAGATTCGCATTGAGGCGCGGCAGTTGATCATTGCGCAAGCAATGACGGGCGGCGCACCAGCCGAAGAAATGACCGCGAGAGTGATCGAGGATTAAATCCCCGGCACTCTTTCGCGGCCAGGTTTTTCATCTCACAGATTTTTTAGAATCGCCGCGCCATCCGGCGTTCCGAGGCCTGTGCACGCATCCCATCCCGGGCCTGCGTCATAGCCTTTCAGCGTATTCGTGATCGCGTTGGTGCCCTCGGTGACGTCGTGAACCACGCCTTTCGCCACGTTGGCGTAAAGGAAAGGATTGAGGAAACCGACATTCTTTCCCTTCGCCTGGTTCAACAACACCACCAAAGCCGACATGAGTGGCGCGACGGCGCTGGTGCCGCCCGACGCTCCCTCGGAGGAATCCACGCGAGTAAAGTAGTTCGTCGCGCTCATGGCAATATCAGGCACGCCACGACCGGGATTCCCGGTGTCGATCGATACAGGAAGATTCGCGCCCGCCTGATAGGAAGGCACCGCAATCACTCCGGCGCTGATCCCGCCTCCACTGGCCCAACCACCGCCGCCCGGAACATTCACATCGAAGGACGTTCCGTCGTTCCACACGACATCGTTTCCATTAGAATCAATCTGCGTTCCGCCGCAGCCCAACACCATGTCATCGACCGCGGGATGATCGACGTGGATTTTCTGATCCCAATCCTGCGCGTCCAGGTCCGCCGTGCCATGGTCGCCGGAAGCGACGCACACCGTAACTCCCGCCGCCGCGGCAGCCACGAACAGTTCGTGAAATGCATCGACTCCCTGCTGGTCCGTCGTCGATTCCGGTCCGCCCCAGCTAATCGAAATTACGTCAGGGTTGCGCTCAGTGTCGTGAACAGCGGCGCTGACGGCGTCGATAAAGCCCTTGTCCCCGTTATTCGGAGCGAAGTAAACCGCAATATTGGCTCCCGACGCAACCGCTCCCGCAACTTCGATGTCGAGCATCACTTCGCCGTCGGCGGAATCCGGGGTCGTAGCATTATGTCCCGCATGATCCACGGAAATGGCGGAAACCTTCGGCTGCGCAACGCCTATCTCATTGAAGAAAATTTTGAGATCGCTCGCACGGTATCCGCCGCCCAACTCAATAATGGCAATGGTCTGTCCGGTGCCGTCCAGCGTTGTCCCCTGATAGCTGGTGGGAAAGTTATAGCGCTTGGCAAACTCGGTGGCAGCCACTCCATTATCCCCACCGGGCCCATCCGCGGGCGTGGCCCGCTGCTTGCGCGCCGATCTGTGCCTAGGCCGCGTATCGAAGCCAAACACTCCGGTCACGACTTTATCCAGGCTTTGGGGAACGCTGATCTCGCCTCGCCGGCCGCGATAAGCTCCAGTTGAATGGTGATACATCTGGAGATCAGTCGGAAATGCGCTCAGCAGATCGCCCAACTTGCCGCGCAACACGATCGAGCGTTCCGCCGAGCTGCGATGGACCACCATAAGATTGTGCTGCTGCGCGAAGTGCTCGACCAGATCGAGGTCTTCAGCGCTGGCGCCATGCTTCTTCGCCAACTCCTCGCGGCTCAAATAGGTCCGTTCCTTGAGCGGTTTCTTACTTTGCTCGTAAACCCTTTTTTCCAGCGCCTTAACATCCCCGCCGGAGCGTACGCGCACCGTGATGCTGTCGACTTCAGAGGGATCAATTGCACCCACCGGCCGGGAATTCGGCAAGAGCGAGCGTTTGCTGCCTGGGAGTGGAACGTAAACAGCCATCTTCATTCTCCTTTGAACGAACTTCACTTTATGTAGTGTCATTCAAAAGCGGAACGTTTCACTCCGCCGCTTTTTTCTAGAGCCCTCAGCAGACGTTACGCGTTCAAAGGCAAGAATCGACATATCCTTACTTCCTGCCTCATTCGCCCACACCTTCGCCCACCGTCCGATACTTCCCTCGAAAAAACAACAGTGGCTCTCCCTCTCGCACTACCGCATCCTCGACCTCGGCGATAAAAATCGTATGATCGCCGGCTTCTTCCGCGGAATGCAGCCGGCATTCCAGGTAAGCCAGCGCGCCCTGCAGCATCGGAGTTCCATGCCTGGTGCGTTCAAAGTGCGCGCCGGCTACTTCTTCGGCGCGCTCGTGCGTCCGGGCGGGACTCGCATAATATTCCGAAATCGCGCGCTGATCTTCGCACAACACGTTGATCCCGAAGCGCTTTTTCGTATGGAGGTGTTCGTGCGTCGCGGCCCGATGATCCACGCAGACCAGCACCAGCAGCGGTTCGAGCGACACCGAGGCGAACGCATTGGCCGTCATCCCGTGAACTTCACCCTCCAGATCGAGAGTGATGATCGTCACACCCGTGGCGAAGCAACCCATGGCTCTCCGGAAATCGGCAGCATCCAGGTTCATCTTCGACTGTTCATCTTCGACTGCCTACATTACACGGCGAATGCTTCAAATTGCCAGCCCAGATATCGCCTCCTGTATCATTCGCTTGAGCGGTTGCATCGACCGCCATTCAGGGACAGAAGGATCATGCCTCCCACCGAAATTGCTGCCGCGCCGCAATCGCGCGATTCATGCGGCGACGTGCTTGCCGGCTTGCCCGCTGCACTCCCCATCTCTCGGGACGACGCACTGCAACTGATCTCCTGCCCTGAAGAAACCATGCCCCAACTGCTCGCCGCCGCCCGCGCCGCGAAAGAGCGATTCAAGCCCGAAGTCATCACCTACTCGCGCAAAGTTTTTTTGCCGCTTACCAATCTCTGCCGCGACTATTGCGGATATTGCACATTTCGCCGCAATCCCGGCGATCCGGGGGCGCACACCATGACGCCCGATGAGATTTTAGAAGTCGCTCGAGCCGGCGAAAAACTCGGATGCACGGAGGCTCTGTTTTCGCTGGGCGACAAGCCGGAACTGCTTTTTCCCGAGATGCGCCAAACCTTGCGCCATCTGGGCTATAAATCCACACTGCACTATCTCGAAGCCATGTGTGAGCTGGTCTTGCGCGAGACCACTCTGCTTCCGCATCCCAATCCCGGCCTGCTCAGCGCCGAATGGATCGCCCGTCTGGCAGCCGTTTCCCCGAGCATGGGCCTGATGCTGGAAACCACAAACGATTCGCTACTGGCCCCCGGCGCGGCCCACGACAACGCTCCCGACAAAGTTCCCGACAAGCGCCTGCGCACCATCGAAGAAGCGGGCAAACAAGGTGTTCCCTTCACCACCGGCCTTCTGATCGGCATCGGGGAATCGCCCGAAGACCGTGTGGATACGCTCCTCGCAATTCGCGACTTGCACGACCGTTACGGCCACATTCAGGAAGTGATCGTGCAAAATTTCCGCGTCAAGCCCGCGATCCCGATGGCGCATTGGCCCGAACCCAGCCGTGACGAGATGCTGCGCACCATAGCTGTGGCTCGCTTGCTGCTCCCCAACGCCAACATTCAAGCTCCGCCGAATCTTTCTTCTCCTTATTATGAAGACCTGCTCGACGCCGGCATCAACGACTGGGGAGGAATTTCGCCGCTGACCCCCGACTTCATCAATCCGGAAAAGCCGTGGCCGCATCTAGATCAACTTCGCCAGCGCACCGAAACGAAGGGATTCGAGTTGCGGCAGCGTTTGCCAGTATATCCAGAATTCTTACCGTCGCTTTTAGCCAAGCCCGGGCTGCTTTCTCAAAGATTGCATTCTCTGATTGATTTCGAGGGCTTGGCCCGGAGGGCCGCATGATCTGCGTCCTCACCGGCGGTACGGGCGGAGCAAAATTCGTCGACGGCCTGCGCCAAGTGATGCTCGCGGAAGAAATCACGCTGGTAGTGAACACGGGCGACGACCTTCTCTGGTGGGGCCTCTACGTTTCTCCCGATATCGATTCCATCACGTATGTTTTGTCTGGCCTGTTAAGCCGCGAGCGCGGATGGGGCGTGCAAAGCGATACTTTCCATTGCCTGCAATCGATGGGACAACTCGCCGAACCCACGTGGTTCCATGCCGGAGATCGGGATCTTGCCACGCATCTTCTTCGCTCGCGTCTGCTGACCGAAGGCAAAACGCTATCGCAAGCTACGTCCATCATTTGCGAAAAACTTGGTGTCAAGTCACGCGTCCTGCCTATGAGTGATTCACGCGTGGAAACCCGCGTCGATACTCCCGCGGGCGACCTGAGCTTTGAAGAGTATTTTGTGCAGCGCTGGTATCAAGACCCGGTGAATTCCGTCCGCTTCGCGGGAGCCAGTGATGCCGAACCCGCGCCCGGCGTCATCGACACCATCGTTTCCGCCGACGCCGTGCTGATTGCACCCAGCAATCCCATCACCAGCATTGGTCCGATTCTCGCCGTGCCCGGCATTCGCACTGCTCTCCGCCACGCCCGCGGAAAAATAGCCGCAGTTAGTCCCATCATCGGCAACGCGGCAGTGGCCGGTCCCGCCGGAATTCTCATGGCTGCCCAGGGATTGCCGTGCACCATCGCTGGCGTCGCTAAAGCCTATGAAGACTTTCTCGACATTCTGATCTGTGATAACACCGATGCTGTAGCCGCCGAAGCTCTGCGTAAGAATGGACTGGGCATCCACTGTACTCAAACCATCATGCGCAGCGACGAAGACAAAGCCGCACTCGCGCGTAAGGCGGTAGCGCTCGCCAATAGCACTTCGCCAGATCGGCCCTGGCCCAGTGACCGTGCCAATGCCGAGCCAACTGCCGCTGTTCCCAAGCCGATGCGAATCGGTGGATGATACCCCTGTGGATGACCAGCCGTGATCCTGATTCCCGTCAAGAACCTGTCTTCCGCCAAGCAGCGGCTCGCGTCGATTCTGGACCAGGCCGCGCGCACACAATTGGCCCAGGCCATGCTTCACGATGTGGTCTCCGCGCTCGATGCATGGAAGCAACGTCCGCCCGTTGCCGTCGTCACCAGCGATCCCTTCGCAGTTAAATTAGCGCGTGAATACAAGTTCGAAGTTATTCCCGATCCCATCAATCCGGGAGAGACCGGCGCCATCGAGATGGCTACACGCATCTGCGAAGATCGTGGCATCGAATATTCGCTGGTGATTCCGGCCGACATTCCGCTGATCGAAGCGTCGGAGTTGGAAGAGATTCTGAGGCATGCACCGTCGGCAGGCAGCGTTCTCGTCCCCGCCGCCGACGGACGCGGCACCAACGCCGCCTTTCGCCGTCCCGCGGGCTTGTTCCCGCTGCGCTTCGGTAACGACAGTTTCAAACCTCATCTCGCCGCCGCGCAAGCCACCGGCAAACCGTGCATCGTGTTGCAGTCGCCCGGCATAGCCGTTGACGTAGACAATCCCGCCGATCTGAAACATCTGCTCGCGCTGCCCGGGGATACTCGCGCCCAACGCCTCGCCCGTGAGTGGAACCTCAATGCTCACACCGGGACCGGAACCTAGCTCCGCCGCGTACACTAATTGGCAAATGGGAATCAGGGTGAGAGAGTCAGCCGCGAAACGGCGCAAGAATGCAGCTTACGGCGTCAGCCGTGGGTTGTTGACGAAAAATTCCCCAGCCCCAACGGGGCGAAAGAAACCGATCCCGCCGGCATCCACCGAAATCCGAATCATCCCGATCGCCTTCGAGAACGAAGTCCTCCCCGGCGACGCGCTCGCCGATGCGTTCATTCAATCCCTGCATCAACGCCAAATTTATTTGCAATCTGGCGATATCCTCGTCATCAAACACAAAATCGTCTCCAAGGCCGAAGGCCAAATCGTCGCACTGGACACAATCCATCCCTCAACTGAATCCATCGCGTGGGCCACACAACACGGCCTCGATCCGCGCGTGATCGAACTCTCTCTGCGCGAAAGCCGCTCCGTGATTCGTCGCAAAAACGGCGTGCTGATCACGGAGACGCAACACGGTTTCCTCTGCGCCAACAGCGGCGTCGATGTCTCCAACGTCGATGGTGGCCGTCATGCCGTGCTGCTTCCCGAACACCCAGACCGCTCCGCCGCAAAAATTCGCAGCGAAATAAAAAAAAGCACCGGCGTCTCTATCGCAGTCCTCATCACCGACAGCTTCGGCCGTCCCTGGCGCGAGGGCCTTGTTGATTTCTGCATCGGCATCGCAGGCATGGAGGCCTTGCGGGACGACCGCGGCCACAAAGATTCTCACGGATACGAACTGCACGCCAGCGTAGAAGCCGTTGCCGACGAATTGGCCGCCGCTGCCGGCCTAGTCTGCGGCAAACTCAACCGTATCCCCGCATGCATCGTTCGCGGATTTCGCTACGAACCCGGCCGGGGCCGCACCCGCGATCTGCTCCGCCCCGCGGCCACCGATCTATTCCGCTAAACATCTTCTGAAAACTTCCGCTACACTGAGGATGAAGAAGATGAAGTTTACAAGTCTTTCGATAGGAATCACGATGGCGTCATCCCGAGCGTAGCCGTTCTTCAGGCGAAGCGAGGGATCCGGCGCGCATTGTTACGGACTGCTGGCAGGTTGCAAAGAGGACTTATGCCCCGCGAACTCTCACTCGCAGAACTTGGAAACTTTCCCACCATCGAGTGGTCCGATATCGCTCCGCTCCTCTTGCCCACAATTCGTTGCTCACTTGATCGAGTTCTTGAAACACAAAACGGAGGTTTGCTCTCGCAGGAAGAGACCCTAACCCTCGCTGAATGCGGCGGCGACAATCTGCTCGGACTGTTGTGCGCAGCCAATCTCCTGCGCTCCGAACTCGTCGGCAATCTCGTAACCTACGTCGTCAACCGCAATATCAACTTCACTAACATTTGCTTCGTAGGCTGCAAGTTCTGCGCCTTCAGCCGCGGCCCGCGCGAGTCGGACACGTACTTCCTCACGCCTGAACAGGTCAGCGAAAAAGCCGTCGAAGCCTGGCAGCTTGGCGCTCGCGAAGTCTGCATTCAAGGCGGACTTCCCCACGGCCTGCCTCCGTTTTATTACCGCGACATCCTTCGCGCGGTGAAAAGCGCCACGCCGCACATGCACATCCACGCATTCTCTCCGATGGAAATTGTCTACGGCGTCGAACTCACAGGCATGCCGCTTGGCGACTACTTGCGCATGCTGCGCGACAACGGGCTCGACACTTTGCCTGGAACGGCCGCCGAAATTCTCGACGACGAAGTCCGCCAGGTTCTCTCCGCCAACAAACTCTCCACCGGGCAATGGATCGAAGTCATCAAAACCGCGCACCGCTGCGGCATCCGCACCACCTCGACCATGATGTATGGACACATGGAAACGCCCGCGCACTGGGTCAACCAGATGCGCTTGCTGCGCGAAATTCAAAGTGAGACTGGCGGCTTCACTGAATTCGTTCCCCTCGGCTTCGTGCATCAGAACACGCTGCTCTTTCATCAGGGACTTGCGCGCAGCGGTCCAACTCTTGCCGAGCACCTCAAAGTGCATGCGCTGGCGCGCGTACTGCTGGCCGGTTCCATCAACAATCTCCAGGTCTCGTGGGTCAAGCTCAACCGGCGCCTCTCGCAACTCTGCCTGCACGCAGGGGCGAACGATTACGGCGGCACGTTAATGGAAGAAAATATTTCCCGCGAAGCCGGAGCCACCGCCGGGCAGTACACCTGCCCTGAAGATTTCCAGTCGATGATTCTCGAGATGGGACGCATCCCGGCCGAACGCAACACCACCTACACGCGCATCAATATCAAATTGCCGCTCCACGAGTTCACCACGGAAGAAATGCTGGAGCCTGAATTCGCATGAGTGCGGCATCGAATCAAATTCAGCCGCGCACCATCGCCATCCTCGGAGGCACCGGCCCCGCCGGCATGGGACTTGCTCTGCGTTGGGCTCGATGCGGGGAAACAATTATCATCGGCTCGCGTGATGCGCAACGCGCACAGGAAGCCGCCGCAAAAATAAAAGCCAAAGCCGGGAAAGACATCAATATTTCCGGTATGGAAAATTCCGCGGCATGCGCCGCCACCGACGTGCTGATGCTCACCGTTCCCTTCGAAGGCCAGGCCGCGTTGCTCAAGCAACTCAAACCTGCTATCACCGAAGGCAGCGTCCTCATTGACGCAACAGTTCCTCTCGCCGCAAGCATCGGTGGACGCGCTTCCCGAACGCTCGGCATCTGGCAAGGCTCTGCCGCGCAGCAAGCTGCTGAACTCGTCCCCAAAGGCGTAAGCGTGGTGGCCGCGTTCCACAACGTCTCCGCCGAACTTCTGAACGGCGATGATCCTCTCCACTGCGACGTGATCGTCTGCAGCGACGATCCCGACGCTTCGCAACTCACGCGTCAGCTCGCTGCCAAAATTCCCGGCGTCCGCGCCATCGACGGCGGAAAACTGGAGAACTCGCGCATCGTCGAGCAAATCACCGCATTGCTCATCGGCCTCAACATCCGTCACAAAGGCCACGCCGGAATACGCATCACGGGCCTTCCTGCGCAAGCCTACGTTAGGTAGTCCGCACTTGGAATGACCGCAAGGAGTGAGCTGTGAATCAGTTTGTCGTTGCAATATTTTTTTCTCTCTTCAGCCTTCCCGCCATTGCACAAAATGAACGTCCCATGCTCTATCCCGTGACCGGTGGAACCGAATCTTTGCCGTTGCGAGTCATATCAAGATCGGGCTACGGCTTCAGATCTCCGGCCACGCCCTGTCAGTCGGGCGGCATGACTGGCAATTTCACGATTATGCTGAGCTGCGATGGGAATGACAGCGATGGCTCTGCATCCTACGAGCCGGTTCCCGACACCGATCTCGCCGTCGGCGACCAATACTTCATTCAGACCGTCGACAATGTTTTCACGATCTTCAACAAGACTGATGGCAGCATAGTTCTTGGGCCCGATCTCCTTACTACTTTTTGGAATGGATTTCACAATCAATCCTGCTTGACTGCTGGCTCCGGAGACGACTTCATCATTCGTTACGACAAAGCGGCCAGCCGCTGGGTGGCGGCCTTGCCCATCTTTGGAGACTCCCAAGGCAGGTACTGGCTCTGTCTTGCCGTTTCCACATCGTCGGATCCAACAGGAACTTACTATCAGTACGCTGTTCTCGAAACCGGCCCGTCACATCCCATCTGGGACTATCCCAAGCTCGGCATTTGGTCGGATGCCTACTACGTCGGCTTCAATCTCATCAGTCCGAAGCCTGCTTATCTTGGCCCGCAAGCTTGTGCGCTAGATCGCACTTCCCTGCTTCAGGGATTACCGGCAGCTCCGATGCAGTGTTTTTCTAAGAGCGCGACTACAGATTCCTTGATGCTCCCGTCCGATATCGCCGGAGGGTCGGAACCATCCTCGGGCGAACCCGCATTTTTTCTCGACATCGCTCACTCCCCCTCCGGCAAACACAGTCAGTTGAATCTTTGGCAGTTTCACATCGATTTCACAAACTCGCAGAATTCCACCTTCACTGGCCCAACTGCGCTCGCCGTAAGCAGCTTCACCGAAGGCGCAGGCTATGTCGCCGAACCGGATAAAGGCTTGTTGAACTCGCGCAGCGATCGTCTGATGGTTCCTCTCGCCTGGCGCCGCACGGTGGATGGAGTCGAACACCTGGTGGTCAACAGTGCGGTCGTCACCGCTGCGGCCACGACCGAACAGTGGTTCGATATCACGAATCCCAACACGAGTCCCGCGGTAGCGCAGCAAGGTACTCTCGTCCCCGACGCACACGACAATTTCTGGATGGGATCGCTGAACATGGATCAGGATGGGAACATAGCCTTCGGTTTCAGCAATTCCGGCACGAAGATTAATCCCGGCATTCTATTCACCGGACACCTCGTTACTGATCCCCCCAACACCATAGAGACCATCGAGCCCGTGATCGCTGGAACTGGCTACCAGAGTCCGTCCGATTTTGAATGGGGCGACCACTCGATCATGGCTGTCGATCCCTCGGACGACTGCACTTTTTGGTACAGCAATGAGTACTACGATGCTGCCAACACAAACACCGACCGGTGGTCAACCAGAGTCTTCGCCTTCAAATTTACTTCCTGCCAGCGACGATCTCGCCATCAATGATTCGTATCAGGGCACGCATTTATGCGCGCCGCAAAGGCTCGAACCGCACCCGCCTTTAGGCGCTGGATTTACCGGTCTAGCACAATAAGACAGGTCCCGAGACGATCTCTCCAGTTTTTACCCGCGCTCTTGTGGCATAATCTCCAGCCGGGAACTAATTCCTACAAAATCTATCGCTAGCAAAACGTTATTCTAAATTTCGGAGGCGGACCGTCATGAGCAAAGGCTCACTCACTCGTCGTCAATTCATGCACATCGGTGGCAGCGCTGTTGCTGCCGGAGCTCTCGTCAAAACCGCCGCCGCAAAAACAACTTTGCTGCGGCCTCATCTACTCTCTGCTGCTGCCACTCCGTTTCCTCCCAGCGACACTGTACGCTTTGCCTCCATTGGCACGGGCGTTCGAGGATGCGAGTTGCTTCACGCCACGCTCTCTGTGCCCGGTGTTGAATGCGTAGCCGTGTGCGATCTTTACGACAGCCGCCACGACGCCGCGCGCGAGGCCGTAGACAATCCCAACGTCACCGTCACCCGCGACTATCGCGCGATTCTCGACCGCAAAGATGTCGACGCCGTCATCATCGCGGTGCCCGACCATAACCATCGCATGCTGGTCGAGGCCGCATGCGCCGCCGGCAAAGACGTCTACTGCGAAAAACCGATGTCGCATACCGTGGAAGACGGCTTCGCCATGGTCGAAGCCGCGCACAAAAACAATCGCATGATGCAGGTCGGCAGTCAGCGCGTCAGTTCGATTCTTTATGCAAAGGCCAAAGAAATTTACGACTCCGGCAAGCTCGGCGAAGTCACCACCATTGAAGCTCATTGGGACCGCAACTCGCCCAGCGGCGCGTGGGTCTATCCCATTCCTCCCGATGCCAGCGAGCAAACCATCGACTGGAATGCGTTCCTCGGCAGCGCTCCCAAACGTCCCTTCGATCCGGTGCGATTCTTTCGCTGGCGCTGCTTCACCGACTACGGCGAAGGTCTTGCCGGCGACCTTTTCGTCCACCTGATTTCCGGCACGCACTTCGTGACCAGCACTAACGCGCCGCCATCGCGCGCGCAATCCACCGGCGGCCTTTACCACTTCAAAGACGGCCGCGACTTCCCCGACATGATCGAGACGTTCTACGACTATCCCAACTTCCGCGTCTACATGCGCTGCAACCTGAACAACGAGAGCGGAGAGTTCATCGGCTTCTACGGAACCAAAGGCACGATGATTATTCAGGATGCGACCGTAACGTACACTCCGCAGGACACGCGACCTCAGCCCGAAGGCTATTCGGTGATGGGTTGGCCGAAACGTTTGCGTGATGAATATCTGAAGCAGTGGCACGCGGAGCATCCCGAACCCGCGCCGCTCGCCACGAGGGTAGACGAAGAGGGAGAAAAATACGCCTTGCCGGCGGGCTACAGCGACGTAGTCGACCACCAGGCCAACTTCTTCAACGCCGTGCGCACGCGCAAACCGGTAGTGGAGAACGAAGTGTTCGGCAACAACGCCGTAATCGGCTGCCACCTGGCCAACTACGCCTACTTCAACAAAACCATAGCCGTGTGGGATGGCAACGCGAAGAAGATCGTTAAAGGCTAAAGATGAGAGTGGCTGCTTGTAAACGATGGCGCGAAAAAACATTCTTGCGCTTCTTGAAGGAGGGGATCGGCGAACGATCAGCAGCTCAGATCAAGTAGCGGAATTGGTATCGAACGATCCAAAGCTGTTTCCCGATCTGATCGCAGGCCTGTGGTCGCCGGATTCACTGGTGCGAATGCGAGCCGCAGACGCAGCGGAAAAAGTAACGCGGCCTCATCCCGAACTCCTCCAGCCCCACAAAAAGGAACTGCTGGGGTTGATGGCGGAAACCCAGCAACAAGAATTGCGCTGGCATTTGGCGCTCATGGTTCCGCGCATCCAGCTGAACGCTAAAGAACGCCAGGCCGTGATGCCCTCCTTAGAAAGCTATCTCGAAGATCGCAGCTCCATCGTCAAGACCTTCGCGCTTCAGGGTCTAGCTGATCTGGCGCAGGATGATCCGGGCATTCAATCGCGGGTGATAGAGATTCTCTGCGAAGCGACTCGTAACGGTACGCCCGCGATGAAAGCCCGAAGCCGCAAGCTGCTGGTCCGCTTCGAGCGCTAGGGATGTTTGCATCGCTTACAAAGTGTTCCATCAAAGTGTTCTACGTAGAACGTATTGTAAAGTTGAGGGCTGGAATTGGGCAGTTTGAGGCGTCCCAAAATGGCAAGTGGTTGAGCGCTGGGCGTTTGTGCGGATTTGGGTATGGATACTTTCGTATAGCGGTCTGCCTACGAAGGTAGGCTTGACAGTGACCCTTTTTGCCCGCGAAAGGTTGCGGTATCGGCAAGCCACAGACAAGGTGGAGCTTCTGTTCCAAGTTTGGGCAGGGGCTGAGGGTAATTGGGAAACGTCACGTTCCATCCGCTTTTTTCTGCGTGCATGCGTGCGGGAAGGCCTAGAAGGCCTTCACCCGCGACGCCAGGCGTGGTAAGTTGTTGCCGGCAGCCTGAAAAAACACACTACGAGGATCCATGCCTCCCGCGAAAAAAAGCAAAATCCCTCCCGCTCAACTTGATCTTTACGAAAAACTGATCGCCACAATCCCCTCCATCGAACGCAAAGGCGCGGTGCATCCCTATACTTCGCTTAACGGACACATGTTTACTTACCTCGACCAGACTGGAACTCTGGGCATCCGACTGGCGCCGGATCAAGTCGAAGCTTTTCTGAAGAAATATAAGACGACGATGTTTGAGAGCTACGGCGTGGTCAAGAAAGACTGGGTAACGGTCCCGGATGCATTGCTGAAGAATACGAAGGAGTTGAAGAAGTATTTGGAGGCGAGCCTGGCGCACGTTAGGACCTTGGAACCAAAATAAACGTCGACTTGGGCAGTTCATGTTTAATCGAAACGCCATGATGCGACTTCGATGGGGCCTATAATGTGGGCCACAGGACCGAAATGGTGTGCGCAGTGTACGAGAAGATTTCAGCCGATATCGCCCAGGACTATTATCGTGACAACTTTCATAATGATGGGCAGCGTTTTGTGGCGTGGTATCTCCGAAACGTTCACCTAAGGGACCCTATACAAGCGCGCGATGATATCACTGACGGGGCGGATGACAAGCAGATCGACGCAGTATTCATCGACGATGATAAGGCGACGATCTTTGTCATTCAGGGCAAATTTATTGGAACATCTTCCGTAGACGCTGAGCCTTTGCGAGAGGTCCTGTCCGCGTGGATTCAGCTGCGCGATCTCGTGCGCCTCCAGGAGGTTTGCAATAACAAGCTTAAGCAAAAGCTGTCCGAGGTCGCCGAGGCGATCGAGGATGAGTACGAGGTATGCTTTGAGCTAATTACAACTGGGGCTTTGACCGACGGTGCACAAAAGGATCTGGCGACATTTCAGAAGCAGCTAGCGGAACTGTCCGCAAAGGACGAATTCCCCGCCACGCTGCTCTTAGTTAACGAGGACGAAATTCGTCGTCGCTACGACATCGCTCTCGAACGGGAAAACCCATCGCTATCGCATTCGCTAGATTTAAGTGCGTGCCAGACTCTGCCGGTCAAGATAGCTGGCACGCAGGTAGTGATTGCTGTCGTCCCGCTTTCCGAGTGTATTAAGTTTCCCGGGATTAAGGACGGGACTCTTTTCCAGAAGAACGTCCGTCAGAGCCTTGGCCTGAGCAATGAGGTCAACAAGGGAATCAAGAACACAATATACGGGGATAGGCACCGCGATTTCTTCTTTTTTCACAATGGAGTCACGGCGATCTGCAACAAAATGGAGATGAAGGACTCCAAGCTTCATCTCCACGGAGTGAGTGTCGTTAATGGGTGTCAGTCGCTTAATACGATCCTAAGTTGTAGCGAAAGGGTGAAGACGCTGACTGATACGAGCCTCCTGTTTCGTTTCTATGAGATTCCACAGCGTGATCGCGCAGATAAGATCAGTATCAACACGAATTCGCAGAGTGCCGTGAAGCCTAGGGACTTACGAAGCAACGACAAGCACGTGCTGAGTCTAAAGCGAGCCTATGAGCAGAAGTTCCCGAATGGCTACTTCATAAGCAAACGCGGGGAAGTTCCTACTGGCGTACGCGAGAAGTCTCTCGTCGTGGACTTGTCAGAGTTGGGGAAGCAACTGATTTCCTGGCACTCGCAGCGCCCCAATGTCGCTTACAGCGAAACGAAAATCTTCGATAAATATTTCGAGCAGCTATTTAAACGTGAATATCGCGTTGAAAATGTTGATGCGTTAAACAAGTGGATGAGCCAAGTTTCGAGGGCCTGGTCGAAAACCAACCCCCTGGGGTTAAACGAGACTTTGCTCGTGATGCGTTCATACGCTCCTTATCACCACCTTTACGCTGTGTCGATGTGCTTTGCCATAGCGAATAACCAGGCTGATCGCGTTCCGGATCCTGAGGCCTGTTTCGTCAAGGCAGACACGGCGGGGATGGTTGAGGACATTGTGAAGATTGCGGGAAGTAGCTTGAATATGGCGCTGGAGGCTGCCGCGAATGAAGCCCAGCCTGGAAATAGGGTCTTTAGCCCTCAGAACTGGATTAAAGCGAAAACCTGTCTCGCCGGAATCAATTTCGCAATTCGAAATTATTTCGGCATGTTGCCATTAATGCCACAAGGCGGCAAAGAGATGAAGGCAAAGCTTGACTCGGCCTTGTCGTTGAAGACGGACGATTTTGGATACAGATGGGCTGCCGATTAGTTGGTAGCGGCAGGCGGCACAGTTGAAGCGGTGCCCTGATACGCCCCTGTATTTTGCCCAGGGGACGGATTTGTGTTTCGCAGGCAGGCTTGCATAGGTCCTTCGTCGGCGAGATCAGGTCGGGATTCTTAGCCTCTGTCTATCCTAAGAAGAGATCGCCCTTCCTGAAAAGATATAAGACCACTTTTGCTCAAAGACCACGGTGTTGGGAAGAAAGACGGGCAACGGTCCCTGACGTAAGAGGAAGAAATTTCCGTGGCGAACAAAAAGCGAACATGCTAGGATGTTTTGTGAATGGCACGGCGTCCTAATCGCGGCAACGCTGAGGCGTTGAGTGAGGAAGACTTGAAGGAGGTCCGCCACAACCCTGCGCACGTCAAGGCCTTCGCTATCCGTGATTTTCATGAGCGTAGTTACGGTGCCCGCCGTCGGCTCTACGATCACATGCCAACTCTCAAGCAAACGCAGATGCTGGTGCAGACATGGAAGCAGTTATGGAAGTGTTGCTGACCGCAATCATCGCCGAGAATAGCGGAAATGGGGAGTGATCGGATGTCAGTCGGGATTGATTTCGACCTGCCGCGGAGGCAGCGTTGGCATCTCGGGATGCTGCGCGTCGCGCCAGATCACGTTGAAGCATTCGCCTTCGTGTTCCGGACGCCATGTGGTTCCGTCTTCGTACCGGACCGAGGAGGGGAAGAAGACCCAACCCATGATTGCCTGGGCGCTGTCGGCGTGAATGCCTGGTTTTTCCAGAGTTTGCTCCTGGCCGGGCGAGATGGGCTTCGTCGATTTCCATTCGGAGTTGAACGGCCGCCGCAAGTCCTGAGGTGCGACAAACATTTCCGGCGAGAGAATCATGCTGGCGATCGCCTTCGCGCTCGTGTTTTTTACCGTCAACGAAAAATTCTCCGGATGCTTCCAGAAATCTCCGCCCGTGAAAGATACCGGACAGGCACGCGACGGCGGAACATAGATCGTATAAATCGCCATCATTCCAAACTCCATGTGATCTTCCACATGACAATGAAACATCCACGTGCCGGGATTGTCGGCGACCATGTCCACGGTCTTCATGCTGCCGGGAAGAAGCTCGACAACATCAATATTTCGGCCTTCATCGGTGACGGTTTCGCCGTGCCAGTGCGGGCTGTGCACATCGATCTCATTGCCCATTCCGAGAAGATGCCAGCGAACTTTGTCGCCCTGTTTCATCATCAGGCCGGGAAGATTTCCAAAGATGAAGCCGTTGATGGCGTAAAAAAGGCCGGCTGGCCTGGTGCTTTGTTGATCGAAGATCATGAAGGAGGCGACAAATTCGCGATCCACATCTTTTGGAGAGCCGTCAGGATTTGCCTTGCCTTTGGCGGTGACAATGATTGGCCCCAGTAATCCCGCGTTTATCTCTGGCGACTCGTGCGCGTGGTACCACCAGACGATGGAACTCGGCTGCCCCGGCCCCGGTCCGCTCGACGGAAGAACGAACCAGTGATAGGTATATTTGGCTCCGGGACGAACCCGGTCGCCTTTACCAAACGGAATATAGAAGGAGCCTTCGTTGTTCTTGTCGTAGCGCAGTCCGTGCGGATGGATATTGTGCGGAAGGTGCGTGCGATTGAAAAACTCGACGAGGATGTCGTCGCCTACTTCCGCGCGGATGATGGGGCCAAGAATACCCAGCCAGTCGGGCTGAGGCTTGGGCGTGGTGAAGGTATTGTCGGTGTATTCGATGAAGCGAGTCTTCGGCCACTGGTGCTTCTCCAGCCATGGCTGAGGCAGCGGCTCGCCGGTCAGGAGATTGTGGCCGCTGGGAGCGAAGTCCCAGGTGACGTCTTCGGCGGCGATGTAGTAGTGGCGAGTGACGGCAAATGA